>CAZJZV010000004.1:0-109995 GCA_964550635.1 uncultured Bacteroidaceae bacterium
ATGCCGCCAGCGTTCGTCCTGAGCCAGGATCAAACTCTTGAGTTCAATCTTGACTTCTTATAACTTTTGTTCAAAGGTTAATAAGACGTTTTTAAATGTTGTTCAATTCTCATTTAAATCGCTTTTCCAAATATTCATTTTTCAAGGTTCGTGCCACCCGTTTTTGGCGGACAGCTTTCATATAGTAGCATAAGCATTTTTTCTTGTCAACAATTTTTTTACAAATTTTTTGACTTTTTTTCAGGAAATTTTTTCCGTCATTTGCTCACGCCGTATATTTCGTTCGTGTGAAACCTATAATAGCACTAAACGTCGAAATTTGTTCCAATTATTTTTCAATTTTGTTAGTACAGTTTTAACTTTTTGTATCACTATTTGACAGTAAATGAAATTAGCTGGGCGACAAAGTCACTGTTTTCAGTAAAACCACAGAGAAAAACAAGAGAATTTAGCATAGGGATTTTGTTCGAGTTACGGATTTTTGTTTTGAAAAATCGGTTTTTCTACGAGAATTTTGCCTTGCGTGCGCCGAAAATTCTTTTTTCGGATATGATTTTTCCCGCAAATTTGAAAACCCAGTACACGATCACTCCCCCGATTATCGCGATAGGCACGTCGATATAGGCTTTATTTCTTCCCACGCCCACGCAACAGAAATACAATTGTTGGAATAAAAGTATATGCAACGTGCTTCCGCCCACAAAAGAAATCCATTTGCATTTGAAGTCGAGATTTTTGAAAATATACGTGACCGCCGCGACCAGACCGAAGCACCATAGCACACTTTGCAGGGTTGCGAATGCGGAGTCGATTGGCGGGACGTGTCCGCCGAAAGCGATTTTCAAAAGTTCCATAGCGACCGCCGCCGTCAAAGTGCCGTTGATATGCTCCGCGCGGATTTTCCCGAAGTTATAATATAGAACCATTCCGAGATAGAAATATATAAGGAATCTAAATACAAGATATTTATTTATATCCGTAACAAGACTTTGATTTTGCAACGCTACGCCGATATAGTTCAACACCTCTCCCCAAACGTATTGCAAGGTAAAGCAAGCGACGCCCGTAAAGAGCGGATTTTTTCTGTAGAGCCAATTCAGGAAAGGAATAAGCAAAAAGAGTTGTGCGTACACGACGAGATAGTATCCGCCTGCGCCCATACCGCCCTTTATCGTGTTCAACAAAGCGACGTCGACGGTGGCATAACCGACAAGGGGTAGCACTACGACCTGCGCGAGCATAAACACAAGATAAGGTATTGATATGCGTTTGAAATAGGAATATAGGCTTTTCTTGCCGTACCAAAACTTGCAGGTGTTTTCAAAGGATGAAGTGCGAGAATACACGTCGTTGAATTTGCGAGCGTAGAAAAACGAGCCGATTATGAGAAAGAAAGGCACCGCGTTATATATCCATAATTCCGCGTAGCGCGCCTGCACGTATAAGGGATCGAGGCAGTGAGTCAACACCACCATAATAATAGCGTAGATTTTGAGAACGTCCACGCCGAGCAGACGTTCGTTTCTATACGGCAACTCTATATTACGCATATCAGTCGAGAGCGGATTTTATCACACCGCCGCCGTAGCAAATACCGCTATCGGGCAAACTGCTATCTCCGAGACGCTCCGCAATCGAAGTCGTGGAATAGCATACCGCATATTGTCCCGGCGCAATTGCACGTTGGGGATTGTCGAAATAGAAATGCACTCCGCCGTTTTCCTTGACAGCGACCGCACGTTCAAGGGGTTGACGGTGTTTTATGCGCACCAAACATTCAAATTCGTTTCCGTCGGGTTCGGTTATGAAATTAAATCCTTCGGTCACGAGTTGTTTTTTGAACAAAACCGTATCTTCGCCTTGAGATACGATAAGGCGGTTATTCATGACGTCCTTGTCGAGAACGAACCATCTTTCGCCGTTGCCGTCCTTGCTACCGCCGATACCAAGTCCCCTTCTCTGCCCAATCGTGTAGTAGTAGACGCCTTGATGAGTCCCGACGACTTTTCCGTCCGCGGTGACGATTTCCCCTTCTTTCATGGGGATGTAGCGGGAAAGAAATTCGCGGAATTTGCGCTCGCCTATGAAACAGATACCCGTGCTATCCTTTTTCGTTGCGACGGGGATATTGTGTGCGATAGCGTAGTCGCGCACCTGCGTTTTGACCATATTACCCAAGGGGAAGAGTACGTCGTCGAGTTGTTCTTCTCGCACCTGATTGAGAAAATAGGTTTGATCCTTGTTCTCGTCGAACGCGCGCAAAAGATAATTTCTGCCGTCGCGATGAAGAATATTGCAATAATGCCCCGTCGCGATATAGTCCGCGCCGAGTTCACGCGCGAATTTCACGAAAGGTCCGAATTTGACTTCGCGATTGCAAAGCACGTCGGGGTTAGGAGTCCTACCCTTTTTGTACTCGTCCACGAAGAGTTTGAAAACGTGTTCCATATACTGCTCGGAAAAGTCCACCGAATAATAAGGTACGCCCACGCGCGCACATATGCTTTGAACGTCCGTCCAATCCTGCTCGCCCGTGCAACAGCCGTCAGGCTCGGTGTCCTTCCAGTTGGACATATAAAGCCCGATGACGTCGTAGCCCTGCTCTTTCAAAATGCTCGCGGTAACTGCGCTATCAACACCGCCGCTCATACCGACGACAACACGTTTTGCCATAACACTCCTCGCGTACACGCGTACGCGTATATTTAATATTGATATTATAACAATAAAACTATATAAAGTAAAGTAAAAGAAAGCCCATCGCAATCCGTAGTATTTTTTGTGCACACAAACAAGCACGTACACTACGCACCGCACCCCCATTTTGATAGAGCGTATTTATACACGGCGGTTCTCGTTCGAAGACGGAACACGAGCCGCAACGGCGGCGAGCACTTCGAGTGCCGAGCGCGACGGAAAGTACAAGCGACTGCGTGCACTGTCTTCGCGTAGCGGCGCACACAAAGCGCAGTGGAATAAGCCGAGACGACGCTTTTCTATGCGAGCGCCGAGTGTTGCCCCCTGCGAATGCAGTTGCCGTGGGTTCCCTTTCAAGGGGGAACGGCAATGGGGGAAACACGTGAGGAAGGGGGAACTGTGACTAGACATGTTCGCACTTGCTATGAATGGGTGTTCTTATGTAAGCACACATTTTGAAAATAGAGTTTCTTGATTGAGCGCTCCACAAAAAAAACACTCCGTGCGGAGTGTTTTTCTTGTATTCTTCTTTTTTCTTACAGGGTTGCGCCTTCGACCACCATTGCGATGATGAAGCAAATCCACAGTGCAAGAATGAATCCGCCTTCTGCGGGGATAGCTAGTTTCGTGTAGGGGCATTTCCAACCTTTATCCACAAAGGTGAAGATGAGTCTTGTCCAGAAAACTGCGTTTGAGAAGAAAAGTCCGCCGCAAAGTGCATAGAAAGGTTTTCCGCAAATGAATGCCAAGAAACCAAGGAAAAGTCCCAATGCCGCAGAGATTGCGCCGTAGTAAACGCGGATTTCGGTTTTACCTGCGTTGTCGACGGGTTGGATTGAGTAATTTCTACCGTATTTGAGCGGTTTTGCGATGAATACGACTGCGGTGCCCAAGAAGTAAACCATAAGGCAAATCGTGGCGACCGTAGCAGTAACGTTGTTTTGGATTGCTGCTGCAATGTCAGGCATAATAATATCTCCCTAAATTTGATGAAACCATTATATCAAATAAATTCAACGTTTACAAGAGCAAAAAGTTAAACTTCAAACTATTTTGGGAAATGGCACCGTCCCTGGGAATTTCCGCGCTACGCTCGGAATGACAAGGTGTGATTTTTCACCCTATTACGTCATTGCGAGGAGCAACGCGACGTGGCAATCTCCCGGGAGGGAAATTTGCTAAACGTACAAGTCGTCGGAATACCGATCTCCACCGTCGGGGAATATCGCAAGCACGATTGCGGACGGATATTCATCGTGAATTTCTTTTGCTACAACGTACGCTCCCCCCGACGAGATACCGCATTTTTCACACGTAAGCGCGAAAATCTCTTTCACTGCGGAGATTGCATCGTCTCCTTTCACGGTGCGGATTTCATCGAGTTTGGATTTATCCACGATAGACGGCACGAAATTTGCGCCTATACCCTGAATTTTATGCGCCCCTACCCTGCCTTCACTGAGCAACGGACTCTCATACGGTTCAACTGCAACGACTTTCGTTGCAAGGTGGTTTTCTTCGATATACTTTTTTATGCCCATAACCGTACCGCCACTGCCTACGCCCGCGACGATATAGTCCACGAAGGGCATTTCGCGGAATATTTCGGGAGCGGTTGTTTGGTAATGTGCGGTAATTCCGCTCGGATTTCCGAATTGATTTGCAAGATACGCGCCGTTTTCAGACAGTTGCTTAGCCTTTTCGACGGCGCCCGCCATACCGCTTTCCGCGGTGGTAAGCACGACTTCTCCGCCGTACTTCTTCATCAACTCTATGCGTTGTGCGGACATACTCGACGGCATAGTCGCGACGAATTTGAGTCCCAAATTCGAGCAGACGTACGCAAGTCCGATACCCGTATTGCCGCTTGTAGACTCGACGATTTCGCCGTTTTTTATATCCCCCCTTTCGAGAGCGTCTTTGACGATATAGAATCCCGCCCTATCCTTTATCGAGCCTGCGGGGTTTCTGCTTTCGAGCTTTGCAAACACTCCGCCGACGGGAATTATCGGCGTATTGCCTATGGTTTTTGCGATTTCTTCGATATTTTTCATAGTCATCAATCCTTCAACGTATCGACGAGAGCGGAGCCCGCAAGAGCGCATATGCCTTCGTCGCGATAATAGTCGTAGTCTTCGCCCGTAGGGGACACGATTTTCGCGCCCGCTTCCGCCGAGATGAGCAACCCCGGATATATATCCCAAAGGTTTTTGGTGAAAAGGATATATCCGTCCGTCCTGCCGCTCGCAAGACAAGCAAAATCAAAACTTGCCGCCCCGAAATTGCGGAATTTACCGATTTTCGGTTTGAGTTTTCCTTCCACACGGTCTTTTATATCCTGAATATATTGCGGTTTGTGGGAGCAGTCCCCAATGGACACCATAGCATTATTCAAACTGCGCTCGCGCACGTGCGTGCGTTTTCCGTTTAGATATGCGCCTTCCCCCTTGACCGCGGTATAGGTTTCGCCGAAAGTCGGCAGATATACCAAACTTGCCACCACTTCCCCGCCGTCGAAGAATGCGACTTGCACACCGTATATTCCGAGTCCGTGCGCCATATTGACGGTGCCGTCCACCGGGTCGATAACCCAAGCGCGCCCGCTCGGCAAACCATACTCCGCACTAAACTCTTCTCCCACGATTTTATCCGTAGGAAATTTTTCGCGAATACGTGCGGATATAAATTTCTCCATATCCTTGTCGATATTCGTCACCAAGTCGTACGCACCCTTATCCGACACGTTCATTTCTTCGTTTTTGAAGACTTCCCACGCATCGACAACGGCAGATTTCATCAATTCAAGTTCATCAAAGTATCTCATACATCCATTATACCACGCCCCACCGAAAGAGTACAACACAAAAGTTATTTCTTCTTGGGGACAGTACCGTCGTCGCTTTCTCCGAAAGCGAAAAAAGCAGAGTGCATTTCCTCTTGGGGACGGGGACAAAACCACGCCAAAGGCGTGTATATCACCAATGCGTAGCATTGCATATCACCAACGGCTTGCCGTTGTATATCATCATTGCGAAAGTTGATACAGCCTACGGCTGGTGATATACACCTTCGGTGATGATATGCACGCATAGCGTGATGATATACCATTGCTTTCGCAATGGATAAAAAAGCGACAAAGTTCTGCCGAAACTTTGTCGCTTTTTTTGGTGTACCCGCCGAGAGTCGTAGGCGCATCGCGCCGTAGTAGCGTAGCGGGTGAACTTGTTCACGTTAGCGAAGCGTCAGTCGCTTCCGAGTTCGTTTTGCAAAGCAAAAGCGCACCCCACAGGGTGCGCAACTCTCGCGTGGTGTACCCGCCGAGAGTCGAACTCGGAACCGCCGGCGTCGGAGGCCGGAATTCTATCCAGTTGAACTACGGATACAAGCCTTTATCATTTTATCCGTTTTTCATCGCTTTCGCAAGTGCTTTTGCGTTATGCGACAAAATAAGATGAAAAACGCGGTGAAATTACCCGTTGCAATAAAACTGGCTTACCTTTATAATATCGTTGTAATCAAAAAAATTTGTCCGTATTTTCTGAAATCGACACTTTTCACGATTGTTGTCGTTCAGTTTGTTTTCCTTGGCGGTTATAATCAAAGCATAAAAATCGTCAGGAGGCAGAAAATGAATACAGACAAAATCTATGCAGAATCAATCGTAAACGAGTACACCGTGAAGGAAACGACCAAAGTCGTCCAACTCAAAAAACTCGACCAAAAAGCAAAATCCCCCGCAAATATCTTTGCATACACTTTCGGCGTGATATGCGCACTCATTCTCGGTGTGGGTATGTGCTTGACCATGGGCAAACTCGGCGACGGCTCAACCGCACTTTTCGCAGTGGGTGTCGTGGTCGGAGTTATCGGACTCGTCGGCGCGGGAGTCAACTACCCCATCTACAAAAAGATACTCGAAAAGGGCAAAGCAAAATATGCGGCAGACATCGTTCGTATAGCGAAAGAAATCGCGGACGAAGAGGAATAATATGAGCGTCGTTGCAAACAAAAACGAAACGAAATACCAGAACACCGCCCGTCTATTCGACGAGGCGTTGCTCTTGCTTTTGGAGAAGAAGGAATATCCCTATATCACCGTCAAGGAGATATGTGCGAAAGCGGGTGTCAATCGTTCGACTTTTTATCTGCACTACGAGACCGTGGACGACCTTCTCCGCGAGTGCCTTGAAATGATAATCGGGCGTTTCAGAGAGAAGTACGCGAGTGGAGATTACTTCCGCGAAAACGTTGGGACTGCGAGCAAGGAAAACTGCTTTTTCATCACCCCGAAATACCTTGAACCGTACCTTTCGTTCATCAAAGAAAACAAGCGCATATTCCTGCTCATAACAAAGAAACCCGAACTGTTCGACGTGTTTAACATATCGAACCATATGTATAAAACTCTGTTTTCGCCAATTCTCGATAAATTCGACGTTGCCGAAAAGGATAAGGAATACGTGTTTGAATACTTCTCTGGCGGAGTTATGGCAATCATTATGCGGTGGGTGAAAAACGACTGCGCAAGACCTATCGACGAAGTGGTTTCGCTCATCACTTCTTGCCTGCCCGCAAGGTTTGGAGAGTAGCGTGCAAAAAGTAAAAGCCTTTCTCGAAAACAAAATATTATCCATAATTATAACACTGCTTTTCGCGGTGTTTAATTTGGTTTTCGGGATAATCAAAAACTACGCTTTCGGGATGAGTATCGCCGTCTACTACTTCCTGTTTTCCGCGATAAAAATATCCTTGTTCGCGGTGTCCAAAAAAGCGGATGACAACAGACCGCAACTCATCGCAATTTCCGCAGGAGCGTTCGTTTTGAACGTCGCACTCGTCGCGCCTATATCCCTAATGGTCATGTGGAAAAGGACTTTCGATCTCGGCATGATTCCCGCGATTGCGGTCGCCGCCTACACCACCTATAAAATCGCAAGTTCGATAGTCGATTACAAAAAGGCGCGCCGTGCGGAAAACAAAATCGAAACCATTGAAAAATCCGTCCTACTCATAGATTCTGCGGTATCCCTACTTCTCTTGCAAAACACCCTACTCGTCGCACAAAATTCAGAACTATCGCAAGATATGTACGTGCTATCCATATGCACGAGTGCGGTGGTTTACGTTTTCACGATAGTCATTTCCATTCTCACCCTGTCACGAGTCACGAAAAAAGCGCCCCGAAACGAAGCGCTTTAATCGGATAAAAACACCAAAGGAGATTTGATTTTTTAGTTTTTATACACCGTCTTCACAGAAAACAAGTTTTGCATTGTCCATATTTTTGTGTACGACGGTTGAGAAGTGCTCGAACATTTCTCGTTGGTCATCGTGGCTCAACTCATCGAATGCGTCCGCGATTTCAAACCCCGCGGCAGTCAAATACGACTTTGCGCCTTTTGCGTTGATTTCGCCCGCCAAGTACATATCCGAGAAAAAGCATAGCATCTCGTCTTGCACTTTTTGAGAATGAACTATTGCATATTTGACTTCGTCGACCGCTCTTTTCCATTTTGCCTTGCCGCTTACAAAGTTGATGAGAAAGTTGATTTTGACGCCCAACTCTTTTGAGATACGCGTGAAATCTCTCCAACTCAAATCCCTTGCTACGTAGAATACTCCGCAAAGCACTTGCACAAAGTCCATGTCAAAGGTTTCTTTTGCACCATATATAGCGTTTTTTGCTCTTTCAGATCTTTCTTTTCGAGTCATATTCTTGTCCATTTTTTTAACCTCCGTAAATCACCGCGTTTCTCACTCTTCCCAAGAAATCCAATGGCCGTTTCTCCACTCCGGGTCTGTGAGTTCTAAACAATATCTTTTCTTATCGGACCAGATTTTTTCAAGGTATTCAGTCCCGAACTTGTCGAATTGTTTTGCCCATTCCAACTGTTCTTTCGTGCATTTTGTAAAGTGTGTTCCTTCTTTGATCAATTTTTTCATATTAACCTCCACGTTTAGGCATTTTTGATTTTTACTGCCTTTCTTGCCTTTATTGTAGCCCACGACAAGTGTGAAAAAATACCCCTTCTTGGGTGTAAAATCAACTTTTTTTGGATTTTTTTTCAAATTCCGAAGTTGCCGCCCTACACTACGATACGAAAAACGGACTACAAATGTCAATGGGGTTTGGAAAAATCGTTTTATCAGTCGAAAGCGGTTTCAATGAAAATCATCCGTTTTTTTACATTCTAAACCATTGATTAACCAAATATCATTTCCAAAATTTTTTTTGCAAACAAACGAAAAACGCACGACTTCGTGCGTTTTCTTTTGAATTTTAGGTTGATTTTCACGCTTTCTGCGTGCTATGCTCACTTTGACGACGTCACCTTTTTCAAGAATGCAAGCACGTATTCCGTCGTTTTCACTTTTTGCTCCGCTTTCACCGACTCGTCAACGGGACCGTCGTTGAAAAATCCCAACATTGTATCGTTGTCGTTGGTGCTAAAACTCATATGACAACCTGCAAGCATATGCTCTTCCCTGCTTTCAGGCAGTCTTTCTTTCGCTTCCGCTTTCATCGTAGCACTCAATACACCGTCGTTTTCCGCTTCGAGAAGAAGCACGGGCAAGTCCGAATCCGCAAGCGAATAGCCGTCAAACGTCAACGGCGCAAGCAGGACTACTCCCGCAACCTTATCCGCGTTTTCAACGGTGCGCCTAATCCCTGCCCCACCGCCTTGAGAATGTCCGCCGATGAAGAATTTGACGTCGGGATAGGTCGCAAAAGTCGGATCTTCTTCGTCGTATTGCAAAAATGCAAACAAATTCGTGGATATGACCACAAGATAACCTTGTTTTGCAAGTGCGCTCGCAAGATACTCGTAACATTCGGGCGCAATCATCGTGCCAAGATAAAACAAAAATCCATACTCGGCAGTCACACCTTTCGGCGCATACGTCACAAACGACTCGTCTTCCACGACTTCATATTCGTAGTCGTTGTCGGCAGAATAATTAATGCGATTCACATCGCCATTTTCGTTACACCCGAAAAACGCAAGCAAACACACCGCCAACACAACAATCGAAATAATACTAATAATTATTTTTCTCATAATAATCTCCTATTCCTATTATACCAAACCTACCCCAACAGTCAATCCCCATATTTCCACCGCCTACAACGTGTCGGCGGATTACTTTTTGGGTTTGAAACACGATTATAAATAAATGAAAAGCCCGCCGAGAATGGCGGGCTTTTGTTTGTATTGCGGGTTTATGTGTTATTTTGAGTTGATTAAACGGCAGTTTGGTCAAGGCATAATGATTTCACTGTCGTGGAAACATTCTTGAAAGTCGATTGCTTTTGCGATTGCTTCTTTTGTGTAGCGGGTGCCGTCTGCCGCCGCAACCCATTTGCATTCATCGTCGTCGTAGCGGTGCACGACTGCGACAACCACACCTTCAAAATAGGATAGCGGTTCTTTTTCGCCAAGCACGTAGACGTCTTGTTCTTCGCCGTCTCCGCCGATAAGTCCGTCGATATAGCCGTAGTTGATAGGATAAAAAACACCCGCGTGTTTCGGGTGTTCTGCGCCGATGGGTCTATCCATCGTCACGCCGACGCGCCTACCGATAATATCGAGATAGGAGCGTTTGAGTTCGTCTGTGAGTGCCGTCATCTGAACATCTTCAACTTGCCGTGCACGACTTCGATATCGAGTTTAGTATCTTCGATGATTTCGCCGTCGAGTTCAAAGCGACTGTCGTCAAGTGCTTCGATGGTGACTTTCTTTGCGGTGTATTCTCCGCCCCATTCGGTGCCGACGTGTTTGCCGGACAAGAATTTGGCAAGTCTAAAAATGATGATACTCTTCTTCATCTCGCTGACGTAGCCGACGTTGAGAATACCGTCGTCCACTACCGCACCGGGACAAATAGGTATACCACCACCGATGAAACCGCCGTTGCCTACGCCAATCATGAATACACTCGTATCCATAGTTTTGCCGTCGAGAGTCAGGCGCAAGTGGTGGAAGCGGGTGTGAAGCAGAGTGTAGAACAACGAATAGTAATACGCCGCCTTACCTTTCAAAGTCTTGCAGGTTGCGTACTTCAAAAGGACGTCCACGTCCATACCGCCGCCGCCTACGTTCAAGCAGCGATATTTGCCGAGTTCCATATAATCCACGTAGCCGACGTTTCCGCCGAGAATGGTATCGATCGCCTTATCGACGTCCGCGGAATGCCCCGACTTTTTGATGAAGTCGTTACCGCTTCCGCAAGCGACGAGTCCGAGAGTAACGTTGTCGAAATTCTCGATTCCGCAAAGCACTTCGTGGAATGAGCCGTCTCCGCCCATAGCGATAATATTCGTATCGGGAACGAGAGAAAGTTCGCGTGCGATTTCGGTAGCGTGACCTGCGCGCTCCGTCTCGTGCACGACGTATTCGACGCCCGCCTTATCCAATCTATCTTTGACTTGCTGTAAGGCTTTCAAGGTTTTACCCTTACCGCCCGTAGGGTTCACGATAATATGGTATATCATAAACTCCTCCAAAAACGTATTTCTATATGATATATTAACACTTCCACCCCGCTATGTCAAAAGTTTTTGAACATTTCTCTAAAAATGTTGAAAAACTTTTCTCTCGAAACTATACTTCGATACGAAAAAACCCCGCCTATGCGGGGCTTTTTTGGATACGATTTCCCATCACGGTCTTATCGTAGAGTCTTTACATTTAATTTCTTTTAATGAAGTCTTTCCGCTCCATTGTTCGCCCTTTACAATGTCGTTCCAATCTTTTGTATCTCCATCTATTTTGATGCACACAAGGCCTGTGCAACCGTAGAATGCATACGGCGAAATACTATATGTAGTCAAGTAGTCGAGTTTGATTGTTGTATTTTCAGGCATAACACCCTTATACTTGCACAATATCAAGTCAAAATACACCAGTCCGTTTGCTTGCTTTTCAAACCACGCCGTATACGTCAAAGCATCTCTACCAATGATTTTAATTTTACTACTTTCACCGCCACCTGCAATTGTGGCAAGTTTGGTGCAGTTATTGAACGCAAAGTCGCCTATGGTTTCAACGGCATCGGGAATTGCTATCGTCGCAAGTTCAGAACAACCATCAAACGCTCTCGCTCCAATCGTTCCGACCTTGCTCGGTATTGTCACGTTGGAGAGTTGAGAACAACCTTCAAAGAGTTTGTTCTCAATATTGGTAATTTCACTCGGAAGGGTTGCGCTCTTCAAACTGCTACATCCTGAAAATGCGCTGTATTCTATACTCGTAACGCTATCGGGAATGACTATGCTACCGATAGACGAACAATTTGCAAATGCATTGTTTCCAATCGCAGTTATACCGTCGGGAATGGTAACCGCAGTTATTCCGCTACAGTCTTTGAACGCTCTGTTGGGGATTTCGTCGCCACCGTTAATGACGATTTCACAGGAAACTGCTTTTGCCTGTTTTGCGACTTCACCGACAACCTCTGCAGAACCGGTTATTTTCTTTACGCCACTGCAATTTTCAAAAGTCAGGAAGTCTATGCTAGTAATAGCGGCTGGGATTTCAATTTCTTCCATTGACGTGCAATTTTCAAACGCGTGCTTTCCAATGCTCGTCACGCTCGAAGGAATATCAATATCAAGTTTGCTACAACCCGAAAACGCATATTCGCCTATCTCCGTCAAACCGTCCAATGACTTCACAGGCAAAGAGTATATGTCTGTATAAAATTCCGTAAGTTCAGTACAACCAGAAAATGCATAATCTCCTATTAGAAGGATTGATCCACCTACGGCAAGCCCCGATATATTAGAATTAAGAAACGCTCTTTCGTCAATAGCAACATAACTGCCATACGCAAAAACCGCCTGTTCTTCCAGAGTCACTTCTCTAAATGCGCCGGCGCCGATTACCCACACACTAGACGGCAATTCTATTTTGTTCAGTGAAAATCCATAGTACGCCTCTTCTCCAATCCCAAAAACACCGGCAGGGATAATTCCGGAAGTCGTGCCGTGAATTATGATTTCCAGAATGCCACCGGCTATAGAAAGTTTTTCCATAAGGCAACCGCCTTTTGAGTAATATTTCGGATTTTCGCCGGCAACAGTGAAAGATTCAACGACGGTGCAGAGTTCAAACGCTTTACTTCCTATTTCAGACACGCTTGCTGGAATATCAATCGTTTCAAGCGCACTGCACTTTCTAAATGCCTTTTCGCCGATGCTCTCGACGCCGTTTTCGATGACGACAGATTTCAAGTTTGCACAATCGGCAAATGCCCACGAATCAATTCCCTTGACGGCTATATCGTTGATCATCTCGGGAACGGTCACGGATTCAAGACTATCGTCTACGTCCACAACGTAATAATGCGACACCTTTATGTCATCGCCGTTTTCGTCTTTTTCATAGGTGACTTCTTCTCTCAAATACAAACCGCTATCCGCGTCGTAAATAGGCTTGACTTCGGGATCTTCGTTTTTGTTGCAAGCGACGAGTCCGAACACCAAGAGAGCGACCGCCAATACGAGCAAAACTTTTCTTAATTTTCTCATACTTTTCTCCTTTCACGGAAACAATTTTCACGCGTGCGCGATTTAATTTGTAATTAATAAAAACCTATTTCCGTTAAATAATAATATTATTGTAGTCATTTTTATGACTATTGTCAAGATGTAGACTACATTTTACAATAAAAATATGATATCCTATGAACCGTTTTGGAAAACGATGAAACAGAAAGGCGAGTCGACGTATTCGCTAATTGAAAAGCACGGAATAAGTAGCGCGACAATAGACAGGCTAAGAAAAGGGAAAGGAATTAGCACGGCAAAAGTAAATGATTTGTGCAAAATACTCGATTGCAACGTATCAGAGATCATCGAATACGTGCCCGATAATGAAAAATAAGCCCGACTATGTCGGGTTTTGTTTTACGCAAAAACACGTCATCTTGCGCAGTTATTGCCGTAATTATTTGAAAAACTGCCGATTTAATTGCGACATAAGAAAATCCCGACACGGTGTGTCGGGATTTTTGGGTTTTTGGAATTTGCCAATTACATGATTTGACGGTAGATGGCTTCGATTTCCTTTTTGCCCCAGACTTGAGGACAAGGATAAAGGGGATTAGCTTCCGAATATGCGTGGTCGATCATGCGAGGGAGATCTTCTTCTTTGATGAGTTGGGAACCGTCTTTCGCTCTGATCTTGGTGGGAACGTTCATGGATGCGTTGAGATCATCAATCCATTGGATGAACGCTTTCGCTTTGCAGGATGCGCATTCGCCCTGGATGCCGATGACGTCTGCGAGTTGTGCGAGTTTCTTCTCTGCGGACTTGCCGTATGCTTTGAGAACGTAAGGAAGGATGACTGCGTTCGCAAGACCGTGAGGCACGCCGTATTCACCGCCGAGGGTGTGTGCGACTGCGTGGACGTATCCGACGTATGCACGAGTGAACGCCTTGCCTGCAAGGTATGCTGCTTTTTGCATATTGTTACGTGCAGTGAGGTTCTTGGGTTCATCATACGCGAGCTTGAGGTTGTCGTGGATGAGTTTTACTGCTTCGATAGCGTCCTTCTTGGTTTGTGCAGTGTTTTCACCGCCGATATATGCTTCGACTGCGTGAGTCAATGCGTCCATACCGGTCGTGGAAGTGATGTGGGGAGGAAGTCCGATTGTGAGATCGGGATCCATAACGACGTATCTCGGAATGAGGAACGGGTCGTTGATGGGGTATTTTTCGTGGGTTTCAGGATTGGAGATAACCGCTGCGAGAGTTGCTTCGGAACCGGTGCCGGACGTGGTGGGGATTGCGACCAACGGTGCGGGGAATCTCTTCATGATCTTGATGAGACCTTTCATTTGCGGAACGGACTTTTTGGGTTTTGCAACTCTTGCGCCGATGATCTTCGCGCAGTCCATTGCGGAGCCGCCGCCGAGTGCTACGATGACGTCGCAGTTGTTCTCTTTGAACATCTTAAGACCGCCTTCGATATTGCCGATGGTGGGATTGGGAACGACTTCGTGGTAAACGCAAGCGCTCATACCTTCCGCCTTGCACGCTTCAAGGATAGGGGTGTGCATACCGAGGTTGTAAAGACCGCCGTCGGTGACGATAAGGATGCTCTTGAATCCCTTGGATTTCAAGAACTTGGGAAGCTCTTTGACGCTGCCGGAGCCCGAAAGAGTTTTTTCATTTTGGTTCCAAGGAACGAGCCACATAAGGCACCATGCCGCTTTTTGGAACACTCTGCAACCAAATTTGTAAAGAGGATTAACGCTCATACAATTTGCCTCCTGAATTTAAGGAAATAACCTTAGGTATATTTTTATGCATATATTATATAATCAAATTCCGAATTTAGCAAGCAATAAGTTTACTATTTTACTTGCAATCGCTATTCCGCACCCGAAATGACGGCGGACTCCCCTATTTGACTTGCGGATAAACGCGTTCGATGGTATAATGAAATTATGAAAAATTTGACCGTATTTGACCTTGACGGCACTCTTGCCGAACTCGGAAAGGGCGCGACGGCGGACACTATTGCGCTACTCAACGAACTCTCCACAAAATCTCGGATTGCGATTTCATCCGGGAAACCAACCTATTACCTTTGCGGATTTGCCCGCCAACTCGGCGTGCCCGACGTCATATTGATCGGGGAAAACGGATGCACCGTACAGTTTGGAGTGGGCCTACCGCCGAGAGAAAACGTCATACTCTGTTCATCCGACGAAGCAAGAGAAGAACTCGACTTCCTGAAAAACGGAATTATGCGCCTTCTCCCGAACGTGTGGACGCAACCAAATCAAATTATGTTCACCCCCTTCCCGACGAGCGAAGAAGAGTTTACGCTCATCCGCGGATTCGTCAAAGAGAATGCGGACAGACTCACCCACGTGGACTGCTACGAGCATTGCGACTCATTCGATTTCGTCCCCCACGGACACGACAAATACACCGCGCTCGAATATCTCGAAACGAGAATAGGCTCGACGAGAGAAAGCACGATTGCGGTCGGTGACGGAGTGAACGACTACCCCATGTTCAAATACGCGAAAACCTCCGTCGGCGTACACGTTTTCGACAGGTCGGCAGTCACCCACAATTTTGAAAAAATCGACGACGCAATCTCTTTCATCATCGGATTGTTGAGTTGAACGAAAACAACAAAAAAACGGCGTTTATCTGGTCTTATCCGACAGATAAACGCCGTTTTTCATTTATATAGCATTTTGATTTATGAGTTTTAGTTTTGCTTTTCAATGCAAAAATTCCGTGCTTTCAACGGCGACTTTTCCGCAAAATCGCACGTCGATTTTCAAGGAATTTTCAAATCGTTTTTCAAAGACTTTTTGAAGACAAGCCGCTATTTTCCCGCTATGTTTTCAAGGGAAATAAAGTACTCCGTCAAGGTTTCTGGGGTGTCCTTGAATCCCGTTTTGTCCCAGTATTTCACTATCAAAATGAAACTCTCTTTCACAAGGTCAACCCGCAATTCTCTCGGCACTTCTCTCGTTTTCACAAAGCCGTTATCGACGCATGCCGTCGCAAATTCGTCAAGCGCGGAGCGCAGATATTCAAGGAATAAGTCCCTGCCCTGTGAAAGCAATATCGCGTGTATCAACGTCTTTTCGTCGTGCAAGTGGTAGAGTATGTGGGTGATGAAATGCTTGTAGTCAAACAGCGACGACTTCGAAAAATCGTGGCTCTTCTCTTCTTCGAGAGTGTGCGAAAACACGTGTCCGAATATAGTCGAGCATACCGATTTCAACAAGTCTTCTTTCGTCTTGTAGTGGGAATAAAAAGTGCTTCTCGCAACGCCCGACTTGTCAAGGACGTCTTGGATTCTCATATCTTCGTAGTCCTTTTCAAGCAACGCTTCCGCAAAAGCCTTATAGATTTTTTCGTTTGTCAGGGTGATTTTCTTATTCACGTCGCACCTCCTAAATCGCATTATACGATACTCCGTGTTCGATTGTCAATACGCGGTGTTTGATTTGTTGCGAGAAACAAAACTATTTGTCCGTTTTGATTTTGTTTTCCGCGATTTAATCGAACATTTTTCGGATTTTTGTTTGCTATACTCTATATATAATGTTAGAATGTTTATATGGTATTGCGTTACTCAAGCGGAAAAATCATCGCAAAACTCGACAGGTCTACGAAAACTCTCGTGGACGACGTTTCCTTTTCCATAGAAAAAGGAAAAATCCTTGCCGTCATCGGTGAAACGGGTGCGGGAAAAACCATAATTGCAAATTCGATTATGGGACTTCTGCCAAAGAACGTTTCGGCAAAGGGTTTGTCCGTCGAATTGTCGGGTGAAATCAATGCGAACACGAAAAAACTGCTTGGCAAAGGAATCGTGTATATTCCGCAAAGCGCAAAAGACTCTCTGAATCCGACTCGAAAAATCGGGGCGCAAATTGCGGACGGATTGAAACCCGCAGGAGTGAAACGCAGTGATTTGCAATCCGCCGTTCAAGAAAAACTCCACATTGTCGAACTTGACGAAAAACTTGCAAACGAATATCCTTCCGCTCTCTCCGGCGGTATGGCGGGGAAAGTGGTCGTCGCCATGGCGACTTCGAGCAGTCCTACCCTTGTCATCGCGGACGAACTCACGAGCGGCATGGATGAAAAAAGCAAATCGGAGTGTTTGACTCTTGTCAAAACACTTTTTAAGGACTCTGCGATTTTGCTCATCACGCACGACTTGTCCGTGGCGGAAATTGCGGACGACGTTCTCGTCCTGTCCGACGGAAAGGCACTCGAATACGGGAGTGCGACGGCAGTTTTGAAAACTCCCGCTCACCCCTACACTCGCGCGCTCATATCCGCTCTTCCCGAAAACGGATTGACCGCACACCCTATTATCCGCAAAGGAGAAAGTGATTGTCCGCATTACGACAGGTGCGAATATGCCTCCGAAAACTGCAAGGGCGAAATCACTGTCAAAAACGTAAACGGCATAGCCGTGAGGTGCAACAATGTTGAGATTTGAGAGCATATCCAAAAGTTTTGGAGATAACCGCGTTTTAGAGAATGCGAATATGGAAATCACGGACGGCAAAATCGTCGGACTTTTCGGCGAAAGCGGGGTCGGCAAATCCACTCTTGCAAAAATTGCGTGCGGCCTGCTCTCCCCCGACCTTGGCAGAATAACCCTTGACGACGAAATCATCTCGTCATCGTCTCACCCCTACGACAGAGAAAAAGGACGCGCGATACAACTTGTGTCCCAACACCCATACGAGATATTGGACCCCACCCAAAAAGTCGGAAAAGGCATTGAAGAAATCGTCAGGTTTTTGGGACTTAAAAGGGGAAAAGACGTGCGCGAATACGCAAAGAGAATTGCGAAAAGCGTCGGACTCGACGGAGATATTCTCAACCACCTTCCCCACCAAATTTCAGGGGGCGAAGCAGAGAGAGTGGCACTCACGAAAGCACTGTGTTTTTCCCCGAAAGTTATTGTGCTTGACGAAGCAACTGCAATGCTCGATGCGATCACTTCCGCAAACGTGCTCGACCTTGTGAGACGCAAGCACGACGAATACGGTTTTTCGGTTTTGATGATAAGCCACGACGAAAAACTGCTCAACCTATATTGCGACTATATCTATATGATAAAAGACAAAACAACGGTTTTAACCGATAGGATTGTATGAAAAAAGTAGCGTTTTTGTTGATAACATTGATTTTGCTCACCGCAATTTGTGGTGCGTTTTCCGCGTGCAACGGTGGCGCGGACGGAGAAAACGTCATAGTCATCGGCACGACTATGCAAGTCGAAAACGCAGTGCGCGACGAATATAACTACGACTGCATCGCAACCGCGACTTCAGAAATTCCGCTCGTCTCAAAAGACGAAAACGGCAACTATTCTCCCCTTGCGGTTTCCTATCAAACGGACGATTTCAAGACTTGGACGTTGACTGTCACGGACGGTTTGACTTGGTCGGACGGCACCCCTGTCACTGCGGACGATATAGTCTTTTCCTACGCATACGAAGGCACCGCGGAAAAACCTGCGTTTTCAACGGATACGACTGTCGGCACATTCAAAAGTTTCACCCTATCAAGCGACAAAAAAAGCGTAACGCTCGTGCGTGAAAATGCGGGCATAACCGCGCTTGACGAAATGGCGGTTTTCAGAATCCGTCCCAAACACGTCTACGAAAACAAGGATATATCATCGCTCACCGCAGACGACAAAAGAGTGTCTTGCGGTCCCTTCGTTTTCTCGTCCTTTGACAAAGCGTCGTCCGCGATAACCTTTGTCAAAAACCCTTACTATCCGACCGTCACCAAAGTCGATAAAATCGTCTACAAGATTTTTGCAAACGACGACATTGCCTACACTGCCCTTCTCGGCGGAGAGTTGGACTTTGTGTGGAATTATTCAAAGAGCGTCCCCGTTGACTATCGAAACGCACTTGCAAAAAGCGACAAAATCGCTCTCGATTCCGTGTCGGCGTTGAATTGTCCCGCAGTGCTTGTCTTCAACAACAGTGACGGACTGGGCGCAGACAAAAACGTGCGACACGCGATTGCAAGCGCACTCGACTACGCAAAATTCAAGGAATATTTCGGAAGCGAGTTGTCGTCCACTCCAAACAAGAGTTTCGTGACGTCCGCGCACAAGGGTTACAAGGACACCGAAAAACTCTCGACCGACCTTGAAAAAGGTGCGGAGTATATGGAAAAGGCGGGCTACACGAAAGCGGGCGGGAGTTGGCAAAAGGACGGCAAGACGGCAAGTCTGACTCTCACCGTCAACGGCGGTAACGTCACCCACGTAGGATATGCGGAATTTGTGAAAACGCAACTCGACGACTTCGGAATTTCCGTCACTCTCGACGTTGTGGACAAGGCGCACTTCAACGAAAAGACAAGCCACAAATATGCAAACGAAGGTTCTCACGGCTACAAAAAAATCACCATGGATAGCGCGATTATGGGTTACACCGCGGCGGGCATATCGGGTGATTTCGGCACGAAATACGTTGACGGAAATCACCCCGTGCAAGGCGGTGCGGAAGTGTTTTCGGAAAGACTTACCGCACTCAAACAAGCACTTTTGTCCGCAACAAGCGAAACGGAATATGAACAAATCGCAGGGGAGATTCAGGACTTCTACGCAAGCGAATTGCCTGTGATTTCGCTCTACAACGACAGCATGATATACGCCCGTTCGGCAAAACTACAAGACGTTGTCCTTGACGGCAATTTTGGACTGAATAACGCAAATATGTGGTTTAACATATCAAAACAATGAAATAAAACTTCGATTTGACAAAGACAACCTATTCGGCAACAATCCGATTAGGAAAAACAAACCACTATAAAATAACACTTATATCAGGGAAAACGAACTATACGATAGTATTCGATTAGACAAGGCAAACTATGACTGCAACGAGAAAACTCAACTCAATCCAAAAGGCAAAACTCGGCAAGGCGCTCAAAGTCGTCGCCACTGCCCTTGTGAGTTTTTTGGTTGTAGTTGTTGTCGGGTTTATCCTGCCCCGCCTACTCCCCGGCGACCCCGTTGCCTATCTCACAGGTTTCGACGAAGAAGAAATGTCGCAAGAAAAATACGACTACTATTATCACGCTCTTCATCTCGACGAAGATACGACCGAACAATTCGGATATTATCTCGAAGATATATTCGACGGCTCTCTCGGCTACTCTTTCAAAAAGGAAACCACCGTGTCTTCTCTCATAGGCGAGCGCATAGGTTACACATTGCAAATCACCCTGCCCGCCATTCTCATATCCGTTGCGATAGGGCTATGTTGGGGACTTCGCGCGGGACACAAAAAAGGGGGAGTTTTCGACAATGCATCCACCGCTTTCAACGTGGTGCTAAATGCAGTGCCGTCCTTTGCAATCGCACTCGTGCTTCTCGTTGCGTTGTCGGTTGAGGGCGGTATATTCCCAAGCGCGGGGCTATCGTCCGCGGGAAAAAGCAGGTTTGCGGACAGACTTATTCATCTTATACTCCCCGTCCTTACTCTCGTCCTTGCAAGCACTCCGTCCCGCTATCTCGTCGTGCGAAACTCGACCGCCTTATTTTCAGACGATATGAGTGTGCGATATGCGCGCGAAAGAGGTTTTTCGGATTGCAAAATCGAATTTTCATATATCCTGAAAAACGTGGCGCATCCTTTCGTCACTATGATTGGCACTGCGCTCGGCGGTTGTTTTGCAGGTTCGGTCGTCGTCGAAAACGTCTTCTCGATAAACGGAATAGGCAGACTTTTGTACGATGCGGTCTACACTCTCGACTACCCGCTTATGCAAGGCATACTCTTCGCGACTTCCCTTGCTATGATAATCGCAATCGCAGTGAGCGACCTTGCGTTGATTGCGATAACTCCGATGACTGCGGAGGTGCGAAAATGAAACGACGCGTCTTCCTATTCATCGGTGTTGCGATACTTCTCGTGTTCGTGCTTGCAAGCATAGCGCCGCAAATCTTCACGGACTACGACAGAAAGGAATCCTTTGGAGCGTGGCTCGAACCGAACGGCGAACATATTCTCGGCACAAATTCACTTGGCTACGATGTATTCACCGAACTCGTCTACGGCACGAGAGATACACTCGTCGTCGGACTATGCGCGGGACTTCTCTCTCTCGTCATAGGCGTGCTTATCGGTTTTCTCTCCGAAGCAAAAGGAATTGTCGGCGGATTTTTCGGCACTCTCGTGAACGTGTTCGCGGTGTTCCCGAAACTCATCGTCGTCATCGTGTTGTCCGCATTCATAGGCGGATCGGACGTTGCGCTCATCTGCCTAATCGCCGCTTTCGGTTGGGTGGGGACTGCGCGCGCGGTCAGGGCGAAAGTCGCAAGTCTGAAAACGAAACCATTCGTCGAAATCTGCTCGGTCTACGGCTACGGCAAGGTCAGGACGGCGGTGAAACACGTGCTACCCAACCTCAAAGACGTCATCGTATATCGACTACTCATCGGAGTCAACTCCGCGATTATGACGGAGTCCACCTTGAGTTTTCTCGGATTCGGCGACCTATACAATCCCACTTGGGGCGTGATGATAAACTTCGCGCGCACAAGGGGCGCAATCGTCAACGGTGCGTACGCATACCTGCTCGCGCCCTGCGTTGCGATAACATTGCTATCACTATCAATCTTCTTCATCTCGACCTACTTCGACGAGAAGAAAAACACCATACATGACAAGGAGTAAAACTATGTGTGACGGAAACGGCGAATGCAAATGCGGTGGCAGCACCCTGTTTTCAAACGGAAAGACAGTGGCTTTGTGCGACGTCAGAAACGGCTACGAAATTGAATTTTTCGGGCGCGGGGGAACGACTATACCCGATAGCGACACGGTAAAATTCGTGAGAAACCGCATAGAGAAAAAAGGAGAGAGCGCAAACGCTCTTCTCGATTTGGCGACTGCACTATGCGCACAATTCCGCTATCGCGAAAGCATAGAATGCTCACTGAAAGCACTCGAATACGAGCCTGAAAGTTACCGTGCAAAACGCATTCTTGCCATGCGCTATCTCTCGACCGGGCAAGTCGAAAAATCATTGCAAGCGTTTCTCGACCTTGAAAAACGCGGTTACGATTTGCTCGACATTAACTACCGCATAAGTCTTTGCTACTTCTATCAAGGGGACTATACCACCGCCAAAACCGCCCTTGCAAAAACCCTGAAACTCTCCGAGGGCAACCCCGAAATGTATATCGCGACTCTATATTGGTATATCCTTTGTCTTGTCCGACTTGGCGAAGACGTGAGCGAAGGCACCGCCCTTTATCTCGACGAAAAGATAAGCCACCACGTAGGCTACGACCTTGCGGTGCGCCTATTCATCGACAAGACTCCGAGCAACCAAGAAGAAGAGTCGAAACGCAACGACCTGACGAGAATAATGTACCTATTCGGGCTATATCACTACCACCTTTCAAAAGGTGAAACCGCCCTTGCAAAAGACGCGCTAAACGGCACGCTTTCTTGCGATGCGTATTGGCCGTCATTCTCGGGACTGGGCGCACTATACCTACTGAAACAAAACCCTGAAATTGCAAAATAAGCGGTTTATTCATCGAAATGAAACAGTTAAAATGACGATTATGGCAACATACCGCTATATTTGAAAAAATGAAGTCATCCCATAGCAATAGAAAAACCGCCCGTTTGGGCGGTTTTATTTTTTTTCGTTTTCACGGTTGTTCTTTAACGTGCAATTATGCAATATTGCATTCGTTTATATAGGTTTTGTTATGAGTGTTTTCCGCGACTGAAAAGGAAAAGATACGTGCGCTTTACTTCTTGTTTTTCTTTGCGGATTTGAAGTGCAATTCGCGCATGCCTTCGACTTCGTCGCATATCGCTTTCAGGTTGCAAGACTTGCAATCGACCATAAGGTTGTCGTACATATGATTGAATGCATCGAGAATATCAGACGTCTTCTCTGCGATTTTTGCAAGACTGTCGTAGTCCGCTTTCTCTGCGGTAACGAAGATAATCTTGACCGCTTTCACGCCCTTTTCTTTGAGATATTCGTTTATCAGGGTGTTGCCGACTTTCCCGAAAGACAATCCGCTTTTCAACCCCTGTTTGCTAACGCGCACCTGCTCTCTATGACTCATCGACGACGCACGCGCCATAAAGCCTTCGACGTTGAGTTTGTATTTTGCGTGTTCGAGATTTTTGATTTCGTTGAAGAGAGATTGCTCGTCCCCCGAAAAATCATCGACTCCGAGAATGACGATTTTCGCAAAAGGCACGTCGCGTTTTATCTTGTCAAGGTCATTGCCAACGACGACGACTTCGCTCTCAAAGGACACGTTTGACGTGACGAGAGTGTACCCGACGCAAGGTAGGTCGCTACCGCCCAGTTCAAACGCCGTATCGCGAAGAAGCACGAGTTCGCTACGCGGTGAAACCGCCGCCAAATCTCGCGAATTATAACTAAACCTTTTGGACGGAATACCGTCCAAAAGGTTTTGCGTTTTTTCAATATACGCGTCGAAAAAATCAATCATATCTTCCTGTCGCGTTCGATATTGTCGTAGTGTTTCTTCATTTTTCCGTAGAACCAATGAATGACTTTCATATCAAGGTTGAACCAATACAGAGTGAAAGTGACCGCAAAAAGAAGCAGTCCCGCGCCCACGAGCGCGCCAATCACTATCAAAAGAATTTGCCACCAAAGCATAAGTCTTTACCTCCTACGGTTAGGCTCTCGCCAGTCCTTTTTGTCTTGCGTACTCCGCCGCGCCGAGCGCACCCATAAGTTGAGGGTCGATGGGCAGGTCGATGACTTTGATTTTGAGGACTTGTTCGATTGCTTGTTTGAGACCGTCGTTCTTTGCGCAACCGCCGGACAGAGTTATGCTATCCGTTGCGCCCGCTTTCTTCGCCATGACGAAACATCTCTTTGCGACGGACATTTCGATACCTGCCGCGATTTCGTCCATGGGCTTGCCTTCGCCGACGAGAGAGATGACTTCGGATTCTGCGAAAACGGTGCATTGTGCGGAG
Source organism: uncultured Bacteroidaceae bacterium (assembly GCA_964550635.1). Classification (GTDB taxonomy): domain Bacteria; phylum Bacillota; class Clostridia; order Christensenellales; family CAG-917; genus RGIG4097. The sequence continues at coordinate 24,218 of CAZJZV010000004.1, forward strand.
ATGGGGATGACGCTCTTTGCTTTCAGGGAGAGTTTCGAGAAGTCGCTCAAAGACATTTCAAAAGATCTTGCCATAGCCTCGAAGAATCTGCCCGTACCTGCGGCGCATTTGTCGTTCATTGCGAAGTTTTTGACGGTGCCGTCGGTGTCGATTGCGATACCCTTGATGTCTTGTCCGCCGATGTCGATGATTGCTTTGACCTTGGGGTCGGACACGTGAACGCCCATTGCGTGGCAAGAGATTTCGGAGATATTCTCGTCTGCGGTTGCGACTTTGTTTCTGCCGTAGCCGGTGCCTACGAGATAATCAAGGTTTTTGACGTCCCCTTTGAGTTCGGGTACTTTTGCGACGACTTCCGCCATTGCGGCGTCCGCAGAGAGAGCCGCGTTGATTTTGCTTTTTATGGTTGTATCGGCAAGGATTTTGCCGTTCTCATCGAGAATTATTGCTTTCGTATAGGTCGAACCTACGTCACAGCCACCGAAATATTTCATATTATTTCCTCCAAAAATTTAATTTTACCAAGCTTCGCTATCGTCGAAGTCGAGCATACTTTCGTCAAGGGGTTTCTCTTGAAGAACGGTCTGCATATACTTGTTGATTTGCTCGCGCATATCGCGACGGGAAATCGTTCTGGGATCCATAAGGTCTTGTTGCACCCAAATGAAGTTGACGCCTTTTTCTCTTGCTTGATCGTCGAAAATGCCGACCAAACCGTCCATACCCTTGCACGAGATTTGGTCGTACATGATGACGGTGTCGATATTGTATTCTTCGACGACTCTCCAACACTCGTCAAGCACGTTTTGATAACCGCCTTTGGTGTGGGTACGCATAGTGGCGCGTTGGTAGGTTTTAGCAAGGTCTTCGAGAGCGTGCTCGTGGGTGTCCGTGCGGAATTTGAGATAGGAAATCATGGTTTCCATATCCATAACTACGTTGATACCCCAGCAGTTTTCAAGCCAGTTTGCAAGGGAAGTGTAGTAGTTTGCAGGGCAACTCCAAACGATTGCTCTATGGCGCATTTCGCGACTTGCGGGGGTTTTCTTTTCGTACGCTTTCAACATAATCTTGTTGACTTTCTTATCCGTCTTCAAGAAGCGTTTGTCGAAACCGCCCGAAAGGTGATAGTAATAAATTCTATACAACCAGAACGTTGCGCCCGTCATTTGAGGGTAGTTGGTCTTGTTGACTTCCCATTTTTGAAGTTCGTAGTCGAGTTGTTTATTGTAGCTTTCAAGAGCGGCGATGAAGTTATCCCAATCGAATTTTTGACCGGTTTGTTCTTCGACGAACTTGATAAGTTCTTTGATTTCTTCGACGGCGTATTCTTGCACGTCCTCCCCTTTGTATCTCAAAGGCACGTTGTATACGTGGGTGGGGAGTTTGAAGTATCTGTCTTGGAATGTGGACGTCATAATGGAGCCGTCGCAGGGCATATTGCAAGTGATCATGCATTTGCCGAGTTTGGGATAGTCGTCCTCGACCGCTACGCCCGCCTCTGCACTGGGGAGAGGACACACGTCCGCGGGCACGCCGAAACTCTCGATTGCATCAAGGTAAGGGGGCGTGATTTGTTGGTCGACCATACTGGACAGGAAGATAGGCATCGTTTGCATGGGATAGACCTTGTAACCGGGGAAGCCTGCGCCGAATTCCACGGGGATAAGCTCGTCGATGCAGATGAGTTTTTTGCTCTTCTTGTTGTTGGGGAACATCTTCTCGTCGGATTCAAACGCGGTAAGAATAAGCCCGGTCGCGTGCTTGACGATCATATTGAAATGAAGATGCGTCATGAGAAGTTGCGGTCCGCGCAAACCCTCGGTGTGACGATCGACAAACGCGGGAGTGGCAAGATAAGACGCCATCCAACGGTATCTCCACAACCCTTTCACGACAGCGATCGGGTTTTTGAGAATCATCACTATCATATCTTTCCAAGTGACAAGCCATCTATAGTAGTCAACGAGAGTATCCTTGAAGCCACGCCATTCACGATGTTTAAGGATTCCCGTCTTGTCCTCGTGAAGATTTTTGTAACCACCGTATTTCTTCTTTGCCATAGGTTACTTTTTCTCCTTTTTGGATTTTTGGATATTTTTGATTTCAAGACTTTCCACGAACGCTTGAATACGCGTGCGGAGTTGTCCCGATGCGCTTGCGGTATATTGGCGGTCGATTGCGATGGACGGAATGCCGAACTCGTTGACCATAATATGAGATGCGAGCGCGCGTTCATATCCCCAATATTCGCAGAATTTGAGTTGCTCGTAAACAACGCCGTCCGCATGGTAATCTTCGACGAGTTGTTTGACGAATTGACGTCTGCCTTCCACCTTTTCGTGCTCCATATATCTGGGGCATTGAGCGGTCTTCATATAGTGACGGCAGATTTGAGTGAGGACGTCTTCGTCGTCGTTGAGAATGATTTCTTCTCTACCGGGAAGGGATCCGAAACAATATCTGTCCGCGACGACGTACGCACCGCTATCTTCAAAGAGTTTGGTGAAGTCGGGATCGTCGATTTCACTGCCGACGACGACTATTCTCGCTCTGTAGAATTTCTTTGCGTCGGGTTCGCGCGTCTTGAGTTCTTCGAGAGTCTCTTCGAGTTTGTCCACGATGAGATACTTGGGGCAGCAGTAGCTGACAAGGCAAAGCACGTGGAATTCATATCCCGTAATGCGCGGATTGTCTTCCTTGCGATATTCGCCGATTGCGGTGATTGCTCTGCACACTCTGTTGTGAAGTTCGACCGCTTTGCGAATTGCGTCGTCGGACGTATCGACGCCGTAGGCGTCTTTGAGTTTGTCGAGGACTTTCAAGCGCAGTTGTTTTGCATAGCTTTCAAGGCAGTGTTGGTTGGTCTTGAAAGGCATATCGAACAAACTGATGAAGAACTTGTCGTTGTCGACAAGGCGCATGAGTTCGTAGTGCTCAACCGCTCTGTTCATTTCAGAGCAGGTTTCACCCGAGAACAGTGCGGACAGGAAGTTGTAACCGCCCTCGATACCGCGTTCAAGCATCGCCTTTGCGTATCCGCAAATGAACGGACTGAGATAGTACGTCGCGATGTCAACAGAGCCCGTGCGCGGTGCACGAAGCCTTATGCTAACGCAGTTGTCGAGATTGAGAAGAACTTCGGGCACGTGATAACAGGTGTAACCGAGTGCGAGTTTGCCGTCTTTTTCAACCGCTTGCTTGACGAGGTCGTTGTTGGCTTCTTGCAAGAGATTTTCAAAGTAAAGCAGGTGTTTCAGGTCTCTCATATTTCTCTCCTATAATATTGAGTTAGCCGATAATGCCGAGCGCGTTGAGCGCGGTTTCGACTCCCTCTACTACTTTTGATTTTGCGGGAAGTTCGAAGACGTTCTCCCCTTTCAAGTCGAAGGACGCAAGGTTTTGGTCGTCCCCTATCGTCGCGAGAAGACGCACTCCGTCGTAGTCGAGAGAGCGCACTGCTTCTTCGTCACTTACACGATTGACCACTATGCCGATTTCGCGATACATAACGAGTTCATCCGCCACTTTTTTTATGGTCTTGCACACGTCCCTACCCTTCTTGGATTGGTCCGTAACGAGAATGAGATGGGACACCTTTTCCATAACGCGACGATTGATTTGCTCGATGCCCGCCTCGCCGTCAATGACGACGTAGTCGAATTCATCGGATAATATGCTGATAACTTCTTTGAGATAGGAATTGATTTTGCAATAGCAACCCGCCGACTCCGGACGCCCGACCGCAATGAATGCGTAGCCGTCCTTCTCGACCATAGCGTCGAATATGCGATAACGCGCTTCTCCGAGAATTTCGATTGCTTGTTTAGAATTGCCGTCTTCCACGTTTTCGATGATTTCCTTACGAATATCGTCGATCGTGTGCTTGACGTCCACCCCTAGCGCAGTGGAAAGTCCGACGGCGGGATCGGCGTCTATAGCGAGAATTTTTTTATCCTTAAAATTGTCCACGAGAACGCGCACTATCGTCGCCGCCAAACTCGTCTTACCAACACCGCCTTTCCCGGCAACGGCAATTATGACCGCATCAGACATAAATCCCTCCAAATTGATATAGTTATTTTTAATCATTTTACCACCATATAATAGTTTTGTCCACAAAAAGCACTTTATTTTTCGGATTTAGCAATACACTTGTCGGTTTTTTCACGCGTCTTTCAAAGCAAGTGCGAACATATCTTATCACAGTTCCCCCTTCCTCACGTGTTTCCCCAATCGACGTTCCCCCTCTACGGGGAACCCACGTCGCCTGCGTGCGCAGGGGGCAACACTCGGCGCTCGCATAGAAAAGCGTCGTCTCGGCTTATTCCACTGCGCTTTGTGTGCGCCGCTACGCGAAGACAGTGCGCACAGTCGCTTGTACTGTCCGTCGAGCTCGGCACTCGAAGTGCTCGCCGCCGTTGCGGCTCGTGTTCCGTCTTCGAAATAGCAAGTGCGTACTCACGCACGCTCATAGTTTAGTGCAAAAATGCCGAGCGAGACATAGGGGCATCCCCACTGCGAAAACAAGCGAACGGCAATATGATTACGCACTATGTTTGAACAGGCGCAGTTTTTCGCAGTGGGGAAAAAGGAGCAAGGCTCTGCGCACAGAAAGCCGTCGCAGAAGGCATAGCGCAAAGTGCCTTGTGACGCGCTCGGCACTCGAAGTGCTCGCCGCCGTTGCGGCTCATGTTCCGTCTCCGAAAAAGTGAATGCGTACTCACACCCGCTCATAGTGAATGCTAAAAAAAAGCACTGCGGATTGCAGTGCTTTTTTCTTCATCCTATGAATTTGCCTTCTTTGAATTTTCCTTCGAATTTTCCGTCCGACGATAGAAGGACTCCTTCGCCGTCAAATTTGAAATTAAGAAAATCACCCCTATATAAGATTGTCTTTTCTTCGCCGGATTTGAATCCGTTTGCCATGCTGTCAACCATCGCTTTGTTTTGGAAATCACCGAATACGATTTGATTGTTCACAAACTTACCGCTATAAAAGTCGCCGTTGGCAAGATAAAGTTTGCCGTAACCTTGCATTACGCCGTTTTCCCAATCACCGTCGTATCTGTTACAGTCCTTGTCGTAAACGGAAACGCGTCCGTTCAATTCGCTTCTGCGCAAGTATACGCGTTCTGCATCGTCAAAAATTGCCATAATAAAAACCCTCCTTAAAGTTGATGACGACATTATAGCACTACTGCAGAAAAAAGCAAGAGGGAAAATCTTTTTTTAAGTGATTGCTTATATAAGTACGCTCGCTCATAGTAAATACTTAAAATATAAGATAAAAATCCACAATATGCCGTCAGGCATATATCATGCTTGCGAAGCAAGTATATCATATTGCAATAGCAATATATCATACGCAAAGCGTATATCATTAAAAAAGCACTCCGTCTGGAGTGCTTTTTTCATTTGCGTTGTTTTATGCTTTGCCGTTGCAACCAAGAACGTCCACAAGTTTGTGTTTGACGATCTTCTTCACTGCTTCTCTTGCCGGTCCGAGATATTGTCTGGGATCGAAGTGGGAAGGATTGAGTGCGAAGTGTTCGCGGATGGTTGCGGTCACTGCAAGACGAAGGTCGCTGTCGATATTGATCTTGCAGACTGCCATTTCCGCCGCCTTACGGAGCATTTCTTCGGGAACGCCTTGTGCGCCGGGCATGCTACCGCCGTATTGGTTGATGATCTTGACGTATTCTTGAGGAACACTGGATGCACCGTGAAGAACGATAGGGAATCCGGGAAGACGATTTTCGACTTCTTGAAGGATGTCGAAACGAAGTTGGGGTTGACCTTTGAATTTGAATGCGCCGTGAGAGGTGCCGATTGCGATTGCAAGGCTGTCCACGCCGGTCTTTTCGACGAATTCTTGGACTTGATCGGGATCGGTGTAGCTCGCGTCTTTTGCGGAAACGTTGACGTCGTCTTCGATACCTGCGAGTTTGCCGAGTTCTGCTTCAACCACTACGCCGTGATCGTGTGCATATTCCACGACTTGTTTGGTTATAGAGATGTTTTCTGCAAACGGATGTGCGCTTGCGTCGATCATAACGGAAGTGAAACCGCTGTCAACACAGTCTTTGCAGAGTGCGAAAGAATCGCCGTGGTCAAGGTGCAAGCAGATAGGAAGACCGCTTGTTTCGACAGCCGCTTCGACCATCTTCGTGAGATAGGTGGTGTTTGCGTACTTTCTCGCACCGGACGAAACTTGAAGAATAAGGGGTGCTTGTTCTTCTTGAGCAGCCTCGACGATACCTTGAATGATTTCCATATTGTTGACGTTGAATGCGCCGATTGCATAACCGCCGGCGTACGCCTTTTTGAACATTTCGGTTGTTGTTACCAATGGCATAACCTTTTTGTCCTCCGATTTTTTGATTGAGGTCATTGTACTACATATCTCGTAAAAAGTAAACAATTTAAGCACCGAAAACCGTTCAATGATTTTTTTGAGAAAAGTAGCGGAAAACGGCGCCCTAATCCGAAAAAATTACGGCACCCATGCGAGTGCCGTAGTTTTGGACTGTTATAAGCAAGTCATCAAAGCTCGTCGATTTTCTCAATCGTGTTGATGAACTTATTGTTTTTGCTGATTTCAAGGATTTCGTTTGCGGTGAAATCTCTCTCGGTCACCAATTCGATAACACCCGTAATTCTGTTTTCGTCCTCGTTTTTGGTCTTGAATTGCAAAATCTTTTTGACGTCGAACAATTCGTTTATCTTGTCGACGACTCCGTCTTCGTCGAGTTTGACGTTGAGACGTATGACGTGGACCATATTCCCTTTCAGGAACTTCCACGGACGGTGCAACAGGATTTGCAAGAGTACGAGCATAGTCGTCGCGATGAGTCCGACGAAAATCATACCCGCCCCGATTGCGAGTCCGATACCCGCGGTTGCCCAGACGCCCGCCGCCGTGGTCAGACCGTGCAAGAAGTCGTGTTTGTAGAAGATTATGCCCGCGCCCAAGAAACCGATACCGCTGACGACCTGCGCCGCAATACGCTCATAGTCCACCGCGCCCGTGTCCGAAAAACCGTACTTGGACACTATCATGATGATGCAGGACGCCATACAAACGATTGAGTGAGTGCGGATACCCGCCTCTTTTGAACGGCTCTTTCTCTCGAAACCGATAGCGAAACCGCACACGCACGCAACGAGCATACGTATGAGCCAATTGAGAATATCCGAATTGCAATCTATGATTGCAAAATTGAAAGCGGAAAGGATTGAGTTCATATACACCTCTGACTGAATTAGTTTAGCACTTTTGCGCGCTCCTGTCAATATAGGCAATATGCGCGCGCGAAAATAGCGGTATATGACGATTATTAGCACAAATGCGCGGTTTTGCACTCATATAAATTTCCGCAACTGCAAAAAATGGGGTGCAATTTGCTTGCATATTTCAGCGTTTATGTGTAAAATACTAAACGAAAATCAGCACAATATATATTGTGAAGTTTGAAAAAACACCTTTTGGAGGAATAAATAATGGCAAATAACGTTAGAGTTGCTATCAACGGATTCGGCAGAATCGGTCGTCTCGCTTTCAGACAAATGTTCGGCGCAGAAGGTTATGAAGTCGTCGCAATCAACGACCTCACCAGCCCCAAAATGCTCGCTCATCTCTTGAAGTACGACTCCACCCAAGGCAATTATGCAAACGACCACACCGTCACCTTCGGCGAAGCGGTCCTCAATGAAGACGGTTCCGTGAAAGAAGACGGCTACATCGTCGTCGACGGCAAAAAAATCATCATCTATGCAAAAGCCAAAGCGGCAGAACTCCCTTGGGGAGAAATCGGCGTTGACGTAGTTCTCGAATGCACCGGATTCTACACCTCCAAGGCGAAAGCCCAAGCACATATCGACGCAGGCGCAAAGAAAGTCGTCATCTCCGCTCCCGCAGGCAACGACCTTCCCACTATCGTCTACAACGTCAACCACACCACCCTCACCAAAGAAGATACCATCATCTCCGCGGCATCCTGCACCACCAACTGCCTCGCCCCTATGGCGAAAGCACTCAACGACTTCGCACCTATCCAAAGCGGTATCATGACCACCGTCCACGCATACACCGGTGACCAAATGCCTCTTGACGGACCTCAAAGAAAAGGTGACCTCCGTCGTTCCCGCGCGGCAGCAATCAATATCGTTCCCAACAGCACCGGCGCAGCGAAAGCAATCGGTCTCGTCATCCCCGAACTCAACGGCAAACTCATCGGCTCTGCACAACGCGTTCCCACCCCTACCGGTTCCACCACCATCCTCGTGGCAGTCGTCAAGGGCGCAGTCACCAAAGAAGGTATCAACGCAGCAATGAAAGCAGCAGCAACCGAGTCCTTCGGATATAACGAAGACGAAATCGTTTCCAGCGACATCATCGGCAGCCGTTTCGGTTCCATCTTCGATGCAACTCAAACCATGGTCATCAACATGGCAGACGGCAACAGCCAAGTCCAAGTCGTGTCTTGGTACGACAACGAAAACAGCTACACCTCTCAAATGGTTCGCACCATCAAATACTTCGCAGAGCTGTAAGATAACAAACCAACAAAAAAACGCCACCGCATCCACGGTGGCGTTTTTAATTACTTTTACCTGTTTGTCTTAATAACCTTGTTGGCTAATACGTTATCTTCACTTTTGCAGATTCAAATTCTGTCGAATTGACTTTCACGACTAACGCACGCATGGTAGGAGCGGATGCGCAAGGCGCAATTACTCCGTTTTCCCCAATGAACTCGTCCGGGATGTCAATTACGCTTTGAATTGTACACGCGCCGTTTGCGACATTAACGTCTGCTAGATGATGAGAAAATCCATATTTATATGACGTGTGTATATAAACTATAACCCTTTCGGTTTCAAAGTCAACGCTTGTCGGAAAACCAACGAACATTGTATCAAGAGTTTGTTTGTTATCGATCAAAACGGTCGTCTTTTCAACCATCATATGATACTCGTCTTTCCAAGGCAAAGCGTCGATATATTCTTGTTTCAAGATTTTTTCACCCCTATCGAAAAACACTGCCGTTTCGAGCAATTCGTTGACTTCGGGCGGTTGTTCTTTCTCGTCGTTGCACGCGGTGAAAGCACACAAGACTATAAGCAATGCCACCACCATTATTATAGGCAAGATTTTTTTCACTTTCATAATTATCCTCCTACCATATTATTACCATATGGTTACAATCGCGTCAATATTGATTTTCCCGACCGCCGCCGTTTGCCGTGGCGTAGCAATGAAAACCCCGCCAAATCGGCGGGGTTTTTCGTTGTGTTTTATATCTTCGACTTGTCTTTTATCAAGTCCTCGTTTCTTCTCTCGTCGTTGCCGACCACTATATGCTTGTTGCCTTCATCGTCCACGTATTCTTTTTTAATAAGGACGGAGCCGTTTTCGGTGGCTTCTTTTTCAAGTTGCGCAAGTTCGTATAGCGAGCGATTTCCGTACTTATCCTTTTCTTTTTCGAGTTTGCGTTCGCGCTTTGCGGCGCGGGTGAAGTAGAGAGATACGAACAGTGCTATCGCAAGGATGATGAATCCGTACAGCACGAAGTCTATATACGCCGACGGCACGAGTTCGACGATGACGGTGAGAATACCCGCCGCCGCGACGTTGCCGAAGAAGACTGCGAGTGCCGCTTTCCAAAGTTTGAAGTCGAGTATACCCGCGATACAACTACCCGTCCAACTGCCCGTCATGGGAAGCGGAATACCGACGAAAATCAGTACGCCCCAGAATTTCTTTGCATCGGCGGACATTTTTTTCTTTATGCCCGTAGCGTTCTCTTCGCTGACGTCAGGGGCGCGCTCGGAGAGATTTTGCTCGAGGTTCTTGCCGAACTTCGCGAATACCTTGCTTCTCTTCAACTTGCGGATGAGCGGACGGATAAGCAAAATGATAGGCACGACCATAACCGTCGATCCTGCCACGCAACAAAGCATACCCGCTATCGGATTGACGTCCATACCTCCCATAAGCACGATCGCACCGCGTAGTTCGACAATCGGTATTATGGATATGATGAACAGGGTGAGATAGCCGTTGCCCGTCCAACTTAAAAAGAAATTCGCAATTGTTTCAGTCATATTTGCCTCAATAACAGTATATCTCAAAGCGCGTTTCAAGTCAAGAATGGAAATCACTTGCAAAACCGCTTAAAGATATTATATAATTATTTCCGCGAAAATACTCTACGTATGGAGAACGAGGTCAAATAGTATGCAAAAAGTTCTGTCCGCAATGCGACGCGCCATTCAAGATTACGATATGATCCACGACGGTGATAAAATCTTCGTCGGACTTTCAGGCGGAAAGGATAGCGGTTTGTTGCTCGCAGGTCTGAAAGCATATCAACGCTTCTCCCCCGAAAAGTTCGAGTTGTCCGCTATCACCATCGACATGGGATTGAAAGATACCAAGGTCGAAGAAACGGATAGACTCCACGCTTGGTGCGAAGAATTGGGCGTTCCGCATTACGTCGTCAAAACGGACATCGCGGAAATCATCTTCGAGGCGAGAGCGGAGCGAAACCCCTGTTCATTGTGCGCTAAAATGCGTAGGGGCGCGCTTAACAACAAACTCAACGAATTAGGCGGGGGAACGCTTGCCCTTGGCCACAACGCAGATGACGTCGCCGAAACTATGCTTTTGTCCTTGCTCTACGAAGGACGATTCAGTTGTTTTGCGCCCACCGCGTATATGGACAGGTCGGGAGTGAACCTAATCCGTCCGCTCATCTATCTCGAAGAGTACGACGTCAAAGCGGCGTGCGAAAGACTGAATATCCCGATCGTGAACAACCCCTGCCCCCAAAACCACTTTTCGCAAAGGGAGTACGCGAAGAACCTGATAAAACATATCTGCAAAGACGTACCGTTTGCCAAAGAGCGCATACTAGGCGCAATTTACCACCCCGAGCGCAACAATCTCTGGCAAAAACCCGAAACCACTCCCCACAACCCCCAAAAGAAATAACAAAAGGCACTCCCGCGAGTGCCTTTCAATTTGCGATCATTACTAACCTAGAATTGCATCATCATTTTGACGAGAAATCGTCAACTCCCATATTGTTAAGCATAGATTTTCCGGCATAGTTTTTGATCTCTTCTTTTTCACACACTTCGCCATATTCAAGCAACGTCAATCTTTCTATGGCTATTCTCTGTTGTTTGATATCGTAGAGATACGACAATAGTAATTTGCCGCCCATATAGCCGATATATGTAAACAAATACAACACACCAAACAAAACTATGCCTAAAAAAATTGATGCGATTACGCTTGTTCCGCTCTCTGCGGGCATGGCACCTGCTACTATTACCGCCACCGCGATAAGAACGTCAATTACCACGCCTAGCTTAAACAAGACTTTTACAAACTTGTTCCAAAATGCCAACTGTTGATAACTGCCCAACTCCTTAGCCAATGTTGCCGCGTCTACCTTTTGTTCTTTCTTCATTTTAATTGCCTCCTTTATACTACTATTTGAACACCATTTTCACCTTTATCGCCGACTCCTATTATTGCTCCTGAGTTTTTAGAGTCCACAACAAAACCGTCGTATTCATTTTGGTCATAATATGTGCCGGCAACGCCTCCTTCTCCACCTTCGCCTGGTTGACTACAATGCCAATCATTGCCGACTGCTTTTTTAGTTTTTTTTGCGTTGCCACCATTGCCGCCAGTGCCACCTTTTCCGTTACTTGCCAATTGAATAACTATTCCGGCGGGCACTATTTCTTCAGAAATTTTGAAGACTTTTCCCGCATCTCCACCTCGACCACCGACGCCGCCTTTTCCAGCCTTATATGTTATCTTCTTTTCCCAAGTTGAAGATTGACCGTCTCCTCCGTCACCGCCTTGACCGCCGTCGCCGCCACGCAATATAACCGAATTTTTTGTCGCATTCACACGCAACGAAGTTGCTTTAATGGCATGTCCACCATTACCGCCGGTTCCACCAATGCCTCCACTTGCTCCGTTTCCATCAACGAAAGCATCTCTATTATAGCCGTTACCGACGCCACCCTTTGCGCCTTTTCCTCCGCTGATCAAAACAGGTGCTTCCGTTGTGATTGATACTTCACCTGAGACGTTGACGCCAATTCCGCCATCTCTACCGTTGTATTCGTATAATACACTATCTCCACCCTTTATGCTTATGGAGTTTCCGATTGCGTTGATAGTTAGCCTTTCCGCATCAATGCCGTTGCCTACATGGTACTCACCATTAATCACGTTTCCGCAACCGCCTTCTATTGTCAATATGCCCGAATCTTGCTGATCGCTATTAATTGCGAAATCATATGCGGAAATTGCACTATACCCTTTTGCACCTTTGAGCGTGACAGACCCTTTAACGCAAAGATTTATTTTTGTTTGTGAATCTATATCGTCTGTTTTTATCGCTGCATTATTGAACCCATTAAAGTTTATATCCTTGAGAGTTATTGTGAGCGGAGTGTTCCTTGGAGCAACACTTATTGTCAATCCATTATACTCAATTTGACCAAGAACACTTTCTAACGTCGCATTCGGACCGCTGATTGTCAATTCGCTTATATTTTCAGGCACTCTAATAATTTGATTTGCATTATATTTGTTTGCATTATCATCCGTAACGTTCAACAAATCATACTCTACAACACCGCTTAGATCCAAATTTAGTTTATCTATCTTTTTTATAGATTGATCTTCTATGATCTTTTTGAGAGAACTCCAATCCATAAGTTTTTTAGGCTTATATTCTACATTCTTCACAACATATGTATCTGCACTTTGAATTTTTGCCAATTCTCCGTCTAAATGTCTTATCCTATAAGATATTGGCATCCCAAGATAATAGTCGTTGTCGCTTCCGGAAAAGAAATCTGCCAACGAATCTTCTGCTTTTAAGCTTCCAGATACAGAAGAATTACCCCCATATACAAAATAAGAAATATCCGTACTATTGTCTGTCGTTAAGTTCTTTACACTAGTTTCAAAGGTTTCAGAAAACTTTTTATTGGAACTACTGCCCGGATTGTCCGACATTTTTCCCCAACTTTGTTTTAATATGTTTTCCACGTCTTGTTGTGTATAATCGGTTTGAATACCCAACATAACCAATCGCCCATATGACACTGCGGCGACATATGCAGGGATTGTTCCCTCAAGTTTTTTATTTATATCTTTCGATCTCGCATTATCACTGAAAAAACCTTTTGCGCTTTTATCATCTACGCTTATTGTGTAATATATTTGTTTTAACACAACAACAAGATTGGTTTGTTTTTCTATATTGTTCGTAGAATAATTATCAGAAAACGCAAATTTTTTTACTTGAAAACCCAAGCCTAATCCCATAAAAAACTCTTCCGCACTACTTACTTCATGTATACTCATTTGAAACACCGAGGGAAGTTGCGTTGTTTCACCTATGTTCCGAGTTATAATTTGACGTATCCCATTTGTAACACTAGACTTTGCGGGTTGATCGATCGTTTCCGACAATGTGTTTGATCCAACGTTAACACCCGTTTCCAAATTGGCAGAAATTGTTATACTTCCCCTATCCTCAACATCTATCCCCAATGCCTTATAGTTATTGTTTTTAATATTCAAAAGTGCACCCGGGTACAAAATATCGTCATTTGCTCCCATTGTGCATATCTCATCATAAGAACTCGTTGCACTTCGTAGTTCGTATGACACTTCATAATCTTCATTTTCATTTAACGAATTTATGTCAATCCCATGCTCTCTTAATAAAGAAATGTTTTCTTCACGCTCAGATTCACTGACATTATCCGAAATATCTATTTCTTTTGTTTTATTAGTTAAGATTGTCATCGTGTTATTTGCATAATCTTCATATGTGACAGTATCATATTCTATGTCACCATCAAACAATGAACAGCCACAAAAAGTTGCACCTAACAAAAAAATAGCTATGCAAAAGAGCAATATCCTTACCTTTTTCATCTTTTGTCTCTCCTTTAACATAATTAATCATGCTTTAGGAATCCGCATTATGCGCTTAATACACTCTCTTATACCTCGTGTATAATCTGCATTTTTTATTCCTTTCACATTAATTATCTCTAAAAAACAACATATGTGTTTTATTTATAACATTATACATAATAAATGTTGTATTGTCAAGATATGAAAACTTTCGGTGAAAATTTAGCATATGAACGAAAAGTCGCAGGACTCACGCAAAAACAACTTGCGGACAAAATGGGCATAAAGCAACAGCAGTTAAGCCGTTGGGAAAGAAATCAAATCGAGCCTACCGTTTCAAGTATTGTTGCAATCGCAAAGGCACTCGACTCAACGTACGACGATTTGTTCAAAGAAATCGAGTGAATATTGTCAAACACACAAAAAACGCCGAACACGGATACCGTGGTCGGCGTTTTGTTTTTGTGTTTTCAGACGATTAGATGAGTCTGAGAATAACCTTTTGTGCTGCGTCACCGCGACGAACTTCGGTCTTGAGAATGCGGGTGTAGCCGCCGCCTTGTCCGAGCTCTTGTGCGCGTTTGTCGTATTTGGGTGCATATTCTCTGAAGATCTTTTCGATGAGAGGATGTTTTGCATCTTTGATACGTGCATTGTACGCTGCTTTGCTTTCCTTGTCTTCCTTGATGGGTTGAAGGTCACGGAGTTCAGCCATAAGTCTACGACGTGCTGCGAGTTTCTTTGCGCCGTCATTGGTGAATTCTTTTGCGACTTTGTTACCCTTTGCGTCGGTGACGGTCTTGGTAACGGTCACGTCGTCTTGGTAAGTGCGGATAGCGAGGGTTATATACTTTTCGGCGAGTGCTCTAACTTCTTTTGCACGGTCGAGAGTGGTCTCGATTTCGCCGTACCAAAGGAATTCAGAAACCTGGTTGCGGAGCATTGCCATTCTTTGATCTGTGGGTCTACCTAATTTACGCATTGTTGTCCTCCTATTCCTCTTGAGCCTTCAAGCTGAGACCGAGATCTTCGAGCTTTTTGATGACTTCTTCGAGGGATTTTCTGCCGAGGTTTCTGACTTTGAGCATATCCTCTTCCGTGCGACGGGTGAGGTCCTCGACTGTATGAATACTTGCGCGTTTCAAGCAGTTGTACGAACGGACGGAAAGGTCGAGGTCTTCGATGGACATTTCGAGCACTTTTTGCGTCTTGTCGTCGTCGTCAACGCAGAGTATGGGCTTATCGCGCATACCGTCCACGAGGTCGACGAAGAGCATGATATGTTCGTTCATGACTTGTGCTGCAAGGGACGCGATTTCTTTTGCTGAAGTGGTTCCGTCGGTGGTCACTTCAAGGGTGAGTTTGTCAAAGTCGATGCTTTGTTCGACACGGGTGTTTTCGACGGTGAAGTTGACTTTCACAACGGGGGTGAAGATGCTGTCGATAGGGATATAACCTATGGGCATATTGTTCACTTTGTTGCGTTCGGCGGGGACGTAACCTCTGCCTTGGTCAACGTAGATGGTCATATCGATTTTGCCGCCCTCGTCGAGAGTGCAAATGACTTTGTCGGGGTTGAGAACCTGAACGTCGGCGGGAAGTTCGATGTCGCCTGCCTTGACTTCGCCCACTTGATCTGCATAGAGGTGAAGTTTAACCTTTTCGGTGTTGGCGGGAGAGACCTTGAAGCGAACGGTCTTCATATTGAGAATGATCTCGGTCACTTCTTCTTTGACGCCTTTGATGGTCGAAAACTCGTGGTCTACGCCCTCGATTTTGATACCGATTGCCGCGGCACCGGGGAGTGCGGAGAGGAGAATTCTTCTCAAGCAGTTGCCAAGGGTGATACCGAACCCTCTTTCGAGAGGCTCGACGACGAACTTCGCATAGTTCTTGCTTTCGTTTTCCTCCAGGCTTATCTTGGGTTTCTTGATTTCCATCATATCTTAGTCCTCCAAAAATCTTATTTCGAGTACAACTCGACGATAAGATGCTCTTTGATATCCGCGTCGATGTCAGCTCTTTCAGGAAGTGCAAGCACTTTGCCGGTGAGGTTTTCGTTGTCCCACTCGAGCCATTTCACGATGCTGAGATTTTTGACTTCTTTGGCGGCTACCCAAAGGGGCATCTCTTTCTTGTTCTCCTTTACTGCAATAATATCGCCTGCCTTCACGAGATAGGAAGGAATGTCAACCGTTTTGCCGTTGACGGTGATGTGACCGTGGTTGACGATTTGACGAGCCATGGCTCTGGAAGTGCCAAGACCAAGACGATAAACGACGTTGTCCAATCTGCGTTCGATGAGGATGAACATGTTTTCACCGGTAACACCGCGCATTTCGGTCGCCTTGTTGTAGTATTTGAGGAATTGCTTTTCGCTGATTCCGTAAATTCTCTTTGCTTTTTGTTTTTCACGGAGCTGGATTGCGTAACCGGACGCTTTCTTTCTGCTCTTACCGTGTTGTCCCGGAGGTGCGAACTTCGTGAGAAGAGGGCACTTTTCGGAGTTGCATTTGTCACCTTTCAAATAAAGTTTGCAGCCTTCGCGTCTGCAAAGACGGCAATCGGGTCCTGTATATTTCGCCATATTATTCTACCTCCAATTACAGTCTTCTGCGCTTAGGCGGACGGCATCCGTTGTGAGGGATGGGAGAAACGTCTTGGATAAGGGTGACTTCGAGACCGACGTTTGCGAGTGCGCGGATTGCGGATTCTCTGCCTTGACCGGGTCCTTTGACGTAAACTTCAACCGTTCTCATGCCTTGATCGTAAGCGACTTTGGCTGCGTCTTCGCTGACCATTTGTGCCGCGAACGGGGTTGCTTTACGGCTTCCGCGGAGTTTGAGCTTGCCGGAGGAAGACCAACTGATAGCATTACCGTTCATATCGGTGATGGTAACGATGGTATTGTTGAACGACGCGTGAATGTGTGCTTGACCTTTTTCAACGCGTTTGATGTCTTTTCTTTTCTTGATATTTTTTCTTGCGATACCTGCCATAACACGCCTCCGTTATTTCTTCTTACGACCGACGGTACGCTTCGGACCCTTGCGAGTACGTGCGTTCTGTTTGGTGTTCTGTCCACGAACGGGGAGACCTTTTCTGTGGCGGACGCCTCTGTAGCAACCGATTTCCATCAGTCGTTTGATGTTGAGGCCCACGTCTCTTTTGAGGTCGCCTTCGACGTGAAGGTTCTTTTCGATGTAATCACGGATAAGGCTAACGTCGCCCTCGGTGAGGTCTTTGACTCTCGTGTCGGGATTGACGCCTGTTTCCTTCAGGATTTCCTTGGAAGTGGCAAGACCGATACCATAGATATAGGTAAGGCCAATTTCCACTCTTTTGTCACGCGGCAAATCTACGCCTGCTATACGTGCCATTTGTTTACCTCCAAAAAATTGTGTAAAATTGTTCTATGCTACGCATGGGTAGTCGCACGGATTTTGGAATGATGCGACCAGCCGCCCCATGACAGATTGCTTTTTAGCCCTGACGTTGCTTGTGGTTGGGATATTTAGGGCAAATAACCATAACTTTGCCGTTTCTTTTGATAACCTTGCATTTGTCGCACATAGGTTTAACACTGGGTCTGACTTTCATAGTTAACCTCCAATTAGTCTATTTGTTTCTATAGATAATTCTACCTTTGGTGAGATCGTAGGGGGACATTTCGATTTGCACGCGGTCACCCTCGAGGATGCGGATATTGTTGATTCTGAGTTTCCCGCCGAGATAGGCAAGGATAACGTGGTTGTTCACGAGTTTGACCTTGAACTGAGTCTTGGGCAATACTTCAACAACGATACCTTCAGTTTCGATTACGTCTTCCTTTGACATAGAACTCCTACTTATTTATATTTTCTTTATAGACTTTGATAGTACGTTTGAGTTCGGAGTCGAACACATGTACTCCATTTTCTAATTTTTCTGCAATTTTGTCAAGCGTTTGACCACTTGATTTTAAGTGTTTTATTTTCTTTAGTTTAGAATTTGCAATCTTACGCGAATCTCCGTCCGCGATTTTCACGTAGTTTTCGTCCACGATTTCCACGACGACGAAGATTTTGCCTTGGTCGTGACCGGCTTTTGACGTTACGATCGAACCTAAATTCATAGCGTTAAGATTTCAATTCCGTTTTCGGTGAGAGCCACCGTGTTTTCGTAGTGCGCCGCAGGACTTCTATCCTTTGTCACACACGTCCAACCATCGTCAAGCGTTTCGACTTCCCACGTACCGAGAGTTATCATCGGTTCGATTGCGAGCGTCATACCCTTTTCGAGTTTCGGACCGTGTCCCGCTCTGCCGTAGTTTGGCACTTGTGGATCTTCGTGCATCTCTTTGCCGATGCCGTGTCCGACCATCGCTCTTACGACTCCGTATCCCCTGCTTTCGTTATATTCCTGAATGGCGTGGGATATATCTCCGAGTCTGCCACCTTGCTTGAACTGTTTGATTCCGACGAAGAAACTTTCTCTCGTGATGTCAACGAGTTTCTTTTTCTCATCGCTGACTTCACCGACCAAAAACGTTCTCGCCGCGTCCGACTGCCAACCCTTGTAAAGAACGCATATATCAATGCTGACGATTTGTCCTTCTTCGAGGCGTTTTGCATTCGGTATGCCGTGCACCACGACTTCATCCACACTTGCGCATATGCTTGCGGGGTATCCGCCGTAACCCAAGCAGGAAGGAATTGCGTTTCTTTTCTTTATGTAGTCATACGCGAATTCGTCCAATGCTTTGGTTGAGATGCCGGGTTTGATTTTTTCTTCGATTGCAAGGAGAGTATCTCTCAAAATCTCTCCCGATTGCTTCATCATAGCAATCTCTTTCGGGCTTTTGATTTTAATCATTAAGCACCTTCTTGACCTTATCGAAGATTTCTTCGACCGTACCCACTCCCGCGTCTACGGTAACGAGATTGCCCTTGCCCGCGTAGTATTCGATGAGCGGAGCGGTTTGTTTCTCGTAAACGTCCAGTCTTGCCTTTACGGTTTCGGGCTTGTCGTCGTCGCGGACGAACATTTGTTTTCCGCACTTGGGGCAAGCGGTGGAGCCGTTGAGCCAACTGACGTGGGAAGTTTCTCCGCAAATGCAGACGAGTCTTCCGCCGAGTCTTTCGATAATGGTTTCAAAAGGAACGTCTATATTGAGTGCGACGTCGATATTCGCGACTTTGTCGAGGGCTTCCGCTTGTGCGATAGTACGAGGGAAGCCGTCGAGAATGTAGCCGTTTTTCGCGTCGTCCTCGGTGAGTCTGTCCGCGACTATGTCGATGACGACTTGGTCGGGAACGAGTGCGCCTTTGTCGATATACGACTTGGCGAGAACTCCGAGAGGCGTGCCTTCTTTGATATTTCTGCGAAGAATGTCCCCCGTAGAAATATGAGGAATGTCATATTCTTTCGCAATGAGAGCGGCTTGAGTGCCTTTACCTGCGCCGGGCGCGCCCAGCAAAACGATATTTTTCATTTTCATTCCTCCTTTTTATGCGTGCGAAACGCCGAAAGAAGATTAGGACTTTCGGCGTGAGAAATAAGCAATGCTTACTTCAAGAATCCTTTATAGTGCTTCATCATTATTTGCGATTCGAGTTGCTTGTTGAATTCGAGTGCGACGGAAACGACGATGAGAAGTCCGGTTGCGGAGAACGCATTGCTGATTCCGAGGTTGTAACCCGAATAAGTACCGTTGAGCGCGTTGAAGATGAAAGTAGGTATCAAGGCGAGCAACGCAAGGAAGATTGCTCCGAACAGCGTGATGCGGTTGGAAATCTTCTTCAAGAAATCGCTGGTGGGTTTACCCGCACGGATGCCGGGGATAAATCCGCCGTATTGTTGGATATTCTTCGCGACGTCTTCGGGGTTAAATTGAATCTGCGCATAGAAGTATGCAAAGAACAGAATGAAGATAACCATGAACACGTAGTAAGGCCAAGTGCCCGAACCCATATGGACTGCATACCATTGATATGCTTCGCTTTCGGGCCAGAACAACGCCATGATCATTTGAGGGAACATGAGAAGGGAGGATGCGAAGATGATAGGCATGACGCCGCTTCCGTTGATTCTGATGGGGATGTAGGTGGTTTGACCGCCGTACATCTTGTTGCCCTTGACTTGCTTACTGTACTGCACCGTAATTCTTCTTTCCGCCATGTCCATAAAGACGATGAACGCGAAGAGAAGAACGACGATGATGATGAATCCGAGAATATTCCAAATGTAAGTCCATTCTTCGCCGACAAGTTTGAATGCGCTTGCCATGGAAGTGCCTGCGGTTGCGAGAATACCGACGAAAATGATGAGGGACGAACCGTTGCCCACACCGTATTCGGTGATTCTCTCACTGAGCCACATGACCATCGTACTGCCCGCCATCAAAATGATGATGATGCCTGCCATCGTGAAGTAAGGATATTCCCAACCCGCTTCGAAGGAGAAGACGGAGTTGATGCTATTCTTCCAACCGACGACGATACCGATGCCTTGGACCGCCGCAAGAACGAGTGCGAAGTAGCGGGTGATTTGGGTGAGTTTTTTTCTACCCTCTTCACCCTCTTTGGACATCTTCTCAAGCGCGGGAATAACGAGCGTGAGAAGTTGCATAATGATGAATGCGTTGATGAAAGGAAGTATGCCGAGCGAGAACAACGTTGCGTTTGCAAGTGAACCGCCGGTGATCATGGACAAGACTCCGAAGAAGTCGGACTTGGTGATCAAGCTCTCGAGAGTGCCTGCGGCGATGCCGGGCACCGGGATATAACAACCTATTCTATAAACGAGGAGCATCGCGAGCGTGAGCCAGATTTTAACGCGAATTTCCTTCGTTTTGAACGCATTAACAAGTGTTTCAAACATTATTCGATTACCTCTGCCTTGCCTTTGGCTTGTTCAATTTTTGCGACTGCGGATGCAGTGAATTTGTTAGCCTTGATGGTGAGTGCTTTTTCAAGAGTTCCGTTTCCGAGAACTTTGAGTCCGTATGCTTCGACTTTCTTGATGATGCCGTTTGCAACGAGTTCGTCGATACCGACGGTTGCGCCGTCTTCAAAGCAGTTGAAGACTTCGACGTTCACGGTGTTGTAGACGTGTGCGAAACGTTTGTTGTTAAAGCCGAATTTCGGGATACGTCTGGTCATAGGCATTTGACCGCCTTCGAAATTGGGACGTACACCGCCGCCACTTCTTGCCCATTGACCTTTGTGGCCACGAGTGGAAGTTTTGCCCATGCCGGAACCGATTCCGCGACCGACTCTCTTTGTGGAGGTTTTTGCGCCCTCTGCGGGTTTCAGATCTTGAATGTTCATAGTTCCTCCTTAGATTTCCTCAACCTTGACAAGGTGAGAGAGTTTCTTAATCATGCCTCTGACGACGGGAGTGTCGTTGAAGGTGTTGGAGCTACCGACTTTGTGAAGTCCGAGAGCTTCGCAATTCGCCTTTTGGTTCTTGAGGCAAGAAATCGTGGATTTCACGAGAGTGACTTTGATTTGTTTGACTTCGGTGGTTTCAACTTTCTTTGCCATAATATCCTCCTTAGCCTTCCACGTCTACACCGCGAAGTTTTGCGATTTGTTCCGCGTTGCGGAGATTGCAAAGACCTTCGAGGGTTGCTTTGGCGCAGTTGATGGGATTGTTGGAGCCGAGGGATTTCGTTCTAATATCCTTGACACCTGCCGCTTCGAGGACTGCACGCACCGCACCGCCTGCGATAACGCCGGTACCGGTTTCAGCGGGGAGAAGAAGAACTTGTCCGCGACCGAACTTGCCGGTGATTTGGTGAGGTATCGTGGTGTCTTTGAGGGACACTGCAACCATATTGCGTTTTGCAAGTTGAGTTGCTTTCTCGATTGCTTCGGGGACTTCGGCTGCTTTGCCCATGCCAAGACCGACTTTGCCTTGACCGTCACCGACGACTACGAGTGCGCTGAAGCGCATGTTACGTCCGCCTTTGACGACCTTGGTAACGCGGTTGACCGCTATGAGCTTGCTATTGAGACCGTCGTCTTCTCTATTGTTTCTATCTTTTCTTCTATTATCGCGTTGTTCTGCCATAGTTAGCCCTCCTTAGAAAACGAGACCGGCTTCTCTTGCGCCGTCAGCGAGTGCTTGCACTCTGCCGGTGTAGAGGTATCCGCCTCTGTCGTAAACGACTTTGGTGATGCCGAGTTTCATAGCCTTTTCCGCGACTGCCTTGCCGACGACTTTTGCCGCTTCGACCTTGGTGAGAGATGCGACTTGTGCCGCGATGTCTTTCTCAACGGTGGACGCTGCGCAAAGGGTGTGTCCGACTTGGTCGTCAATGATTTGGGCGTAAATATGGTTGGTGCTGCGATACACGGAGAGACGAGGACACTCTGCAGTGCCGGGTTTGATGTTCTTTCTGACTCTCTCGTGACGGATAATTCTATCCGCGTTCTTATCTTTCTTAACTATCATATTTCACCTCTTATTTACCGGCAGTCTTGCCTTCCTTGCGGATAACGACTTCGTCTTTGTAGTGGAAGCCATAGCCGTGATAAGGTTCGACGGGTTTGATTGCCTTGATGGACGCCGCGGTTTGACCGACCTTTTGACGGTCGATACCTTTCACAACGATTTCGAGGGGTGCCGCCATCTTGAAGGTAACGCCTTCGGGAGCGGTGAACTCTACGACGTGCGAGAAACCGATGTTCATCGTGAGTTTGTTATCAGTTGCGGTCACTTTGTAACCTACGCCGGATACGACGAGGGTTTTTTCAAAGCCTTTCGTGACGCCGGTCACCATGTTGTTGATGAGTGCGCGATAGAGGCCGTGAAGTGCGCGATGGTCTTTGTCATCACTGTGTCTTTCGACGAGGATGTGACCGTCTTGCACGGAAACCGTTATGCTGGAATCCACTTTTTGAGAAAGGGTTCCGAGGGGACCTTTGACGGTAACCACGTTGTTGACGTTTTCAAAAGTGACGCCTTCAGGGATTGCAATGGGTGCTCTTCCGATACGAGACATAATATTACCTCCTACCAAATGTAAGCGAGCACTTCGCCGCCCACTTTTTGTTCCCTTGCTTCCTTGTCGGTCAAGATGCCCTTGTTCGTGGAAAGGATTGCGATACCCATACCGTTGAGAACTTTGGGGAGCTTGTCGACGCTTGCGTAAACGCGGAGGCCGGGGGTGGAAACTCTCTTGAGGCCGGTGATGACTTTGAGTCCCTTGATGGGGGAATACTTCAAGGTGATCACGATGTCGTTTTGGACTTCGTTTTCGACGATTTCAAAACTCTTTACGTAGCCTTCTTTGACGAGTATTTCTGCGATTGCCACCTTCATTTTGCTTGCGGGGATAGTCACCGTTTCGTGTTTGGCGGTCAATGCATTTCTGATTCTTGTAAGCATATCTGCAATAGGATCTGTCATTGTATTCTGCCTCCTCTTACCAACTTGCTTTCTTTACGCCGGGAATTTGACCTTTGTAGGCAAGTTCACGGAAGCAAACTCTGCAAATGCCGTATTTTCTGAGAACCGCGTGGGGACGTCCGCAGATTTTGCAGCGGGTGTATTCTCTGGTCGAGAACTTCGCGGGTCTGGATTGTCTGATTTTTTGTGAAGTTTTAGCCATAAAAACTTATCCTCCTATTTGGCAAAGGGCATGCCCATAAGTCTGAGAAGCTCACGTGCTTCCTCGTCGGTCTTTGCGGTGGTGACGATGCAAATATCGAAACCGCGCACTTTCTCGATTTGGTCGTAAGAGATTTCAGGGAATATGAGTTGTTCTTTGACGCCCAGCGCGTAATTTCCTCTGCCGTCGAAGGACTTGGAGGACACTCCGCGGAAGTCACGCACTCTGGGGAGAGCGATGGAGATGAACTTGTCGAGGAAGTCGTACATTCTCTCGTTGCGGAGAGTGACCTTCGCGCCAACGTTCATGCCTTCTCTCACTTTGAAGTTTGCGACACTCTTCTTCGCTTTGGTGATGACGGGTTTTTGTCCCGCGATTTGAGTGAGTTCCGCCACTGCAATTTGGAGAGATTTGCTGTTGTCTTTGCAATCGCCGAGTCCCATGTTGAGAACTATTTTCTCAAGGCGAGGAACTTCGTTGATGTTTTTGTAGCCAAAACGTTTGACGAGAGCGGGAACGACTTCTTCTTTGTACGCCGTTCTCATTCTGTATCTTTCGGCACCGTTATCGGTTGCAGCTGCTTTAGCAACCTGATTCTTCTTGTCTGCCACAGTTTATACCTCCGAGGTTAGTCTTTCTTTTCGGCTTTTTTTGCCTTTGCTTTGGATGCCTTCTTTGCTGCCTTTTTGGCGGAAGACTTCTTTTCGTCGAGGGACGCACCGCACTTTGCGCAGACGCGGACGGACTTCATTTCGCCCTTTGCGTTTGCTTCTTCGGTGTGACGGACGCGGACTACTTCACCACATGCGGGGCAAATGTGCATGACGTTGGATGCATCGATTGCGCCTTCTTGTTTGAGGATACCGCCCTTGTCTTGTGCGTTTCTCGGTTTTTTGCTCTTGGAAACGATATTGATACCTTCAACGTACACTCTGTTTTCTTCGGGGAGAACTTTGAGGACTTTGCCGGCTTTGCCTTTATCTTTTCCTGCGATGACCATTACGTTGTCACCGGTTTTAACGTTCATTTTTGCCATTGTAAACCTCCTTAAAGCACTTCGGGTGCAAGAGAGATTATCTTCATATAGTCTTTGTCACGAAGTTCTCTCGCGATGGGCCCAAAGATACGGGTGCCTTGGGGTTGTTTTTGGTTGTCGATTATGACGGCTGCGTTGTCGTCGAATTTAATCGAACTTCCGTCTTGACGTTGGATTCCGAAGCTAGTGCGGACGATGACCGCTTTGACTACGTCGCCTTTTTTGACCTTGCCGCCGGGGATTGCGGATTTCACGGATGCAACGATGACGTCGCCGATGTTACCGCTTCTGCGGAAGGAACCGCCAAGAACTCTGATACACATTATTTCTTTTGCGCCGCTGTTGTCTGCGACTTTAAGTCTTGATTGTGGTTGTATCATAGTTGTGTCTCCTTATTTCGCCTTTTCGATTATCTCGACAAGACGCCAGCACTTATCCTTAGAAAGAGGACGAGTTTCTGCAACACGCACTTTGTCGCCAATACCACATTCGTTCTTTTCGTCGTGTGCTTTCAGCTTTTTGGTGCGGCTAACGATTTTCTTATAGAGAGGGTGTTTTACACGTTCGGTGATTGCAACGACGATGGTTTTGTCCATCTTATCGCTCACGACGATGCCTACTCTTTCTTTTCTGAGATTTCTTTCTTCCATATTATCCTCCGCTATCAGTTGTTCGCGTCAGCGTTTTGCTTTGCGATTTCTCTTTGACGAATGACCGTCTTGATGCGGGCTATATCCTTTCTGGTTTCAACAAGAACCATGGGGTTCGTCAACTGATTGGTGGCGTTTTTGAAACGAAGGAAAAACAGTTCGGACTTGAGTTCGTTGAGCTTGTTTTGCAATTCCTTATCAGTCATTTCATGTACTTGTTTCGCTTTCATTCTTCACCGCCTTCGGCCATGTCTGCCTTTGCCATAAACTTACACTTGACGGGAAGTTTGTGCGCTGCAAGACGAAGAGCCTCTTTTGCTATTGATTCGTCCACGCCTGCGATTTCGAACATCACACGGCCGGGCTTGACTACTGCTACCCAATATTCGGGAGAACCTTTACCGCTACCCATACGAGTTTCAGCGGGTTTCTTCGTTACGGGTTTGTGAGGGAAGATGTCCACCCAAACTTGTCCGCCACGACGAATGTATCTGGTCATTGCGACACGGGCTGCTTCTATTTGGTTCGAGGTAATCCAACCGGGTTCGGTTGCGATAAGGCCGTATTCGCCGTATGCGATGACGTTACCCTTATTTGCTTTACCTTTCATTCTGCCACGGAATTGACGGCGTCTTTTGACGCGTTTAGGCATCAACATTATTTATCTCCTCCTTCCAAAGGATTTTTGCCAAGGACTTCGCCCTTGTAGATCCAGCACTTCACGCCGATTGCGCCGAAGGTGGTGTTTGCGGTTGCAGTGCCGTAATCGATGTCTGCGCGGAGAGTTTGAAGAGGAATGGAACCCTCGTGATAGCTCTCGCTTCTTGCGATTTCTGCACCGTCAAGACGTCCGCTGACTTTGGTTTTAATACCCTTTGCGCCCGCTTTCATTGCTCTGGACATGGCTTGTTTCATACTTCTACGGAAGGATGCTCTTGCCTCGAGTTGTTTTGCGATTGCTTCTGCGACGAGTTGTGCGTCTGCATCGGGGTGTTTGACTTCCATGATGTTCACGCTGACTTTCTTGTCGCCGTTGACGAGGGATTTGACTTCTTCGGTGAGTGCCGCCGCGCCTGCTCCGTCTTTGCCGATGAGCACTGCGGGACGTGCGGTGTAAACGGATACGACCACTTTGTCCGCCGCTCTTTCGATATTGATCTTGGAGATTGCGGTGTCATAATATTTTTTCTTTACGAACTTACGGATTTTGTTGTCTTCAACAAGGTTGTCCGCGAAGTTTTTCTTGTCTGCATACCAAGTGGCTTCCCAGGGTCTGATAACGCCGGTGCGAAGTCCGTTCGGATTAACTTTTTGTCCCATTTTAGCCTCCTATTATGCTTGTTTGCTGTCGAGGATGACAGTGATATGACTTGTTCTCTTGTTGATGCGGAATGCTCTGCCTTGTGCTCTGGGCATGATGCGTTTGAGGGTGGGACCTTCATTCGCATAGCATTCTGCGACGTACAAGTCGTTTCTGGAAAGATTTTGGTTGTTTTCCGCGTTTGCCGCTGCGCTGTTGACGAGTTTGTAGAGAACTTCGCTTGCCGCTTTGGGAGTGTTTTCCAAAATCGCGATTGCTTCGTTTACGGGTTTGCCCTTGATGACGTCGAGTACGATACGGACTTTGAAGGGAGAAATTCTGACGAACTTCGCGGTCGCTCTGGGTCTGGTATCAGCATTGGCTTGACGCGCAAGTGCTTTTTGTTTAGAACGTGTTGCCATATTTCCTCCTATTTCTTACCGGTGGTTTTGTCGCCGGCGTGTCCTCTGAAAGTACGGGTGGGAGCGAACTCGCCGAGTTTGCATCCGACCATGTCTTCGGTAACGTACACGGGGGTGTGTTGTTTACCGTTGTGGACGGCGATGGTGTGGCCGACCATTTCGGGGAATATTGTGGACGAACGGGACCAGGTTTTCACGGTGTGTTTTTCACCTGCTGCGTTCATTTCATTGATTCTTTTCATAAGTCTTTCTTCTACGAAAGGACCTTTCTTGACGCTTCTACTCATTATTTCGGCCTCCTACTAGTTCACGCGCTTAATGATGAACTTGTTAGTGATGTTCTTCTTCTTTCTGGTCTTATAACCAAGAGTAGGCTTGCCCCAAGGAGTGACAGGAGAAGGCATACCGATAGGAGACTTGCCTTCGCCGCCGCCGTGAGGGTGATCGCAGGGGTTCATGACGACACCGCGGACGGTAGGTCTGACACCCATGTGACGAGTTTTACCCGCTTTGCCGACTCTGACGATTTCGTGATCGAGATTGCCGACCTGACCGATAGTCGCTCTGCACGCGATGGGGACGTAACGCATTTCACCGCTGGGCATACGAAGAGTTGCATATTTGCCTTCTTTTGCCATAAGTTGTGCGCTGCCGCCTGCCGCTCTCGCGATTTGACCGCCCTT
Organism: uncultured Bacteroidaceae bacterium; assembly: GCA_964550635.1. GTDB lineage: Bacteria > Bacillota > Clostridia > Christensenellales > CAG-917 > RGIG4097. Next base: position 51,876 of record CAZJZV010000004.1, read on the forward strand.
ACCGGGTTGAAGTTCAATGTTGTGAACCATCGTACCGACGGGGATGTTTGCGAGCTTGAGTGCGTTGCCGACTTTGATGTCCGCGTCGTCTGCGCTGACGACTACGTCGCCGACGTTAAGTCCGAGAGGTGCGATGATGTAACGCTTTTCGCCGTCTGCGTAGAACAGAAGTGCGATGTTTGCGGAACGGTTGGGGTCGTATTGAATGGCTTTCACGGTTGCGGGAACGTTGTCCTTGTTGCGTTTGAAGTCAACGATACGATATTTGTTTCTATTGCCGCCGCCGATGTGACGAACGGTGATTCTGCCTTGTGCGTTTCTGCCGCCGGTGTGGTTCTTGGAAACCAACAAACTGCGTTCGGGAGTGGTAGAGGTAATTTCCTCATAGGCGGAAACCGTCATAAAACGACGCGCGGGAGACGTAGGTTTATATTTCTTAATAGCCATATTCTTTCTCCTTATGCCAAGCTCTCGAAGAATTCGATTGCCTTACTGTTCTCGGTGAGAGTAACGATTGCCTTTTTATAGCTTGCGGTTTTGCCTTCGTGGCGACCCATTCTCTTGAGTTTACCGTCGTAGTTGCAGGTGTTCACTTTTGCGACTTTGACGCCGAAGATTTGTTCGACTGCATCTTTGATTTGGGTTTTGTTCGCCGTTTTTGCAACCTTGAAGGTGTATCTCTTCTCGGGAATGCCGTCAAAACTCTTTTCGGAAAGGACGGGCTCAATGATGATATCGTAAACTGTCATTTTGCTGCCTCCTCGATTTTTTGGATTGCGCTCTTGGTGATGACGACGTATTTGTTTGCTACGATCTCATACACGTTGAGTTGTCTGGATTCCGCGAGAGAAACGGTGGGGATGTTTCTGGTTGCGCGGACTGCGGATTCGTCATATTCTTCGACGACGAAAATCACGGAACCGTTGAGTTTGAGATTTTCAACCGTGTTTGCAACGAGTTTGGTTTTTGCTTCTTTCAAAGAGAACTCGTCGAGAACGATGACTTCGTTGTTGCGAACTTTTTCGGAGATTGCGCTGATGAATGCGGCTCTCTTCATGTTCTTGTTGATTTTTTGAGAGAAATCGCGAGGTTTCTTTGCGAATACAACGCCACCGCCTACGTAGTTAGGAGCGACGATACTGCCTTGACGTGCGCGACCGGTGCCTTTTTGACGATAAGGTTTCGCTCCGCCCCCTCTGACCTCGGTACGAGTGAGTGCCGCGTGCGTGCCTTGACGTCTATTGGCGAGTTGTGCCACGACGACTTGGTGGATAAGTGCTTGGTTGTATTCTGCGCCGAAGATAGCGTCGCTGACTTCGATTGTGCCTGCCTTCTTACCGGACATATTCAAAACATTCAGTTTCATATCTACCTCCGATTAACCTTTCACGGTTTGTTTGATGACGACAATACCGCCCTTCGCACCGGGGATTGCGCCCTTGATGAGAAGAAGGTTTCTCGCTTTGTCTACTCTGGCGATGGTAAGGTTTTGGATGGTAACCTTTTCATTACCCCATTGACCTGCCATATGTTTGTTCTTGAAAACTCTGGACGGAGAAGAACATGCGCCCATGGAACCTACGCTTCTGTGGATAGGACCGGTACCGTGAGTCATAGGTCCGATTCTATGTTGATTCCATCTCTTGATTACACCTGTGTAACCATGGCCCTTGCTTTGACCGGTAACGTCGACTTTGTCACCTTCTGCAAAAACGTCGCAAGTCAGTTCCTGACCCAACGTATAGTTGGAGCAGTCTGCGAAACGGAATTCGCGGAGATAACGTTTCGCCGCTACACCGGCTTTCTTGAAGTGACCGGCTTGGGGCTTGTTAACTCTGGTTTCTTTGACGGTGCCGAATCCGACTTGGATTGCGTTGTAGCCGTCGTTTTCTGTGGTTTTGATTTGAACCACGGGACAAGGACCTGCTTCAACGACGGTTACGGGAATAACTCTGCCTTCGCTGTCGAAGATTTGGCTCATGCCCAATTTCTTTCCGATGATTGCTTTATCCATGTAAAGTTCACCCTCCTAAATGATATTCCTTTTTTAGAGTTTGATGGAAATATCAACGCCGGCGGGAAGGTCGAGTTTCATAAGAGAGTCGACGGTCTTGCTGGTCGGGTTGAATATGTCGATCAAACGTTTGTGTGTTCTAAGTTCAAATTGCTCACGGCTGTCTTTGTACTTGTGAGTTGCACGAAGAATGGTCACGATTTCTTTCTCGGTGGGAAGAGGAATGGGACCAGAAACTTTCGTACCGGTCTTTTTCACAGACTCAACGATTTTCTCTGCGGAAACGTCGATGAGATTGTGGTCGTACGCTTTGAGCTTGATTCTAATTTTTTGTCCAGCCATTATTTAGCCTCCTAATTGTATAACACTTATCCGTGTGTGTCTTTATTTTTTAACCCGCCGAAAATACGGCGGAAAACTATGCCCTTTCGGACACAGCGAGAGTAGAATAACCAATTTGACAAACTTTGTCAACTAAAATTTCACACAATTTTCACGAATTATTAAATATTGTAAAAAAATATAATCTCTTAACTATATTTAGTATATATATAAAGGCGAACAGCACTATTCTACCCCCGTAGTGAGTGCGAACATATCTAGTCACAGTTCCCCCTTCCTCACGTGTTTCCACTTCGGGCTTGCCGATGGCAACCACCTCGTTCGCTTTGGCTACGCACAATTCACTGGATTGCGCGTTTAACGCGTCGCGCCCATCGCGTTCCCCCTTAAAAACAGGGGCATCCCCACTGCGAAAACAAGCCTACGGCAATTTGATTACGCACTATGTTTGCACAGGCGTAGTTTTTCGCAGAAGGGGAAAAAGGAGCAAGGCTCTGCGCATAGAAAGCCGTCGCAGAGGGCATAGCGCAAAGTGCCTTGTGACGCGCTCGGCACTCGAAGTTCTCGCCGCCGTTGCGGCTCGTGTTCCGTCTTCGAACGTGTTCCGTCTTCGAATAAGTGAGTGCGTACTCACGCCCGCTCATAGTGAGTGCAAAACCGCACAAAAATTTTCGGGTGTGGGTGTCCCACCCGCTTTAACACCAAAACGAAAATTTTGCGGAATACGAATAGAGTTACAGATTATGCACGAGTTGTAGCAAAAAATTTTCGTGCGGTAGAAGTTTCGTCGCTAGAGCCGTCAGAACAATTTTCGCCGAAAATTGCCGACGGCTACGACGCGTAAGAAACTATTTTAAGCATTTCCCGTCCACTGCGGATTGATAGATTACCCAATAGCCTTTGCCGTCGGGATTCTGCACGTCGACGGGGAGCCAAACTGCGACGTCCGCGATTTCTTCGGGCGCGGGAGAAAAGTGCGGGACGGGTATTCCGTAGCAGATATAAGTCACAGCGGTTTGGTCGTAGACGAGACCCACGACGTAGTAATCGTCGTCGGAAGAAATCTTCACCCACCTACTGTTTGGGACAAGGTCGTTAAGGTCTTTTTCGGGGGGATAGCAAATGAATATCTCGTCGAGTTGCGGTTTGACTGCAAGATAAAAATTCGTGCCGTCGTAGTGGAGATAGTCGTTGAGAGCAAAAGCGTTTTCGCCGTTGACGTCCACCCTATTCACCCTTTCAAAACGCTTGTCATCTTCCGTTTTGACGTTGATTTCTTCGCGCTTTTCTTCATCATTTTCAACCCTGTTTTCGACTTGATTTTCGCCCTCTTCAACGATTTCGATTTCGTCGTTTTTTGACAAGGCGATTATCTCTTCGCCACTCTCAACTTGCGGAATTTTTTCATCAACTTTTTTGTCCATTTCGCTCTCTGCTCGAGTCAAAATCTCGTCTTGTTTTTCTTCCGCTTTCTTTGCGTTTTCAAGCGATTTTTCAAAGGAAGAAATGTGTCTTTCCACGGCCGCCGCGGACGGTGTTTTCAAGGTGCTTCCAAGATATAAATCATTGTCCGTTTTGTATGCACAAGAAAATCCGCTTTTCGTCGCAAATCGCACTTTATATGTCGTTTTGTCGTTGTCAACTTCGGTTTTTGCGATTTCATCGTTCATCAAATATAGCGTTCCGCAACCCTTTTTGAGAGCGGATTTCACGTCGATTATGAGCATATTTTTCTCATTGTTTAGGGGGTTAATTTTGAGCGCAAACACGTCCCCTTTCTTCCCTGTCAAGACAAGCGTATAACGTTTATTTTCCATATAAAAACCTCGCACGATATACTATGCGAGGTCGTCTGATTTTATGAAAATTTGCGGTGCGGTTGCCTATTCTGTTTCGTCAAAATTGTTTGGACAAAGCGACGAAATCATCAAGGGATAAAACCTCTCCCCTTATCCTTTCGTCAAAGCCCGCCGACTTGACTTTTTCAGTCGCTTCTGCCTTTGAAATTCCAAAGGTTGCGGACAGGTTGTTGACGAGAGTTTTTCTGCGCATAGCGAACGCACTGCGCACGAGTTTATGCACGAGCGGTTTGTTTTCGCCCGCGAGTTTTCCGTCGTCTAAATCTATGCGCACCACCGCACTGTCTACGTTAGGCGCGGGGTAAAACATATTGCGATTGACCTTTCTCGTGACCGTCGCGCTACCGCGCATAAGCACGGCAAGGGTGATTGCGGAATAGTCCGCCGTGTTTGGTTTTGCGACGAGCCTATCCCCCACTTCTTCTTGCACCATAATAGTCAAAGAGCGGACGGGCAAGTCGCTTTCGAGAAAGCGCATTATGAGCGGAGTCGTGATATAGTACGGCAAATTTGCGACGACCTTGAATTCTCTTCCGCCGATGAAATTCATAAACTCATCGTCTTTCATTTTGAGAACGTCGCGGAAAATCACTTCTACGTTTTCGAGTCCCTGCAAGGACAACGCAAGAACGGGTTCGAGATTTTTATCGACCTCGAAAGAATAGACTTTTTCCGCTTTCTCCGCAATCTGTCTTGTGAGAGTGCCTGCGCCCGTGCCGATTTCGACGACTATATCTCCGTCGTCAATCAGACTATCCGCGACAATCCCTTTCAAGAGATTGGTGTCGGATATGAAGTTTTGTCCGAGCCCCTTGTTGAAACGGAATCCGCTTGCTTGCAAAAGGTCTTTGAGTTTCATTTCCATAATTTACCGTTTTTTATGCGGATAGGATTTCCAATTCCGCACAACATATTATCGTACCAAGGACAAACAACCAAAGTACAAAAGAAGAAAAGGGAACGACAAATCTCACGAGTCGTTCCTTTTTCTTATTCTCTGATGGTTTCTCTGACTCTGTATTTTGCGCCGATGGACTCTGCGAGTTTGCGACACGCTTCGATTTCTTCTTCGCCGATGAAGTCGACGACGGAAAGAGTCGTATCGATACCTTCAGCGACGCAACCTTTCGCAAATTCGACCATAGCATAGAATGCGTCTTCACCGAACTTGCTTCTGCAAATCTCTTGATATAGTTCGGGATTGCTTGCGTTCAAGGATATGGACACGCAGTCGATATAAGGCGCGATGAGTTTCGGCACGTCGTTGCGTTTGTTGATGAGATTTGCCTGACCGTTCGTGTTGATTCTCGTTTTCAGTCCGAGACGTTTGAGATAAGGACCGACTTGCGAAAGGACGGGAAGAGCGCACGTAGGCTCGCCGTATCCGCAAAAGACGATCTCGTCATACTTCTTCAAGTTGTACAAGGACAAGTCTTCTTTTATATCCTCGAAGTTAGGTTCTCTCGTCAACCACAAATCGTCGTTGCCCACACCGCGTTTGATGTTCCTAACACAAAACTCACAAGCGTTCGAGCACTTGTTTGTAAGGTTGATATAAAGGCTGTCGCCAAATTCATATACAAAGTTCTTCATAGCAAAATCAATGTTTTATCAATGCGTTTTGATACGCTTAAATAGCGTTTTAGCATTTTTCGTCGTTTGTTCGACAAGTTCCGTTCTATCCGAGCCAAGCACTTCCGCCGCCTTATCCGCAACGAGATTGACAAGTTTCGGATAGTTCGTTTTGCCCCTGAAAGGGACGGGAGTCATATAAGGCGCGTCCGTTTCAAACAACAGTCTATCCTGCGGGACGACCGCAAGAGATTCGAGATTGTGCACTGCGTTTTTGAAAGTTATCGCACCGCCGAAAGAGAAGTATGCGTCGTAGTGCGAAAACACTTTGACCATTTCCGCAGAGCCCGAATAGCAATGCAACAACACACCGTTTGAGAGTTTCGACTTGTTGTCTTCAAGGATTTTCCTTGCGTCTTCGTATGCATCTCTCACGTGCAAAATCACCGGAAGAGACAAACTGTCCGCAAGTTCGATTTGTTCTGCAAACACCCGCCTTTGAATATCGCGCGGGGATAGGTCGTAGTGATAGTCTAGTCCGATTTCCCCGATTGCGACCGTCTTTTCGCTCTTGCACTCGTCCGCAAACAAGTCGTACATAACACTCGTTGCAAGACGGCTATCGTGGGGGTGCATGCCGACCGCACAATATACGTCGTCGTAGGAAAGAGAGAGTTTGTACCCCTCCACCGACGACGGCTCGTCGTAACCAACGGTGATAACCGACTCTATGCCGTCCCCTTTCAAATTCGATATTATTTCGTCGACTTCGGGGGACAGTCTTTCATCGGTCAAATGGCAATGGGTGTCGATGAGCATACTATCTGACGGTTGCGCCCGACGGCACTTTCTTTTCGGGAGATACGAGCACTACTTGGTCGTCCGTGCAAGCGCAAAGGAGCATACCTTGACTTTCGATTCCGCAGAGTTTTGCGGGCTTCAAGTTGCTGACTACGACGACTTGTTTGCCGAGCATTTCTTCGGGAGTGTAGTATTGTGCGATACCGCTGACGATAGTGCGAGTTTCCTCCCCTATTTTCACGGAGAATTTGAGAAGTTTTTTCGCCTTTTGGACTTTTTCCGCCTCGACAATTTCGCCCACTCTCAACTGCACTTTCGCAAAGTCTTCGATGCCGATTTCGGAAATCTCGACGACGTTTTCGGGTTTCTTCTCTTCCTTGGGCTTTCTTGCGTCGTACATTGCCTGAACCTTTTCGTTGACTTCTTTTGCGTCGAATCTATGGAAAAGGATTTCGGGGGTTTCGGTGACTTTCGTGCCGTTCGGGAGAAGTCCGAAAGTGTCGAGCGTGTCGAACTTGCGCGCGGATGCGTTAAATTCCGCATAGACCTTTTTCGCGGTTTCGGGGATGAAACATTCGAGCATGCTTGTTCCCATAAGAATGGTTTCTGCAAGGTTATAAAGCACGGTTGCCAGTCTATCTTGTTTGGTTTCGTCCTTTGCGAGCGCCCACGGCATAGTTTCGTCGACGTACTTGTTCGCTCTGCGGAACACGCCGATGATTTCGGAGAGTGCGTCCGCGACCTTATATTCATCAACTTTCGCGCAAACTTTCTTGTATGCGGAAGTTGCGACTTCTTTGAGCTCGTCGTCGACGGGTTCGTTCGCGTTCTTGTTTTCAAGGACTCCGCCGAAATACTTGTTCGCCATTGCGAGCGTGCGATTGACGAGATTGCCGAATACATTTGCAAGTTCGCCGTTCACGGTGTCCGTCACCATATCCCAACCGATGAGGCCGTCGTTTTCTTGGGGCATTTGCGCGAGAAGGAAGTATCTCACCGCGTCCACTCCGTAGATAGACACAAGGTCGTCCGCGTAGATGACGTTGCCCTTACTCTTCGACATTTTCCCGCCGTCCTGCAAAAGCCACGGATGACCGAAGACTTGTTTGGGGAGCGGTTCGCCGAGTGCCATAAGGAAGATAGGCCAATAGATCGTGTGGAAACGCACGATGTCTTTGCCGATGACGTGCACGTCCGCGGGCCAATACTTTTTGTAGAGTTCACCGTGATTGCCGTCCGCATCGTAGCCAAGACCGGTGATATAGTTTGTGAGTGCGTCAAGCCAGACGTAGACGACGTGTTTGTCGTCGAAACTGACGGGAATACCCCACTTGAAAGAGGTACGCGACACGCACAAATCTTGAAGACCGGGCTTCAAGAAGTTGTTCACCATTTCGTTCTTTCTTGACACGGGAACGATAAAATCGGGGTGTTCATCGTAATATTTGAGCAGTTTATCTGCGTATTTGGACATTTTGAAGAAGTACGCTTCTTCTTCCGCAACGTGAACTTCGCGACCGCAGTCGGGGCATTTGCCGTTCACGAGTTGGCTTTCGGTCAGGAAGGATTCACAAGGGGTGCAATACCAACCCTTGTAAGAGCCTTTGTATATATCGCCTTGGTCGTAAAGGCGTTTGAAGATTTTTTGGACTTGTTTTTCGTGGTCCGTATCGGTGGTGCGGATGAATTTATCGTACGAGATATTCATCATATCCCATATGGATTTGATTTCTCCTGCGACTCCGTCGACGAATTGTTTGGGAGTGGTGCCTGCCGCCGCCGCTTTCAACTCGATTTTTTCACCGTGCTCGTCGGTGCCGGTTTGAAAACGCACGTCGTAACCTTGCGCGCGTTTGAAGCGTGCAAGAAAATCGGTCAAAACGATCTCATACACGTTGCCGATATGGGGTTTGCCCGAAGTGTAGGCTATTGCGGTTGTAACGTAATATTTTTCCATATTCACCTCTCGAAAGACGAATGAGTCTTTCACGTAATAGTATATAGATTATACAACTTATAAAGGCTTTTGTAAACAAAAAGCGCATTATCCCACCCTATCGGGCGTAAAATATGGCGTGAATATCGCATTTTCTTTGATAGCAATAGTATCTCTCGTCACGCTAATCGTCATATCCCCCGAAAAAGCGTTCCCGACGATGATAGACGGAGTGCAAGGGGCGGTGCAACTCGCGATAAAACTCACCGCCGTATACGCCGTGTGGTTGTCCGTCCTGAAAATGGCGGAGAAATCGGGGCTCGACAAGAAATTATCCCACGGACTCCGCCCTATCGTCAGGCGGATATTCAAGGGTGAAAGCGAAAACGCATACGAGCGTATCTCCGTCAACCTTGCTTCAAACGTGCTCGGCATGGGCGGTGCGGCTACCCCCGCCGGTATGGACGCTATGGCACTCATGCAGGACGGAAGCGAATACGCAACGGACAATATGATTATGTTTCTCGTCATCAATGCGACGAGCATACAACTAATCCCCGCCACAGTCGTTGCGCTTCGCGCGGCGGCGGGGAGCGAAAACGCGGGGGATATAATTCTGCCCACTCTCATATCGTCGTCAATCGCAACGGTCGTCGGAATGATACTCTGCAAGGTATTCCAAAAGAAAAAATGAGCGCATACCTTCTCCCCGTGCTTATTCTACTCGTCGTCGCGTATTGCATTGTCAAGCGGATAAAAATCTACGACTGCTTTCTGGACGGCGCAAAAGAAAGTCTATCCCTTGTGAAGACGGTCTTTCCCTATATCGCAACCGTATTCATCGCAATAGAGTTATTCAAGGCGAGCGGACTGTCGGGGATGGTAGCAAGCCTACTCAAAACGCCCCTATCCTATCTCGGCATACCGTCCGAAGTTGCGGAGTTACTACTTCTCGTCCCAATCAGCGGAAACGGCACGACCGCGCTTTTGGAGCGTATCGTAAACGACTACGGAGCGGACAGTTATATCTCTCGGTGCGCCTCAGTTATAGCGGGCGGAACCGAAACGATATTCTACATATCGGCAGTTTATCTGTCGAAAACGAAAGCTAAACACTTGAAACGTGCAATACCCATATCATTGTTCTGCACCCTACTCGGTGCGGTCGTAGGGTGTGCGCTTTGCAGAATTATGTGAACGCGGTCAAAAACACAAGTGGTTGAAAGTGGCAAAAACAAGCGGATTTAAGCACGCGCAATCAACCGACAAAGTCAAGAAAACAAAAGAAAAAGTCAACGCCCAAAAGAACAAAAAAAATCAAAAACAGCAAGTCGAATGAATAGCCCAAAGAAGAAAAAAACAGGCGGTCGCTGCGACACAAAAAAACGATGAAACGGCGGTCGCAAAGATAAAAATATACAGTCGAAAAATTAGCCGCTTAACAAATCAAAGAAGAAAAAACAGGCAAAAGAAAAAACACAAAAAAAAAACGACGGCACGCTCATCGTGCCGTCGATTTTTTCGGTTTATTAAGTTGATGACTCCGTGAGAGAAGACGAAAATCATTCGTTGATTATGGTCAAGAATTTCGCTTCTTTTCCGCCCATTGCAAGTTGCGCATGGGGCAATTCGGGGTTGAAGTAAAGGCTGTCCCCCGCTCTCAAGAAGTAGTCGTTATCTCCGACGATAACTCTCAATTCACCTTCGAGAACGTAGTTGAATTCCTGTCCGCCGTGCACGACGAGTTCGGGGGTGTCCGACGGGGAAATCGTGACGAGCATAGGATTCATCGTCTTTTGCTTGAAGTCCCACGCAAGAGATGAAAACGAATATCCTTCATATCTCTTCACGGACATTCCGTTGCCGTCATAGACGACCTGCGCCGTACTTGTAGACGGCATCTTGCCCGTCATCACGTAGGCGGGTTCGGTGTCGAGAACGGACGCAAAGCGGTAGATTACGTTGATGGGTGCTTCAAACTCACCGCTCTCGTAGGATATATATTCTTTCTCGTCTATGCCGAGTATGTCCGCCATTTCGGCGGTGGAATAGTCAGAGAAAGTGCGCAATTCGACAAGTCGTTTTGCGACTTCGTTGTTTACGCTCATCGTAGCCTCCGATTATTTGCCGATAGTTTCGTTGAGGTCCTTCAAGAGTTTGTCGATGTCGACGCCGTGCACGACTGCGATGTCGCCTACGGTTTCTTGATGTGCGAATGCGCAACCAAGACAATGAAGTCCTGCGTCTTGAAGAATTTTTGCGACCATTTCGGGATTGCCGATTTGGATTGCGTCGATGATGAGAGTGTCCTTTGTGATTTGCATATTTACCTCCGTTAGCCTATATAGCCTAAATAAAATAGTATTGCCGTGATTATTCCTGCGAGCGCGCCCAGTCCAAGCAAAACCGCACTGAACACACGCGGAGCGGACTTGGGATATTTGCCCGTTGATTTACCCGTCCTGCCGTTGACGATGAAGCGGTAGTTTTTGTCCTTATACTTGTAACCGCACACCCAAAGCGGAAGGAGAGTGTGATTGAATGCAACAGTCGGATATTCAGTGTCGACGTACAATTCGCCGACGACGTCGTAGGAGTATTGCGCAAGGATTTCAGAGCGGATTCTGTCGTCCATTTGGGATTTGGCAACCCCGAAACAGTCCTCTATATCCGTGTCGTATCTCTCCGCATAGAATCCCGCAAGGTATTCCGCCTGATACCCTTCCGAATTTTCGGTATCGTAGGGAAGAATTGCGTTGAGTTCTTTTTGTTTGAGCAGTTTGCTTGCTTCGACAAGCACGTCCGAGAAAAAGCGGGTATGCGTACCGCTGATGCTAAACCATCTGATACGTCTTTCCTGTCTTGTTTCCTTGCCGACCTTGACGGTCACGTAGTAGTATTCCCCAAGTCGACCGCTATAATTACTGATAGTGTCCGACGAAAACGAGAAAGACGGAAAATACGTGCCGCTGAAATTGTCCGCTTTGAAGTCCTTTTTGATTTTCGACGGAGCGAACAACTTCTTTTTTATCCAACGCTTGCCCGCTTCAAACGCCTCTTTCTTCGAGTAGGCAACGGGAAGAATGGCGTCGGGGCGCAGTCCGTGGATATTGTCGCGTTTTACGATATTGGTTGCGTTGCAAAAGGGGCATTTTGTGGTCGTTGCGAAGTTTTCGACGACGACTTCTCCCCCGCAATTCGGGCATTTATACACGTCGCGCACGTCCACTACGTCGCAGAGATTTCTCTCTTTGTAGTAGTCGCGCTTGCCGACGGGCAGTTTATTTATGCGTTTGACGGATTCGCAATACGGACAATAGAGCGCCGCCCTTTCGGGAGAATACACCATATCCGCGCCGCAACCGTCGCATTTTACAACGTCAACACCCGACATATCACTTTATTTTCGCACCGCAGTTGGGGCAGAATTTCGTACCCGCCTTGACGCTTGCACTGCATTTAGGGCAAGTCGTAACGAGTGGTTGACCGCATTCGGTGCAGAATTTGGATCCGTCTTTGACGCTTGCGCCGCATTTAGGACAACTAATCGTGCCTGCGACGCTCACTTTTTCACCGCATTCGGGACAGAATTTTGCCTTTGCGGATATTTCTTTTCCGCATTTTGCGCATTTGATTTTGCTATCGGCGGGCTTTGAAATCTCGTCGATATTCGCCGCAAATCCTGCGCCTACCCTTGCTCCCGCGCCGAGTCCTACGCCCATAGCGGCAAACGCACCGCCTGCGCCGGGGTTTTTCGCCGCGTCGCGCATTGCGCCGACGGACTCATATTGCGCATATTCGGACATTTTGTCCCCAAACACACCGAGAGTCGTACGTTTGTCCATTGCTTGTTCGACTGCTTCGGGCAGTTTCAAATTCTTGATGATGATTTCATCAACCGCAAGACCGAGTTTTCCGAACTTCTCACACGCCTTGTCGCGTGCCGTATCGCCAAGTTCGCGATAGTTGGCGGCAAGTTCGAGAGCGGGAATTTCGCACTCTCCCATGAGGTCGGTGATTTCCATCAACACGATACTCTTGAGATAACTCGTGATTTCGTAGGTCGTGCAAGCCTTGACGGTGCCAAAGCACTCTTTCATGAAGATTTCGGGGTTGCACACGTGGAAGGAATATTCGCCGTGGCCCGAAATCCTGACCATGCCGAAGTCCTTATCTCTCATCATAATGGGATTGGCGGTGCCCCACTTCAAGCCCACGAATTGTTTGAGATTGACGAAGTATATATCGCACTTGCGCGGCATTTCAAAGTCGTATTTCCACGATGCGATTTTGGACAATATAGGAAGGTTTTTGGTTTCAAGATCCCATCTGCCCGCGGTGAAAACGTCCGCGATTTGTCCTTCGTGAACAAATATAGCCGCTTGCGACTCTCTGACGATGAGTTGAGAGCCTTGCATAATCTCGTAGCGGTCGGGGCATACGAATTTATAGACCATATCGTTGCTGCCTGCGTCCGTCCATTCTACGACTTTGAGCAAATTTTTTCTGATGAATCCCATAGCATCCTCCAAATTATTTTCTAAAATCTATTATATCATTCCTATTCGATTATTTCAAGAGAGTTGCCTACAATTTTACGGACACCAACAACATAAGTATGGGTATCGTCACGATCGAGAACAACGTGGACAACAAAATCGAATTAGCGGCGGTTTTCTGATCTGCGCCGTAAAGTTCCGCAAGGTTCAAGTTGACGGATGCGGACGGCATTCCGCAAAGTATGACGAGAGTTGCGAAAAGCAACGGATCGAGATCGAACGGATACAACACCGCGAACACGAGAATGGGGAAAATCAAAGTCTTGATGAGCGTGGACACGTAGATTTTCCAATCCGTGAACAGTTCGTGCATAGGCGCGACCGCAAAGCGCATGCCGAGCACTATCATACAAAGCGGCGTGGTCATATTTGCAAGATAGCCTATGACGGTGACCACGACGTCGGGAAGGTCGCCGAGCGTAACCCCCGAAAAATAGAGCGGGAGCGCGACGAAAAGAGTGAGTACGGGCGGATTGACAAAAGCCTTTTTCAAGGACATATATTTCTTGTTTCCCGTCAAGACGTACGAGCCGACCGACCAACACATGACGTTCATCGTCACGATCATGATTGCGGAATAAATCACCGCTTCGGGATGGTCGGGGAAAAGGAATTGCAGGATCGGAACGCCGAAAAAGCCTACGTTGCCAAAGGTTGACACGCACACCATAACGCGATATGCCCTACCCCTTTTCGTATTGGCGATTTGGAGTTTGAGACCTTCGTCGTTTGTGAACGCACTTCCGTCGAGAAAGCCTTCTTCTTGCAGATGTTCGGTGATTTCAGGTTCGTCGAATTTCTTTTTGAGAACGAGCCAAAGCACGCCGAAAATCAGTCCCTGTGCGATAATCGAAAAGCCGAAAACTATGCCGATATTGACGAGCATATCCCGCGAATATTGCACTTTCAAGAATGATTGCAGGGACAGGAAAGGTTGACTGACGTACAAAAGGACGGCGGAGAAAAACGCCATAGCGGTCGGCTTGACAAGTTTGACTTTCATCAAAATGAAGCCCGGAATTGCCATTGCGACAAGAAGTAATACGTTTATAGCCGTGGTTGCAAAATTCATATCCGCCGCCGAAAATTAGTGTGATTATAAGTTAGTGGAGACGCTTTCGCGTCTCCACTTGCTTATTGAGTTGTTTTGCATCAACCGTTGACGGTGATGACGTAAGGAGATGCACTGTTCAAAGTGCCGTTGCCGTAGACCGCTTGTCCGTTCGGGATTTCTTGTCCGACGCTGACGACGTTGATCGTGCTTCCGCCGACGGAGATAGATCCCTTGGTTGCGGTTGCGATCGTGGTGTCGAGCACTCTGGACGCGGTGTCAACGGGTGCGCCGACGCATGCATACAGATAGTAGACGACCTTTCTTCCGCTAGGAGTAGAGAGTGTGTAGGTGCCCGTATCGGATGCGAACATTACAGAGTGGTTCGTGAGATATGCGCCGGTGATGTCGTAGACGACTGCGGTGCCGTACCAGACGACGGGTACTCCGCCGATCTTGGTGTTGAGAGTGGCTCCGTTATGGCTAGGCGCGGTGGTCACGTTCGCACCGGTCACGGTGAACGGAATCGTGATACGTTCACCGGTGCCGAGTTGGATAGTTGCGTTCTTCGCAGTGCTCATACCTTCCTTGAGAAGGTCTGCCGTGAGTGAGAAGCCACCGGGCATGGAGACCATTACGTAGGTGAACACTTTGCTATTCTTGGAGCCGTTCGCGTGAGAAGCCCAACCAGTGCCTTCGTTGGTGGAAGTCCAACTCGTTACCTTGCCATCAGTGACGACGGGGTTGGAAATCGTGAAGGTCACTTTGTACGCTTGAGGAATGCTGTAGCTTGCGGTGTTGTTCGCCAAGATCGCGTAGGTGCTTGCAACGGAGTTCGTCACGGTTGCGGTGTAAGGCGCCGCACTGTAACGCGCACTCGTGATAGTTGCTTCTGCGACACGTTCTTCGTCAAGCTTGAACACGGTGGTCATCGAGTTTGCGAGCATTCTCTGGACAAGGAACGGAATCTCAAATTGTTGCGCGGTTCCATCAGGTCCGGTGAGTTCTGCGATGAGGTAGATGATACCGCCTTCGTAGGTGGGGTTGAACTTGCTGAAGTTCCATTCGAGCGAATATCCGTCCGTCGCGCCGAAGGTCTTGGTTTCGGTTGCCGTCGTGCCGTCGCCCTTGGTCACGTTGACGGTAAGGGTGGTCGGGAGTTTGACGTCCTTGGAGAGATATTCATAGGGGTTGATGTAGGTCTGCGTACCGCCGGTGACGTAGAAGCCGGTGTTGCCGGTCAAAACGTCGTTGCCTGCCGCAAGACTCGTGACCTTTCTAGGATTGATGACGAGATGTGCGACCACGACTTGATCTTTGACTCCGTCGCCCTTGACGGTTGCTCTGATGACGAACGTACCGCCCTCATAGGTGACCTTGCTTGCGCCGAAGTTCCAAGTGACTTCCTTATTGACGGAGGTGCCTTTTTCGGTGACGACTGTCATAGATTTCGGGAAGTACTTGTAGCCGACGAGTTCGTAGGTTTGACCGGTGTATTGAACGAGTTCTTCTGCGGAGAGTTCGACGTACTTGCCGTTTTCGAGCTTATACGTGCCGTTCTCGCTTGCGGAGAAGATTTGTTCAAAGACGTCGGGCGTGGTGTACGGATCGAAGGTGAATTCGTAGATACCGTCGGAGTTCTTCGCCATATGCGATGCATCTGCACCTGCGACGAAGTCGCTATTTGCGATATTGACGGAGCTGATGGTCGCGTCGTTGACTTCGATAGGTACGCGTACGGTTGTGGTTGCGTTGTTCGCAACGCCTTCGATTATGGTGACGGGACTGGTCACGATTGCTTCGACGTAGGACGTTCCGCCGTCCACACTGACAACGGTGTCGGTGGTATCCCACGTTGCGTTCAAGGTTTGACGTACGGTGAACATGAAGACGTAGGTGTTGTCCTTATCCGAGATGACGGTGGTGTCGAGAGCGGTATACGTTCTGCCCTTCACGTTGTATTGATAGTAGTAAGGAGTACCGATACGGTTGCCGTCGGCGGTTGCGACTTCGCCGTTTGCGGACACGGTGCCGTTGCCAAGGAGCTTGTAGAGATACTTGGAGCTGTCGCCGAGCCACTTGACAGACGCGTATTCGCCGTCTTCGTATTCTCTGACGGAGATGAACTTACCGTCGGGATAGAAGGTGAAGGTGTTCGCGTAGTTTGCAGTGTTGTACGCGCTTGCCGCGTCGGTATTTGCGGTGTAGACCTCGAAGCCGGTGTAGTTAAGGTCGCCCGTCGAGAGTTTGGAAGATGCAACGTCGCTGTTGAATCTGGTGACTTCGGTCTTCTTGATGGTGACTTTGACCTTGAGAGCGGACTTGCCGTCGAGATAAATCTCGAATTCTTTTGCTTCGGTGGGATACACGTGGAGGATGACGTCGTTGGAGATGTTTTCGTTCACGTCGATCTTGCCGAAGAATTGAGTGAAGCCCTCGGTTTCGAGATAGTAGCGTCTGACTTCGCCGGTGCCGTCGAAGGTGACGTCAAGGTACTTTGGCAACGAAGGATTGCCGAAGGAGTAAGCGTTGTAGAAGACGACTTCTTCGGGGAGATTGGTGTCGTTGTCGTAAACGACGTCGATGACGTTGCCGAGATTTGCGTCCTTGCTGCCGTAGGTCACGGAGTGCGAAGAGTAAGAGCTCTTGCTGTTTTCGGATTGTTTTTCAAATCCGTCGAAGACGAATTCCGCCTTTTCTGCCGCTCTGGTGAGAACCATCAAAGGCATAGTGACGTATTGCGTTGCGCCCTTGGAGTAGCGGACTCCGTCGTAATCGATACCCGCGATAGAAACGTAGCGAGGATTGTCGATATCGTCGTCGGTGAGGTCTGCGACGCCGTAGGTGCCGTTTGCGTCTTCATAGTAGTAAGTGAATGCGACCTTGTAGCTTGCGTTGAAGTAGCCCTTGCTCGAGATGATGCTATCGTCGGGCCATTCGGGTACGAGATTGAAGTTGCTACCGTCTTTGAGGGTTACGCCGAGGGTGAGCGGGAGATTGAGACCGCCTTCTCTGAACGTATCGTTGTAGAACGGGTCGATGGTGATCGAGCGATATGCAGGATCAGTCACTTTCTTGATAGTTCTGTCAAGGACGTGTGCGGTGATTTGTTTGACTTCGCTGCCACCGGGATAGGTGAGAGTTACGTCGAGCACGAGATCCTTGCCAAAGTATGCAGACGTATTGGTGAAGAAGTCTGCGGGCAACGCGTAGGTTGCGACTGCGGATGCAGTTCCGCCGCCCACGGTGTTGACGGTGACGGTGCTACCGGATGCGAACATAGAGTCGTTCACGCCGAACGGATCGATATTGATATCGCCTTCGATTGCGATGCTATCGATTGCCACGCCTTCGACGGTGAGAGTGAGTGCGATAGTGGTGATTCTATCCGATCCTCTCATAACGTCGACGTTGACGGTGCCGTCTTCGTTGAGACCGCTGGTGATAGTGCCGTTGTTGTCGTAAGTGACGTTCCATACGAGACCGACGGTCATTCTTCTTTGCGAGCTTGCGTCGGAGCCGATGACTGCGGTTGCAGTGGTGGGCAAGCCGTTGAAGAAGTTATCCGCGGTGAGAGTGTAGCCGTTCGTGATAGCGTTGACGCCTTCTTCGATTTCGACGGTGTAGTTCGTGTAGACACTGAACGTCTTGGTGATTCTTGCAAGGTCGGAGCCGACGTATGCGATACGAGTGAAGCTACCCGCACTGATTTCTTCGTCGGTAGGTCTTGCGTAGTTGTTCCAAACGACGGGAATATTTTCGTCGATTGCGCCGCCTTCGTAAGTCACGGTTGCGGTGTTGAAGTTGCTGAGCGTCCAATCGGAGAACACCGAGTAGTAGTTGTTGTTGTCGGTGAATCCGTTGATGGTTGCGCCTGTGACGGTTGCCGCGAGATCGTCAACCGAACCGCTGTCGCCGACGAGATAGATCTTGACTCTGAACGCGTCTCTATTCGGGTAGACGAAGTCTGCCTTGTTGTAGAGAGTGAAGGAGCGGTAGACGTACTTACCGTTTTCGTCCGAACGATAGACCATATTGCCTTCGCCGTCGTCGATGAAGTCGTCTGCGAGCGTACCGGGTGCGCTATAGTTTGTCCACGCGATTGCGCCGACTGCGGACACTTCGTTGATGCCGAGGTTATTGTTGAGAGTTGCGTAGGTGGGCAACGACCAACCCTTCTTGACGTTGTATTCGAAGGAGTGCGAAGTGAGTTCGCCGTTCATGAACTTGACGTCGGTTGCGGTGGTTTGACCGCCGAAGAAGCGGAGCGTACCGCCGTTTGCGTTGTTGAGATCGAGCGCGATACTGGACACGCTCATCGAAGGCACGTTGAGAGTGGTTTCGATGGTTTGATTGCCGACCGTGAAGGAAACCTTTCTGACACTGCCCTGTGCGGTGAACGCGAGTGCGCCGATATTCCATGCGTTGACGAACACGATTTCTTCATATTCGACGCCGCCGATGGTGTAGGTGACGAGGACGGAAGTACCGTTTCTGTAATCGCCCCAATCGCCGACCTTGAAGTATGCGGACGGATCGGACACGTAGACGTAAGGCATGACGTTGTATTCGACGCCGCTTGCGCTATCGATATATTGCGCGGCGTAGCTGCTTGCAACGTACTTGGACTTGTCTGCGAGAGCGGATTCGTCGATGGTGTTGATAAGACCGCTACCGTAAATATCCTTACCGCCTTGGATTGCTTCGTCGTAGAAGAACTTGTAGGAAGTGATCTTCTTGACGGGGACGGAGAGTTTCAAGCGGATGTTTTGAGACACGCTTTCGCCGTTTTCGTCGACGACGTTGCCGATGACGTTGCCGTCTGCATCCTTGCAAACCGCTTCGACGGTCGCGTAGATGGTGCCGCCGCTATAGATATTGTCGATAGGTCTAGTGTAGGTCGAGTTGGAGAAGTACTTGACGGTGCTCCAATCGGGATACATAGTCTTTGCAGTCGTACCGCTTTCGCTGAACTGTACGTTCAAGGATTCGTAAGCGGAGCCGTTGTACCATTCGGGGTTGAACACGTCTGCGACGTCCACTTTGACGAGAGTTTGAACTGCGGTCATCGAGGACATATTGATCTTGACGTAGGTGGTTTGCAAACCGCTGACGGAGTTGCCGAAGGTGAACTTGCCGTAGAGGTCTTTACCGGTGTAACCCGCGTAGGAGTATTCACTGGACTGCACGTCGGTTGCTTTGACGAAATTGTCACCGTTCTTGTAGTACGGCGCATCGAGGCTCAAGACGTCGCCGATAGTGACGTTGGTTGCCTTGTCGATACCCTTGAAGTTGACCTTGAAGGTATTGCCGAAGGATTCTGTGGTGATTTCGTCGTTTGCGTAGACGTCGAAGGTGAGTTCGTTTTCGAGACCTTCGAATTCTCTGCCCGCAATGTAGATGCGGACGGGCACTGCTTGTGCGATGTAGCCTGCGGATGCGAAGTTGCTGGAAGTGGAACCGCTACCCACGAAGCCGTAGGTGGGATTGCCTTCTTCGTCGTATCCGGTGACGTACTTGAATTCGTTGCCGCCGACGTAAGCGGTGACGGTGACGTCGATACCCTTGTAGTAGTCGTAGCCGGTGATTGCGCCGTCTGCTCCGACGACTGCGAGTTCTTTAAGTCTTGCTTCAAGAGCGGAGAGATCCCACTTGACCGAGAAGTCTTTGAAGCTCGAAGAACTGCTGCCCGCGGTGTACTTACCACTGACGGAAGTGAAGCCCTTGACGTACTCTGCGATACTATAGTGGTTGCCTGCGTTCAAGAATGATGCAAGACCGAATGCGTCGAGAGTGGTCAAACTCTTGGTGGTGTGACCGTTATCTCCGCGAGTGAAGAGCGTGAGAGACGCGATTTCATTGCCTGCGAGTGCAATGGACACGGTGTCTTTGATTTCGCTCGAGAAGCCCCATTGATAGGTGAATCCGAGATCAATCGTACCGGTGGACCAGTTGTACTTGAAGTCGTCGGTGTCCCAAGTGATCCAGCCTGCGGGGAACGCCTTGCCGGAAGGCAACTTGGTGTAGTCGAGTTTGACGTAGTGAGTGTCAACACCTTCGGTGGTAACGGTTTCGGTTTGGACCTTGTAGTAGGTGACCGAGCCGTCAGTCTTCGCAACACCGCTGACCTTGACGTATCTGTCGCCGTCCTTGGTGAAGAGCGGCAATACGCTTTCGGTGCCGTTGAATGCGGTGATATCCGCCGCGGTTGCGTTGACGTAGGTCACGCCTGCGATATATGCAGGGATGAGTTTGTAGATATTGCCGTCACTGTTGGTGATTGCTTCGCCTGCGGAGTTATTGCCGAGGGTAACTCTGTTGCCGTTCTTGTAAGAGATTGCGTAGAGCATATCTCCGTTCTTATCGGTGAGAGGCACGCCGAAGGTCAAGTTGCCGTTGACGAAACTGAGTCTTGCGAGGTCGGGCAGGTCGACGTTCTGCTTGTTCTTGGAATTGGTCATATCAATTGCAAGAGTCTTCGCAGTGTAAGCGTTGCCGCTCTTGACGTAGCCCTTGATTTCGGTGAGTGCGTACGCAGAAGTCACGTAGACGGGGATTGCGTAGACGACGACGTTGAGTGCGTAGCCGTAGACGTAACCTGCAAGGTATCTTCCGTCGCTTTCGAGAGTTGCTGCGGTGAAGTCAACCGAGCTTGCGTCCCAAGTGATGAACGTACCGCCAAGATAGTCGTTGTCGCCCGTATCGGTGACGCCTGCGGTCGAAGTCGAGCCGTTGAGCGTGTAGGTGACGTCCGCCTTTTGCGGGAAGTAGTTTCTATCCTCGAGATAGGTTTCGTTGAGAATGATACTCTTTCCGCCTGCCGTACCTTCTCTGGTTGCGGGATCGGTGATGACGATTTCGGTGGGTGCTTCCACTTCGCCGTCCATAAGGGTTGCGGTTTCGCCTTCGAGGAAGCCGAGCATTGCCGTCTTCGTCGTGGACTTGGAGTTGGACAAAGGCGTTATTCTGAGAACGGTCCAATCCCAACCGTCGAGTACGTTGTCACCGCTGACGTTTGCGATTGCGTCGGTCTTGGTGTTGGTGCCGGTCGACGTCTGGTTGAAGGTTTGTCCAGTGCTGACGGACGAAGTTTGTCTGTTGTAGGTAGTCACGGTTGAACCCGCGCCGACTTTTTCTGCGTTGACGTAGAGTTCGATTGCTTGGATGCCTCTGAACATAGTGAGATCATTGCCAAGATTGTAGGTCGAATTCTTCGGCGCAAGGTCGATATAGATGTTCGCGGTAGGATCGCATGCGAAGCTGTTTGCGAACGGCAACGGCAAGATGGTCGCGATAAGGTGGCCGATATTTTCCATCGTATCGAGTGCCATTGCAAGACCTGCGAGTTGGTTGATGTTGTCAACGCCAAGGTCGGGGATGATATCCTTGACCAACCATTGATAGAAGTAGACGGGGATACTACGCGCATAAGGTTCGATGAGTCTGACTCTTTCCTCAGTCTTTTGGTGAGGAGTGAGATCAGTTCTGTTCTTGACTGCGTCGAGTTGTTGGAAGAACGTGATCATCGTGTTCGTTCCGCCACCGAGGTTGTAATCGCTGTCGCTGATTGCTTGACCTCTGTCGTGGTTCAAACCGAGTCTGTCGATATTTGCGTAGTAATAGGTGTCGTGTTTGTTCGCGTCGATGACGTCTTGGAAGAGTCCCATGACGAGAACGTTGATCATGATCATCAATTCGTTGAACGCGTACTTGTCAAAGGTTATCTTCAAGGAAATGTAACGAGTGTCGTCGGACAATGACGGGTCGATCGCTTTCATTCCGCTATAGTACGGGATATATCCATTGCTGTTGAAGAGATTGACTTCGAGTTTCTTGATGAGTCCGGTCATATCTGCGGAGTAGGAATACTTCGCGTAATCCACTGCGGCTGCGGTCGCTTCGCCCGCGGGATATGCATAGGTGCCGTTGTCGCCGTCTTCGTGACTGGTAAAGCTTGCAAATGCGCCGTAGGGGTTTTCTGCGGACACCGAGCCTGCGACGGGAATACCGCCGACGGTGTCGTTGATGATGCCGTTCAAGAAGTCGGAGGACAAGTCGACGTCTTTGATGTAGATGCTGATGTTGTTTTGGAGAGTTGCGCCTGCGATCAAGTTCGTACCGCTACCTGCGTTCTTCTTCGGGTGATCGACGTCGATGAAGAGATAGAGTTTGTACGGGTTGTTACCACCGCCCCAAGTCTTGATTTCTCTGCTGAGATCGAGTTCCGCGTGGGTGTTGGACCAGTAGGACATAAGTTTCGTGCCGTCGCCGTTGAAGAGCGAGTTGGAACTGAAGCCGACGTCCGCCGTCCAGACTTTCTTGTCGATGTCGATTCTGAGTGCGGGATTGAGACCGTCGAAGATATTGTTGATGAGTGCGGAAGTGCCTGCCGTACCCGAGTACGCCAAACCTGCATAGCCGTATTCAACTTGACTGATCATATCTTGGACGTTGATCTTGTTCTTGCCGATTTCGATGCTGAGATCTTTGATTTCGAGAGCGAGCATCGTGCCGACGCTATCGAGAACTGCGGTCACGCCGAGTTTTTCGATACCGGTGCGGAAGTCGTACAAGAATTCGACGGATGCGGATTGCAAAGGCATTGCGTTGAGATCGATTCCGCTACCCGACAGGTCGAGTCCGAGAATGCCAAGGAGTGCACTGATGAAGTTCATATCGATATTGAGACCGATACGACCTTCTTCAACGTCGATATTGAGAGCAAGTTTGCTGCTTGCGCTTGCACTGCTGGTCGCTTCGGTGGACAAGGTGTCGGATGCCGCGCCCGCCGCGTTGTATTCATAGTTCTCCGCGTATTTTTGTTTTGCGCCGAGTATGCCTGCAAATCCTTGGAACTTGATCTTGCCGAGTCCGAGACCGCTTGCGTCGATATAGAGTGCGTCGTTGATTGCGGTGCCGAACATTTCGGTGGTGAGTTCGTAGATATTGCCTGCGTTCTTGAGTCTGGACGAGCCGAGATAGTAGACGGACAAGAATTTCTCACTCATCAATTCGCCGATGGTGATGTCGAGTGCTATATCGCTATAAAGGATACCCGAGATACCGTACATGAGAATTGCGCCGAGATTGATATCCGCCGAGAGTGCGATGTCGATCGTGATAGGACGGTTCGGGAAGTTGACTTCGACGTCCGCTATCTTGAACTTGTATTCACCGTTATCATCTTTCTCGTAAGTGCCGTCGCTCTTGAGAGTGTATCTTTGACCGTCGTATTCTTCGCCCGCTGCGATCTTGTCGAACGTGCCGAACATTGCGGTGCCTTCGAGGAGTCCGCCAAGGAGGTCGATAACCCATGCGACGAAGGAATTGTCGTAGCCTTCTTCACCCTTCTTCAAGCCTGCCGAAGTGATGGTCAAGCTGATCGTGGTGCTCAAGCTGATCGTGGAAAGACCGATTTCGCCGGTTTCAACGTTGTACGCTTCTGCGTAAGGAATGTAGTACGCACCGCTCAAGCTTTGTTCGTAGTGTTCTTCCACGTACATGTAAGCGCCGTTTTCTGCGGTCACGTAAGTGCCGTCCGCGCGTCTTGTGTAACGTTGTCCGTTATATTCGTCGTCGGTGATTTCAACGTAGTTGCCTGCGACTTTGTTGTATCTCTTTGCAGATTGCCAAGTTTCGTCCGCCGCCGCGACTGCATCGAATTCTTTGAACAGGTTGTCAACGCTGTAGCCCTTCGTGATATGGCGGTCGAGTCCGAGTTCGACGACGTCAAGGGATGCGTAGAAGCCTTCACTGAACTTCGCGGACAAACTGAACACGAAATCTCTGCTATCGGAATGATAGTAGGTCGTGCCTTCGGAGAGAGTGTCGCCGTTATACACGGTGTAGGTGCCGCCGTTCTTCACGTAGACGGTGCCGGAGAACTTGCCTTGGTTGAACAGAGCAATATCGTTTGCACTCATCTCGATGAAGGTGTTGGGCACGTAGCCGTAGCTTTCGATGAGAATGTCGCCGAGGTTCGGGACGAGGTCTTTGAGTTCTTTGCCTTGACGTTCGTAGATCTTGTTCGCGACTGCGTTGATGACTGCCATGGACAAGCCGATCGAGAAGTATTGCGGGTGGATCAACGCTTCGAGATATGCGTAGTCGTGGAGATCCATTCCGCCTGCGGTTTGAGAGTTCGCCGCAAGTGCGTCGCTTGCGTCCTCACTGCCCGCTTCGGTCGTGCCGAGTATTCCGCCGAGTGCGCCTTCGATGAGTGCGCTGAGTCCGAGTCCGCTCAAGTACAACTTCGCGCTTTCGCCGAGCAAGTGGCTTGCATCGATATAGACGTTGTCGCCGTAGAGATATACTGCAAGGATAGGTTCGGTGTTGAGGATTCCGTTGTCGTCGTATTGCAAGATTTCGAGCATGATTTGCATTGCGCTGAAATCGTTGAAGTCAAGGAATGCACTGAGATTGATACGTGCAGACGGATAATCCTTGTTGCCGAGATTGTTGGTTATGTTGATATTGAGATCGGAGCCGGTGAGATCGCTTTCGGGATTGATGAGTCCGAGAATGAGATCGAGAAGTTCACCGAGTTCAACGACGTTGTTGGAGCCGTCAGCAAGTTTCGCGCCGCCGTAGTAGGACAGGTCGATACCAACGCTCAAGTTCAACGAAGATTTCTTGATGTCCGCGTAGTCGGTGACCGCCATACCGTCGTCGTCAAGGTAGGTATGAGTGCCGTCCGCGTTCATTCTGACGTTGTCTTTGCCGACGTTCATCGTTTCGTGGTTTGCCCAGAGTCCGAGACCGTGGAGTTTGATTTGGAGACCGAGATCGCCGATTGCGATATAGTCGCCCGCCGTCGTAACGTCATAGGTGTTCGTCGTGGTCTTGTTGAACGTGCCTGCGCCGAGTCTGTTGTAGGTCGCGATCAAAGTGTACTTCGTCGTGCCGTCGGAGACGATTGCGCCGTTTGCGTTGAGTTTTTCGTATGCGCTATCCGCTTCGGTGATGACCATGAACGCGCCCATACCGTATGCGTTGACCGCAAAGGTATTGTTGCTCGTCGTGGAGTCGAACACCTTGGTGAACGTGTATTCACCGTTTGCGTCGATGCCCGTGAAGTTGTAGCGGTCGCCCGTCCAAGTGGACTTCCATTGACCGTCCGTGTATTCCGTCGTCTTGGGAGTGGATGCAACGCCGTATGCGTAGTTTGCAAGTGCGTATTCTTCGGTTTCAAGGAGTACGTATTGTCCGCTTGCAGATGCGCTATAAGTGCCGTCCGCATTCTTTTGATAGGTCGCGCCCGTCCAGTTGATTGCGTGGTCTTCTTTGAGATCCGCGAGAGTCAACCAAGTTTCCTTGCCTGCGACGAAGCCGAGATTGACGAGAATGCTGGGTGCGCCACCGCCAAGGTCGATGACAAGACCGCTGGTGTTGATATCGGTAGTCTGAACGAGTTTGGGCAGATAATCGGTGACGTCCGCAAGGTCTGCGACGAGCATACCGACGAGATCGCCGATGAGACTGTCGTTAAGACCGATTGCGACTATGTCGTTCGCAACGAGAATTTGTCCGAGAATCATACCGATGATGTTCCAAACGTCTTCGCCCACGAGGTCGCCGACAAGACCCATATTCGCTTCGTCCGCGCTTGCTTTTGCACTGCTTGCTTCAAACGCCGCGCTATCGGAGCCAAGGAGTCCGCCAAGGTCGAGTCCTTCGAGTTTGAGTTTGCCGAAGAAGTCGCCCATGCCGACGATGTCGTTCATATCTTCAAGATTGAGATAGAGATTGAGTTTTCCGCCGACGATTTGCGCCCAGAGTTCGACGATTGCGGTGTTGACGTTGCCTTCAGCGTCGAAACCATGGAAGTTGGTGTCGTATTCGATTCTGATATACGCTTCGAGACCGTTGAGTGCGTCCATGAGAGATCCGCCGTTGACAATGTAATTGACAAGGTTTTGGATGTTCAGGCGCGCTTTGACGTCGATGCCTGCGCCGATCGTGCTTTCAAATGCGTTGTTTCTCCAACTCATCGACGCAAGAATGAATTCGAAGTAATCATACAGGTCGGTCGAGATGAATCTGGTCATCTGTTCGGTCCAGTTGATGATGTCGCCGAGTTTGAGAGAGAGATCGAGAGAGAGATCGATTTCCGCACTTTCAAGGTCGCCAAGGAGTGATTCGATATCGAGGTCCGCTCCGCCGAGCAAGTCGCCGAGATTGAGGGACATAATTCTCGAATAGTTGGTGAAGTCGGAGACGGGTTTGTAGTATACTCCGCCCTCTTCCACTTTCACGCTGACGCCGTCGACGAGTGCGAGATCGTCGATTTCTGCAAATTGTCCTGCGACTCCGCTTCCGACGTACTTGTAGAGTGCGCCTTTGACGGTGCTATCCCAAACGTTGCCGTCTTCGTCGTAGAGTTTTTCGTCAAGCACGCGCACGAACTTGGTTTCGCAACGCTTGAACACCCACACGCCGTTTGCGACTGCATTGTTGAACGCCGCTTCGTTTGCGTAGACGGTGGTTGCTTTGACGTAGTATTTGTCGTCGACTTTGACAACGTCGATACCGTTTGCGGACTTCGCGTTACCCACTTTGACGTATGCGTCCGCGAATGCAGTGCTATCGTCGCGAGTGAAGTTTGCATAGTAGAATGCATAGTTGTCCGCGATATCGGGATTTGTGTCGTAGGAGTTTTGATAGGTGGTATTGCGCTCGTTGAAGCTTTCAACCGTACCGAAGTCGATGACAGAACTGTCTTCGGTGCCGTTGAAGAGTTGAAGCTTGATGAGCAAGTCAAGCACGCCCTTCGTGCCGTCTTCGTTGAAGAGTGCGAGATCGATACCGATCGAGTACGGGCTAAGCTTGAGATCGAGACCGACGGTGAAGTTCGGGAGAATATCTTCGTCGATATCGAGTCCGAGCAATCCAAGGAGCAAGTTCACGAATCCCTTCGTAATCTTGAGAGCAAGAGTACGAGTGTAGAGATTGACGAATATGCCGGAGATTTCGGGGTTTGCATATTGATTGACGAGTCTGTCGCCCTCTGCGGATGCGAGTGCATCGCTTGACGCACCGAGAGAAATGGAGCCGTCAAGGAGTCCTGCGACGAGTTCTTCAACAGAGTATTGACTGAGATCAACGGAGAGTTTCGCGCCTTCGCCAAGGAGCCATTCGAGGTCGAGATTGAGTCCTGCAACGCCGGTGTCTTCATCGCGGTTGTAGTACAAACCGAGCATATGAGTGAGAGTGCCGTCCGCGCCTTCCGCCGCATCGTTTTCTCTGCGCCATGCGTCGATTGCAAGGTCGATATCGAAGATGTTCATCTTGATTTCGGGCAAGAAGTCAAGTCTGAACGAGAGACCGATCTTGATTTCGAAGAGAACTTCGCCACTGAAGTCTTCAAGGACTTGGAGTGCGATTCCGTCAAGGTCGCCAAGGAGTCCGCCAAGGACTTCCGCAACGTTGGTTTCAACGCCGGTGGAGTAGAGCACGTAGTCGTTTGCGCTAAGGTCGTCCCCTGCCGCGAGTTGCTTGTATCCGCCTTGATACATGGTGTATCTGTGTTCGGGTGCAACGTACGCGTCGGATGCGCTATTGTTAAGGTCTGCGAGAGTGTAGCTGCCGCCGGTTGCGTTGAGAATGCCGAGATAATCGTTCACCGATACGTAATCGTAGTAGCCCGTGGTGTAGATACCGCCGCGGATGGTGAGCGAGATATAGAACATATCGTCGGTGTCGACGTAGGAGATAGACTTGCTACCGTCGTAGAGAGACAAGCTCGTGACTGCGTTCTTGGTTGCGACGAAGTCGTTCGTCCAATCGTTAGAATCGAAGTTATCCGCGAGATAATCCGCAAGTTTGACGTAGGTTCTGTTCCATTCGTCGTAGACGTAGTAGTTGATTTGTTCTGCGGTGTAGCGAGGCATGCTTGCGAGTTCCGCACCTGCGCTTGCATAGAGCACGAATTGTTCGTTTGCGTAATCCCAAACGTATTCGCCCGTTCCGTCGACTTGGACGGTTTCGTATGCGTTGCTTGCCTTTTCGATGATATTCTTGCCGGTTGCACGGACGAAGAGATCCGCATCGGTAAGTTCGCCAAGACCGTATTTCTCACGATTTTCCGCGGTGTTTCTCACGTAGACGTCGCGATACTTCTCTCTCTTGTAGAGAGTATCGGATTCGAGTTTGATACGCGGAGAATATCCGAGTTCGGTGATTTCGAGTTGCAGATAGAAGTTGTAGCCGTCTTCTGCGCTACGACCGAAGCTCGTGCCTGCGGTGAAGTCGATCATTTGACCGTTTGCGAAGTCAACGGTGGTGAAGTAATCCTTGACGTTCGTATACTTGCCGTCTGCGTACACGTACAAGTCTTCCGCGAGAATAGGATAGTATTCGCCGTGGTAGTACATATAACGGACGTTGTCGAGATAGTTGTCATAGACGTCTACGCCGTGGTCTTGAGTGCCGTTGGGCGTACCTTCGATCCATTGATCGGAAGTGTTCGCATCACCGATGAAGGTGTAGAGATAATCGTCGACCTTGAAGTATTTCGCGCCTTCGGGAGCCGCTTCGCCGTATGCGGTTTCATACTCTGCGGGAGTGATGTATTCTTGGACTCTTGCGCCAAATTCGGGGAATCCGATATTGATGCCGAGTTCATATTCCCACAGATAGAGCATGACGGACAAGAAGGGTTTTCTGACGCCTTCTTCCTTCGCGGAAACGAGCATTTCGTCATATGCGATTTGTTCGAATACGTAGTAGACTTCGACGGGTGAATCCGCGGTCGCTCTTTCATATTGGCCGTCGCCGACGTGATAGTATGCGTCGGTTGCGGAAGTCGCGTCTTTTCTGAGATAGTACTTGTAATCGCCGGTGGTCAGGTCTTTTTCTGCAGTGGACTTCTCGAAAGGAGTCGCCTTGGTGAGAATTTGATAATAATCCGAACCGCTGTTGACGATCTTGATATACGCTTCGTAGGTTGCGAGCGTGTAGTAGAACTTCGTGCCTGCGGTCACTTGTGCTTCGTAGTCTGCGATTTCCGCTTCGGTGAGTCTGTCTGCCATTTCGGACTTGAGATAGTAGACGGTCTTGCCTGCGTTTTCGACTGCGAAGTAGGTGCCGGTTGCGTTATCCTTCTCATAGCTGAAACGGAAGTCGGATTGTCTTCTTTCCGCTTCGGTCGTATCGGCGTGTTCTTTGTAGAGATACGTCGAACGGTCGGTGTTGATTTGGACGTAAGGTTGCTTTTCGAAGTTGTAGTTGAATTGCAAGCCGTCTTCACCGAGCAAGAGTTTGAGAAGTGCGTTGATATAGTCCGCTTGCACGATTGCGCGGATATAGGTGTTGGTGATTCTGAGACCCCAAACGAATGCGGTAACGTATGCCGCGATGTCGTCGCTCAAGAGCGGGAGTTCCGCGGTTGCGGTTGCAGTGCTACCCGCCGCGAGTGCTTCGGATCCGCTTTCTCCGCCAAAGATGTCGGGAAGGAGATTGCTTGCGATGTCACGGAGCGAGTAGGAGTTGATATACACGCTCGGAATCGAGAAGTAGCTCAAATCGAGATACAGACCGCCTTTGACGCGTTTGTAGGTGCCGTAGTTGTTTTGATAGAAGTAAGTGGAGTCGTAACTGTATCTCTTGTTGCCGTAGAGCATCAAGTCGGTGTTTGCGGTTACGAGTTTGTATTCGCCGTCCGCAGAGTCGTAGTAATAGTCACCGCTCTTCGCGACGAAGTAGTGGCTATATCTCTCTTCGGGTGCGATATATTCGTCGCTTGCGGGATTGGTTTCGGATGCCGTGAGTTTCTCGAATTCGCCGCCGATCATGTAGATGCCAAGGAGAGTACGAGTTTCGCTCTTCGCGATAGAAGAGTCGTGCTCTTGTTTATCCATTGCGGTGGAGTTCAAGATAGCGGACACGTTCATGAAACTGAGCAAGTCGCCGATATTGAATTGTTCACTGCCGAATGCGTTGATGATGACGTTGAACAGGTCGATGATGGAGATGTCTTCGTCAAGGTCGCTGAAGTCAACGTTGACGTCGAATTGACGGAAGTAGTTGACGAGAGCCGCAAACTTGATTTCGACGTTGAGAATGAGTTCCATCTTTCTGTCGAGGTCACCGTTCATATCCGAAACGGCGGAGATTTGTGCTTTGAGAGAGTCGGGATCGACGTCGGGGAAGAGCATTTCAAGCACTTCGCTCAAGTCGATATCCGCATCCTTCTTGAAGGAAGTCGTGACGTCGATAACTTCGGTGAGAGTGATACGGTCGAGTTCGGTGATTTCTTCGTATTCGGAGAGTTCTTCCGCCGAGAGAGTGTAATCGTGTTCGGTGGTGAAATCAAGGGATACGTTGCGGATGCCGACAAGGAGACTGAGTTCTGCATCGTAGCCGTTGCCGTTTGCGGCGTAGCCCGCTTGACGACGATAGACCACGGAACCTTCTTCTCTGCCGCCTTCATAGTCGTTTCTGACGTATCTTCTTTCTTGAGAGACGGTTTCGTTGGGTGCGAGTTCGCGATAAGAACCGTCGTCAAGACGATAGAAGTTGCCGAGATTGTTTTGAGTGAAGTAGTAGTCGCCTTCGACCTTGTTTGCTTCGTCCTTGACAACGGGAGTTACACCGTCTGCAAGTGCGACGTAGCGATCGCCTTCGATGGAAACGGTCGCGCCGATTTCAACGTTCAAACCGTCGTTGATATCAAGGTTGACGTCCGCGCCGAAGAGCAAGTCGTCGGGGATATAATCACTAAGGTCGAGACCTTCGACGAGCATTTCGATGATCGTGCGGAGGAATCTGTTTGCAATGCTGATAGAGAGTGCGCGTCTGTTGACGAGCAACAACACGTCGACGTTGTTTGCGTTGACTTCCGCCGCCGCGAATGCGTCGCTGGAAGAATCGCCTTCGGGAAGTTCGGTGTCTGCATAAGCATTGTCGAAGATACCGCCGAGATATTGTTCGATGAGCCCCGAAACTATGGTCGAAGTGATGCTGAGTTTGGGCATGCCAAGGAACGGAATGTCAATGTAGAAGACGTTCTGCACGTAGTATGCGGCAAGCCAAATATTCTCTGCGCCGGTTTCAGAGATATTTATGAGTTCGAGTTTGATCTCGGAGTTGAGAAGTTCGGAGAAGTCGAGCATGATACCCGCATCGAGACGGAAGTGTGCGGAAGAATAGCCTTTCGCAGTGGAAGGAATGTCAATCTTGACGCCTTCGAGATTTCCGAGCACTTGTGCGAAGATCATACCGAAGTCGATTTCACCTTCGGTGATGCCGAGTTCGAGTTCAACCGAGAGATTGAGAGATACGGTCGATTCATAGAAAGGTGCGAGTGCAACGTATTCGGTGCCGTCTTTGCTCTTTTCTTCGAGTATGTAAGAAGGCATGAGAGAGTCGCTTGCGCCGAATCCGATATCGAGACCGTTCAGTTTGAGACCGAGATCGATTGCGTTTGCGGTGATATTGAGCGCGATACCGAATTGATTGAGCTTGGTGAAGTAGTCGGGCATTCTGTAGAAGGTGCCTTCCTTGTCTTGCACGTAGCCGAAGTATCTATCCGCGAAGGTGTCGACTTTGGTGTAGCCGCCCGCGTAGATATAGTAACTTTCGCTAATATCGTAGCCGTTTTGTGCGATTTCGAGTGCGTCTACGGGTTCATAGTTGACGCCGTTTCTGACGTACACGGTGTAACGCTCGGTGTCGAAATGTTCCGCTTTCGCTTGGAGAGAGTACTTCTTGCCGTCGTAGCTTTCGCCTGCGCCGATGAGTACGTAGGTGTCGCCGACCTTCTTGTAGGTGCCTGCGTCGTCAAGTACGTATTCGGTTTCGGTGAGAGAAACGATGGTTGCATATCTGCCGTGAGTCTTGTTCTCTTTCCAGACGATTTCGTCGTAGTAGGAATATCTCTCGTTGGTGGGCATGATGAGAATGTAACTGTCGTTGGTCGTACCGCCGCTGACGTAGGTGCTGCGCTTGTAATAAGCAGTGTTCCAGACGTCTGCGGGAGTGGTATCGTCAGCTTTTGCGAACGTTACGTCGTATCTCGTTGCGCCGGTGGGGATTTCCGCGTCGGTTTCTGCGAAGATATAGTAACTTCTGCTATTCTCTGCCTTTCCGTTGAGGTTGATGCTTTCGATATAATATCTACCCTCTGCGTTTTCGGTTGCGGACACAACGTAGTAGGCGTCGCCTTCGTTCACGTCTTTGATGGACGCCGCGGTATCCGTTGCGAAGTCGACGTATGCATACTTACCGGTTTCAAGGTCGAGAGAGACTTCGAGTTTGTCGAAGATTTCTTCAAGAGAGCCAAGGTCGGGAAGAAGTGCGCCGACAAGGAGGGAGATGATGGATTTGGTAATGACGATTTGCGTTGCAACGTCGGAGAGAATGAGTTCGATGATTGCAGTTCTTTCCACCGTGTAATCGCTTGCCACAGGGTTTTCTCCTGCAGGATCGATACCTTCGTCGGTTGCCGCAAGTGCTTCGCCTTGTCCCGCCGCGTTGGTGCTGTCTCCGCCGAGAAGTTCGAGGAGCATATCAACGAAGTTGGGAATGTAGGAGTAACCGTCCGTAACGTCGAAGAGTTCCACGCCGTTCAGGTACAAGTTGCCGTTGTAGAGATAGATACCGCCTTTGACGTTGTAGTTGCCGTCCGCATCGACGGTGACGTTGCCTTCGTTGTCTGTTTCGAGAACTTCGAGTGCGACTTCGAGAGTGGTAAGGTCACTGTTTGCAAGGAATGCGTTCATATCTCCGCCAATAAGGGAAGATACGTCAAGGGAGTTGAGATCGAGCTTCACGCCGACTCTGACTGCGACTCCGTCGTGGAATGCAGAACCGGTCTTCGCGTTGATGACCATATCTCTGATGTAGTTTTCGACAAGACCGCCGAGTTCGAGAGTGTCGATATCGTTGCTGTCGAAGTACAAGCTGAGATTGAGTCCGAGATAGATATTTTGAGTGCCGGATTGTTCACCCGATGCAGTGCCGTTGATCATAGACATAATATTTTCGACGTAGTCGGTTATGTCGATGAAGTCTGCCTTTTCGATTTCGGACAAAGGTCTGGTGTAGTCGGTGTCTGCAAGGGTAATATCAAAGCCGATGCCGAGTTTGAGTGCGACGTTGATACCCGTGAGAGTGCTGAGTCTGATGCCCAAGGAGAGTTTGTCGTCAAGGTCCGCATCCTTCCAAGTGAGGAAGAGTCCGCTTTCCATGTCGTCAAGGTTGAGCATGCCGAGATCGATATCTTGGCCGGTGAGTGCGCTCACGAGTCCGGTGATGAAGGTGGAGTTGACGAGAATATCAAGGCTATCCCAGTTGTCATACCAATATTCGCCGTTTCTGTAGACGGTGGAGCATCTGAAGATGATGCGTTTGATGATCATATTGATATAGTCGAGAATGCCGAGTTCGCCGTCTGTCGCCGCAACCGCCGCGCTTTCGCTACCGCCGCCGATAAGGTCGATGATGAAGTCGAGTCCGAGAGTGAGTCTGGGTCCGCCAAGGTCGCCGAGATCAACGTAGAGTTGACCGTCCATAAGGTAG
Source organism: uncultured Bacteroidaceae bacterium (assembly GCA_964550635.1). Classification (GTDB taxonomy): domain Bacteria; phylum Bacillota; class Clostridia; order Christensenellales; family CAG-917; genus RGIG4097. The sequence goes on from CAZJZV010000004.1 coordinate 85,528, forward strand.
ATGCCGATCATGACTTCGTTCTTCTCACCCTTGTTCATGACGAGTTGTACGCCGACTTCGAGTGCGGAAAGTATGGTGTCGAGATCGAAGTTGAAGTTGTCAAATTGTGCGTCCAAAATGGAGTCGAATCCGAGTTTTTCAAGGTCGATTGCACCGAAAATCTTGACAACGATATCGTCGTCGAGCGGGTCGTTCAGATAGATATTCAGACCAAGTCTTTCAAGGAGTGCGTTGACGATATTCTTGAGAGTGCCTTCTTCGAGTCCGCTGATTGCGTTCTTGATTGCGTCAAGGCTCAAGACTGCGTCGATGAGATCGCCGAGTTCGATAGGATCTTTTATGTACAATCCGTTGGGATCTTGCACGTATCTGCCGTCGGAAGTGCGTTTGGAGTAGCGTTCGTCATCGGGATAGAGACTTGCCGCTTCTTCGTCGACGAGAGTGAAGGTCGGGTTCAAACTGTATTCGAGCACGAGTTCGAGTGCGAAGGACACGATCTTGCTATCGCGATACTTGTTGAAACGATTTTCCGCCGCTTCACCGGTGTATCTGTAATAGGTTGTGCCTTCTACGTAAGCGCCTGCTTCGTTGAGTGCATACGCGCCATCCTTATAAATATACGCGTGCGCGGGATCGAGATAGTTTGCGCTGCCTTCGACTTTTTCATCGTCGGTGAGCACTCTGTAGTTGCCTGCGTTTTGAGGTTGTTTCAGTGCGTTTTCGATGGTCGCACTGACGGATGCAAACTCTTTGCCTGCGGTTACGCAAGGTTGTTTGACGTAAATACCGAGATTGAGAAGGGTGCTTGCAAGTTCGATTGCGACTTGATTGTGTTCGAAGTCGATACCTGCACTGAGTTCGAGTCCGAGATCGGGCAAGCGGTCGAGAGATTCGCCGATATTGCCAGTCGTGCCTTCTGCGGACACGAGATCAACGATGAACGCAATGAGAGTGAGTATAACTTTTTGGCTGATGACCAAAGAGATATTTTCGTTTGCTATGCCAAGGACGATTTCGAGTGCGTCTGCGGGAGTCGCCGCTCTGCCCTCTTCCGCCGCCATTGCTTCGGATCCGGAAGTTTCTTCACCGAGCAAGCCTCTGATAAGACCGACAAGATATTCGAGAAGGAACGTATCTTCGATGAGTACGTCTTCGTCGGACAAGATGCCCATATCTATCATGATCGTGTTTTCAAAGAGATAGACGCCGAGAATGTTCTCGCCTTTGACAAGGTTTCTGAGTTCGAGAGCGATTTCGGTTTCGGTCGGGTTTTCAAGGTTGAGGTTTGCACCGAGATAGAGTTCCGCGTCAAGAACGATGTCCTTTTCGATTTCGATACCCGCAGAGAGCAGGAAGTCTGCGATGAATGCGGACACGAGATCGTTGATGGGAAGTTCTTTGTTGGGTTGGTCTTGAGTGTCGAGCAATTCGAGCTTGAGTTCAAGAGCAAGTTCAAGTGCGATGACGTCGAAGTTATCTTTGCTGATATATTCGTCGGGATTGATCGCGTAGTATTTGCTTTCGACGGTGTTTGCATCAGAGAAACCAATGCTAAGTCCGCTGAGAGTGAGTCCTACGTTGAAGGGATCGATGCCGATTGCAAGGTCGAGTTTGTATGGGTTGAAGCCAAGGCGGATGTAACTTTCGGTTGCATTGAGTGCGATGAAGTTCGTCGCAAGGTCCGCAGAGCCGTAGTTGCCGTCTTTGCTTTCAACGTAAGATACGCTTTCGTCCGCGCCCACTATTCTATTGAAACGCGCGCCCGTGTACGTACCCGCTTCGGTTGCGGTGAGTGCAACGTAGCTGTAAACCGCTTTATAAGTGCCGACTGCGCTTTCTACGTAGTTGCCGTCAACGAGTTCGTATTTGACTCCTTCGTAGTCCGCATCCGCGACAACGTAGCTCGTTTCGCGTTTGAAGGTGCCTGCGGTGGAAGAATAGTACTTGCCGCCGACTCTTTCAAATCTTTCGCCGGTGAACGTGCCGATTTCTTCCGCGGTGAGTTCACGATACGCCATATCGGGACTGATGAGTTCGATGATGGTCGCAATGAGTCCGCTTGCAAGATAGATAGTGATGCTTTCGCTGTTTGCGTTGAGTCCGCCGAGTGCTCCGCCAAGGATATTCACGAGAGTGCCGAGAATATCGCTTCCGCCGCTTTCTTCAGTGGTTTCGCCTTCCGCCGCCGCAAGTGCCGCAGAACCAGAACCGCTTTCTTCGGAAGATCCGCCGATGAGCGAGCCGAGATTGAAGTCCGCGATTGCAATGTGCAAATCGTCGACTATATCCATGTCGCCGTCTATGTAGAGCGTGCCGGTGGAAAGTCCGGTGGGTTGAGAAGGATCGTCGCAAAGGAGAGTGATTGCAAGTGCTCTCGTGGTTGCTCCGCTTGCGATTGCCGCTTCGTCGTAAACACCGCTATAAATTTCTATAGCTATATCAGAGTGAGAGAGAATATAGTTAATATCCGCTATATCTGCAGGGTTGAATCTGAGTTTCGCTGCGATACGGAAACCGAGATATTCAGCCACGTCGTAAGGAATGTCGAAAGCAATCATAAGTCTTTCGAGAAGTCCCGCAACGCCTTCGTTCACGGAGTCTTCGGACAAGAACAAGGACACCCAGTCACCGATAGGCCAGTTGTCTGCATTGCTATACGCTTTGAGATTGATAGTTCCGCAGAGTTCGAGATAGACTTGTTCAAGGCTAATTTGCATATTGCCGTTCTCATCGTAGCCAAGCAAACTGATGAGAGTGTACGCATCGTCACCGCTGGTGGTAAGTCCCGCCAAAGGATCGTCCGCGGCAGAACCGAACGGATGAATGGGTTGCGCGGTGTGATCGATGCTAATGCCGGGGTGTTTGATCGTGACGTCCAAACTGCCCGTTACGTTGTTGTTTGCGTCTTTGACTTGGAGTCCGATTCCAAGGAGATTGTCGCTCGCAAGGTCGGACCAAGCAAGGTCGAGTGCAACGTCGACGATTGCCGCGTTGATACCCACTTTGTCCCAAAGGAGTTCGGCAAGTCCTTGCAACAACTTGACGCTGAGTGCGCCGTCCGAAATGACGAGAGATGCAAGAAGTGCAATATCGAATCTCGTCGGATCGTAGGTCAAATCGTCACCCGCAACGAGTGCCGCACTGCCTGCGGTCGCGGGATTGACGTCACCGTTTTCGCCGACGATAAGTTTCATGATGAGTTCCATCAAGTCAAGGTCGATTGCGACTTTTTCAATGCCGAAGTTTTCCGCATCGAGATAAACTTTTCCGCCTGCATAGTAGATGCCGAGAATAAGAGTGTCGTTCTCCCCTGCTTTCGTCGCGTTCTTGACGAGTTCGATGAGAATTTGAGAATTGTTGCCTTCGGTGTAGATCGTCTTTGCACCGAGCAAGTAGTCGATGAGGGGTTTGAGATCGAGTCCCGCTTCGATCTTGAGCGTGTAGTCAAGCGCTATGTCTTCTTCAAATACGAGATTTCCGCCCGCACTCAAAGGAGTGTTGCCTGCGTTCATCGTCGCGTCGAGACCGAGTTCAAGACCGAGATATACGTTGGGAGTTTCAAAGATATTCACCCAGTCGTAGTCGGGAGGAGTGAGCAATGCGCTTGCGGGGACTTCGTTGAGTCCGAGATTGAGTTCGCCAAGTGCAATCGAGAGTTCGAATCCGTCGCCGATTCCGAGATATACGAGAAGTTCGAGTTCGGTGAGATTGAGTCCGTCTGCAAGAGTGATACGAACGCCACCGTGAGTCTTTTCGTTGATGAGATTGCTGGTCACGTCGGTGCCGACGAGTTTGTAGTAGGTCTTGCCTTCGGCAAGGGTTGCGCCTTCTACGATAGTGATAACGCCGTGTTCGTCTGCTTCGAATACGGTTTCGGTGAACGTGCCTTGATTGTAGCCCGCGATTTCTTCGGGAGTGAGTTCCTCAAAGTCTTCGAGACTGGTGGTCACGCCGAGAAGTTCAAACACCTTGGAAATAAGGTTGTTGACAAGTGCGATTTCAAGGTAGTTGTTGCCGAGAGTTACGCCGTTGAGAAGTCCCGCAACGATTGAGATGATTTGACTGGTGTCCGCGCCGGTTTCACCTTCACCTTCGGTGGTTTCGCCTTCCGCCGCAAGTGCTTCGGATGCGCCTTCACTGCCGCCGGAGATAAGTCCCATTATGACGTCTACGGGAATTGCAATGTCCATACCGCCGAGAACGTCGTTTCTGGTGTGGAGATAGATTGTGCCGCCCGAGAGCCAAATGTCAATACCGTTTTCGGATTTGTCGGTGTTGCCGAGTCCGATATGGAAGTCGGATTCGAGAAGTCCTGCGATATTGAACGCGCCGTTTTCGTCAAGGAGTTTGCCAAGATCAAGACCGATGTTCGCTTCGACGACGAGTTTGCTCGTCTGATCGAAGGTGTTTGCAAACGCTATGAGTGCTTGAATGAGCATGCTATTGTTGTTTGCGATTTCAAGGTTGCCGAGTTGTCCTTCGAGTGCGTAAAGACCGATGGTCGCGCTCAAAGATACGTACACCGTGTCGAGAGAGGACAAGAGCGCATCGACGAGAGCACCGCCGACGTCGTCCGTGCCCGAAATGATTTCCACGATGTCAAAGGTTATATAGTTCGCTTTGTCCACGCTGATTGCGTTGAGTTTTGCATCGTACGCTTCTCTGTTCGAGATAGAACCGAACTTGAGATCGAGACCGACTTTAACGCCGACGACGGTTTCGTCTTTGCCGAGTCCGAGGGTTATGTCGAGATTCTTATTCTCCGCAAAGCCTTCGTTGAAGTATTCAACCTTCGCTACGGTGACGGGGATTCTTCCGCCGTTGTAGTTGCCGTCCGCATCCGTGAATATCATCGTCCACAAATAGTCGAGAACCGCTTGGGTGATGACGATATTGAGATTGGTGATATTGAAAATCGTACCGCTCTTGATGAGAGTGGTGTTTTCGAGAATTGCGCCGATGAGTCCGAACAAATCGGTGATTTCGCCGTCTTCCGCCGCAGAAGGTGCGGACGTGACCATGATTTCACCGCTTGCCATCTTGTCGCGGACTTCATACATTGCGGCGGCAAATTCTTCGTCCGCCATTGCTTCGGTGAGTGCTTCGGAAGAAGAAGTCGAGTCGAGAACACTGCTTATAAGTCCGCCGAGAAGTTCGTTGAGATTGATGTTGGGGATGACGATTTTCCCGGTGCCGACAAGACCGTTCAGGTCAATGTACAACGCTTCGTCCGCGCCGATATAGTACGCGCCGAGTCTGAGAACATTGTTGTCGCCGAGAAGTTCGATAGCCGCGGTGGTTTCCGCAGCGTTACGAGTGTTGATATCCGCTTGAATATGCAGATACAACGGATAATTATTGTTTCCGTCGAGATCTATCGCAAGGTCCCACAACGGACTGTCTTCGCCGATAAGTCCCGAGAGAAGTCCCGACAAGAGAGTTCCGAATTCTTGAGATACTCCGCCGAGAGTCATGGTTTTGTCTTTGGTGTTCAGAAGAAGATTAAGAGTGATGTCGAAGTTGAGAAGTGAGTATTCTGCAAGTTCGTCAAGGTTTATTCCGCGCTCGTTGAGTCTTTCTTTTACACTGATCGCACTTTCAGTGAAACCACCTCTGAGAGCAAGTTTTTCAACGCCGAGAGAAATCTCGACTTCGTTCTTGATTTGACCGTATTCCTCGTCACCGTCTTTGGTGGAGTCGAACTTAACGTTGACGTCTGCCGACATTCCGATGAGTTCGCCGTCCTTGATGGTAGACACGAGATCGACGCCGAATTCGGAGATCAATTTCATCTTGTTGAGATCCATACCAAGCGCCGTATTCACCAAGTCGAATATAGCGTCAAGGTTGAAGCTAAGATTCAAACCGAACGTTTCGAGAAGACCGAATATCGAAGACGGATCTTCGAACACGCCCAACAAAATCTCAAGGTTCAAAGGCATCGTGAGACGTTGTACGCCGTCGCCGAGATCTTCGAGAGTGCCGACCGACAAAATCAAGCCCAAGATACCGGATACCGTCTTATCGCTAAGAAGTCCGACTATCGTAGAAGCAAGCGATTCGTCACCGAGCAATCCAGCAAGAAGATTTCCGACTTCGTCCGCAACCGCGGTCATGTTTATATCGGAAGTCTTGACTGCGTAACTGCCCGCTTTCAGACCCGTCAAATCGAACACGATAGTCCCGTCGACATAATAAAAGCCCATAAGACACTCCGTATCAGAGGTGCCTTTGGGCGTTTTGAGAAGTTCTACGAGAATTTCGGTGTCCTTGTCGTCTTCGGCAATTGCGCCGGCAAGTCTAATCTTGAAATCGTTGCCGGTGTTGTCTTTGACGTAGTTCAGGTCAATGATCAAGTCGAAGTCGACGATGGGTCTGACGCCGTTGCCCGCGGCGATTGCCGCTTGACTGAATAGCGAGAGAGCATCCGTACCGCTGATCATGACCTTACCCGATTCGGGAATGTCCTGCGGTTTATCTTGCTCGCCGGGGTTTACGGTAACACCGTCGGGGTTGATCGGATTGATAGTGGGAGCTTCATCGCTTTGGTTACATGCGACGAAACACGCTATCAAACAGACGGCGAGAAGAATGACTAGTGCGATTTTTACTTTCTTCATAATCTTCCTCCAGGCTACGCATACGCGAATGCGCGTGCAAGCATAGAATTATATACGATAAGATTTTAGCGTGTGATACAAGAAAAGTCAATAGTATTTTGAAAAAAACGACAGCTGTAAAATTTTCTCAAACGGGTTTGAAAATCGAAAATTAGCAACTTTGTTGCTAAAATTTTTGGCGCACCGCAGTATATTGGGGTGTGTCGAGCCGTACGACCACAATATAAAGCGTGCCAAAAAATTCTTGTTTTCGCTAAATTTCGCAAATTTTATGCAAAAAATTTTTCGGTTTTGCATAAAAAACGGCGCCCTTTTCAACGGTCGAAAGGGGCGCCGAGATGAAAAATTTTTGCTCTTAATCAAAAATTTCAGGGGTGTCGATTATCTCGAATTTTTGTGTTAGCGTCATTTCGTTTTTGCCGTCGTTGCACTCACCGAGCCATTCCACTTCAAGAATATGTTGGTTAGTATAGGTTTCGAAATTGCACCCGAAATCGCTATATTTTCCGTCTGCGGAAGGGGGCGAAACCGTCCATTTCAACGTCTTGTTTCCGACAGAATAATACGCTCTGCCCTTCTTGGAATACAGACCGAGTTTCAATGCTTCGGGCTTGCTCGTCTGACTGACTTCGAGCAAATCGTGGGTGAGCTTTACCCTCTCGTCGCGCAGGTCGTTATACGGCCAAATAACGATATTTTGGGAGGGATTCAAGTCGTCGACGAGGTCGTTGAGCGGGACGTGCAACACGCCGTTTTTTGCAACGACGGTCAATGCCCAAACGAAGAACTTTTGACCAGAAAAACGACTTAAAACATCATTTTTGACACTTAAACCGCCGTTTTCGTCCATTTTGACGGTTATCGTATACGAGAATTTTTTGGACGCTTCGGAGTGAAAAACTCCGCCGAAACCGTCGCCGTCTATCTCGTGCGTGACGGGGTAATTGTCGGGGGTGTAAGTCGCCATATCTTCGGGGGACTTCCACACTCGGTGTCCGCCGTAGAGATACCAAGTTTCACCGGGCTTATACTCCTCGTCGAAGTAAGGGCCGCTCTTGTTTACGTTGCGCTCGATGTCTTCGTTCATGAAGTTGAAGTCGGGGGTGCCGTAATAGATGATACGCGGACCCAAATCGACGGTCACGAGAGCGATGAGACCGCCCCTTTCAAACTTCGCGCATTTGCCGTAGTTTTTGTAATTTACGTATTGCATAATACCACCTTTCGTCGCGGGGAGCGACGGCTATGATTTTCTAAATAAGGAAAACTCTTGCCCTTTCTCACGAGCGCATTTCAAACAATCCGCGGCAATTTGTGTTATGCACAATTCACTATTGTAAATTATCACACGGCTTGCCACGACAAAACAACGCGCTTATGGATTTAGCATTCAAAACGCTTTCGCTCTTAATTTTTTGCGAAACACGTTATATTTATATCTCGTTTTCAGAAAGCGATTCGATTTATATTGCGTTTATGAAACCGCTTTGCAGAAAGCGTTTTGCAAAAATGGTTTAGCTCAAAAGTTCCATTTCCCAAAAATGGTTTTCTTTTAGAGTTTTCTGCCCTTTTGCGCTTTCAAGGCGTTGATTGCGGATTTTATCGCAATCACGTCAAGAGCATTGAGTCCGAATTTTATCGTGCTCCAAGCACCCTTAAACGGATTGGGGTTTGAGTCTTTCAATTCCGTGAAAGTCTTGTCTTCCGCTTGCATAATTCCAAGCACGTTTAGGAGTCTTTCTTCAAAGTCGGCATAGTTCTTTTCGCCGTCGTACCAACCGCTTTCCGCGACCGCTATAACGCGCGGAAACGCTTGATAGTAAAGTTTCTCGACGGTGGGGACGTATTCCGTCCAAAGAGGGCATTCAACACCTATGACGTTTTTCTTTTCTTCATCCGAGAAAAGTTCGGTCGGGTTATATTTGTAAGTGTCCTTGACAGACGTCATACCGTAGGTGTAATCAAGGTAATACGGCAGGCATTTGCTGACGATGACTTTGCGACCTTTTCTCAAAGCTCGAGCTACTCTTTCCGCCCGCTTTCCGTCCGACCAATATTGGCAAGTCGCGCTCTCGTCAAGAGTGCCTGAGTAGATAGCCTCATTCCACACAATCGGGGTTTTACCGTGCGATTTTAGCATATTAATCACGCGATTTGTGAAATATCCTTGCAACTCTTCAAAGTTTTTCAAGTTCTCTGATTTGAGTTTTTCTTTGCATTTTTCGCAGTTTTCCCAATGCGTTTTCGGCACTTCGTCCCCGCCCAAATGGAAGTATTTCGACGGGAATAATTCGGTGACTTCGGCAAGGAGTTTTTCAAGAAATTCGTAGTTCTCTTCCCTGCCCGCACACATAATTCTTTCGTCTATTCCGAAGCGTTCTCCCACTTCGTATTGTTCCCCCGTACACCCAAGTTCGGGCATAGCGGCAAGGAGCGCAAGGGTGTGTCCCGGAAGGTCGATTTCGGGGATGATTTCGATATATCTGTCCGCCGCATATTTTACGATTTCGCGCACGTCGTCCTGCGTGAAATATCCGCCTACGGGGATGCCGTCCCCGCGGGTGCATTTACGCATACTTCCCTTTTCGTTAAGGACGGGGAAGACCTTGCTTTCAAGTCTATAACCTTGATTGTCGCTCAAGTGCAAATGGAATTTGTTCACCTTGATGAGCGCAAGGGAATCTATGAGTCCCAAGATGACGTCCTTGTCGAAGAAATGTCTGACTACGTCGAGCATAAAACTTCTATATTCAAAGCGCGGTTTATCCTTTACGACGCAGTTTTCAAGGGCGGCAACGCCGTCCTTATATCCGTCGAAAATCAACTGTTTGAGACTCATCGCACCGTGGAAAAGACCTTCGTCGGTGTTTGCTATGACTTTTATCGAACCGTCGATAACCAATTCATAGTCGTAGTCCGTCTTTGCGATTTCAAAAATTGCGGTGTTTTCGTCGCATTTTTCGTAGTCAAGGAAGGCGAGCGCACCTTTAATCACGTCGTTTGCGACGACTGCGGTCGAAGCGGAAAAATGCGTCTGCCCCGATTTTTGCGTGTAGGAATATGGTTTTGGAACTATTTTCATAATATTCACCTCTCGATTTATTTTATCAAAACCGCATATATAAGTCAATATACGACTTTTAATTCTTCTATCGCGCGCAGGCAAAATTGACAACTCATAGGTTTCGTGCTATTCTTGAAGAATGAAAGCAGGCGGATTTCTTATCGGTAGTACGCTGACGGCGGCATTGGGCGTCGGTTGGAAAGTCGTAAAATTTCTCGCGGAATGGCTCGGGAAGGCGATTTACTATTTCGGCTTGTACTATCCCCTGTTCTATGCGGTGTACGGAGTGTTGCTCTATTTCATCTTCGGGCTCAACCCCTTCGACCTGACAATAGACGGCAGACTTTATATATTTGGTTTTGCATTGTCGGTGATTGCGTGCGTGATACAGGCGGTGAAAAATCTGATCGTGAAACCCTACCGCAAATACTTCAAGAAGACGGATATAATCGAATATAGCGCGGACGAAAAACTCTCGAAAAATGCGCCCGAAGCACCGAAAATCTACAAGAGCAGAAGTAGCGACTATATAGTCTACGAATACGAAAACCGCTATGATTTGTACGAAGATACCGAAGACGGCGCGCGCTACGTGAAGACGGAATACAAACAACAAGCAAAAGGAAGAAGATGGTAACAAACGAAAATCTTGCGAATACGGTCGAAACGACGGCGGAAACTGCGGACAAAACCGAAGGCATTTTGTCCTATCTCAAAACGCCTGCGACCAAAAAACGCATATGGGAGATAGATTTTCTCCGCGGTTTTTGCATATTCCTTATGCTTTTCGACCACGCCGCGCTTATGCTTGCAAGTTATTTCGGGCCGTCATGGTACGGCGGACGAGCGGCGATGCACGCATCCGAATTGTTCGGCGCGAAACTCTGCGCCCTTTGCGAAACTTACTACTATTATAGCGCACTGCGGGAGATAGGACACCCTATCGTGTTGTTCATATTCTTCTCGATTTCGGGAATATCCTGCGCATTTTCCCGCTCCAATTTGAAACGCGGCATACAACTTGCGGCGGTTTCCCTTGTCTACACACTCGTCACCTACGTACTCGATGAAATAATGTCCCTTGGATGTTTCACGACTTTCGGAGTGTTGCATTTCTATGCGTTTTGCATAATCTTCTGGGCGCTCGCAAGCAAAATGTGCAAGGACAACGTCATCGCAAAAACGATGATTAGCGGATTTATGATTATACTCGTGGCGGTGCTATACTATTGCTACACTCCCCCCGCAGACACTCCCGAATGGTTATTTTTCGTGTTCAGTCCCAAAAACGCGGACGGCACTCCCGTCGGATTCTACTCTCAAAGCGCAATGTCCCCAGGCGATTTGTTCACGCTAATACCGTGGTCGGCATTCTTCTTTGCAGGCACGTTTTTGCAACCCTTCCTTTACTCGAAAAAGCGCAGTCTACTCCCCGCTCTCGACCACAAATGGAATAAACCTATGTGCTTCATCGGACGGCACGCACTGCTCTTCTATATTCTGCACGTAGTCGTCATCGCGGTTGTGCTAATGCTTGTCAGTCAAATATTCTTTGGGACGTGGGGACTGGTGTAAAACTGCTTTCGATAAAAGCAGTTTTAATGATATACGCGACTTCCGTCGCGTGTGATATACTTGCTTCGCAAGCATGATATATGCTAGCGCATATTGTGGATTTTTATAGATTTATATTATTTGTCATACCGAGCGTAGCGTGGGAATCTCCGGGGGACGGCACCGCTCAAACTAAAATAAACTCTTTTCAAAGTTTGTGCGTATTTACTCTCGCTCATAGTGAGTGCGAACATATCTTATCACAGTTCCCCCTTCCTCACGTGTTTCCCCAATCGACGTTCCCCCTCTACGGGGAACCCACGTCGCCTGCGTTCGCAGGGGGCAACACTCGGCGCTCGCATAGAAAAGAGTCGTGACTACTTGTGCCACTGCGCTTTGTGCGTGCCGCTACGCGAAATAGAGTGCACGCAGTCGCTTGTACTTTCCGTCGAGCTCGGCACTCGAAGTTCTCGCCGCCGTTGCGGCTCGTGTTCCGTCTTCGTATAAGTGAGTGCGTACTCACACCCACTCATAGTGTCGCCCAAAATACCAGATATAAACACGGAGTAAATCCCCCCCCAATAATAACAAAAACGCCGTTTTATGCGGCGTTTTTGGTTTTGTTAAGGTTTGATTGCGGGATTTGCGGTGAAAAATCAGATTTGCGGAGTGCGGTGTTTTTTGCCGCCTGCGGGGACGAGTTGCAACATAAAGTTTCTTGCGTTGTCGTTCTCTTTTCTCGACACTTGGCGTGTCAGGCATTGCACGAATCTGCTCGGTTGCGTGATGCCTTTGATGAGCACGGGGTCGGATGCGTCGGTGTAGATTTCTACCGTGCCGTATCCAAACAATCTTTCCATAAATCTTTGGTTGTATTTCACACCCTTGATTTGTTCAAGCGGCATTTGTGCTTCAAAAACACCCATACGTTTGTTGAGCATTCTCACCACGAATTTTTTGTCGGTGATGATAGCCTCTTTCTCATATCTGAAAATGCCTTCGATGACAAGCACTGCAAAGACGAATGCGCCTGCGCCTATCATTGCATATTTCAAAACGGTTTCAGAGAGAATGGTTTTGCCGAGAAAGCCGTTTATCTCGTCCGTGAAAATCCAAAGCACCGCGATGATTCCGCCGAGAATTGCGGCAAGCAAAATTTCATGCCAAAAAACCCAGCAACTGAATTTTGCTTTCGCGACTATACGTTCGGATTTTGAGTAGGTTTTTTCGAGAGTTCTCATATTCTTATTCTAAATCCTATCTTCGTGATTGTCAACCTTTGTAGCAAGGCGGAAATTGGCACATTCTGACCGAAGTGCATCCAAACGGCACGAATGTGCGCTCTATACTCTCTTCGGAGAAAGATGGTTTTCTGGGTATCGAGCAATTTCCTGACACGTCGAAATCCCAATTCGTCACGTTTTTGCACCTGACTTTGATTTCAAACGGCGGTTTTTCGTGGTCGTAGGGAATCGCGCCTATATCGTTCACGAAGGTTTGCTCGTTGTCGTAAAGGCGTCTGACTCCGTCTGCGGAGCGTTTGTCCACGACGGGAGTGAAATTCCAACGCTTTGCGAAGTTCACGTAGTAGATATGTCTGTCCATACTCACTCTCGTTTCGCTCGCTATCTTCGACGCGAGAAGCACGTTGCCCTTGTACATAGAGAGCGTACCGTCCTTGTTTTCGAGCACCGAAAGGGGTATGTCGAGTTTGAGCATAAACGTACTGCCCGTTTTCAATACGCACTTGACGGATATGACGTCGTCACCGCTTGCGACGACCTGACCGCCGGATATGAGTTGCATAGTGGTGTGGGCGGGCACTCTGAAATTGATTTTGATTTCGGGATCGCCGTCCGCCTGCTCGACTTTGAAAACAATCGCATTGCGGAAAGGATAGGCGGTGTCTTCTTTTATCCTTATTCTGCTCCCCGCGACGACCGTATCGATCGTGCAAGGCGCGTAGGTCAGGAAATTGAGTTCCTTATCTCTCGTCATGCAAATGGATTTGATGAAAAGCGGATATGCCGAAATGAACGAAATCGCGCCCCTTGACAACACTCCGCCGAAGTAGGCGTTGCCGTATTCGCATTCTTTGAGATTTTCTTTCATCTCTACGGACGCTTCGAGTTGGTTGGGGACTGCTATATCCTGCACCGCTCTGACGTCGTCAAAAGCGGATGCGGGGATAAGGTTAAAAACGATTTTTTCAATCAAATCGGCGACTGCGAAATCCCCTGTTTCCGCCAAGACTTCCACGAGCGACTCAACCGTTTCAACGGCGGATTCGACGTCGATACCGCGAGTCGGGTAAGTGCCTGCAAGACGGAAATCCGCAGAAAACGCACCTGTAGCGTTGCCGTGATACCTTTCAAGCGCGGAAATCATCTTGATAGAGAGATTTTTAAGCTCCGCATCCCCGATAAATCTGCCGTAAGTGCAAGGGTATTTTATCGCTTTTGCGATGCTCACACCGCTCGTTTCGACCGCCACTTGATGCGCGCGTTTCTTCCACTCCGAATTTGCTTTGTCTACGGACAAGGGTTTGACGGAATCCGACGACGGATTTTCGTATTCTTCGATTTTCTTGCGCAACTTTTTAAGATGCAAGGTATTTAGATACCTTCCCGACGGGTGTTTGTAGCGGAATTTCACCGCAAGTTTGAACCAATCGTTGCTTGCATCTCTCAACTTCTCGCCAAGGTCGTGCAACCATTCGCTATCCGTTTCCTTGAAAACGGCTTCGATTGCGGGGATTTCTTCGAGGAGTCTTGCGCGGGACTGATACCAACAAGGAGTCACCGAAAAGGTGTTGAACTGACTCTTGAAAAATTTCCGTAGGAAATTGAGTGCGCGTTCGTCCCCCGTCAGTTCGAAGTAGGACAAAACCGCTTTCACCGCTTCGATTTTCGGTGAAATGAATTTGCCTTCGGGGCCGAAGTTTCCGCCTTCGTTCGCGCTTGCGAAGATAGGCGCGACGTAACTTTCCGCCTTTTCGAGCAAAACTCTGTCCCCGGTCACGCCTGCAAGCAAAATCAGTCCGCGCACGTATCGCGGAAATGCTTCGCCGTTCGTCCAAGCGCCGTCCGTCAACAATCCGTCCGTCCCGCCAAGTCGCTTTTGCAAGTCGTTCGCAAGGCGGAGTTGACTATATAGCCAACCGTCGGGACGTATCGAACCGATGGGGAGCGTATTCATTTTTTGAACAATGAGTTTTGCCAAATCGTACCTCTTGTCGTCGTGCGCACTCGCGCACGCTAGTATAATAAATCTATCACACAAAATTGACAAATGCAAGAGTATGAATTAAACTTTAGAAAACAAAGAACTTTCGGAGGCAATAATGAAGTATGCGTTAGTGTTGGGCGACGGTATGGCGGATTACCCCATAGACGCTCTCGGCGGAAAGACTCCGCTTGCAGTCGCAAACAAGCCTTATATGAATATGCTGGCAAAGTCGGGCAAGGTCGGAATGGTTAAGACGGTCCCCGACGGAATGAAACCGGGAAGCGACGTCGCAAACCTCGGTGCTCTCGGCTACGACGCAAGAAAATGCTACACGGGGCGCAGTCCGCTCGAAGCGTTGTCGATAGGGATCGATCTCAAAGACGACGACCTTGCAATCCGCACGAATCTCGTGACGCTCTCTGACGACGAGCCGTTTGAAAACAAAATTATGCTCGACTACTCGGCGGGAGAAATCACGACGGAAGAAAGCACCGAACTGATCAATTTCATCGACGAAAAACTCGGAAGCGAACTCGTGAAATTCTATGCAGGCGTGAGTTACCGACACTGCCTTATCGTGTCGAAATTTTCACCAGAAAACGCAAACAAAATTTCCTTCACACCACCCCACGACATAAGCGGAAAAGTCATCGGAAACTATCTGCCGACGGGGCTTATGAGTAAAGAATTCGAGAGTCTTATGCGCCGTTCAAACGAACTGCTCAAAAGTCATCCAATCAACCAAAAACGCATTTTATCTGGCAAAAAACCTGCGAACAACCTATGGTTTTGGGGACAAGGCACAAAACCCGCCCTTGAAAACTTCAAGGAAAAATACGGCAAAAACGGCGGTATGATTTCGGCGGTCGATCTGCTCAAAGGCATTGCGATAGGATCGGGAATGACAAGCGTTGACGTCGTCGGCGCGACAGGCACTCTCGACTCCAATTTCGACGGAAAAGCACAAGCCGCTATCGATCTTTTCAAGCAAGGTACGGACTTCGTTTTCATTCATCTCGAAGCACCCGACGAATGCGGTCATCAAGGCGATATGCAAGGCAAAATCAAGGCTATCGAAACCGTTGACAAAAAGATTTTGAAACCCGTCTACGAATATCTGAAAGATAGCGGAGAGGACTTTGCAATTCTCGTGATGCCCGACCACCGAACCCCTCTTGCGATACGTACGCACTCATCTGAGCCTGTGCCTTTCCTTATGTATTCTTCGACGAGCAACCTTGGCGGAGCGGACGGATATGATGAATTTGTTGCCGAAAACGGCGACTACTTCCCTTCCCCCGACCTGCTTTTGAACGAACTGTTTTCTCTCAACTGAACAACCCGCAAATGAAAAACGGAGTGCAAGTGCACTCCGTTTTGTTTTTTGACAATTTGTTTTACTTGGTTTTTCTATTCGAAAATTCTTTTTATTCGTTTTCTTTGACAATCGTGTTTTTTGTTTTCAATCGGTTTGAAAAAACGCTTTGCTTTGGCAATTCGTGTTACTCTGGTTTTTCGTTTTTCTCGATTTCACCGTCGGAAATTTTGTCTTCTGCGGTTTTGTTCTCATGGTTTTCGTTTGTCTTTTCGTGCGCATATAGATGAGCGGTGGGCGCATCCGTTTCCGTGTGGTAGATTTTCGACAAGACTTTTGCCCTGAATTTGTCGTTTTTGCTCTTGCCGTTGACGAACGTCACCGCTTGCACGACCATATTTTTGCCTTTGTGTTTCATCACCGCTTTAACCACGATGAGCGCGATTTGTGCGGCAAGTTGTACGATTGCGACAAGCAAGTAGACCACGACGATTGCGATTTCTTTCGCCCCTTCGAGTCCGCCTTGTCTTGCGATACCGGTCATCGACACGATTGTGATGACAAGGAAGAGAATATTGACGAGATATTTGAAAATCTTTATGCCTTTTTTGTAAATTCCGAGCGCTTTTCGCCCGCCTTTTGCATCGCGGTTGTTGATTGCGATTGCGATAATCACGATGAAAACCACCACCCACGCGACGAGAAGTATGACGAGCGCAACGCTAAATTCAGACGGCACCCACTTGCTCGATATGAAAAATATCACCATAGCAATGGTGTAAATCACGCTTATCACCGACCACGCAAAACCGAATTTTTCCGTCGCTTTTTGGGAGCGGTAGACTTTCGTGACTTCGAGCGCGTCCGCGGGTTGAGTTTTATCCTTTTGCTTTCTCATACTCTATCAACTCGTCGATATTTCTCTCAAGAATATCGAAAAATTTATTGATGATTTTGTCGTCGTCTTCGTTTCCGCAGATTGCGATTGAAAACGTCACCGCATTTTCAAAGGTTATCAAGGCAAGTTGCATATACGGTTTGCTCTTGATTGCGCCTGTGTACCAACCGTCGTAGGGAAGAAGATCTCCCATGCGATATTGCTCGGGTTTTATCGAGCCGATATTGCTCATGCCGATATACGGATTGGTATACCCTATTTTTATTGCGGTTTCGCTCAAAAAATGCGGGAGAATGGTGTAGGCAAGATTGAGAAGGGGCAAGCCGTAGAGCCCCAAAAACTTGTCCGCCTTGTTGTCCTTCATCGCAAGAGCGACTCTCGATAGAGTTTCTTCGACGTCCTTGCCCACTCCGTCGACCGTGCAGGACATAAAACCCGTGTGGTTGGTGAGTCCTGTTTCGGCACCGCCGTTTTTCATATGACGACGAAGGTCGACCATGCTTTGCACGGTGAGAGAGTCGCCGTCTTTGAGACCTATGATTTCATAAAGAGAGCGGAAATAGACTGCAAGCATAACGTCGTTCAAGGTGTATCCCATACGCTTGCCCGCCATGCGAAGTGCGCCGAATTTTTCACCGTCTATCTTGCGCCTTATCACCCTGTTGCAATCTCCGTCACGCTTTTCGGTGAGCGGGAAAAGGTGCTTACTTTTGACTGCGCTAACGTTCTTGAAAAGTCCCCTTGCGGTCTTTTCGTCCTCGTCGCTCATGGAAGAATAAACCATAGCATAATCGCGAGAACCGTGTTTTATCTGCAAGTTTTGGTCGCCTAAAGTCAGTTTTGTGTAATTTGCGCACAAAGTCGTGACGAAATATTTGAAGTCACCGCCGTCAAAACACATATGGTTCGACACCATGACAAACGCGGTCTTGCCACCGTGATAGAAAAGTGCGATTTGCACTTGCACGTTCTTCTCGATTGGTATCCTTTGCGTAACGAATTTTTCGACTGCGCCGTCAAGGTCGTCCACGTCTTTTGCGGTCAACACGTCCCATACGTCGAAGTCCACCGTCGTCCAATACGGCTTGATCGGATTGTTGTGATATTGGCTATGCAGGACGGGCACGTTATCAAGTTGAAAGCGCAGGGCTTTTGCAAACAAGTCCTTGTCGATGCGACCGTCGTAATACAAGACGCAGTGCATCATTCTGTCGTAGTAGTTGCGGAAGAGATATTGCGTTTTGTCCCAGAGTTCCGCTTTGAGTTTGTTCTTCATATATACACCTGAAAATTGATTTCCGTTAGCAATCAAATTTTAGCATAGCAACCGCGTTTCGGCAAACGAAAATTGCACGCGAAGTAAGAGTTAAGAAAAAAGCCCTCTTTCGAGGGCGTTTTTATCTGATATTATTCGGATATTTTGCTTTCGTTGAGAGCGATGAAATCGTCCACGTTATTGATGAGTATATCGAAAAACTCGTTGACTTTTTCTTCGTCGCGGTCGTTGCCCCTGATTGCGACCGTCATCGTCACTTCGCCGTATAAGGTCGTGAGCGCAAGTTGCATATAGGGTTTATATTTGACCGCACCCGTCATAAATCCGTCCGCCACGTTGCAATCGCCCATTTTCAACGCTCTATCGTCGAGAAGACCGATATTGCTCATGCCGATAAGGGGATTGAGATAGCCAATTTTGATTGCGGTTTCGCTGATGATATAGGGGAATATCGCATAGGCAAGTTTGAGCAAAGGCAAACTGTATAGTCCCATATACGGATCCTTTTTGGATTTGCGGACGGAGCGCAGGACTTCGACGAGAGTATCGTTGATTGTCGCGCCCTTTTTCTCGGTGGAGCATTGCATAAAACCGGTGTGGTTGGTGAGTCCTGTTTCCGCACCGCCCCCGACGATATGACGGCGCAAGTCGACCATACAAGGAATGGTCAGGGTTTCGTCGTCCTTGAACATACCGATTTCATAGAGAGAGCGGATGTAGAAAGCAAGCATCATATCGTTGACCGTGACGTCGAGTGATTTGCCGATTTTTCTGACCTTTGCAAACTTATCTCTCGTGATTTTGCGACGGACGATTCTCGTGACGTCGTCGCTTGACGGCTCGGTGAGCGGGAAAAAATGCTCGTCCTTGACTTGACTGATATTCTTGTAGAGTTTTTTGGCGGTTTCGAGTTCTTCGCCAGTGAGTTTCGAATAGACCGCATCGTAACTACGACTACCCGTCTTGATTGACAAACTTCTATCCCCTGCGAGCAACTTGTTGTAGTTTTCGGCAAGTTTCTTCATGAAGTATTTCAAGTCCCCGCCGTCACAACACATATGGTTGATGATGATTGCGATAGTGTCCTTTCCGCCCGAATGGAAGAGTGCAAAACGAAGTTGCACGTTGCTGTCTACCGGTATGCTTTTGCAGATGAATGCGTTGATATCTTTTTCAAGGTCGTCGGTTTCCTTTTCGAGAAAGAAGTCGTTCAAGGAATAGTCTTCGACCGTCCAGTACGGCTCGACCGCATTACCATGGAACGCACTGTGCAAGACGGGTTCTTTTTCAAGTGTCCAGACAAGGACTTGTTTCAACGTGGACACGTTCAACGCACCGTCGTAATACTGCACGCAGTGCACCATTCTATCGTAATAATTGCGGAACAGATATTGCATCTTGTCCCAAAGTTCTGCTTTCAATATTTTTTCCATAACACACCTTTAACGTTGCGTTTTGAACGCTTAAACTATAGGTTTTGCAATTTAGGTTGATTATTAGTCTTTCCAAGTCGTATAGTAGGACTCATCTTCTTTGACGTGCTTTTTGTTGATTTTTTCGGCTTCTTTTTCCGCTTTGCGCTTGTTGCGGATTGCCACGAATGCGATCAGTTCGCCGATGCCGAACACCACGCCGACAAGGCAGAGCAACCACAAAGGATGCCACACGTGAGTCACGATTCCGAGAATGACGAAGAGCATAACAGAGAACACTTCGACAAACACCGGAAGTTCGATAAATCTGAATTTGTTCGAGGTCACGAATGCGATTGCGGTGTCAACGCCAAGCACGAGAGCGACCATTGCAAGGAAGGTCATCCAAGCACCCGAAAGGTTGACGACAAGTTGCAGTATCAAGAACAAGAATACGGATATGAGTATCTCCGCGACCGCCGCAAGCAAACGAAGCACGATATGCTTTTTGTTCTTCATGAGTTTGGGAACGGTGAATCCCATGATCGTGATTATGCCCGCGAAAACTCCGCCCACCATGATGAGCCAAGTGGGATGCCATATGTGCGCCACGAAACCTACGATGAGATAGGTGAGAGTGAGCACCGCCGCCACCGCAAGAGAGATGACTGCACCAAGACTGATTTTTCTCTTGACCGCATCCGTCTTGACTTCTCTTTCGTCGAATTCTTTGAGAGTTGCCGCGAAGTCGCCGAGTTCGTCTATGCAGGTGAGATAGATGAGTTCTTCATCGTCGATACCCTTGATTTTGAGTTCTTGCGCTCTATCCATAAGGTTTGTAAGGGTTTCTTCGCGCAGTTGCATTGCCGCGTACGTCGGACGGATTGCCCTGAATTGCTCTTCGAGATACTTTTTGAATTTCTCTTTCATTGTGGTTATCCTCGTTTTGTAAGGTTGATTTCACTCTAAAAACGCACAAGTACGAATTTGGTTACAGTATTTTTGAAAATATTTTTATTTTTTCTTTTCCGCGGATTTATTTTTCCGAAAACGCATAGAAATCCCTATGAAAAAAACGCTCCGTATAGAGCGTTTTACCGTTTTGTCGTACAAGTCGATTATGCCGGTTCGACGTCAATCACTCTGACTTCTCCCGTCCTTGAGTCGATTTCCACGTCGAGTTCGTATCCGCCGGGTTGTTTCACTTCGATTTCGTACTTATAGTACGAATGAGCAAGATTGCTTCCGTAGACGACGTCTTTTTCAAAGTCGGTCACGAGAATTTTGTCAAGTCCGCCACTGCTATAGTAGTTGTTTCTGTAGTAGTCGATTGCGATTTCCTTTGCGTAATCCGCGCCAATCGTCACTTGTTTCTTTGCAGAGCTTATTGCAGTCCCGAACACTCCGCCGAGCACCGCGCCCGCTACCACTATCAACACCACCACGGACACGACAACCGCTCTCAACACCGATTTTAAGTTGTGTTGTTTTTTTGCTTTTTTGATGCTTTCGTCGTCCGCTTCTTCAAGTTCTATGGGTTTAGCTTTTGACGCTTCGATGATTTCACCGAGTTTTCTTGCTTTTTCGATTTCTTCTTCAACGTAGGCGATTTCTTCATCCGTCGCCGTACCGTTCATATACTTTTCATATAAGGTTTCAAAACTCATTTTTCGTTCTCCAATATTTTTTTCAGATTTTCTCTTGCCCTGTAAAGTAGGACTTTCACGTTGTCTTCGGTCTTCTCCGTGACCGCCGCTATGTCTTTAATTTTTAGGTCCTCGAAATAGAACAACAACACGACTTCTCTCTGCGAGTCGGGCAACAACTCTATCGCTTTATATAGTGCCTGATACTGCTCGTCGCGGATAATTTTCTCGACCGCCTGTTCACTCTCGTCGACGACGTCTTCGGGAAGGTCGGCGTATCGTTTCCGCTTTTTCAGTGTGTCGAAACAGACGTTTCGACACACCTTGATGAGCCACGGTTTGAAGTTTTTAATATCGTCGTCCGCACTCCTGAGCGCCTTGTAAAACGCAGTCGATACGATCTCTTCCGCTAGGTGCTTGTTTGCGGTCAAAGACAGCGTGTAGAGCAGTGCGCCGTTATAATACTTCTTGAACAACTCCTCTACAACGTCGTTTCTCATAGTCTTTAATCGTCAATCTCCTTTTCGACGGAGAGAATATCTCCGGTTTTTGCGTTAATCACGTATTCGTACTCGTAGCCGTCCGCCTTGAACTCGACTTCGTAGACGTACACGCCTTTCTTGACTTCGAGTTTTGCTTCCTTGTCGTAGATAGCGGATTCGGGAATTGCGGAGTGCGCTATTGCAATTGCGGTAGCGTTTTCTGCGCCTATGTTGTCTGCGGGAGCGGTCGCACTCTTATCCGTTTCGGTTTCCTTCTTGATTATCGTGCCCGATACCGCGTTGATTTCGTATTCGTATTCGACGGTGCCCGCGACGAATTCCACTTCGTAAACGTACTGACCGTATTCGGTGTCGAGTTTGACTTTCTCGAAGACTGCGGCGGCGGAGTCTATTCCGCTATCCGCAAGTGCGATTTCTTTTGCGCGCTCCACGGTGATGAATACTGTTTCGTCCGAAGTTACGGGAAGTTTCGTGGTCACGTTGTCCACTTCGACCTTGTAGATTTCACCGCTTTCCGCGACGATTTCGTAGTCGTATTCTTTGCCTCCGTAGGTGAATTCGATTTCGTAGAGATATTTGCCGTCGTCGAAGTCGAATTTGCTCTCAAGTCCCAATACGTCTTGCTCGGCGCATCCGACGTCTTCAAACGCTATTTCCTTTGCGCGGTCGGCGCCGATATAGTTAGACGCGGGGTTGGACGGGGGGACGGGAACGTCGTTTTTGTCGATTGCCTTATCGTTTATCGCGACTTTTTCAATATCTCCGTTCGCGGTGTTGATGCGGTAGGTGTACTTCACTCCCTCCACCGTAAATTCGACTTGATAGAACGTTCCGCCTTTTCTCTCTTCGGGGACGACGCTTGCATTCTGCACGTCATCTGCGGGAAGTCCCGAGTGCAAAATCGCAATCTCTTTTGCTTGCGCCACCGTGACGTTGTAGGCGTCGAAGCCTTTTTCACCGTCGCAAGCGACGAGAGCAATCGTAGCCGATGCGATTATCGCTATTGCAAGTATTATTATAATTGATTTTCTTTTCATTGTCATTCTCCTTTTTTACGAGACGGTGCTCTTTTTATGCGCATTTCGTATATAAGACCGTTTTGAGTGGCAAAAGGTTACACGTTTTTCAGAAATTTTTTTGAAAAAACTTTTTGCGATGAGATTTTGTTTTCTCCAAACCGCCGAAAAATCACCGCAAATTCCCGCGCATGCGCAATCAAAATATCCGCATACGCACGCACACGCTATATGTGTATATAAAAATAAATACGATTTTTCAAAACAAATGTGTCAAATCGTTTGACAACCACCCCGCGAATGAGTATTATATACTCGTTTCCAAAGACAGTAAGTGGACTTCGGTCCGTAAGCATAGCGCTTGCCGAGGATGAACTGAATACGTACTTGTATCGTGTGTCATTCCGTCTTTGGAGTGGCATTTTTAATATCCGACGCGGTCGGAAATAAATAGGAGGTAAAAATGGCATCCAAAGAAATTCTTGAACAAAAGGCTCAACACGTTGAAGAAATCAAAAGCAAGATTTCAGCGGCAAAAGGTCTCGTCGTCATCGACTATATGGGACTCACCGTCGCAGAAGACACCGCTTTCCGCAAGGATATGAGAACCGCAGGTATCCACTACCAAGTCCTCAAAAACCGTCTTGTCCAACGCGCTTTCAATGAACTCGGTTACACCCAATTCGACGAAGCACTCAACGGACCTACGGCAATCGCTTTCTCCGATAGCGACGCAACCGTCCCTGCAAAAGTCATCTTCGACAACATCAAAAAATTCAACAAGATGAAGGCAAAATGCGGTATGGTCGAAGGCGAATACCTCGACGATAAAGGCATCAAAGAAATCGCATCCATCCCTTCAAGAGAAATCCTTCTCTCCAAGATGCTCGGAAGCATGCAAGCACCTATATCCGGTCTTGCTCGCGTGCTCAGCAGAATCGCGGAAGCAAAAGAACAAGCACAAGGCTAATACGCCACACTACACAAGTCGGGCTTACGCCCAAAATTATTAAAAATTAAGGAGTATATAACAATGGCAGATATCCAAAAACTTATGGAAGAAATCAAAAGCATGACCGTTCTCGAACTCAACAACTTCGTGAAAGCACTTGAAGAAGAATTCGGCGTCAGCGCAGCAGCACCCGTAGCAGTCGTCGCAGGAGCAGCAGATGCAGCACCCGCAGAAGAAGAAAAGACCGAATTTGACGTCGTCCTCAAAGAAATCGGCGCAAACAAAGTTGCAGTCATCAAAGTCGTCAAAGAAATCACCGGACTCGGCCTTGTCGAAGCAAAGGCAGTCGTCGACGGAGCACCCAAGACCGTCAAAGAACAACTCCCGAAAGCAGACGCAGAAGCAATCGTCGAAAAGTTCAAAGCAGCCGGCGCAGTCGCAGAACTCAAGTAATTATCAATTCAACCCAAACAAAAAACCGCTTTCCAGCGAAAGCGGTTTTTTTATTCTACCACTCACGCACAACCACGTCCGTGCATTCGATCTCCAAAAAGTGCTTTACTTCATATTTCCAAATATAGCCTTTTTCGATTGCCTTCCATTGCTTTTTTGTCCCTTTGAACTGAATGCGTTTCAGTCCACTACAACTATAGAAGGCATATCCACCTATGCTCGTCACGCTGTTGGGAATTGTCACGCTCGTGAGACCACTACAACCAAAGAACGCACCCCAACTAATCCTCGTCACGCTATGTGGTATTGTTATGCTTGTGAGACCACTGCACCAATCGAAGGCGCCCATTTCCTGAACCTTTCAAGGATAATTTTGTATATCTGCCGATAAGAGAAAAGCACCGAAAAATCGGTGCTTTTTTGAATGCTCTTCTTGGTGATGATAACGTGAAGTTAACGTTTGCTGAATTGAGGGGCTTTACGTGCTTTGTGGAGACCGTATTTCTTACGTTCTTTCGCTCTGGGATCGCG
>CAZJZV010000005.1:0-90565 GCA_964550635.1 uncultured Bacteroidaceae bacterium
TCGAACCCCCGACACACGGCTTAGAAGGCCGTTGCTCTATCCTGCTGAGCTACAGACTCAAATGTTTGGAGCGGGTGATGGGAATCGGACCCACGCAACCAGCTTGGAAGGCTGGGGCTCTACCATTGAGCTACACCCGCACGAAACAAGCGTTTCAAGTGCGTCAAATTGCGAGTCAGCCTCAAATTTGATGCTTGCAAATTTTAGCATATGAAACTTTTATTGTCAACGATTTAACCTCATTAAAAATAAATTTTTCAAAATTTTTATCTACCACGCAGTGCATCGCGGATAATCTCACGTAAAAAACGCATACTATAATCGGAGGTGAATTATGAAAAAACTCAAAAAGAAAACGTCTAAACAGAAAACACAAGGAGCACTCTCTCACGGTAACGAAGGAAACGTAGATATGAAATCCGCCCCTTTCGACCCAAACGGCATGTGGACGGGCTACCCAGTTTCGCCCTATAACGCACCCGAACAGGACGCAGACGATCTCTAATTATGTACACATATCGTGTGATATTTTACAACAATTAGTATTCGTATCGTGTATTATACTAAAATCCGCACATATGCGCACGTTTGAATATCAGAGCAAAAACCCAACGCAACCCCACTATCCACAGACAATTATGCGATTTTTGCTAAAAATCCAAAATCTCAACGCAAGACACACAAAACACGTTTTGTGTATTTTAATCCAAAGTAAATTTGCAGGCTCTACACCGCCAATCAACAACACAACCGCACGAAAAAGGCACTCATCCGAGTTCCTTCATCCTTGTTTCAACCTGCGCCATCCGCACCAATTCACTTACTGTTTGTACCAATAAAAATAATTATAAGTAGTGGTAAAATAAGTCGCATTGCTTCCGGCATTTGAAACGTCTGTAGCCGTGCCGTTTGTTTTATTCTCCCAATCCGTTGAGTTTTGCGTTCTATACCACGTTGTAGTATCTTTGAAAGTAATACTCGTCAGCCCACTACAACCCCAGAAGGCACCATAACCTATGCTCGTCACGCTGTCGGGAATAGTTACGCTCGTCAGTCCACTGTAATATGAAAAGGCATATTTGGCTATACCCAAAGTACCGTCCTTCAATACTATTGTTGTGTTGCTAGGCATTGAGCCTTTGTATTTGTACGCAACTTTTCCGGCATAAACTAGTCCTTCAGGTTGATTATCATACCAAGCAGTTCCATAGAAGGCATCATAACCTATGCTCGTCACGCTGTCGGGAATAGTTACGCTCGTAAGTCCACTGCAATCATAGAAGGCATCTTCACCAATGCTCGTCACGCCATTGCCTATAGTCACGCTCGTAAGTCCACTACAACCATAGAAGGCACCATAACCTATGCTCGTCACGCTGTCGGGAATAGTTACGCTCGTAAGTCCACTGCAACTATAGAAGGCCCAGTATCCTATGCTCGTCACGCTACCGTCATCAGGGATTACGCTGTTTTTACAACCCGCCACTAATTCTTTGTTTGAAGTTTCTATCAAACAATTTCCTGCACTATGATACTTGGTATTTCCTTTGGCAACAGCAATACTTTCAAGTCCACTGCAATGCGAAAAGGCATAAGCGCCTATGCTTGTCACACTGTTGGGAATGGTTATGCTTCTCAGTCCACTGCAACCATCGAAGGCACCCGAGCCAATATCCGTCACGCTGTCGGGAATGGTTATGCTTGTTTTTTTTTGAGTTCTCAAATGCATAATTGGCGATAGCGGTTACAGGCCGGTTAGCATACGTGGCGGGGATCGTTATTTCGGTGCCTTCATAAGTGCCAATGCCGGTCACGGTGTATGTTCTGTTAATAATGGAACCTGACGGCGTGTATTCCAAATCTTTGCAGGTGATTGTGTATGCTCCGGTATTAGCATCCCAATCAGTGCTTTTGGTTATTGCATCCCACTGCGCTTGCGTGCCTTCAAAATGTATTTCAACAAGGCTCGTACATTCGCTAAATGCTGCTTCGTCAATGCTTGTCACACTTTTAGGAATTGTAACACTAGTCAGTTTATCACAACTATAAAATGCAGACCAACCTATACTCGTCACTTTTTTGGGTATTACTATACTGGTTAAATTATCGCAACCAGAAAATGATTGCATGCCTATGCTTGTCAACTCACTATTTTCACCAAACGTTACACTTGTGATACTCCGTCCCCAAAACGCACGATCTCCTATGCTTGTAACGTTGTCAGGGATAACGACGTTCGTCAACGGTTCACCATTCAAATACAAATCGCGTGCGTAATAAAATGGGTGACCATCTAATGGATAACTACTAACCGAACACCATTTTGCTATATCCGCAATATTTACAATCATCAATCCTGTGCAATTGTAGAATGATTCCGCACCGATGCTTGTCACACTGCTCGGGATTGTTATGTTCGTCAGCCCGCTGCATCCATAGAATGCCACATCGCCGATGCTCGTCACACTACCGTCATCAGGGATTACGCTGTTTTTACAACCCGACACTAATTCTTTGTTTGAAGTTTCGATCAAACAATTTCCTGCACTATGATACTTTGCATTTCCTTCGGCAACGGTTATGCTTTCAAGTCTACTACAGCCAGAGAATGCTCTTGCACCTATGTTATTAACACTATCGGGAATTGACACGCTTGTGATTGTGGTATTATCCTTAAATGCGTTTTCTTTAATCGTGGTAACAGGTATATTTTCATAGGTTGCAGGAATAACCACTGCGCCATTTTCGTAAGTGCCTATACCAGTCACGGTGTATGCCGTGCCTTCGGAATTCAATGCATATGCCAAATCTATGTAGTTGATAGTATAATTTCCAGCGTTTTTATCCCAATCTGTACCTTTTGTTATTGCATTCCACTTTGCCTTGGTGTCGGCAAAATTTATTGTTGCAAGGCTTGCGCATGCGCTAAATGCATTACTGCCTATGCTTGTTATGCATTTAGGTATGGATATAGTAGTCAACGAGTTGCAACTTGCAAACGCGCTATCCCCTATACTCGTTACACTACCGTCATTGGGTATAACACTAGAATCGCAACCCCAAATCAAAGTTTTGGTTTTCGTGGCAACAAGGCAATTATCCGTAACGTGATAATCGACGTTTCCTGCAGAAACGGTCATTGTGCTTATGCTATTGCATCCACTGAATGCGCCTATCCCGATGCTCGTCACGCTGTCGGCAATCAACACGCTTGTGATAGCCGTGTTGTTCTTGAATGCGATAGCTTTGATAGCGGTTACAGGCAGATTTTCGTAGGTCGCAGGGACAATAATATCAGCCCCTTCATAAGTACCGATACCGGTCACGGTGTAGGCGGTTTTTTCCTCGTTCAGTTCATACGCCAAGTCTTTATAACCGATTGTAAATTCCGTGCCTTCGTCCCAGCCGAGTTCCTTGTTGACTTGGTTCCATTGCGCCAACGTGCCGTTGTAGGTAATTTGCGCAAGTGCGGTGCAGTCGTAGAAAGCGTCTTTCACTATCCCTTTCACACTAACGGGGATGATTACGCTTTCCGTATTGGAATCCGAATAGAATGCATACGTATGTATTTTCGTGATGCCGTCGGGCAAGGTCAAAGCGGTTTCGCTTCCGCGGTAGCCGATGAAAATCTTGTCCGCGCCGTCAGAATAGATAACGTAGCCGTTGTCGTCGGTGGAGAGTTTGTTTTCGCCCGCGGTCGTGTAGACATTCTTTGCGTAGTAGGCAACTTCACCGTTGTCGCTACTGCCTACGGTGAGTGATAATGCGGATTTGTTGTAGACTTCGATGAGCTTCACGCATCCGTCGAACGCCTTGTAGCCTATATACGTAACACCGCCGCCTATGGTGATGTCGGTAAGACGCGCGCAGTTGCTGAATGCGGTAACCCCTATCCTTGTGACGCTATCAGGGATGGTCACGGTCGTCAAACCGCTACATCCGCTAAACGCATATCCGCCTATGGATACGACGTCGCTCGATATGGTCACGTTGGTCAAGTCGGTGCGGTTGTAGAACGCATAATCGTATATGCTCGTCACTCCGCTCGGAAGAGTTATGTCTTTCGCGGTGCCAACGTAATCAACCAATACCTTTTCTCTTACGTCTTCGTAGATGATGAAACCGCTACTGTCGGTAGACAGTCTGCTCTCCTCGCCTTCTTCGTAAACGTTCTTGGCGTAGTACGCGACTCCGCCGTATTCTTCACTGCCTTTTTCTATCCATAATTGCGACTTATTGCAAACTTCGATGAGTTTGAAACAGTTTTTGAACGCGTCGCTCCCTATGCTCGTAACTCCGCTCGGTATCGTCACGTTCATGAGCTCCGAACAGTCCGCAAACGCGGAATCCTTTATCCCTACGATCGGCTTGCCGTTGCGCGTTTCGGGGATCACCAACTCGCTTCCGCTATGGTCGCCTATGCCCGTAACGACGTAGCCGTCGCCTTGCGATCTCTTCGCGTAGCTCAACTGCCCTTTTTCCGTGACGAAATACACCAAATAATCCCCCGCGTTATCATCCCACGTGGGATCTTTTGTGACTTTGTCCCAGTCGCTCTCCGTGCCGTCGTAGTAGATCGCCGCTAGCTTTCCGCAGTCAACGAACGCCATCGAACCTATCTCCGTCACGGACTTCGGTATCGTCACACTCTCGAGCTCGCTACAATATCCAAACGTTACGTTGTCTATCGACTTGACTCCGTTCGGTATCGTCACGCTCGTGAGTCCAGAACTGTTAAATGCGCCGGTTTCCACGTACGCTACGCTATTCGGTAGAACTACGCTCGTCAAGCTCGTGCATCCGTGAAATGCCGTAGATTTTATGGTTGTAATACCGTTCGGTATCGTTATGTTTTTGAGTGCGGTACACCCGTCGAATGCGCCTTCGCTTATGCTCGTCAATTGGCAGTTGTTGCCAAAAGTTACGCTCGAGAGTTTTGTGCATCCGCTAAACGCCGAAACACCCAACGTCGTTATGCTGTTCGAGATTTTCACGCTCGCGAGCTTTGTATGTCCATTGAATGCATTGTCCACTATCTTGACGACCGCTTTCCCGTCTATCAATTCGGGAATTTCTATCGCCGTAACGTAGTCCTCCGCCCCGATCACCGCACACGTATCTCCTGTGATCGCCTGCGTTTTCAAAACCGAGTTGGTCGCACTCATCGTCTTGTAATCCTTATATTTGTCGGGAATATCAAACTCCGTCGTGTTGATACCGCTTATCTTGCGAGTTTTTCCGTCGCGAGTCCAAATCAATTCGCCGTCGTCGGTTACACTAACGTCCGTCTCTGTAGCACCCCAACCGTCCAACACTTTAAGCGCCGTATACGTGCCTATATCCGAAAAATCATATGAATATCCGCTATAATCGACTATCTTTATTGTATCTTCTCCGCCGCCGACAGAAATGCTATAATATCTCGTTCCCTCGTAGAAACTAGCTATCATTTCAGTTCCGTTGCTATATGACGTTCCGTTTTCTCTAAAGCAAAGAGCGCTATCACCTTCCGTCACCGTGAAGTTTTTAATATCCGTCAATGCGGCTTGGATTTCTTCAAACGACATATTCGTTTTAAGCACCGAATCGTCGGTTCCTTCATTATCGGGAGTAATCGATGTCGGTTGATCAACGGTCGGATTTTTCGCCACGCATCCGTATATTCCGCCTGCAAAAATCATTGCGCAACACGTAATCAAAATTATCGGCAATATCAACGCATACGTCTTTTTATCGCGTTTCACTATGCACAACGCCGATACCGCAATCGCCACCAACGGCAAAGCTATCGACAATCCCGCAAATGCCTTGTACGCTGCTTCGTTCGTGTCCGCAAGATTCAAAACCAAACAAAACACCAACGCCAAAACCCCAACCACCGCAGAACTAATAAGTAGGCCTAGTTGCAACCAGTCTATTGACGATTTTTTCTTCGTTATTTTTTATATTAACGTTCTTATATGGCATTCCCACTCCCTCTTACACGTCTAATAATTTCTATCTTGATAATCCGCATTACTCCCAAAACAGTTTAGGAGGCTCCCCGTTCTTGTACACCCAACAGTAGCCGGGATTAAGCTTAATATTGTTTGCATCGTATATGAACAAAGTGCCTATTTGATTTCCACTTAAAATTTGTTTTTCGGTTACCCTATTCCCTTCTTTTTGTGCGTTCTTAACTTCATAGATCGTATCGTCAAAATTTCCACTACCCGAAGAATATTTCGCTTTTATACAATAATAATTGTTCCTTATAGTTGAAGAATTTCCACTTCCTGTTGCCGTTGCAACAATGCCTCCTATATCTCGATGATAGCCGTTGTAATTTTTAATATGTCCATAACTATAACAATTTGAAACACTTACCGTAGTGTTCTTGCCGTTAACACATCCAACTATACCGCCTGCAGCGCCCGTGAATGCGCCTATTTTATATCCGGTACCAATCTCTATATATGCAACGCTATAGCAATACTCGATGACAACGTCTTTACCTTGACAAAAACCTAAAATACCACCTGCCCATATCGACCAATGATAGCCAAGTATATCCGCCCTGTTGGAACAATATCTGATTGTTGTTTCGTTTGCAGAGCCCAACACACCACCTATATACTCATCTTGTGCACAACTATAATCCCATCCACCTTGCAGTTTTCCAGAAACGGAAATTTTTTCAACGCTACACGAATTTGCTCTGCCCGCAAGTGCCCCGACGTATACGTATGAAGGGTTTTTGTTGACGTTCGGGAACAAAATGTCGACGCTTTCAAATTTTATGCCACTTATCGTTGCGTTTTCGATGAT
Organism: uncultured Bacteroidaceae bacterium; assembly: GCA_964550635.1. Taxonomy (GTDB): domain Bacteria; phylum Bacillota; class Clostridia; order Christensenellales; family CAG-917; genus RGIG4097. The sequence continues at coordinate 6,808 of CAZJZV010000005.1, forward strand.
TGCAAACAACCCTACGTATGCATCGACACCGACCATTATAGGTGACGTACGGCGAGTCAGCCCCTTGATCGTATGACCGTTTCCGTTGAAATTGCCTGTGAATTTCTTATACTCGTTATTTGCATATCCTATAGGATCCCATTCTATTCCGGTCAAATCTATATCCTTTGCGAGCCTGTAATGCGCACTCAAATTCTGATTTACGTTTTTCAGATCTTCAGGCATATAAATGTTGAACGGACTTTCCGCAGTCCCTAGTCCGGGATATCCGGTATAACCGTCTGTGCAACGCACCACGTACTCACCGGTATTGACGTCCCACCATTGATTTTTAACAATAGAACTCCATTGAGAAAGCGCGCCGCAATATTCTATGGCAACAAGTTTAGAACAATTGTAGAATGCACCTTGTCCAATTGTTGTAAGCTCGGTAGGAATAGTTATAGTTTCAAGTTTAGTACATCCATAAAATGCATCTCTGCCTATTGCAGATATAGAATTGGGAAATGACAGTTCTTCCAAACTCGTGCAAGATCCAAAAGCACCTTCTCCGATTGTTTCAACACAGTCCGGGAACGTTATGGTGTTCAACGACGCACAATCAGTAAATGCAAAATCTCCAATTTGTGTAACGTTATTTCCAATAATTAGCGACTCCATTTCTATGCAATTCTCAAACGAGTGAGATGCTATTATTTTCACACTATCGGGAATCACGATTGAACTGATTTTTTTACAATTATTGAAAGCATATTCACCAATGCTTTTCAATCCATTAGGTAAATCAATGCTTGCTAAACTTGTACAATTCATGAATGCACGCTCACCAATTGTTTTCACGCTATTTGGCAACTCGACGTTTTCAAGTGTCGTGCAATTAGAGAACGCATCATTCCCAATATCAACGACATTTTGGGGAATATTTATTGATTTCAATGCAGTACAATTCTCAAATGCATTATCGCCAATTGATACTACGCTATTTGCTATAGATACGTTTTCCAGTTGTTTGCAATTACTAAAAGTGTAATCCTCAATTCTATTACCTCCGGTTAAAATAACTGAAACAACGGAAGGACATATCAAATCAATTAGCATATCAACCGAGTTTGTCGTGCCGGTAACGGTTGCTAATTTATTGCATCCATCAAACGCATTAGAATGTATTTTTGCTACAGCGTTAGGCAAAGATATTGCTGTTAATTCAGAACAATCTTTAAATGCGCCATCCTCTATGGAAACAATACTATCTGCCAAAACAATGCTATTTAGGCCGACAACTCCTTTAAAGGCATCTTTTTCAATTTCTGTTCCTGTGTTTATATCAACCGAAACAGACGCTGGCATTGCTTGTTGCAAAACTATACTGGTGTTGTGTGAATCGCCAACAACTTTCTCAATGCCTACGCATCCGCCAAACGCACCATTCCCAATGCTTAAATCATTATTTTGCAAAAATACATTTTTGAGATTAGAACAATTTATAAACGCTTCGTCGTCGATATGCAGTGTTTTATTTTTAATGGTTAAACTATCAATTTGCGAAACACCCGAAAAAGCATTTCTATATATTCTCGTTATGGGCAATTCATTAAACGTTGCAGGGATAACCAAATGATTTCCGCTAAAATTGCCGATACCCATAATAACGGCAACGTTATTGATCGGACTAATGGCATACGCCAATTCGTCCGCTTCAGGGGTAAAACTAATCAGATATTGGTCAAAGCTTTTCCCAAGATCCGCTCTTTTTATAACGTCGCTCCACAGCTCCATATTTCCATCGAAATTGATGACGTCTAGCATAGGACAATTTGAAAAAATCGTATCACCGACGGAAATCAAACCGGAAGAAATGCCCACGCTTAGAAGATGGTCGCATGAATCGAATGCAAAATCGCCAATCTCCGCCACTCCTTCAGGCAAAATAACGTTCGTCAAACTTGAACACCCCAAGAACGCTCTGTCGCCAATAATTACAAGGTTACTATCATTTTTAAAAGAGACCGTCACCAATCCATTACAATTTGCAAATGCATTTGTTCCGATTGTCGTAACGTTATCAGGTATGGTTATACTAGTCAAACTTTTGCATCCATAGAACGCACTATCTCCGATCTGTGAAAGCGCAGAGTCTTCGCCAAAACTAATCTTTTGCAAATTAACGCAGTCTGAAAACGCATTATCACAAAGCTCACCGATATTGCTATTGTTTTCAAAGACTATTTCGGTTAGGTTGTTATTTCCGCTAAACGATTCACCAATAGATGCCACGCTCGCAGGAATTGTAACTTTGTGGATAGAATTATGAAAATCTAAATCTTGAATTGAAGTAACAACTTCTCCGTTAAAATTAGACGGAATTTCAAGCTCACCGCTTTTCTCATACAATAGTTTTTGAGCGGCGGGATTCACCAATTTGAGTGAACAAGTTCCGTCGCCGTTTGATATGCTTTCGTATATACCGTCGCCGTACGTTTGGACTTGAAGAAATCCTACCGTTGCGCCCGCAAGCGACGTTGCGAGCACTAGGATAATTGCAATAATGGCTGTCGCACCAGCTCCCTTCAATTTTTTGTTGTTCTTTTTATCCGCATGCATGGCAAAAGATGCAAAAACAATACCAACCACAGCAACCGCCAAAGTTACAATAGACAAGCACAAAACACGATCGAGCTCAAATTGCATAAATTTGATCACACACATTACTGCGAAAGACGTAAAAAGCGCGACTAAGGAAATAACCGCTGACATTTTTGCGAATAATGGCCACTTTATGCTATATGATTGTTTTTGTGCCGCACATAATGAAGTATTTTTATAAGGCATAATATCCTCCCTTTTTTCTCGTGTAAACTCCGCAGACGGAGATTTCGACATTTTCCTACAAAAATATAATACTACTAGAAAATTTAATAGTCAACGGAAGTAGAATAGACAATTTACGCATGCATGTGCGCGTAAACAACATTTGTATTATTAAATTTCTTAATATTTTTCATTATTAGATTATGTATAAACGATTCAATCACACAAAATCTCGTCGGTCGTACCATGCAGTCATCGTATCCCAAAACAATAGTCCCTGCCCTATCCAAAATAGCCACATTCAAAACATAGGAAAGCGGAGTGTCAGCCGGGACTTGTCGCGGGTTTTGCAACGTAGTTGCGAAGTGCATAGCACACTGAATCCCTGAATAAATTAAAAAGGTCATCACGTGATGACCTTTTGGTGCGCCTTCAGGGTTCGATAAATAGCGGAGCGGTGTGCTTGCACACGGAAGCGAAGCGTCAGCCGGGACTCGTCACGGGTTCTGCAACGTAGTTGCAAAGTGCGTAGCACTGAATCCCTGAATAAATTAAAAAGGTCATCGTTTGATGACCTTTTGGTGCGCCTTCAGGGATTCGATAAATAGCGGAGCGGTGTGCTTGCACACGGAAGCGAAGCGTCAGCCGGGACTCGTCACGGGTTCTGCAACGTAGTTGCAAAGTGCGTAGCACTGAATCCCTGAATAAATTAAAAAGGTCATCGTTTGATGACCTTTTGGTGCGCCTTCAGGGATTCGAACCCGGGACCCACTGATTAAGAGTCAGTTGCTCTACCAGCTGAGCTAAAGGCGCATACTATGGAGCGGGAGACGGGATTCGGACCCGCGACTTTCACCTTGGCAAGGTGACACTCTACCACTGAGTCACTCCCGCATAGCCTACTAAATATAACAAACATGGACGAAAAATGCAACTATTTTTTAGATGATTTTCAAAATTTTATTGTAGAACCGATTTGCTTTACAACAAAATTATTTGTGATATAATGATTTCGTTGCGGTCGTGGCGGAATTGGCAGACGCGCTGGATTTAGGTTCCAGTGGGAAACCGTGTGAGTTCAAGTCTCGTCGACCGCACCAAAATAAAAACCTCGGAGTACAGTCCGAGGTTTTTATTTTGGTGCGGTCGACGATCCTTTATGCGTTTTCAACGCACTGCCTACGGCAAGAACTCACACTCCGTGTATCGCGATGTTCCGCTTACGTGTGCAAGCACGGCACAATGCGTATTGCAGATTGTTTTATATACAGGTGTAAAATGCGTGAATTGTTGGGAGTTGATAGGTTTATGGTGTTTTGGGGAGTGGTTGAAGAGTAAATTTTTTGGATAATTTTTGAACAGGTGTTGAAATTTGCAGGGCAAGGGGATATAATGGGTTTAATTGTGAATTAGAGGTGGATTATGCAAAATAATCAGATAGAAAACGCTATTGCTTGGAATCCTTGGCATGGATGCAAAAAGGCAAGTCCCGGATGCAAGAACTGTTTTGTTTTCAAAATGGATAAGAGATACGGCAGGGATACGTCGATAATCGCAAAAGGCAAGACGACCTACGAATTGAAGGACAAAGACTGTCCGCCAAATTCGCTTGTGAAGTTGTGTTTTTCGTCGGACTTTTTCATTGAAGAAGCGGACGAATGGCGGGATGGTTGTTGGGACTTCATCAGGCGCAGAAAGGACTGCATTTTCGTGACGACGACGAAACGCCCCGAAAGAATTGCACAATGTCTTCCGTCCGACTGGGGAGAAGGCTGGGAGCATTTCCATTTGAGCATATCAATCGAAAATCAGGAAATGGCAGACAAACGACTGCCCCATTTTCTTGCCGCGCCGCTGAAACACCGCGAAGTATTCTGCTCCCCTTTGATTGCGCCGATAACGCTTGGGAAGTATTTGGACACCGGGCTCATCAAGTGCGTGAACGTCGGCGGTGAAATGGCACCTAACGCGGTAGTCCGTCCCATCAGATACGAATGGGTGGAATCGTTATACTTGGAAGCAAAGGAACGCGGAATCGAATTTTATTTCCATCAATGCGGATCCATGTTTTTGAAAGACGGCGTGAATATCGGCAAGTGGAATTTGAACGATCAAATTGCGCGTGCGGAAGAAATCCAACACGAACTTGAAAGGAAGCATCAATAGGCAAAAGACCAGAAAAATAAAACCCACTTTTTCAAGTGGGTTTTTCTTTTTTCTTTACGCTTCGGGATTGATGTAGAACTTGTCTTTGGGGAAAGAATCAAGGTTATCTTGCCACTTTTCTGGGGCGATTTCTTCGATCGTAACGGACACGAATTTGGGATCTACGTTCAAAGATTTCTCAACGCATTCCGCGACGTTGTTTGCGAGATTTTGTTTGATTTCCTCGTTTCTACCGGGGTACATAGTGATTGCGATATGGGGCATAATATTTCTCCTTTTGAGGTTTAATCTATTGGTTTTGCATCTTTAACTGCCTTTTCGTACGGCATAAGCATTCCGTCGGACATCATATTCGGCATCTTTTTGTTGAGAGATTTCGACTTCAAAAGTTTGCCGAGGAATATAATAAGAAGCATCTGTCCTCTCTTCTTTTGGGGAAAGTCGAGAAGCCCGTTTTTCTTGTAGAAGTCGTAGTCCGCTTTCATCATACCGCGCATAATCCAAATCATATCGCGGAAGATTTTCATACCGCCGATTTCATAGAAATTACGTTCGGGTTTCACGTCGTTTTCAAGGGCGTAAGCAAGTCTATTTGCAAGAGCGGCAAGGTCGTCGAAAGCGTTGTTTTCATCGCAAACGACACCGCAATTATAGTTTCCGCCGACCGCGGATTTTGCGTCGATATAGGTCTTTAAAACGTCTTCGCTTGACAGATTTCCCGACACGATATACCCCGTCGGTTTTCCCGCGGTTACGGGACGATGCCCGTTGACGAATTGACGGTCGAAGAAGGTTTTGTAGAGTGACGACAAGGAATGATTTGTGATTTCAAAAGCGGTCACTACCGCATCCGCTTTGTTGACCACTCCGTTCAAAATTTCCGAAAATCCGTCCTTCACCGCACATTCTCCCGACGAAGTGCATTTCAAGCACCCGAGGCAACCGCATTTGAAAGGGACTTCGCTCAAATTTAGCACCGAAGTTTTGAAAGGGAAAATCGCGCGAAAGTCTTCTATCATATTTTCAAGGCTAGAACCGCTCTTGCTATCGGTCACGATAAGAACGGATTTGCCGCCTGACTTTGCCGTGTTTTCGCTAACGCGTCTTTCGTAAAAAGGTTTTTCTTTCTTCTCAACTGTTATGCGCTCATAGACTTCGTTTGCGACTTGATAGCGGACGAATTTCCACCAAGAGATAAGTTCATCCCTACCCTTGGCAAGAGTCAAGTCTTCCATATCCGCGGAAAGACCGCCTATATATTTCCCGCCGAAATCCGCCAAAATCTTCTTGACGGTGCCGTGTGCGGTGACGTCGTAAAAGCGTTTTGAAGTGGTCAGTTGAGTCGCGAATTTGCCGTCCAAAGGCACGCCGTTTTCCGCCATGATTTCAAAGAAACGGTGCAACTGCGCTGGTGCTAAAAAGGTGTAGACAGGATAGCACGCAACAACCAAATCGACATTTAAGAGTGCAGTTTTGAACTCGTTAAACTTGTTTTCGCGCTCAAATGCACGTATCTGCTGCCCTACGTCGAACACTGAAAACTCATCCTTTGAAAAGACTTTTTCAAGGAATTTAATTGAACATAGCGTTACGCTCTTTTTGCCTTTGGGACTGCCGTTTAGAACTAATACTCTCATAACTACCTCTGAAAAATTATAACACAACACGTTGCGGTATTCAAGAGAAAAATAGTCCTTGACTACCCTTTCTTTACGCACTTGTTTTTCTGCCTTGACAAGCACGAATTGAACAAGACTTTGGGGCGGTTTTCTTGATAGAAAAAACCGCCGTGTAGGCGGTCGTGTTTTTCTTTCCATATTGACTAATTTCTGCACGCAAAGTCTTTTTCAGTGTTTGTGCAAACGATTAATAAGTCGGACTATTTTCTTCAAAGGCGACTAAATTTTGCTTGCAATAACGTTTTATTCTTGTGTTTTGTCGCAGTCGTTTTCAGATTGACAGACAAACGCATCTTCACTTTCATCAAGGGCGTTTTCATCATTGGCCGTGATTTCTTCGTCGGTCAATATATCGCTTTCGTCGAGAGTGTAGACGACGTCGTCCGTGCTTTCATCTGTGCTTATGGACTTCTTCTTTTTGACGCTATTCACCGTCAATGCGACTGCGCAAATCAGTACGGTAATTCCGCAAATCACACCGCCTATGATTGCGTATACAACGTCATCTATCACAACGTTTTCCGCATCGTTTTCGACGGTGAGAGTATAGGTGTAATCGACCTTCGCACCCCATACGCTAGCAGACACTACGTAATTGCCCGACGCAAGATTTTGGGTGGGATATTCAAACGTTGCACCCCTGCCCGCTTCTTTGCCGTCGACGTACCAAACTATGCCGTCCGCTATCGTAGGTTTATATCCCGTGACGTCGAGAGAGAAAATCACACCGTTTTCGCCGTTTTCATCGACAGCAAAATCGGTTATATCCGCACTGTCAAATTCCTTGTAATTGACAGAGAACGTGAAAGGCTCGCTGATAAATTCGGTCACGCCAGTGCTTTCGTCGTAGTATTCGCAATAAAGCGCATACCCTTCCCCTACTTCGCTCGGCACGGACATATTCAACACGGCGCCTGTGCCTAAATCGGTTTTGGTTTCCCCTTTTTGAAGATACCAACGGACACCGTAATTCGTCTTTGCATTCGACGGAATGGGCACTGCCCTAAACTCTACGTCTTCACCGCCAAGCACCAATTTTGAAGAATTATCGCCTGCGATTTTCACGCCTGTTGTGGTGGTGTAAATCATATCCGCATAGGTCTCGTCGTTGAGAAAATCTGCGGTGAGTAGGTTTTTGAGATTGAGTAACGGTTGCGCCTTGCTATCCGCGGTGTACGTTGTGGGACTTGCGTTGACCATAGCGCGCAAAATCTCGGTGCTCATCTCTATCCCTGTTTTGCTTTCGATACCGCGATAGCGAAGAAGAGTGAGTGCGGAGCAAAAACTGACGATAGGCGACGCCATACTAGTACCTGACAATTTGCCGTAGCCGTCGTCACCGTCGATGATACTGATGATTTTTGCACCAGGTGCCGCCACGTTATAGGACGAGCCGTAGTTTGAAGTCGGCGCAACAATCGCATTGCCGTCGTCGTCGAAGGTGTAGTTCATAACGCCGATTACGTTCGAGCAAGCGGCGGGATAATACTGTCTTGAAAACCAATTTGAATCTTTTGCATCGTTGCCTGCCGCCGCGACGATGAGCATTTCGTTGTCGAATGCGTCGAAAGTGTAATATCCGCGTGCGCTATACTCTGCGGCAAGGGACAAGTTGACGATATCCGCGCCGTTTTCCTGCGCGAAATACAATGCGTTTGTGATGACGGGATCCGCATTTCCGTTGTCGTAAGATGCGGTAAATTGAGTTTTTCCAGATGCTTTTGCGATTTTGTTGTTGGCTTTTATCGGCAAAATCTTGACGTAGTCTTCAAGCCCGAAAGCGCGTATCAAAAGTGCGACGATACCGGTCACGTGAGTGCCGTGATTGTTGTCGGTGTTGTCCACGAGGTCGAGAGCGATATTTCCGCTATTCGTGATTGCGGTTTGAGTGACGGTGCTATTTCCGTCCACGATTTTGACTTTGCCTGTGGTGTTTTTATAGACGTAGTTTCCGTCCTTATCCGTCAGCAGTACGTCGTCGAAAACGTCGCTGATTTTGTAACTCGTGCCGTCCTTGTAGACGTCCTTCACCGAAGATTCGGTTTCGACTCCGTCATTCACGGTGTAGGCATACCCTATTCCGCTATCCACGACCGCAATGACGATTGGATCGTTTTTCAGACTTTCCCAACCGAACGACTTATCGTTTTTCCAAGCGTTGACGATTGCTTTTGCCGCGTTCAAATCGAGATAGTCGCTCCCGAAATACCAATCCTTTGCATCTTCAGTCGGTAGCGACGAGATATAATCGTTGTAAGACGACGGCATATCGGCGTATGCGACCGTCGCGGGCGAGATAAAGGATAACGCAAAAGCGACGACAAGTAGAATTGCCGTCACTATGAGAGCACCTTGTTTTCTCGTCAGATTATCCACTTGACCTCGCCGTCGGGGGTAATCGTCCCCCACTTGCCGTCCTTTTTGACCTTGGCTTCGCCGTTTTCAAACTGCGTAGCCGCGTCATATTCAAAGGGTATAACCACTTGATTTTCCTTGTTGATATAACCGAATTTCGTGACTTTGGAAACGGATGCAAGACCTTCTGAAAAACTCATAGCGGTTTCGTATTCAAAGGGAATGACAACGTTATTTTCACTGTCGATATAACCGCATTTTTCGTCGAGTTCAACGGATGCAAGACCGTCTTTGAAACAGAAAACCTCGTCGTAAGTCGCGGGAATGACCGTCTTGAAACCGTCGTAAAATCCCCATTTTCCGCCCTTTTGGATTTTTCTCCATCTCTCGACGGGGAGCGGTTCGGTGAGTTTTTCGGGTTTTTCAGGCTTTGCCTGAACCTTTTGATTTCCGCCTTTCTTATCCTTTTGAACGGGATTTTTCTGGGCGGGTTGATTTTTCACCTGTTGTTTCTTGTCCTGTTTCGGTTGTTCGGGTCTGAATGCAGCTCCCTTCGATTTCATTGCGTCGCGGAGTTCAAAGAGCATTCTCTTGTTGAATCCCTGCACTTTGAACATATCCTTTTCGGAGCGCACGACGAGATCGCCGAGGGTGTTTATATGGTTTTTCGCGAGCAATTCGCAGGTGGCGGGAGATACGCCCGCGCTTTCAAGTTGCACGGATGCGACTTCTTTAGCGATGCCGACAGGGGCGGTTGTAGGAGATTGTTTTTGAGCGCGACCACGATCAAATCTCTTCTCTCCGTTTTGTTTTTGCGGTTTTTTGTGTTCCGATTTTTCGGGTTTGACCGCGTTCGTTTCCGCAGTCGAAACAGTCGGCTGGGACTTTCCGTCCGCCGATTCGAGTTTGGAATTATTTTTTCCGTGATAATAAAATTTCTTTGCCATAGTTTACCTTTTAGGTTATTTTAGCATAAGGCGCAAGGTTTTTCAAGCAATAAAGTTATTATCTTGACTATTTATAAGAAATTATATATAATTTCAATTATGGAAATTTGTCGGAAAAAGTCAACGATAGCAATTTTTATAGCGGTATTCGTGCTCGCTCTGTCCGCAATCGTATTCGGTTGCGGTGAGGTTGCGTACGCCGAAAACGCTTCTCTCGTGCATCCCACCGAGAATTATATCCAATCGGATAGCGTTGACTTCATCGGCGCAAATGCATCCGTCGTGGCGACTTTCGACAAGACCGCGGGCGTGCTCACCGTGGACGGCGCAAAACGCTTGTCCATGTCCGTCGAAGGAGTCGTCAAAGGCGTGTACGTGCTTGAAGACAAAGTCCTTATCGACTGCGCGGACGGACTGAAATATATCTCTCTCACCGCACAAAACCCCACCATCTCGGATAGCGGTATTTCTTCCTACACCTATATCACCGTCTACGGCAATCGCATATACGCACACTACGTCGGCAGAGTGTCCGCATACGATTCGTCCTTCTCTCTCGTGGCGGACTACGTGGACACCGTTTTCAACAATCTACCCGTGTTGGTATCCGACGGCGAAATCATCTATTCTTTCGTGGCGGAGACGGGTAGCAACAAAGTCTACGTCTATGACGTAGCGACTGCGGATACTCAAAAACGCACCAACGGATATTTCGTCGAAAGCGCAAGTCTCGGCTCTGTCATCTTCGTGTATAACGGCGCAAACGTCCTTATCGTCCCCAAAGACGAGATAGACTCCCCCGTCGAAACTTCCATAACAAACGGTAATTTCTCGGCGGTCGGTGACGATTTGTACGTGGCAAACGGCAAAAAAGGCTATTCGGTCTACACTCTCAACTCCGAAAAAACCGCTTTGAGCCTTAAAGCGACCTACTCGACTTCGGGTGACGGACTGGATAAACTCAACGCCCCTGCAGACGTTTCCTATCTCAACGGAAAACTCTACGTGGCGGACAAAGGCAACGATAGAATTATCGTGAAAGACGGCACTGCGGTCAGTGCGATTTCCCTGCCCGCCCCCGAAAAAATCACCGCTAGCGCAAACGAGATTTTCGCATTGTCGGGTAACTCGATTTACGTCGTCTCAAACGGCGAAGTTTCTTTCACTCACACCTTTGAAATCGAAATCACGGATATTGTCTACGACGACTTCCTTTACGTCCTGACAGAAAACGGAGTATCGGTGCTTGTCGGCGGAAATCTCTACGACTATTTCACCGTCGAAAACGGTGTTTCGCTAACGTCGGACGGAGAAGAAAATCTCTACGTTTTGACGGATAGCGAAGTGATTGCCCTGTCCTCTCAAAGCAAAAATACCCTTCTCTCTTTCTCCGTAGGAGAAAGCATTTCACCTATCGACTTCGCGGTCGACTATGCAGGCAACGTTTTCGTGCTTGCAAACGACGGCAAAATCTACGAATATTCTTGGCAAGAAGTCGTCAATTCAAATCTCAGTGAAACCGCTCTCACCGCCACCACTCACACGATTGACGGCAACGGTTACACGTTCAGTGCAAACTCCATTTGTTTGAGCGATGAAATTCTTTTCACCGTCAAGGAAAACGCAGTCGTATCGATATCCGTAAACTTCGTGACAAAGGACGGCTACGCCCCTATCGGCGCAAACATAAACGAAGATGCAACCGCAGTTTTGCGCTCGGCAAAAGACGGTGCATTCATCACTTCCGATCTCAATTCCGCAAGGTCGGTGCGCACGTTTGAAACGGACGTCGTGCTTGCCTACGACAACGGAAACGGCAACTACGTCGCAAATATCGCGGGCAAACTCTACTTCCTTTTCAACTCGTCGGACGCGGTCGCAACCCCCGTTGAGAGCAACGACTACCGCACCAATAAGGACGCTAAAGCGTATATCTCCCCCGACGGCAAAGGTGAAATCACCGTCCCCGCAGGCACGAGAGTCAATCTCGTCGACGACGCATGCAATCTCGACGGCGGAAAATGGTGGAGAATGGACGTGGACGGCACAACCTATTATATCGCGCGCGAAGACGTATCCGTCTACGTAGCCCCCGCTCCCCCCGAACCCGAAAAGCCCAAAGCGGTATACGGCAGAGCAAAAGCGGACAGAGCGGGCGGAGCAATCTACGCATACGCATCCCCCGACGATAATTCAGACGTCGTATTCACGCTGACGGACGGCGTGAAGGTGGAAGTGCTTGAAACTCTCGACGACTACTATCTCGTGCGTTACGGCGACACTACGGGTTACGTCAGGACAGATCAAATCGAACTCGAAGGACTGACCACCGTCCAAATCATAGCAATCGTACTCTCCGTGGTCGTAGTGCTTGCAAGCGTGCTAGTATTCGTCGTGACTTACCTGACGAAGCGCAATGCGGAAAACGAAGACACGAACCAAAAATCCGCAAGATAACAAACAAAAACACAACTACCCCAAACGCAACCAAAAAAAGACTAACCCCGCGGTTAGTCCTTTTTTTGTACCTAAACGAAATTTTGCGTTGTCATCTATTGAAAATTTTTGCGTATATATGCAAAAATTTTCAATAGAACAAGGATTTTGATTGTGAAATTGCTTTTTTTGATAGGATTGCTTTTTGATAAAGATTGAGATATTGATTGCTTTTTAGATACGAATTGCGATAATGATTGTTTGATTTTGCAAATGTGGTATCGTGGCATAAAAAAACGCAGAACGGAAATCGTTCTGCATTTCTTGGTCTGGGTGAGAAGATTTGAACTTCCGGCCTCTTGAACCCCATTCAAGCGCGCTACCAAGCTGCGCCACACCCAGATGACTACGCTATTATAAAACAAGACGGCGCAAAATGCAAGCATTTTCAATCAAAGAAATAAAAACTTGCGGCGGTAGTTTTGTTTTTTCTTTGAACAACGCCGTAAAAACACTTTTTGCGGTATAAAAATAAGAGTTTAGTTCGTTTTCACCCCCGCTTTTCCGATTCGAAATTTCGCTTAACACTTACGCCGCCAAAAGAAAACGGCGCGATTTGCGCCGTTTTCTCGACCGTTAGGTCACAAGGAAATTATGTGAGATTATTCCGTTCGTAGTGCGATGACCGGTTCTTTCTTCGCCGCCATTGCCGCAGGGATAAGTCCCGATATTACCGTGATGACGATTGATCCCAATATCAATGCGATAGGATTCCACCAAGCCATGTCGAGAAGTGCCGCCATATTCAACGCTTTGCTCAAAATGACGTTGCAAGGGAATTGCAGTACGTAGGCAATCAACACGCCGATTACGCCCGACGCCAAGCCTAAAAGCATTGTTTCGACGTTGAAGATATTCGATATATCGCTCTTTCTTGCTCCGATAGCACGCATAATACCGATTTCACGCGTTCTGTCCTGCACCGAGATATACATGATGATTGCGATCAAAATCATAGTGACGATGACGGATACGCACGCGACCGCAACCAGAATGTAGGTTATCGTATCCACGACGGAGTTCAACTCGCTGACAACGGAGTCGAGATTGTCTTCGTATTCGATGACGTAAGTGGTGCTAGGCGGATCTTCTTCGTTTTCTTCTGCGATTCTTTCCGCTTCTTCCTCTTCGGCAATTTGCTTGTCGTTGAAGTCGGTGATGAACTTGACGATAGCCTCTTTATCCGAGATACGATTGGGATAGAAGTAGATATACGACGGTTGATTTATATCTCTTACGTTCAGTGCTTTGAGAGCGTTTCTGTAACCCGACTCGTCCATACCTTTCCCGGTGACAAGGTTTTTGATGCCTGCCGCGACCGCCATAACCGCCTGTTGTTCTTCGGGAGTCGTGACGTAATCGGGGTTATCTTTTTGTTTTTGGAGAACGTCCGCCGCTATCTCTTTCTGGCTTTGATATTTGTCGTAGTTTTCCTTATATTTAGCGGTGATTTCGCTTTCGTTAGCGTCCTTGATGATGAAGTCGCCGAGTTCCGACGTATAGCCGATGACGCCGTTGATACAACCGCCGTTTACACCTTCTTTAGGTCTGATGATACCGCTTATTTTGACGGTAATACCGTTAGTTTCGATAGCGTTTTTGAGTTGTTCACCGCCTGCGTCCTTGACGCTCGTGAACGTACGGAGCATTTCGTTGTAGACGTAACCTGCACTAGTGGGGAGAACGTAGTACTCTTTTGACATAATCTCGTCGAAAGTCTGGTCGAAATCACTGAGAGAAGTGGGATCGGTGAACGCTTTGATGAGATCGAGAACGCCTAGTTCGTTGAGTGCGAACGCTTCAAAGTCGGAGATTTGGTTGAATTCGTCGAGCACCAATACGACTTCGTTCTTGTTTTGGGGAAGTCTGCCCTTCAAAACGTCGTATTGATTGTCGATGGTTTCGTCGTCTGCGATGATTTCGTCCCAGAATGCGAATGCGTCGACCGCGGCTTTGAGTTGTTCGAGTCTGCCTTCGTCTTCGGAAGTGCCGACCATCATCTTGAGAAGTGCGCCTATATTCGTGCTTTCGGACAAGGGGTTCAACGACGTATAAGTGACGATATCTTCACCCGTTTCATCGTTATGATTGACTAACTTGCTGAAAATGGACATATTTATCGAGTAGTCGTACTTGACGTCCGCAAGAGAATAATCGAAGTTGTTTTCGACGTGCTCTTTGAACTTGCTAATATCCGTGGTTTTCGTCAGGGAGTCCTGCATAGCGGTGAAGATATTCGTGAATTGACCGTAGATAAACACCAATTCTTCGTCGGTATACTTTTTCTTATCCGTGCTATCCCCCGACAAGACGTCGAAAACGGAGTCGAGATTTAGGGAGTCGCCGTCGAGGTCGTCACCGCCGAGAAACTCTTCAAACGCGGATACGACGGAGTCTTCGCCCGACGATACGGTTATCGGATATTTCGACATTGACTGCCTTTCAAATTCGTTGATATACCCCGTGAAACCGTTGTTGAGTGCCAAAATCAACGCAATACTGATGATACCGATACTGCCCGCGATTGCGGTCAATATACTTCTACCCTTTTTGTTTATAAGGTTTTTCCAGGAGAGTTTCATAGCGGTCAAGAAGGACATCGTCGTGCCTTTCTTGTGGCGTCTTTTGAAAACGGATTTCTTTTCTTCTTCGACGGGTACTTCTTGGATTTCGTCTTCTTCGACGTAAGGATCGGTGTCGTCGATGATTTCGCCGTCCAAAAAGCGGACGACTCTCGTGGAATATTCTTCGGCAAGGTCGGCGTTGTGAGTGACCATGATGACGAGTTTCGTCTTGGAAATCTCTTTGAGAATGTTCATGACCTGAATGGACGTATCACTGTCGATTGCGCCCGTCGGCTCGTCCGCAAGCAAGATTTCAGGATCGTTGACGATTGCTCGTGCGATTGCGACTCTCTGCATTTGACCGCCCGACAGTTGATTGGGACGCTTGTTCCACTTCTCTGCCAGCCCGACCATTTCGAGAGCCTTTTTTGCTCTTTCCGTTCTTTCCGCGCTCTTGATGCCCGAAATCGTCAATGCGAGTTCGACGTTCGTCAAAACGTTCAAGTGCGGAATGAGGTTGTAACTTTGGAAAACGAAACCAATTTTGGAATTGCGATAGTCGTCCCAATCGTTATCGTTGAAGCCGTCCGTAGACTTTCCGTTCAGGCACAACTCACCCGAACTTGCGCGATCAAGTCCGCCGACGATATTGAGAAGCGTTGTCTTTCCGCAACCCGACTGTCCGAGAATAGACACAAATTCGCATTGTCTGAAAGAAATGGAAACGCCCTTCAACGCCTTGACTTCGTTTTCCCCTTCGCCGTAGTTTTTCGTGATGTTTTTGAGTGTAAGCATGTTTTCTCCTTATCATATCAGAATTTCAAGAATAAACGTCTTCGAGAAATTTGCCTAATACTGTTAGTTATTGTAAATGCTTACGCACTGCTTGTCAATAGAAAAAAATAAACTAGGTTAACTTTAATGTTTTGCGGGTATGGAAATATTGATTATACAACTTGAAATATTTTTGAAATACTATATAATATAGACGAGGTAAACTATGGACAAAGATTTCATTGAATTTTGCAACGAAGCGACGAAGGTTTGGGGAGAAGATTCCCAACTCATGATGTGCATTGAAGAGATGAGCGAATTGACGAAAGCGATTTGCAAGTATATGCGCGTGCAAGGAGAGCTTGACTCCCCCGACAAAGAAAAACGACTTGAAGAAGCAAGAAAAAATATTGTGGAAGAAACGGCGGACGTCACGAATACGGTCGAGCAAATGGCACTGATTTTCGGTGCGGACGAAGTGCAAAAAGTGCGTGTAGAAAAGATAGCGCGTGCGGTTGCGGAGTTGAACGAATGGAAAAAGGCAACCGGTAATAATTGACTAAAACGAAAGTTTATCATATGAAAAAATGTCGCTAAACGACCTTTTTTGTTTTATTTACGTTGTTTTCTTTTTTCAAAACAACGATGAAATCACGCTCAAATCACCGCGATTTCGTCGTCCGATACAAAGACTTTATTCAGCCTTGTCTTTCATTTCCCGACGGTGATTCCGGTGTGCGTTGCGGTGTACTGCCCTATATATTTTTCAAGAATGGCAATCGCTTCTTCCGCGTTGTCAACGCCGTAAATTCTGTCTTCGGGGATTTCGGGATAGCGGATTCTATGGTCAAGTCTTGTGTCCGCAACATTTGCGCTCCAACCGTCCACACCTTTCAAAGATATGATGAGTCGTTTGAGCGCCCACGCGTTGCAACATTCACAAAGGGTACCGCTTCCCCCGCCGACCATAATGACTGCGTCGGAGTTTGCGACGATTACGTTGCGGTATAAGTCAAGCCCGGTAGCGATGACGATATCCCCTTCGGTGGGGGTTTGTCTGTCAAACTGCGGAAGGATTGCGACGGTGTCCCCTTCATTATAAAACTCGGAGGACTTCGCGCCCCTAAACGCCGCGCCCATTACGCCAGCAAGTCCGCCCGACGCGACTCTATAACCATGGTCCACGAGAGCTTTTCCGATTGCAAGAGCAAATTGTTCTTTCGCACCGCCCTTTTCG
Source organism: uncultured Bacteroidaceae bacterium (assembly GCA_964550635.1). GTDB lineage: Bacteria > Bacillota > Clostridia > Christensenellales > CAG-917 > RGIG4097. The sequence goes on from CAZJZV010000005.1 coordinate 23,834, forward strand.
ATACTGCTGTCGCCGATAATAGAAACTAGTTTTTTCATATATATCACCTCACATATAGTTTAGCACTTACGCATTGAAATTTCAATATTGAAATTATTCCACTTGCACGCTATAATATGATATATAGACAAAATTCGACACGGGGGAAAGTCCTATGAAAAAACTCGCATACGTGAAAGGCAGAGTCGGCGGATGGTTTATGAACGGCACCGAATATCTCGCAAGAATGATAACAGAGCGAAAACCGCCGAGCGATATGGCACTGGTCAAAGGTATCAAGTACGGCGACGGCAAGCGCGAAACTCTCAATCTCATCTACCACAAAGACCGCACCACCCGCGAACCGCTTTTCATTTACGTGCACGGCGGTGGTTGGTGTAGCGGGCTTCTCGATATGCGCAACACCTATTGTCAGGAAGTCGTTGCAAACGGATGGTTTGGAGTCAACGTCGGCTATCAGTACGCCCCTATGATGACCTTCCCCGACCAATTCAAGCAGATATACAAGGCGATAGACTGGATATACGACCACGCGGAAGAGTTCAACGTGGACACGTCGAAAGTCCTACTCGGCGGGGAAAGCGCGGGCTCGTACTTCATCTTCTATATGGCGATGATGGCGCTCGACCACAGTATCTACGACAAACTCGGAATAGACTTCAAACACCGCGACGAATTCAAAGTCACCGCAATGATTTCAAACTGTGGAGCGATAAATTTTGAAACGCTTGCGGACAACAAATTCCCCGGAATGAAATATATGATAAACGCATTCACGGGTTACTCCTATAAGGAAATCAAAGCAAATCTCGACAAGGAAGAAATCCGCATTCTCTCCCCTGAAATCCGCAAAGGTTTCCCGCCGACTATGCTCATCTACGCAAGCAAAGACTTTCTCAAAACAGAGTCTTTTGCGGCGGCAAAACGCTTTGACGAATTAGGTATTCCCTACCGCCTATACGAAGGCACGGGGATAATTTCACAACACGCATGGGCTATCGCCACCTGCGTGAAAAAAGGCAGAGAGTGCTTGAACGAAACGATTGCCTTTGTCAAACAATATTTCTAAAACGCACTTTTATCCGCTGAATTTCGTCAACTAAACTCTTGTTTGTTGCGAAATCGAAAGAAATACGGCAAAATAAAAATCCCACTCAAACGAGTGGGATTTTTGATTTTGTAAAGAAAATTACTTGATGATGACGGTGCCGTCTTCGTGGATTTCCACGGTGTCGCCGGTTTTCACTGCATCAAGGAAATCGTCGCCGAGTTGGTCGATTGCGATGATGTCGCTGTTTTCCCAAACCTTTGCAAGCACGATTCCGCTCGCCGCAAGGGAGTCGATGTGCTTGGAGAACAAGTATGCAGAAGGATTGGTCTTCATACTGCAAATGGTTTGAATGACGAGTCCGCCCGTCGTGGAGCCGATAGTCGTGGGCAAGCAGAGTGCTTTGCCGGTGATGTTTTTGCCGAACAAATCTTTGTTGTTTTGGTCGGAAACGATGACTTCGGGTTTGTTTGCCATGGCGCTCTTTTGATAGGATGCGAGAGTGTTCATACCTTCGTGAGATACGACCGCTTCACCCGTCCATTTACCGCCTGCTATAACTCTTCCTTTGAAAGTTTTCATTACTTCTCCTCCTTTCCTACTACGAGGTTAAGCATCTTGTCGGTCTTGAAGTATTTTGCAATCGAGTACGTACGGAGTTTGTTGGAGTTGGTTGCGATTGCTTTTCCGTGCGTCAAGGGGTTGTTGGTGTACATCAAGGGGCAAATGCTCGTGAGTTTTGCGCCGGTTGCGACGAGAGCTTTATACTTCTCCGTCTTTCTGAACTTATCCGCAACGTCGGGGCTGGTGCAAAGAATGGTGCGAAGTGCGACTTTCTTTCTGCCAGTCTCTTTGAGACCTGCGACGATATTGTCGGTCCATTGGCAAAGTTGCGTATAGGTGAGGTGAGGACATCCGATGAATGCGAGTGCGGGTTTTGCATCGGGGTTCTTCCACATAACGGGATAGGACTTGTAGACTCTTTCGAGTTCCGCGTCGTCGATTTCGTAGACTTTTGCGCCTTCCGCGATGAGTTTGTCACCGAGTTCGACTGCTTCGGGAGTGAGTCCGTCGATATGGTAGAGACCGACTGCGCCGTTGGATGCGGTCGCCGCGCCGAAGTCTTTGAGATAACCGATGGTTTCTTCGTTGAGTTCGTTGCCGATCCACTTGTCGAGACCGTAGACGTAAGGAACGTCTTCGACGACTTTCATGCCGATTGCACTGCCGAGGACTTGTGCTTCGGGTTTATTTTTGCAGTTGACTTTGACGATCCAAGTCGCTTTTCTGCCCTCGTCGGTCAAAAGACCGAATTCGGGAACGTAGCCGATGATTGAACCGAAAACGTCGAGCATACCGCTATTGCGGTTGCAACGTGCGCCGAGTACGGAGTTTGCAAACACGACCGCGCTGGATTCCGCCCAACTGAGTATATCGCCTTTTTTAGGCACGTTGCCGACTTCGGGAAGGTAGCAGGTGCAAGTGAAAGCGTTTTTGTTTGCAAGACCGACTTTGGTCATTTGCTCTTCGTAATGTGCTTGTTGGGAGTACATTATCTTGCTGAAAACGAGCTTTTCGATGGGATTTGCCTTGACGTTTGCATAGTCGATAGGTCTGGGGTCGACGGTGAATTTGTCAGGGACGACGAGTCCTTCTCTGATGAGTTCGTCCATAGTGCGGTAAAGGGGTTTCAAAAGACCGATACCAAAACTCGTAACGAGGTGGCCTTTTCCGTGGGTGACGGGGACCATACGTTTTGCGCCGAAAATTTCGCCGAACATGACGAGAGTTTCCATAATTTTGGCTTTGGTTGCGCCCTCTTTGCCGTCGAGAATCGCTTGTTGCTCTTCGGTGAGTTGCATATTATATTTTGCCATAATTTCTCCTTTGCGCCCGCGCGCTCTGCGCGGGCGACAAATCTAATTTATTAGATGGTGAGTGCCTTGCGGTATGCCGCGCGTACTGCTTCGAAGACTCTTGCTCCGCGGTAGCTGTCGCCGACGTTGTAAACTTCGGGTGCAGCGTGTTTTTCAAGCGCTTCATAGAAGAGATTGTCGTTGGGTTTCACGCCCATTGCAAGAAGAACGTAGTCCGCATCGAGTTTTCTTTCGACGAATTCTTCCTTGTAGGGTTTGAGTGCATCGAGAGGATTGGTGATGTTTTCGGGAAGAATAGGACTCCAAGTGACGTACGGATTGGGACGGGATTTGTGGACGTTTTCGAGCACGGTGACCGTCTTGCCTTCTATTTTTGCGAGCTTGGTGCAGTTGAGAAGTTCAACTCCGCCCTTTTCAAGATAGTGAATGATATGACCACGGTTTGCGGTGCAGGTGTGGTTCATAATGTATTTCTGCATTTCGACGACCTTGCAATCGATACCCTTTTCGTAACGGAGCATATATGCGGTTTCCGCACCGACTACGCCGCCGCCGATGATGACGACGTTCTTCGCGCCGTCGATAAGGGACGGATTGTTGAGCACGTCCACTGCGTACAACACGTTTTTATTGTTGATGCCGGGGATAGCCTTTTCGGAAGGACGGACTTGGGACGCACCGCTTGCGGTGAAGATGACGTCGTACTTGCCCGCGATTTCGTCAATACTGACGGCTTTGCCGAGAGTGATCGAGAAGTTTTCGTTCTTCTTCATTTCATCGACGACGTGGTTGAGATAAACGAGATAGTTCTTCATATCGAACTTGATCTTCGCGACCGCCGCGGGAACGACGGAACCGCCGACGACGTTTTCTTTTTCGAACATATCGACTTTGTGACCGCGTTTCAAGAGTGCTTCCGCCGCTACGATACCTGCAGGACCTGCGCCGATGATAGCGACTTTCTTTTCTTTGTCCGCTTTGGGGATTTCCGCAGAGAGTTCTTCTTCAAACGCCGTGCGGGGATTGACTGCGCATTGAGGATGTCCGCCTTCGACGAATTCGTTGAGGCAACCTTCTTGGCAACCGATACAAGGACGGATGTCTGCGACCATACCTGCGTATGCTTTGTTGGGCCAATCGGGGTCTGCAAGGAGAGGACGACCGAGCATAACCATATCGCATTTGCCGTCGCGGAGTGCTTTTTCAGCAAGGTCGGGATAGCCGAGTTTGCCGACTGCAACGACGGGGACTTCCACGCCGAGATTGGATTTGATATTGTTTTCTTTGAAGTATTTCTTCGCCATTTCCGCGACTTCGAGGAAGCAACCTGCAGGCATGCTCGCGGGAGGATGCGGCAACCACCAGTTGTCGTAGCAACCAAGGTCGACGTCGAAGATATCAACGCCTGCTTTGACGAGTTCTGCCATATATTTCAAGGTTTCGTCCGCTTTTCTTTCGTTGATGAACTTCTTGAGATAGAGATTGCTGCTACGTTTCATTCTGTCGCCGTAGGTCGCGTTGAGTGCAACGGACATATCGATACGGTACATGATGGGGAAATTCGCGCCCACTCTCTTACGGATTTGCTTGACCATATCTACGCCGAAACGCATCCAATCGGAATATTTGCCGATCTTACGATGGTTGAACGCGGTGTTGGTGCATTGTTCGAGAAGGTAGCCTTCGTGACCGTGGAGATAAACGCCGTCGATGTTCGCCGCTTTGGCATCCGCCGCCGCTTGACCTGCGTTCTTGATGATTTTGCCGAGAGAATGATCGCTCAAACGTGCGCAGGGTACGTCGGGCATATACCAGTTGGGGTTGAAACTTGCACTTCTCGGGAGAGTGGTTTGAGTGAGCAAACATTGAGGATTGCCGACTCTGCCAAGACCGGGAGTCAATTGAATGAAGAAAGTTGCGCCGTGTGCGTGGCACATTGCGGACAAATCTCTCCAACCGACGTAGACGGTACGACTGCGGTCGATGCGGGGGAAATAGGACAAATCGCCGAGTTCGATAAGGGACTTATCGATGCCGAACGATACGGGAATAAGACCTGACGTGATGAGGCCTACTCCGCCCTTTGCGCGCTCTTCAAAGTATTTGAGCATTTTGATGTTGGGACGACCGGTCTCTTCGCACATGTCGATGTTTCCCATAGGTGCCATGACAAGACGGTTTTTAATCGTCAGTTTGCCGACCTTGATAGGTGAAAACATTGCGTTGTACGGATAGAGATTGCTTGTCATTTCAGGCGTTTCAAAGCCTTTGTTCCACCAATCGCCGTAGCTTTCGCACAAATCGAAAATTTTCTTTTCGTTGTCACTCATTGTTGTTCTCCTTTTTCGCATATAGCGTATATAATTTTTTTTGTTTTAATTCAATTTTGATGCGGTTTCGTACGCAGTACGAGTTGCGTCTGCGATTCTACCCACTTTGTCCGCGTCGCCGATGACGAACACGTTCTTTCTGCCTTCGAGTTCCTTGCCGAGAGCGTTAACCGAACGAGAGCCGAGAGAAAGGACGACTTCGTCGAAATCGTAATGTTTCTCGTCGCCGATTTCTTTGAACTTACCCTTGTTCCCTTTGACGGGGCAAACCACGATACCCTTTTCGTCTATCGAGCAGAGTTTGTGAGAAAGGATGAATTTCGTACCCGCCTTTTCGAGTTTGGGCATTGCGTCGTCAACGTGTTGGAACCACACGCCTTTCGCGATAGCGTCTTGCATTTCGACGACGGTGACTTTATTGCCCTGTTCGACGAGCATTTCCGCGGTTTCGAGACCGGTCATACCACTGCCGACGATGACGACGTTTTTACCGCTAAGAGAAACGCTACCGTTGAGAATTTCCGTCGTGGTGACGACGTTTTTGCCGTCGCTACCCTTGATAGAACGGGGTTTGACTGCGGTTGCGCCGGTTGCGACGATGACCGCGTAGGGATTGATTTCGTCTATGAGTTGTTTGTTTGCAACGGTGTTCAAGCGGATTTCCGCGCCTGCTTTTTCCGCCGCGAGTTTCGCGTCTTCAACGCACCAACCGATTTTCTCTTTGTGAGGAGGTGCCGCCGCGAGCAAAATTTGTCCGCCGACCTTGTCCGCCTTTTCGACGACGATAGGCTTAAATCCGCGTTTGCCGAGAATTTCCGCCGCCACAAGACCTGCCATACCCGCGCCGACGATGACGACTTTTCTGCCGTCGCCGTTTTTGGGAAGGTTTGCGTATTCTTTTTCAATGCCGATTGCGGGGTTGACAGAGCAATGTCCGCAACCGCCGTGATATGCGTTTTCTTGCATGGACTCTATGCAGTACAAGCAACAGATACAACGTTTGATGTCTTCGGACCTACCCTCTTGCGCCTTCTTGGCGAAGTACGGGTCCGCGATATGCGGTCTGCCGAGAGAGATGAAATCTTGCATGCCTTCTTCGAGTTGTGCTTCCGCTTGCTCGGGGGTACGGATAAGGTTTGCCGCGATGACGGGAATATCCACGACTTTCTTGACTTCCGCCGCGAGATATTTTCTCCAACCGAGTTCAAACGAAGTGGGTTCGAGCCAGTAATTGAAAGTGTCGTAGGCAGCGGACGAAACGTCGATTGCGTCAACGCCCATAGCGGCGATAGCCTTTGCGTATTCGAGACCGACTTTGATATCGTAGCCTTTGCCCGCTTTGCCAATTTTGTCGTAGAATTCGTCGAGAGTCAGGCGGACGATGATGGGATAATCGCCGCATTCCTTTCTGATACCTTCCACGATTTCGCGCAGGAAACGAAGACGGTTTTCAAAACTTCCGCCGTATTCGTCCGTACGTTGGTTGGTGTTGGGGCTCAAAAATTGTTGAATGAGATAGCCGTGAGTTCCGTGGAGTTCGACGCCGTCTACTCCCGCCTTTTTACATCTCACCGCGCCGTCGATGAATTGACGGATGAGTTTTTTGACTTCCGCGTTCGAGAGTGCTCTGACTCTACCGCCCGCAAAGTAGGAGGGTTCGCAAGCGGATGCGGATACTGCGGACAACGCTATTTTATATTTTGCAAGCGTAGGTGCGATTTTGGGAGCGACCGAGAACAACGCTTTGGGGAATTTCTTGCAAACTCTCGTGCAAGCGATACAAAGGGGGACTGTTCCGATTGCAAGACCTACGTTTTGTCTGCCGGGGTGATGGAGTTGCACGAACAATTTTGCGCCGTGTTTGTGGATACGGTTTGCAAATTCGCGCATAGGTTCGATATGATAGTCGTGGCTCATCGCGAGTTGTGCGAATGCAGCCGCGCCGTGAACGTCGTTGACACGAGTGATTTCGGTGATGATAAGACCGGTACCGCCCTTCGCGCGCTCTTCGTAGTAGTCCATAAGTGCTTCGGTGGGTTTTCCGTCAAACTGACCGAGCCCGATGAGCATAGGCGACATAACAAGACGGTTTTTGATTTGGCAAGTGCCTATATTCATAGGCGAGAACAGCATTTTGTAGTCCATAATTTCTTCCTTGTCGTGATTATTTTACTTTTTTCATATTGCCGGTGAGAAGTCCGAGAGCGGTTTCAAATGGCATATCCCCTTTCTTGATACCGCCAGGGAGAGTCGCTTCTATGAGTTCAAAGGCGGCGGAATGCTCGTCCTTGCCGACGTAGGCGTAATCGATACGCATACCCTTTGACATAAAAGACGCTTTCATAAGCACGACGAGTCCTTCTTTTTTCGCCTCGTCGATTGCTTTTTCCAAATTTTTTACGTAATACTGAACGTGGTGGATTCCTTCTCCGAAATTTTTGAGATAATCGGTGTAAACGTTTTCATCCCCTCTCGACTGCACGAGTTCGATTTTGGTATGCCCTTTTCCGCCCATCCAAATGGTGACGTCGCAGTTGCGTTTTTCTCCTTTATATTCAAGAGTCAGGTCGCTCGTGCGACGAAGTTCATACCAATGTTTGATGCCAAGGAGTCGCGTATAATGCTCCGAGGCTTTGTCGATGTCGTTGACGACTATGCAAGCGTGCGCGATTTTGCCGAGTTTCATAATTTCCACCGCTACAATCTTATTACTTAAGTATAGTATACTTATGCTTAACAATTTTACCATACGCACGCATATGCCGTCAAGTCTAATTTTACACAATCTTTACTTGCCTTACTTCCGCGATGGTGTTATAATGTGGAAAATTCAATCTCATTGAGGTGCTATGGACGTTATCATCATGGGACTCGGCGCCGTCGGAAAAGTTTTGACGGCGGAAATGTCCAAAAAAGGTCTAAACGTAGTCGTCATCGACAAGGACGAAAATAAGGTCGAAGACGCAGTTTCTCGTTTCGACGTGAAAGGCGTTGTCGGCAACGGCGTAAGTCAGGACGTACTCGAAGAGGCGGGGATTTCAAGGACTGAAATCTTCATTGCGGCAACGAGTCAGGACGAGCTCAACATCCTTTCGGGTATCATCGCAGGCAAACTCGGCGCGGACACCACTATCGCAAGAGTTTCGGAGCCCGAATATTTTAGCCTATTCTCAAACGCGGACTCTCTCGGCGTCTCCTTGATGGTCAACCCTCATCACGAAGCGGCAATGGAAATCAGTCGTATTCTGCGTTTCCCGTCCGCAATCAAAGTGGATCAATTCTCGGAGGGCAAGACTGAACTCGTAGAGTTCAAAGTCGAAAGCAACTCCCCTCTCGTCGGGCTTATGCTCAAGGACTTCACCTCGAAATTCTCGTCAAAAGTCCTCGTTTGCGCCGCCACGAGAGACAATAAGGCGATCATCCCGACCGGCGATTTCATCATCAACCCGAACGACCACCTTTTCATCACCGCAACCAAAAAGCATATAACGGAATTTTTCAAGGAACTCGGTTGGAACAAACAGGCGAAAGACGTCATGATCGTCGGAGGTTCAAAGACTGCCGTCTACCTTGCGACCGAACTTGAAAAGAAAGGTATCAGAGCGAAAATCATCGAAAAGGATTTGGCAAAGTGCGAAATGCTTGCCGAAACTCTCTCGAAAACCGAAATCATCCACGGAGACGGCACCAATCAGGAACTTCTCCGCGACGAAGGCATTCTCGATGCGGACGCATTCGTTGCGCTCGTCGATATAGACGAACAAAACATCATCATGAGTATGTTCGCAAAGTCCGTCGGAGTGCCGAAAGTCGTCACCAAAATCGACCAACTCGACTACTACACCATGCTCCAAAACAGCGGTATAGACAGCGTTGTTTCCCCAAAGACTTCGACCGCGGATTTGATTTTGCGTTTCGTCCGCAACTACGGACACAAAGAAGGCGCAACCGTCAAACGTTTGTTCAGAATCGTGGACGAGCAGGCGGAAGCACTCGAATTCGATGCAACGAGATCATTCAGAAAACTCGGTGTGCCTATCATGGAATTGCACCTGAAAAAGAATTTGTTGATTGCAGGCATCATCCGCGACAACATTCTCATCATCCCGTCAGGCAAAGACTTCATCTGCGAAGGGGACAGCGTCATCGTCGTCACCCTGAATAAAGACCTCGTCCGTCTGAACGATATATTGGACGTGTTCTAAAATAGGCGGTTAGATATATGAATTATCGTGAAATGTTATTCATATTGGGTGAGATTGCTTTGATATTTGCGGGCATTCTTCTTATCCCCCTTTTCGTCGCTTTGGGACTTGGCGAAAGCACGACTTATCACGCATTCGGCGTGGCTATCGTTACGAGCATTCTCGTAGGTATCGTCGGTTTTGCCTGCCGTCCCCCCAAGGATAAACGCGAAATGAAACCGTCGTCCGCAATCGTGCTTTGCGGTTTGACTTGGATTTTGATTGCACTCATCGGCGCTATCCCCTATCGTCTTTCTGGGAGCGTAAACCACTATATCGACGCACTTTTTGAAACCGTTTCCGGCGTTACCACGACGGGCGCAACCGTCATCGCAAACGTCGAAATTCTCCCGAAAAGCATACTTTTGTGGCGTTCTTTGTCCCAATGGATAGGCGGTATGGGAGTGCTTGTTTTCGTTATAGCAGTCCTTCCCAAAAACGAATCTGCGGCAACCCAACTCGCAAAAGCGGAAATGCCCGGTCCGCAGTTTGAAAAACTCGTGAGCAAACTCCGTTTCACCGCTCAAATTCTCTACGTCATCTATATCGTTATGACTCTCGTGCAAGCGGGACTTCTCGTGGCGGTCAAAATGCCCGTATTCGACAGTTTCTGTCATGCGTTTACCACCGCTTCAACAGGCGGTTTCTCCGTCAAAAACGCAAGTATCGGCGCGTATAACAACGTGGGCGCGGAAATCATAATTACGATTTTCTCCCTTCTCTTCTCGGTCAACTTCAACGTCTACTATTTGGTTCTCATCGGACAGGCAAGAAAAGCCCTGAAAAACGAAGAAACTTGGTGGATGTTCGGCATTTATATCCTTGCGACTTTCGCGGCGACTATGTCCCTATTCCTGACAAGCATCAACGAATACGGATTTGCAGAATCATTGCGTTACGCGTCCTTCCAAGTTGCGACCGTCATGAGTACGACCGGTTACGTCGTCACCGACTTCGGCGGTTGGCCCGTGTTCTCTCAATTCGTTTTGATAACTTTGATGTTCATAGGCGGTTCGGCGGGCAGTACCGCAGGCGGTATCAAGGTTTCGAGAATTGCGATTTTGTCCAAGTCGTCCTTCCTGAATATCAGAAAAACCATATCTCCTCGCTCCGTCCGCACAATCAAAATGGACGGCAAACCGCTCGGCGAAGAAGTCGTATCCACCGTGCAACGCTTTACGATTATGTACATATTCATATTCGTCTTGTCCTATTTGGCGATAAGTTTCTACTCCCCCTTCCAAGGCTCAAACGGACTTGTTACCAATCTTTCTGCGGTGGCGACTTGCCTGAACAACGTCGGTTGCGGAATTATGTCCTTGCACAACGGACTGTTTGTTGACTTCAACTATTTCAGCAAAATCGTGTTGAGTCTCGATATGTTGCTCGGACGTCTTGAACTCCTGCCCATAATTCTCATTTTTGCACCGAGAATTTGGCGTCCGGTGAAATTCAACACCGCAAAATAAGTTGGTTAGAATATCGGTTTCAGTCGATTTCGATTGAAATCGCAAACAAAAAAGGAAACAAAAAAAACGTCTTACGATTGTAAGGCGTTTTTCTTATTTGATTTCAAAAAGCGTTTTTTTTGGCGCCACGATTTCGTTATCGTTTCGAGAACTTTTTATCGCGTTTTTGGTGTTCTAACTCACTTTTTCTCTTGCATTTTTTTGAGTGCTTGTTGCTCCTTGAAAAGTCCCACCGCGTTATTCATAAGCATTGTGACGGTCATAGGTCCGACGCCGCCCGGCACGGGAGTGATGAGCGAGCATTTGGGCGCAACGTTTTCAAAGTCCACGTCACCGCAGAGTTTGCCGTTTTCATCGCGATTGATACCCACGTCAACGACGACTGCCCCGTCTTTCACCATATCCGCGGTGATGAGTTTTGCGTGTCCTGTGGCTACGCAAAGAATATCCGCGGTTTTCGTGATTTCACCGAGATTTTCGGTTTTGGAGTGGCAAATCGTGACGGTAGCATTTTCGTCAAGGAGCATTTGCGCAAGGGGTTTCCCGACGAGATTCGACCTGCCGACGACTACCGCTTTTTTGCCTTCGATTTTCACGCCGTAGCGTTTCAGAAGTGCGATACAACCGTGCGGAGTGCAGGGATAAACCGAAGGTCTGCCCGTCCACAAAAGCCCTTTTTGTACGAAATGGCAACCGTCCGCGTCTTTCAGGGGACTGATTGAGTCGAGCAGTTGCGCTTCGTCGAGATGGTCGGGGACGGGAAGTTGCAGGATTATGCCGTTTACGTCGGGATTTTCGTTGAGTGCGTAGATATTCTCGAGCACTTCTTCCTGCTTGACGTTTTTAGGCAATTCCACGAGATAGGATTGTATGCCGATTTCCGCGCACGCACGCATTTTATTGCGCACGTAAATCTTGCTTGCGTCGTCGTCGCCGACGAGAATGACCGCAAGCCCGACTTTACCCTCAAGGGTTGCCACGTCGGATTTCAATTCTTCTCTGATTTCTGCCGATATTTTCTTTCCGTCTATGATTTGCATATCCACCTCGTCAAAGCGTTTGCACTTTTCAATGGCTATTATACACCATTATGCGACTTTTGACTAATTATTTACGTAAGTGGTATTTTTTTGTATGACGTCGTGCGCTCCGCCTTCGGTGATACTGATTGCGGAAACGAGAGTCATCTTCGCGTTTTTGTGCAAGGATTCAATGGTGGTCGCGCCGCAGTTGCACATAGTGGATTTCACTTTGTAAAGGCTCTTTGCGACGTTGTCTTTGAGGGAGCCTGCGTAAGGCACGTAACTATCCACGCCTTCTTCGAAGGACAATCCCGACTTTCCGCCGAGGTCGTAACGTTGCCAGTTTCTTGCGCGGTTGCTACCCTCTCCCCAGTACTCTTTGACGTAGTTGCCGTTGATGACGAGTTTATTGGTGGGGCTTTCGTCGAAGCGCGCGAAGTATCTGCCGAGCATCATGAAGTCCGCGCCCATAGCGAGTGCGAGAGTCATATGGTAGTCTTGCACGATACCGCCGTCCGAACAGATAGGGATATAGATACCGGTTTTTTCAAAGTATTCGTTTCTTGCTTCCGCGACTTCGATGAGTGCGGTTGCTTGACCTCTACCGATACCCTTTTGTTCGCGGGTGATGCAGATTGAACCGCCGCCGATACCGACTTTGATGAAGTCCGCTCCGCATTCCGCAAGGAAGTTGAAGCCGTCTTTATCGACAACGTTGCCCGCGCCGACTTTGACTTTGTCGCCGTAGTTTTTGCGGATATATTCAAGTGTGCGTTTTTGCCAAATCGAGTAGCCCTCGGAAGAGTCGATACAAAGCACGTCTGCGCCTGCTTTGATGAGTGCGGGGACGCGTTTTTCAAAGTCGAGAGTATTGATACCCGCGCCGACCATATAGCGTTTGTGTTCGTCGAGAAGTTCGTTGGGGTTTTGTTTGTGTTGGTCGTAGTCCTTGCGGAAAACCATATAAAGAAGATTACCCTTTTCGTCGATCACGGGAATGGAATTGAGTTTGTGTTCCCAAATTATGTCGTTTGCTTCGATGAGAGAAGTCGATGCGGGAGCGGTGATGAGTTTTTCAAACGGAGTCATAAATTCCGAAACCTTGGTTTCGGGAGCCATACGACTCACGCGGTAGTCACGGCTCGTAACCATACCGAGAAGTTTGCCGTGAGGAGTGCCGTCCGCAGTGATGGGAATGGTGTTGTGTCCCTTGGAATGAACGAGATCGAGCACGTCCGCAAGGGTGCTATCGGGAGTCAGGTTGCTATCGGATACGACGAAACCCGCCTTGTAACTCTTCACTCTTCTGACCATTTCCGCTTCGCTTTCTATGGATTGAGAGCCGAAAATGAAGGAGATACCGCCCTCTCTTGCGAGTGCGATTGCGAGAGTATCGTTGCTGACGGACTGCATGATTGCGGACGTCATGGGGATATTCAAGGAGATTGCGGGAGTTTCACCCTTCTTGAATTTGACGAGAGGGGTTTTCAGACTGACGTTTGCAGGGATGCAATTCTCGTCGGTGTAGCCGGGAATGAGAAGGTACTCGTTGAAAGTACGAGAGGGTTCATTGAAATAAGTTGCCATATATTCCTCCGATAACGATTATTTGCAGGTATAAAAAAAAGCAGAATTGCACGCAATTCCACCCAAGTCAACAAAATACGACACCCGTCGTAACGGCACGGATATTAAATTTTGCTACTTGTCTTTCCATATATAGATGATATACTATTTGAACGGCTTTGTCAAACAATCGCGCAAAATGGCGGAATGTTTTTTCGACACGTGTCGATTTCAAAAAAGAACCGCCTCAAACGGCAGTTCCTTTATACTCTTTATATTTGATTTCCGCATCGTCCGCAGTCATTGCGAGAGCGGTTTTTGCAATCACCTTATCCGCAATCAACTCATAACCGTCGAGATTGCCCGTATCAATGATTTTTCTTGCTATCATAGGGGTGTCGGGGTGTGCGCCCATAAACTCTTCGAGGACGACGAAATCTTTGAGTTTGATTTCCTCTATCTCTTCGAGATAGACTTTGCCTATCGATGAGTAAGTCCCGTATCTCACCGCAAAAACCGCACCCACCAAAAACAGCGCAAGCGGTGCGATGAGTAGGAAAAGATACCAACTGCCGAAATTCTTCACGACAAGCGCGATGATGAGTGCGAATATCACTATCGCAAGCACGCATAAAGCCATGAAAAGATAGCCGAAAATCTTATATTTTTTGACGACTTCGGGAAGATTCGGGCGGATGATTTTGTCGTAATCGAGTTTTACACCAACGTTATTAGCCATACGATTATTCTACTACCGCATTCACACTTTGTCAACGCAGGAAAACGCGCTTCCGCAACCGTCCGCAAAAACAAACGGATAAAAAACAAAGGAAATCAATGGTAATAATGAAAATGCAAGCCAATTCATATCAAATAAGGCACAAGCGATACAAAAATCAAAGCAACTTAAAACGTCAAAAAACGGCCGTGTATTCACGACCGTTGTTTCTTCCTTTGCAAGCGGTGGTCAAAGTAGTATGCAAATGACTCCGCCCTTCCCTTCGTTGACGATTCTGCCGAGAGTCTTTTTGAGTTTCAACTCCGCGTCCGCGGGGACGGAGGACAATTTGTTGTTTATTCCGTCCGCAACGAGAGAGGATAGCGACCGTCCGAAAATATTCGTCTCCCAAATTGCTTGTTTGTTTTCGCCGAAATCGCCGAGCATACCGTTGATAAGGTCCGCACTCTGTTGTTCTGTGCCGACTATGGGACTGACTTCGGTTTCGACGTCCACTTTCATAACGTGCAAGGACGGTGCGGACGCACGCAATTTCACGCCGTATTGTTGTCCTTGTTTGATGATTTCGGGTTCTTCGAGCACCATTTCGTCGATTGACGGCGGGACTATGCCGTAGCCTACGCTTTCAACCTGTTCGAGAGCGGACAGAAGTCTCGCCGTCTTTGCGCTACCCGCCGCAAACTCTTTCAGTCGCAAGAGCAAATCGAAATCGTCGTTGATTTCAATTCCGCTCTCTTCGGTCAAAACCTTGAAGAACACTTCTTCCTTGGGACTGACTGTCACCACTATTCTGCCCTTTCCTGCATCAAGGTCTATGCGAGCGGGCGTGTCCCAAAACTCCGCGCCGTCGAAAAAGCCGTCTATGCTCTCGTAGTCCTTCATCTTCGACACGTTGTCCCCAAGACTGCGCACGACCGAGATGAGTTCGCTCACCACGGGGGAATTTGCGTCGAGTGCCTGCACCCACTTCGGCAAGCGGAAATCCACTATTCTCACCCCGAATTCGAGAAGAATACTCTCCATGATTTCGGATATATCCCCTTCTGTCAGTTTGAGTGCGTTGACGAGTCGGACGGGGACGTCGTATTTACCTTCGAGTTCGACTTTCAAATCCTTTGCGGATTCCGCATTGACGTCGAAAACGTTCAATACGATTGCAAAAGGTTTCCCCGTCTTTTTGAGTTCTTGCACGACTTTTTCTTCCGCCCGTGCGTATTCGCTTCTCGGAATATCCGTGAAACTGCCGTCCGTTGTCACCGCAACCGCAATCGTACTATGTTCGCGAATGACTTTGTCCGTGCCAATTTCCGCGGCGGTCGAGAAAGGCATTTCGTCGTCGCTCCAAGGGGTGCGCACCATACGTTCTTTGCCCTCTTCTTCGCTTCCGAGTGCGCCTGCGACGAGATAACCGACGCAATCAATGAGTCGAAGATTGACTGCAAGATTGTCCGAAAACGATACTCTAACCGCTTCGTTTGGCACGAATTTCGGTTGAGTGGTCATGATAGTTTTGCCGTCGGCGGATTGGGGAAGTTCGTCGACGGCGCGTTTTTTCGCGTCGGGGTTTTCTATGCCGTCAAGCGCAAGTTCCTCCATAAACTGTTTGATGAAAGTGGATTTGCCCGTCCTGACAGGACCGACAACTCCGACGTAGACGTCGCCGCCCGTGCGGGTTGCGATATCGCGGTAAAGGTCGAATTTGTCCATAGATTTCCTCCATTTTTTACTTAATGCTATGTCGAGATAATCGCGATTATGACAAATCCGAAAAATATCATAAAAAAGCACACCGCCGAAAAGCAGTGTGCATTATTTTTGTTTTATGCGGTTTTAGTCCGCGCTTTGTCTTCCCGCCGAAGTTGCAATCTCAATTGAAGTCGCAACCTTAATCGGCACTATATAGACGACTTTATATCCTTATTATACGCGCGCCTATGCGAATTTCTTCGCCATATATCTCTCGATTCTTGCGATTTTGATTGCCGAGATAAGCACGTCCACCGCAACGTCAAGGTCTTCAAGGGACGGCACTGACGGCGCAATACGCATATTCTCGTCAAGGTCGTCTTGCTTGTAGGGATAAGTCGAGCCTGCGGGGGTGAATTTTACACCTGCTTCCGCACTCAATTCGATGATTCTCTTCGCGCAACCTTTGACGTTGACCGAGATGAAATAACCGCCGTTAGGTCTGCTCCAACCGACGTAGGGGTCGCCCTTGAAAGCGTCTTCCATTTTCTTGTCGAAAAGTTCGAATTTCGGGCGGAGAATGTCCGCGTGTTTTGCCATAATCTTCTTTACGTTGTCGAGATTTTTCATGAAATTGACGTGCATCAACTGATTGACTTTGTTAGGTCCAATGGTCTTGAAAGTCAAGCGTTTCAGGATGTCGTTCACGTTTTCAACAGAGGATGCGAATGCGGATACGCCACTGCCCGCAAAGGTGATTTTGGACGTGGAAGTGAATGCGTACACACGATTGAGAGTGCCTGCTTTTCTTGCGACGTCGAAGATATTTTTGAGTTTGTCCCCTTCGTCGTAGAGGTCGTGCACCGCGTATGCGTTATCCCAGAAAATGCGGAAGTCGCTTGCGGCGGTTTTCATAGTCGCAAGGCGTTCGACCACCTTATCCGAGTAAGTTATACCCGTCGGGTTGCTATATTTAGGCACGCACCAAATACCCTTTATGCTTTCATCCGAGCCGACGAGAGTTTCGACGACGTCCATATTCGGACCGTTTTCGTCCATTTTGACCGTAATCATTTCAATGCCGAACTGCTCGCAAACCGCAAAGTGTCTGTCGTATCCCGGAGCGGGACAGATGAATTTGACTTTGTTTTGTTTCGACCACGGAGTCCCGC
This sequence comes from uncultured Bacteroidaceae bacterium, assembly GCA_964550635.1. Classification (GTDB taxonomy): domain Bacteria; phylum Bacillota; class Clostridia; order Christensenellales; family CAG-917; genus RGIG4097. The sequence goes on from CAZJZV010000005.1 coordinate 40,987, forward strand.
CGAGCACGCCGAAAGTGTGGGCAAATTGCACGGTCGTATACATAAGGTCGAGAGAACTCCCGTCCCCTACGATGACTTCTTCGGGTTTCGCGCCGAGAATTTCGCCAAAGAGCGTTCTTGCGGATTTCAACCCGGAGAGTGCGCCGTAGTTTCTTGCGTCCACGGTGTCCGCGGTATAGTCGATATCCCCTGCCGATTTGAGCATAGGCATTGCGATTTCGAGTTGATCGGAAGACGGACGACCTCTCGTCATATCAATTCCGTTACTCTTTTTCTGCAACCTTTTCAAGTTCTTCGTTTCGATGTCGAGAAGGGCTTGCAATTCTTGTTTCGAGTAGATTGAACAATCCATATTATATTCCTCTCAAAATTAAGTTCATTAGTATTATACGTCGCGAAGGGAAAATGCTAATCCTCGTTATTTTTGCGGATGAGTATCCTGATGGGCGTACCGCGGAAGTCGAAACTCTTGCGGAGTGCGTTTTCAAGGTAGCGTTTATAGCTGAAGTGCATGAGTTCGGGATCGTTGACCTTGACCACGAATGTGGGCGGACAGACCGCGACTTGAGTGGTAAAATAGATTTTCAACTTTCTGCCCTGTTTTGACGGCGGTTCGCTTATGCGGATAGCATCCGACAAAACTTCGTTCAAAAGTCCCGTTTGAATACGACGTCTCGATGCGGCGACGACTTCCTTGCAAGCAGGGAGTATCGCATCCGTGCGTTTGCCGTTCTTTGCCGAGATATACACCGACTTGAAATAGTCCATAAACTTCAAATCGTCACGGAGTTTTTTCTCGAATTTTTCTTTTGTGTAGGTGTCCTTGTCCACCAAATCCCACTTGTTCATAGCAATGACCGACGGTTTGCCTTCTTCGTTGACGAAACCTGCGATTTTGACGTCTTGTTCGGTCAATCCTTCGCTTGCGTCGCACATGATGACAACCACGTCCGCGCGCCTGACTGCGAGTATCGTGCGAACGACGGAATAACGTTCAACGTCTTCGCCGACCGCCTTTTTCTTGCGCATACCGGCAGTGTCTATGATGAGATATTTATCGTTGCCAACGTCGAGCGCGGTGTCGATTGCGTCCCTTGTCGTACCCGCGATATTGCTGACTATGCAACGGTCGTAACCGAGAAGTTTGTTCGTGAGAGAACTTTTGCCCGCGTTAGGTTTTCCGACGATTGCGATTTTCAATCTTTCGGGGTCTTCTTCGTGGGGGACCGCTTCGATTTGTTCGATGATAGCGTCGAGAAGGTCGCCGAGTCCTTTACCCTGCTCCGCGGACACTCCGTAAGGCTCGCCGAAGCCCAGTGCATAGAAATCGTACAAGTCGTGAAGTTCGTTGTTGTCGAGTTTGTTTACGGCAAGCACGACAGGCTTGTCCGCCTTTCTCAAAAACGCGGTAATAGTCTGGTCGTCAAGGGTAAGACCGGTTTTGCCGTCTACTACGTAGACGACCGCATCCGCCGCCTCGACCGCGATTTCCACTTGGGAGCGGATATGCGACCACATTTCGTCTTCGCTTTTGAGTTCGAGACCGCCTGTGTCGATGAGCGTGAAAGCCTTTCCGCACCATTCGACGTCCGCGTAAATTCTATCTCTCGTCACGCCGGGGGTGTTTTCTACGATTGAAATTCTCTCGCCTACCAAGCGATTGAAAAGAGTGGATTTTCCTACGTTAGGTCTGCCGACTACGGCAACCAATGGTTTATTGTTCATATATTCCTCTTATGCTTTATTCTTGAAAAATTCCGCAAGCACTTCGGCAAGATTTGCGCCGTTGTGAGCGACGGTCAACACGGGTTTTCCGAGAGCGGTTTGGACTTCGTCGAGAGTGGTGTCGTCAAGGAAAGTCGTGGTGAATTCGCGGAGCATATTGTCTGGGATGACGTAGCAATCCGTATCCAGTCCTTTTGCCTGTGCGATTATGTCCGAGCCTACGACCAGTCCCGCCACCGTTACGCTATTGCCGAAAAAGTCGTTGCGTATGGGTTTGACCGCGATTTCTATTCCGAGTTTTTCTTCCACGCTCTTTTTGAGCGTTTCGAGTATGGGAGCGAATGATACGCCCGTCACGAAAGTCGCCTTTCCTTTCAAGTTTTCCTTGTTCAGATTTTCGAGAGAAAAGTCGAGATTATCTTCGAAATCCGCGATGAGTCCCACGCCGTTTTCTATCTGTCCGAAGTCGCCGTAGTAGGCAAACGACGGGATTTCTCTCTCTGCGATGACGTAGTATTCGTCCGAACACCAACAAAAATATCCGCCGTATTCTTCGTTGATTTTTTCGACTTCGTCAATCGTTCTTTCCGCTTCCGCCTTGTTGACGGTACGAATGTCCGCAAGTCCGTTTCTATGCCCGGTGAGTCCGACGGGCACGACCGCTACACTCTCCACTCCCTCGACGGAATGCAAGCCCCTTATGCTCTTGACGAGTTCGTCGCCGTCGTTCATTTCGGGGACTACGACGAGTTGCGTATGCATCTTTATTCCCGCGTCGCCAAATCTACGCATCATCGAAATCAGATCGCGAGTGTGAGGATTTCTCACCATTTTCACCCTCAAATCGTCGTCGAATGCGTGGACGGATATGTAAAGCGGACTGAGATGCAGTCTGATGATACGCTGAATTTCTTCTTCGCTCACGTTGGTCATGGTGACGTAACTTCCGCATATGAAACTCATACGATAGTCGTCGTCCTTGACGTAGAGAGTTTTGCGAAGTCCCTTGGGCAGTTGGTCGACAAAACAGAAAACACACTTGTTTCTACAACGGATGACGTCGAGTTCCTTATCGAATTCGAGTCCCAACGATTGTCCGTCCTTTTTTGCGATTTTAACGGTATGTTTTTTGCCGTCCCGCTCGACCACCACGTCGAATTTGCGCTCGTTGTCGAAGTAGAGATAGTCGAGAATATCGATGAACGGATAACCGCCCATTTCAACAATCTCGTCCCCTTCTCTGAGTCCGCACTTATGCGCTATATTCGATAATTTCGTAATTTTCATTTCACTTTCCTATGTAGCTGACAAGGTAGCCCGCGATATTGGATACGCTAGCGGTTTCCACCCACTTCTCACCCGCGGACACGTAGCTTGCCGCCACGCCCGTTTCGATGAGTCTGTATATCAAGCCTACCACTTCGATATTTTCTTTTGCATTCATGACGAGTCCCTTTTCAACGAGATACGCTATCTCGCGCAGAGAGTGCGCGCCCTTTGCAAACGTAATGACGGGTTTGCCCAGTTTGAAACATTTGTATATTGTGGACACGTCGTAGCGAGTGATGACCGCATCGGATGCCGTCAAATATTCGTCGAATTGCTCTTTTTTCTGCAAAATCACGACGTTATTCGCTTTCTCGCTATCCGCTTTCATACGCAGTGCGGACACCGTCTTTGCATCCGTGCAGTAGACGACGAGATTGATGACTTTGCCTTGGTCGAGAAGAAGGGAAAATAACTCTTCCACTCCGTCCTTTTTCTCTGCATTCAGGAAAACGGTCATCGTTCTCGGCAACCCCAATTCCTGTTTCATCGCGACGATTTCAAGGGGAGTTTTTCTCGGCACGTCGTATGGGAATCCCATTGTCATAACACGTTTCGACGGCACACCCTGCGCCACGAGAGCGGTTTTGACGTCCTGATTTTCCACGATATAGATGCTGTCAAGGTCGTATGACTGCTTGTCAAGCACGAAATAAGGCATCATATAGACGATTTCCGCATCGAATTCCGTCTTGCGTTTTGCGTCTATCGCACTGAAATAGGCGTAAGGCGTAGTGGTCAAAACGAGTTCGGGACGGTATCTTTTGACTGCGTTTGCAATCCTATACGCCCTGCCCTTTTTGACCTGCTTATTCTTTCTGCCAAGGTCTTTCAAGAATGCGAATTTTTCGTTTCTGCCGAGAAATTCCTGATAGTCGTCCCCGAGAGTCATGAGCCTGTCGAGTTTTGACGACTTTGCGGCGGAGCCGTATTTGTCGTCGCTTATGACCACGACGTTATGCGTGCCGTATTCTTTGATTGCGCGCGAAAGCTCGACGGATGCGCCGCCCTCTTCGTCCCTGCTCGTCAATATCAAAATAATCGGCTTTCTATGCATATCAGTCCTCAACCAAAATTGGCATTATTATCGGGAATTGTCTGTCGCGATAGAAAAGTTTTCTTATCGCTTTTTTGACTGCAACCGTCGCTTCGACGACGTTATCGCCGTCAAATTCGGTGTTTGCCACCGCGTTTTTGGTCGCGTAAATTATATCCGTATATCTCTCGTCTGTCAGGCTCAAACCCCTTGCGATGACGTCCACGTCCCCGGAGATTTTGCCCTTTCTCACGTTGATTGCGCCGAGCACGACGATCACGCCGTATTCGGAAAGAGATCTGCGATCTCTCACGACCGCATTGCCGTCTTCGAGAATATCGCCGTCAACGTACACGTTGCCCGCAGGCACGTTTGAATGTTGTTTCAGGCTGTTTGCGTTCACTCCCCACACTTCGCCGACGTTTGGAATGACCGCGTTTTTGGGTTGCACGCATATGCTCTTCGCGATTTGCGCGTGCTTGAATTGATGACGATATTCGCCGTGCACCGGCATGAAAAACTTCGGGCGCACGAGATTGAGCATGGTTTTGAGTTCTTCTTCGTATGCGTGTCCGGATACGTGTACGTCGTTCATACTGTCGTACACCACGTTCGCGCCTTGACGGAACAAGTTGTTGATGACTTCGTACACCGACTTTTCGTTGCCGGGAATGGGAGTCGACGACAACACGACGACGTCTTTTTCACCAAGGGACAATCCCTTGCCGAAGTCGTCTTTCGACAGTTTTGATAGCGCACTGTCGGGTTCGCCTTGCGTACCCGTCGCAATCACGACCACTCTTTCGGGGGGAAGGTTGGAGATATTCTCCACGATGACGCCCTTTGGCACTTTGAGTTCGCCGACTTTGGACGCGACGTCCACGATACCTTTCATACTTCTGCCCGCGAGCAAGACTTTGCGATTGTATTTTTCCGCGAGCCAGAGTATCTGTTGCACCCTATAGTTGCTCGAAGCAAAACATGCCACGACAATCCTTTTCGTAGGATTTGAAATGAATATATTTTCAAGTCCCTGTCCCACCACTCTTTCGGAAGTCGAGAAACCCGCGCGTTCTACGTTCGTGCTTTCGCCGAGCATAAGCATAACGCCCTTTGCGCCTATTTCCGCGATACGTTGAAGGTCGGTTTTCTTGTTGTCGATAGGACTGTTGTCGATTTTGAAATCGCCCGTCACGAATATCACGCCTAGAGGCGTGGTTATGGACAACGCGCACGCGCCCGCCATCGAGTGAGCCACTTTGATAAACTCGACTTTGAAACAACCGAGTTTGACGGTATCCCCTTCTTTGACTTCTTTGAGGTTTGCGGATACGCATCTATCCGAGAGTTTGCGACCGAGCATACCGAGAGTGAGTGCGGTGCCGTAGATTGGCACTTTCAACTCGTCCGCATAGTACGGTATTGCGCCGATATGGTCCTCGTGTCCGTGGGTGAGGACGATTCCTTTGAGTTTGTGTATATTCTCACGGATATAGGTTATATCCGGAATGATTGCGTCGATACCCGGACTGTCGTCCCGCGGAAATTCCACACCGCAATCAACGATGATAATGTCGTCGTCAAATTCAATGGCGGTCATATTCTTACCAATTTCACCGACACCGCCGAGGAAGACGACTCTAACGCTTTTTGCCATATATTACTCCTTTATAAGAAAAGCGCATACGCGCTTATATAATTCAAGATTAAATGATTATAACACAATATAGTCAAACTTGCAACTACGAATAGAATTACTCTCCGTCTTTTTTGTCGAAAGGTGAGATTTTTTGCCTATCCCCCGCCCGCCCTTTCAAAACTCAAACCGAAATCAAAACAACGCAAAAATCGCCGCCACAAGAGCGACGACCGCATAAATCGGCATTCTAACCGCGTATTATCTGTTGATAACCGTTGCGATACGTTTCAAAGTGGAAGTCATCGACGGGGTGAAATTGGTGTTTTCGACGATGATTTCGGACGGCTTTTCACTGATTATCGCACTTATCATATTCAATTCGTTTTCCTGATAAAGCGGTAGAATTTCAACGGGTGCCCTTCTCGACAGGTTGTAGAGCTTCCCGCCGATGACTGCTAGCCTGCTTTTCACCCCTTCGGTTGCGGTGATGAAAGACGCGACGTCGAAGACGTCCTTATCGTTTCCGTCAAGCAGTTTTTCGGCAAGAAGCGCAAGCTCTTCCCAATTCTCCACCACTCCGCTCATTCTGAAATTGTAGAGTCCGTCCACGTTGAAATCCGCGGTTTCAGACAGTGCTTTTCTGAATAAATTGCTCTCGTAAACCCTGTCGAAATGCACGAGAGAACTGATGAGCGCACAGTTTGAATGAGTCATCTCACGCGAGTGCAATTTGTCAAGGAAAAAGCGAAGTTTGATATAGGTCAAAACCACCGTTTCGACTATATCAGTTACCTTTTCTTCCACCTCGTTTGAAACTTCGCAAATGGATGCGACGTAAACCCACAATCTATCATTACTTTCTTCAACCGCGTAAGACATATTTTTAATATCGCGGACGTTTGAAACGATGAAATCGCTTTCCTTGTCAAAACTTTTGTCGATGCTGATAACGTTGGACCACATACCCCTATTTTATGCAAAGCGCGAAGATTTATAATCAACAAAATTTATGGAAGATTTTTCCGCATTCTAACGGCATATATCGACGATTTTCGACAATAATAAAATCCGCGAAATCAATCACTGATTCCGCGGATTTCGTCATAGGTTTTTCAGTCTTTCACGTTGATTTTTAACACTTCTCCGTCGCGGGTGTCAATCTCGACTCTGTATCTTCCGCTCTCCGTTTCAAAGGTGTATTTATATGTATAATAACTCTCTTCGATAGGCACTTCGTAGTTGAAATCCTTGTCAACGTCAACGCATTCGATTTCGTCCGTCCCAACAACGTATCCTTTGCCCGCAAGGAAGTCAGTGAGTGCGTTTTTCGCAATCTCTTGTCCTTCATTTTCAGTGTAGACGATTTGGTCGTTTGCGTATGTTGCCGCCGAGCCGAAAACTCCGCCGAGCACCGCCGCTATGATGAGTAGCGCAACGATGATTGACGCAACAACCGCAATCAAAACCTTGATTCTAAACACCTTTTTTGCCTTTTTGACTTCTTCCTTGTCAAGTTCGCTGACGGGTGCGGGAGTGACCGTCAAACCCTCGTCGTCAAACAGGGACGAAAGTGCTTTCGCCTTTGCGATTTCGTCGCGCACGAGTTCGATTTCTTCGGGTGTTGCGGTGCCTTCTCTATAGTGATTGAAAGCCTCGTCGAAATTCATATGCTTTCCTCCAAAATTTCCTTCAATTTTGCTCTTGCTCTGAACAGAGTAACTTTCACGTTTTCGGCACTCTGTTCCGTTATTTTCGCTATTTCGCTGACGGATAAGCCCTCGAAATAATAGAGTATCACACTTTCTTTATAAGACGGTTTGATGAGAGATAGCGCGCGGTATAACGCCCTATATTCTTCCTTTTTGATGAGAGAGGACGCGGGGTCTTCCCCACCGCTCATAACCGCAAGCACTTCTTCTCCCGCTACGGTGTATTTTTTGTCCTTGCGTATTCTGTCGATAAGGCAGTTTCTGCACACCTTAAGGAGCCAATATTTGAAGCCGTCTTTTTCTTCGTCGATAGTCACGAAAGCCTTGTAGAATGCGTCCGCCACCAAATCTTCCGCAAGCGATTCATCGCGACACATAGACAAAACGTAGAGTTTTGCCTCGTTGTAGTATTTGCGGAAAAGATTTTCAAACGCTTCCTTTTTCATCTCGTCACTAAATATACGGATTTCTCCTCGATTGGTTACTAAAATTATACCACGTTTTGAAAATACGGCAACAAAATTTACGGATAGTGTTCGTTTTCCGTCGAAATCGCCGTTTTGACGCACTAAACATTCTCGAAAACACTTGAAATGAGTCTAATCATATGCTATATTTATTAAAGGTATATACGGCGCAACACGCGCACGTATGCCTAAATACACGGGCTTTGCCCGTACCTATGGAGAAATCGTATGGAAGAAAAAGATTTTGTCGCTATTCTCAAACAAATGACTCTCGAAGAGAAAGCGTCCCTTTGCTCCGGTGAAACTTTCTGGAGAACAAAAGCAGTAGATAGATTAGGAATCCCTTCCGTTTGGATGACCGACGGCCCCAACGGACTCAGAAAAGAAAAACAAGGTGCAGGCACCAACATCATGAAACCTGCAGAAACCGCAACTTGCTTCCCGACCGCAGTCACCGCTGCGTCTTCTTGGGACGTTGAAATTCTCGAAGAAATGGGCAAAGCAATCGCGGAAGAAGCGAAAGCACTCGGCGTATCCACCGTCTTGGGACCGGGCATCAATATCAAACGCTCCCCTCTCTGCGGTAGAAACTTCGAATATATGTCCGAAGATCCCTTCCTTGCGGGCAACCTTGCAACCGCATACGTGAACGGCGTTCAAAAAGAAGGCGTAGGCGTTTCGGTCAAGCACTTCTGCGCGAACAACCAAGAACACCTGCGTATGAGCATCGATACCATCGTCGACGAACGCGCACTCAGAGAAATCTATCTCACCGCGTTTGAGACCGTAATCAAAAACGCTCAACCCGCCACGGTTATGAGTTCGTACAACTGCCTTGCAGGCACCCATATGTCCGACCATAAACGTATGCTCAACGATATTCTCCGCGAAGAATGGGGATTCAAAGGTATCGTCGTCAGCGACTGGGGCGGAATGAACAACCGCGTCGAATCCGTCAAAGCAGGCAACGACCTTGAAATGCCCGGCAATAAGGGTATGAACGACCGCCGTATCGTCAAAGCGGTCAAAGACGGCACTCTCTCCGAAGAAGACCTTGACAGAGTCGTGCTCCGTCTCATTAAATTCGCATTCAACGCAAAGGCGAGCGAAGTCGCGGGCGCAGATCAAAAACTCGACGCACACCACGAAGTTTCAAGACGTATCGCTGAAGCGGGCGCAGTCCTTCTCAAAAACGACGGCAACGCACTCCCCCTTCGTCACGAACAAAATATCGCAGTCATCGGCTCTCTCGCGAAGAATCTCCGCTACCAAGGCAGTGGTTCGAGCCATATCAATCCCCCCAAGACCGTTTCCTTCTACGAAGCGATGCAAGCAAACGGACAAAAGTTCGAATATGCGGAAGGCTACACCTTGAAGGGCGACGGCTACAAAGAAAAACTCATCAAACAAGCGTGCGAAGTCGCAAAAGGTAAGGATGCAGTCCTTGTGTTCATCGGACTCACGGACTCCTACGAAAGCGAAGGTTTCGACCGCAAACATATCAATCTTCCCGAATCTCACAATATTCTCGTGCAAGAACTTGCCAAAGTCAACGACAATATCATCGTCGTGCTTTCGGGCGGTTCACCCGTCAAGGTTTCCAAGTGGGAAGCGCAAGCAAAAGCAATCCTCAATCTCTATCTCGGCGGACAAGCGGCGGGCGAAGCGGCGTACAATCTCATATACGGCAAAGTCAACCCCAGCGGTAAACTTGCAGAAACCTTCCCCTTCCGCAACCACGACAATATCTCTTCGAGATATTTCCCCATGGGACCCCGCTCCGTCGAATACCGCGAAAGCGTTTACGTCGGCTACCGCTACTTCGACTCCGCGGAAAAGAAAGTGCAATACCCCTTCGGTCACGGTCTCAGCTACACGACCTTCGAATATAGCGACCTTGCGTTGTCCGCAAAACAAATCAACGAAGGCGAAGAACTCGTCGCAACCTTCAAGATTAAGAATACGGGTAGCGTAGCGGGCGCAGAAGTCGCGGAACTCTACGTGAGCGACGTCGAAAGCAGTATCTTCCGCCCGAAGAAAGAACTCAAAGGCTTCAAGAAAGTTTTCCTGAACCCCGGCGAAGAGAGAGAAGTTTCCATTTCTCTTGGCAGTCGCGCGTTCAGCTACTACAACGTTCTCATCAAGGATTGGCACGTCGAAAGCGGTGAATTCCGCATTCTAATCGGTTCTTCTTCTCGCGACATCCGTCTTGAAGCAAGCGTGAACGTCATTTCCGCGAACCCCGACGCACCCATCCCCAACTATCACGAAGTCGCTCCTTACTACTACGATCTCACCGAAGAAGTCGAACAAAAGAAACGTATCCCCGCGGAACAATTCGCGGCACTCTACGGCGCGACTCTCGTCGAGAATACCCCCTACGTCAAAGGCGAATTGACCATCGACAACAGTGTCGAACAATGCGCTTGCACGGGCGTTGGCAAATTCCTTTACAAAGTTCTCGTGTTCGGTAGCAAACTCGTCGCAATCGGCACCGAAAACCCCGATATGATCACGCAATCGGTCAAAGATATGCCCTTGCGTAGTTTCAGTGGTTTCACGGGCGGTCTTGTGTCGCAAATGTCCGTTGACGGCATAGTCGATATGTGCAACGGAACGAAAGGCGGATTCAAAAAGTTCTGCCAAGGCTTCAGAAAAAAGAATAGATAAAAGACACTTTTGTGCCGTTAGATAGCGGAAATATGAAAAAAACAGTCTTAACAAAACAAGACGTGTTGTCATTCTTGAAACTCATTTTGGTGCTTGCGGTGCTTACGTTCATTCGCGCACTCGGCAACTACGTCTTCATCGTCCCCAACGGGTTTGCCCCGGGCGGTTTCACCGGCGTTGCGTCAATCATCTACAACGCGGTTCTCCCCTTCAACAAACCCCTTGCGGACTCTTGGTTCAACCCTGCGGTTACGAGCTTTTTGTTGAACGTCCCCCTTATCATCGCGGCGTTCTTCATTCTCGACAAAAAGTTCACCTTCTACACCGTCATCGCAGTCGGCATGTACTCTCTGTGGATGGGTATGTTCAGTCTTGTCAACTTCCCGCTTTATAAGGCGAGCAGTCCCGACAGTGCACTGAACCTTCTCGCAGCGGCGGCAGGCGGTGCAAGTTGCGGTATTTGCCTTGGTTTCATTCTCCGCTACAACTCCTGTATGGGCGGAACGGACATCATCGGCAAAATCATCTACAAATTCAATCCCGTAGCGGACGTGCAATGGCTCATTCTCGGTTGCGACCTTGTCATAGTCGTGGCATCGGGTGCGCTCGGTTTCATCGGACTCGACCTTAACAACGCCGACCCGACCACTATCACCACCAGCGTATTGAGTCCTATTCTCTACTCCACCATCTCCCTTGTCGTAGCGACCGAAGTGGCGGACGTCATCCAATCGGGTTTGCAATCGTCGTTGGTGTTCAACATAATTTCGGACAAGCACCAAGAAATCTCCATCGAAATCACCGAGAAACTCCACCGCGGCGTAACCGTCGTCAAAGCGGTCGGATTCTATACCGGGGTCGAACACGATATGCTCGTCTGCGTCGTGAAGAAAAAACAAATCAATCAGGTCAAGGACATCATCTACTCCTACGACCCCAACGCTTTCGTTTATATCACCAAGGCGCGCGAAGTCGCGGGACAAGGTTTCACCTACCACACCACCGCATAACGAAAACTCCATAAAAAAACCGTCCCTTGAGGACGGTTTTTTTGTTTTTCTCAAATTAGATTTCGTAGTCTAACGCAATACTCTGCGACGCCACTTCGTGCATATGCGTCTTGACCACTCCGCAGTGATACGGATCTTGTTGATATTCGTCAAGGGCTTTCATATCATCCACGACGACTTGCAGAATAATATCGAAACTGCGTGCGGAATGAAGAACGTCCACTCCCACTTCGATGGACTTCGCAGTCGGAACGTTACCATTCATCGAAAGCAAAATATCTTTGGTCTTTTGAAGGAGTTCTTCGGTTGGTTCTTTCAATTTGAAACATACTACGTGTTTAATCATATTTTTCACCTCTCTACAATTATACAACACAATCCGCCGTTGTCAACCTTGACTTTTGAAAATCTTCCATTTGCGCCGTGCATGTTGTAAACACACAAAATCCTTGCTCTTAATAAAAAACTCTACTTAATATAGTGTTAATTATTTGGCGGAAACGGGGATTCGTAGGCAACTTGTTGCCGTAATAGCGGAGCGGGTGAGTTTACTCACGAGAGCGTAGCGTTAGCCCCGTGATAGGGGGTTCGGTTTGCGTAGCAAACAGGGTGCGATAGCACCCGAAATACCTACTCTTTGCAAAGAAAAACCCTACTAAAAAGTAGGGTTTGTTCTTTGGCGGAAGCGGAGGGATTCGAACCCCCGTGGGCTTTCACCCAAACGGTTTTCAAGACCGCCTCGTTATGACCGCTTCGATACGCTTCCGTATATTTTATATTACAATGTGTTGATGCGGATATTTCGATACGCTTCCGTATGGTCTGCTTTATCAACGTCAAATAGTATAGCAATCTTGACGGCAAAAGTCAACTTTTCTCGTAACGCTACTAAAAGAAAGGTTGTGATTGCACTACTCTGTTTTGTTTTGTGGGCGCGGAAATAATGCGATACGAAAAAATATTCGGGGATTTTTGTGAATGCGTTTGCAAAAATTTGCGTTTTGTGGCAAAATATCCGCAAGTGAGTTGTCGAAAGGCGTAAGTCCAACTGTTCGTTGGGCTTGCGCCTTTTCTTTTTGAGGTGAATAATGAACGAAAACAAAATGGGCAATCAGAAAATCAGTAAGTTGATATGGTCGATGGGACTTCCTATGATACTTTCTATGGTGTTGCAGGCGTTATATAACGTAGTGGATACCGTGTTCGTCATCAATATGGGGGAAGAAGGCGCGCTCGGCAATCTTGCGTTATCCGCCGTTTTCCCTGTGCAGATTATGATGATAGCGATAGGAGTCGGCACGGGAGTCGGGATAAACGCTTTGCTTTCAAAAAGTCTGGGCGAAGGAGACAAACAAACCGCAAATAAGGTCGCAGGCAACGGCATTTTCTTGGCACTCGTATTCTACGTCATTTTCCTACTCTTCGGGCTATTCTGCTCTAAACCGTATATGCGCCTTATGTCAAGCAATGCGGACGTCGTCGAAATGGGCGCGGAATATCTTTCGATATGTTGTTGTATCTCAATCGGCTCGATCGGATTTGCGATTGCGGAGCGGTTTTTGATTGCGACGGGGAAAACTACTCTCTCTATGATAGCGCAAGTCGTGGGCGCACTGACGAATATCCTTTTGGACTACGTATTCATCTTTCCGCTTGGTATGGGTATTGCGGGAGCGGCGTATGCGACGGTCATCGGGCAAGTCGTGTCTATGGTGATTGCGCTCGTTGCGCACTACGTCGTCAACAAGGAAATCGACGGCAATCTTAAATACGTCAAACCCAATATGAAAATCATCAAAAACATATACAAAATCGGCTTCCCTGCATTTTTGATGCAAGGTATGCTTGCGCTTATGATGTTTGGAGTGTTACTCATCATCGGCACAATAGACGACGTGTACACGGTCAACCTGTTGTCGGGCAGTTACGGAATCTACTACAAACTCATGCAAACGGCGTTATTTGCGTCTTTCGGGCTATCTAACACGCTCATTTCGATCACGTCCTACAACTACGGAATGAAAAACTACGACCGCATACGCGAAACGATCAAGTACGGCATCATCGATTCGATCATCGTAACCGCAGTGATAACGGTGGTATATCAGGCACTTGCGGGACCCATCTCGGAGTTGTTCGCACTGACAATCGAAGAGTCGTCTATCGTGTCCAAAAGCGACGTCATCGCAACGTGCAAAACCGCTCTGCATATTGCGACTATCGGCTACGTGTTTATGGGGTTCAGCGTGGCGATACAAGGGGTTTTGCAAGGGGAAAGCGAAGTTTATTCTCCACTGATTATATCCGCCCTACGCTTAATCGTGCTCGTCCTGCCCGTTGCTTACCTGTTCACTCTCGACAAAAACGTCGTAAACACGATATGGTGGACTTTCCCTATTGCAGAAGTCGTAACTGCAGTCGTCTCCTACTTTCTACTGCGTGTGTCGATGAAAAAGAACTTGACCGTGATAGAAACGGCGGACTTCTCTTCTCAAAACAATCAATAAACTACGGCTAAAAGTATATATGAAAAAACGGTATCGCGTTTGCGATACCGTTTTTGATTTTGTAAGGTGTTGTTTTTAGTCTCTCGTGATGTAGTAGTCCTTGAGATTTACCGCTTCGGTGGTGAACGCTCTGTCCCCCGCTTCGTTTACGTATTCATTTGCACTTGCGTTTCCGGACGGATCCTTGAAGACGACCTTGCTTCCGCTGCCTGCGTATGCGCTGTAGGTCGTGAACACGAGATAATCGTAACCGCTACCGTCCCTTCTCTCGAAGTAGCCGTAGTAGCAGACGGTTTCATCTTCGTCTTCACTGCTTGCGTACAAGTTGGAAATGGTGTACATACCGAGTTGTTCGGGGTTGTAACCCATTCCGTCGAATTCGTAGACTTGGCTCAAACGTTCGTTCGTCCATTTGCCGATCAAATCGTCCGCTTTCATGAAGTAGCTGTAATTCCACACACCGCTATCGGTATCGTTCTCGTAGTTGAACCAGTTGAGGTGCAATGACATGACGAACATACCGTCTGCGATCTTGATGACGTAGAGATTGAGTCCGCTTTCGACTTCCCAAACGAGATATTCGTCGTCAACGAGAGTGAAGGTTGCGTCGTAGACGTCGGGAGTTTCGTTGATTGCAAGGGGTACTCTACCCGTCAAAACACCGTCGTAGTTCATCGTGCCGATGACGACAGGGTGTTCAAATGACGCTTCGAGCGCCCAAGTGCCCGTGAATGCGGTCTTTTCGCCAAGTGTGACTGATTGACCGTTGAGAGTCAACACGTAGTTGCGAGAGCCGATTGCGCCGTCTACGGTAAGTTCACCGATTTTGGTTCCGTCGTCGAAGAAGCTTGCGCCGTCCCCGTCGGTCACGTAGGAATAAGTGGTAGTCGTCGCACCGGATTTGACGGTGAGAGTTCCGTTGGTGGAGAGATCTCCTCTGCCGTCGAAGGAATATTCGTTGCCGTTTGCGTCAAGGAAGGTCTTTCCGCCGAGAGCGTCTTTTCTCACGAGATCAACGTTGTTCGATTCGGAAGAAATCTTGATGTAATTGTATCCTTCAACGTACGTGATAGTGTACAAAGTCTTGTTGTAGGTGAAGGATCCGCTGAGCGAGAAATCGTCAAGACGATAACTGATTTCTTGGTCGCCGATCTTGATGATACCGTTGAGTGCGATATCGCCGAACGACGTGTACACACCGCAACCGTTGAAGGTCACCGTGCCGAACGTGCCGTCTTCACTGATCCATTCGCCCTTGTATTCGTCATAGCGATAAAGATTGAGACTTACCATATTAGACGCAGACAAAGAGTAGATGCTTGCATTCAATGCGCCCTTTCCTTCGTTATACGATGCGGAGCCGTAGTATTCGCCTTCGTAGAAGAATGAGATATATCCTTCTCTCAACATATCGGGAACGTAGGTCAATTCGTAAATCTCGTTGCGCACTCTGCCGTTGGTTTCGGTGACGAAACGGACTTTTGCCTTGCCGAATCCGTCTTTAGTAATGCCTTTGAGTTCGAAGATTGTACCGCCGTCAGTGGTCGTCCACAAACCGTAATAGCTATCGGGACGTCCGAGGGTGATGGACGATGAGGCATCTCCAAATTTGACGAAGCCGTCCGAGAAAGATACTTCCATAGAGTCCATGATGATGAGTTTATCTCCGCTGACGGTGTAAGTGCCGCTCGTTCTATTGGCGACTTCTTGGTACAACTCACCGCCCTCGTTCACGTATTCCAAAGTGACGGATTCCCAGTTGCCCGCGCCGTCGAAAGTGATGGTTTGATTGGGCAAGGACAGGATTTTCCACGTGCCTTTGAATGCATCCGTTTTCGTGACTGCGATAGAATCTATCGTGGTGACCACGCCACTGCTTATCGCGCCGTTTACGCTCGTCGTGTCAACGGTGATAGTTAAGTTTTGTCCGTCCACAACGTAGACGAAATCGCTTTCGGTGCCGTTTTCGGTGAGAATACCGCTACCGTTTGCGAAAAATTCGTAAATCACGGTGTTTGCGCCGTCTTTGTAGAAGTAACTGCCGATGATTGCGCCGCCGTTCTTCACGACTTTGAGGGGTTCTTCTCTCGGAACGAGTTCGACGACTTCGGAAGATTCTTCGTCGGAGTACATACCGCCGTAGATGTCGAAGCCGTATGCGGTCTTGACCGCCTTAAATTCGTAGCCTTGATAACTTGCGATCTTGCCTTCACCGTAGTAGCGTGCAAATCTTGCGTTGTCGAACACGACGTATTCGCCGTTGTAAACGTAAGTGCCGTTATATGCGCCGTAAAGGTCGTTGCAGACGTAAGTTCCGTCGTTTGCAAGGATGAGTTCGATGGTAGCGTTGTTGCTATTCGCAATCTCGGTGTTGGGAACGACGTAATAAGTGCCTGCGACTTCGTTGTAGTCTGCAAAACCGACGTACAGGGTTATGGTTCTCATAGGAACGTAACCGCTGGGGACGGGCATCGTGCATTCCGCATCGAAGAAGTAACCGTAAGACATATATCCGTCGGTGCTAATAATATTTTCGGGCAAGCCTTGACGCGCGCTTGCTTCGGAATATTCGTAGACTTCATACCAGAACGCCATAGGTTCGTATTGGTCGGAAATAGTCGTTGAATATTCGCTTGCGCCTTTTTCGTCCTTTCTTCCGCCGAAGTTGAGAATCACGGTGTAGGTGTAATGTTGAACGGCGGTTTCTTCGTCGCTCGTGCTATTGATGCTGTTGATGACGGGATAAGAGCCGTCCGCCATAATCCAGTCGATTTCGTGCCAACCGAGAGTGGATTTTACCATGTCGACTTTCGTGAAGTCGATAGTGTCGTTTTTACCGCCTTTAACGTAGAAGCAGTTGTATATGCTCATTTCTTTTGCGCTATACATACCGTCTTCCAAGTCTTCCGTTCTGCCCACGATATTGCCGACGTGCGCATAGGTGTTGCCGAGAGCGGCGTGTGCGGTTATATCACCCGTTGCAAAACTGTCCGTGATGATTGAGTCGAGTTGAGCCATACCGACAAGACCGCCCGCGTATGCGTTGCAATATTGTTCCAAGGACGTGTCGGAAATATGGGATTGTGCGTGCACGTTTGCAGTCGTATAGCTTGCGGACAGCGAGGTGTAATTGCTGAGCCAACCGACAAGACCGCCTGCGTGGAACGCGCCTTTGACTTCGCCCGTGGAATAGCAGTTCGTGATAGTGGAAGAAACGGTGGGATCGTCGGAATAAACGTAACCCGAAATACCGCCCGCCGCATAGGTCGTACCACTACTGCAAAGGACGCTCACGTTATCCGTGGAGCAGTACGCCACTTTGGAGAAATACGGATATTGGAAAGAGCGTTGAAGTCCGATGATACCGCCCGCATAGGAGAAGTAGTTGCCGTCGCCCATGACGTTGACGGTGCCGTTCTTTGCTTCGCAAAGCACCAAACTCGCGCCGAAGCCCTGTCCTACGAAAGATCCGCAAGTGACGGTGGAACCCGAGTTGACTGCGTTGATCGTGTAGTCGGACAGTTTCAAGTTGTAAATCATACCGCCGGTGTAGCCGAGTTGTGCTTCGTAATACGCTTGAACAATGCCGAACAAACCGACGTAATCTTTGCCGTTGGAGTTGATTGTGAAGTTGGAAATGGTGTAACCTGCGCCGTTGAAATAACCGCCGAAGAATGCGTAGTTATTGTTGCCGTCGCCGATGATGGGAAGTTCTTCCCCCTTCAAATCTATGTTGTTGTTGAGCACGTAGTAACCGAGAACGCTCATGACCGAGTTGTCCGCGCCGCTGTTGATGACTTCCGCCATTTTCAGAAGGTCGATCGGTTCTTTGACGACGAATGGACTATCCGATGCGCCCGTACCGCTTGAAAGCAATGCGGATTCCGCTTTCGCGATACCGCTGACGTCAATCTTCAAATCGCTTGCCGCGGTCGCTTTGAAAGAGTACGTTCCGCTTTCCTCGTCATAATTGACGGTTTTCGGACTGTCGTTGACTTTGACAACGGGAGTTCCTTCGTAAAATACGCTTACGGTAAACTTGTACGTAGTAGGTCTACCCTTCTTCACCTTCGCGGGATTCGACGAATCAAAAGTTACGCCGTCCGTTTTGTTGTAGGTGACCGTAAACTCCTCTTCGTCGACGGTGGTATCATCGTCGGGAGTCACCGTACCCGTATCGGGATTTGCGGGAGTATCGGGAGTGTCGGGAGTATCGGAATTGCAAGCGCAAAAGATAACCGCCAAAGACAGTATCAATACAAGGCTTGCTATCACGAAAAACTTTCTCTTTTTCATAACGTTCTCCAAAGTATTTTTCATTTTAACCATATATATGCTATCGAGAATACGAGGACGAAGACGAGAATTATTATCGCGATAAACGGGAGGATCGCTTTAATTGCGCCCGCCATAATCGCTCTACGCTCTTTTCTCGTCAGTTTTATCGGCTCCGCACCCGACGACTGCTCTTTCTTCTTGTTGGGGTTATACCATCTGAACCCCTCGATATTCATATCGGCAATCGTGGTTTCGGTGTCGAGTTCCTCTTTATTTCTTTTTGCCATTATTTTTCTCGTTTTCCGCGTTTTGTTCCGCGGTCTTAATGCTTTCGACTTCCGCGTTGTACTTCTCGTTCATCTCGTCGGTATTGTAGAGGTGGCAGGAGCAGAAGTGTCCCGGTTCAACTTCTCTATATTCGGGGCAAACGTACTTGCACATTTCCATGCAACTTCCGCAACGAGTGTGGAATCTGCATCCCGACGGCGGATTGACGGGGGACGGAATATCCCCTTCGAGAATGATTCTGTTCATCTTCACGTGGGGGTCGGGGACGGGGACTGCCGAGAAGAGCGCTTTCGTATACGGGTGAAGCGTATTGTTGAAAATCTGCTCTTTCGACGCGTACTCGACCATCTTGCCGAGATACATAACGCCTATATCGTCGGATATGTGTTTGACGACGGATATATCGTGCGTGATGAATATGTAGGACAACCCCAATTCGTTTTGCAGGTCTTTCAACATATTGATGACCTGCGCTTGAATGGACACGTCAAGTGCGGAAACGGGCTCGTCGCAGACGACGAAGTCGGGTTTAAGTGCAAGTGCGCGCGCAATACATATTCTTTGACGTTGACCGCCCGAAAATTCGTGGGGATAACGCTCGTAGTAATGCGGTTGCAATCCGCACATCTTCATGACGGAAAGCACGTATTCGCGGTAATGCACCTTGTCTACGATACCGTGTTCTAGAGCCGCTTCGCCGATGATTTCGCCCACTCTCATTCTGGGAGAAAGGCTCGCATAGGGGTCTTGGAATATCATCTGCATATGCGGACGGAGTTTTTCAAACTCTCTGTTGCTAAGCTTGGATATTTCTCTGCCGTTATAGTAGATTTCACCGCCCGTAATGTCGTAAAGACGAAGAAGGGTTCTACCCATAGTGGTTTTACCGCAACCGGACTCACCGACTATACCGAGAGTTTTGCCCTTTTCGAGAGTGAAAGACACTTCGTCGACCGCTCTCAAAAACTTGTTGGGTTTTCCGAAGAAGTTGGTCCCGACGACAAAGTACTTTTTCAAGTCCTTGACGACCAAAAGCGGAACATGTTCATCCGTTTTTTCGCCGTTTTCAACGTTTTCTTCGGATACGGCATTCTCTGCATTTTCTTCCGCATTGACGGTTTCAGATACGGTGTTTTCCGCATTCTCGTCAACCATTGCGGTTTCGACCGCGGTTTCGACTATCTCGTCGGTTGCGACTCGTTCTATTTGGACGTTTTCGTTTTCGGGATTTACGTCCTTATTTTCAATTTCAAAATTATCAGACATTATCCTTCTCCTCTGCATCCTCGTATAGGTAGCACGCCACTTTGTGCGTATCGCTCACGCTGATAAATTCGGGGTATTCGCCCGCGCATTTCTTCATGCACTTATCGCAACGATCGCGGAAGTAGTAGTAGTTGGGCATATCAATGGGATTGGGAACGAATCCCGGTATGCAGTAAAGTTCTTTGCTCTCATCGGTATTGACGGTGGGTTTGCTCTTTTGAAGTCCCACGGTGTAAGGGTGAAGCGGATGATCGAAAATATCTTCCGTCGTGCCCATTTCGATGATTTTGCCCGCGTACATAACGACGACGTAGTCCGCCATTTCCGCGACGACTCCGAGGTCGTGAGTTATGAGCAGTATACTCGACTTGTTTTGCTCCTTGATATCACGCAAAAGGTCGAGAATTTGTGCTTGTATGGTGACGTCGAGAGCGGTCGTAGGCTCGTCCGCCACGATGAGTTTGGGATTGCAGATGAGTGCCATTGCAATCATAACTCTTTGGCGCATACCACCCGACAATTCGTGGGGATATTTCTTGTATACGCCTTCCGCGTCCGCAATACCAACGCGGTTGAGCATCTCGATACTTCTCTCTTTGATCTTGTTTTTGGGCAAGTCGGCGATGTGAAGTTTGGACACTTCATCGAGCTGGTTACCGACCGTAAAGACGGGGTTCAAGGACGTCATCGGCTCTTGGAAAATCATAGCGATTTCTCTGCCCCTGATTGTACGCATAGCGTCGACGGGCATTTTTGCGATGTCGTAGACCTTCTCTTCCATCTCGAAGAGAGTGCCGCCAACGTCGTTTTTCGCCTTGATACGTTTACCCTTCTCGTCGGTTTTGTAGGATCCGTCCTCGTTCGTTTCGTAGACGGGGATTTTCTTACCCTGTGCGTCGCGCTTGAACGCGTTCGTGCGGAAGCGGATAGAACCCTCTACGATTTGTCCGGTAGGTCCTTGGACGAGTTGCATAAGGGAGAGTGAAGTTACGCTCTTTCCGCAACCCGACTCGCCGACTACGCCGACGGTACTGCCTTCGGGGACGGAGAAAGTCACGCCGTTGACCGACTTGACGACGCCGGTATCCGTGAAGAAGTAGGTTTTCAAGCCGTCGAATTCGACGAGATTGGCGGGATCTTTCATCTCCGTCACGTACTCGCTTTCGTGGATTTTACGTTTTTTCTTTTTCTCAAAGTATTTAATTTTCGCGCGGCTCTCTTTCGCAATGCGACGAGAATCCTTTGCGGAAATGTAATGGGAATCGTGATTTCTAGCCATAACTTACCTCTTCGCTTTAGGATCGAATGCGTCGCGCAAGCCGTCGCCGACGAAGTTGAACGCCAAGATTGCCAAGGTTATGCAGACGCCTGCCGGCACCCAGAAGTTAGGATAACTTCTGAGATATGCGGGTTTCGTCGCATATTGAATCATACTACCCCAAGTTGCGGTGTTAAGAGGTGCGCCGAGTCCAAGGAAGCCGAGAGTTGCTTCGGTGAGGATAACGCTACCGAGTCCGAGAGTCATCGAAACGATAAGTTGCGGTAACACGTTGGGGATAAGGTGATTGAATATTTTTCTTTTCGTGGAAAGACCGGTACACTTTGCGGCGAGCATAAATTCTTGCTCTCTGAGAGAGAGAATTTGACCTCTGACAAGACGCGCGGTGCCCGCCCAACCCATAAGAGTTAGGATGCCCATCATGTAATAGAGTTTCTCAATGCCTTCAACGCCGAGAGACACGAACATTGCGGACAAAATCAACATTATAGGCAGTTGCGGTATGCAGTAGATAACGTCAACTATACGCATGATAAGGTTGTCCACCCAACCGCCGAAATAGCCTGCCAAACCGCCCAAGATGACGCCGATAAGGGTTTCGAGCAAGATGACGACGAGTCCGATTGTTAGAGAAACTCTTCCGCCGTACATAAGACGAGTGAAAATGTCTTTTGCGTTGTTGTCCGTTCCGAGCCAGTGTTCAGACGTCATATTGCCATTAGCATTCATTTCGTCATTGACGACGGAAGTGATATAATAGCAGGTATATACCTCTCCGTTCTTTTCAAACGTCAAGGGAGTTTCAACGACGGTTGCGCAACCGGGACTCATATCCATAGTGTCTTCACCGTACGGTGAGAACAGCGGTCCTATGAACGAGAACAGGAAAAGGGCTATAAGGATCGTAAGCCCGACAACCGAGAGTTTGGAGCGGAAGAAACGTTTGAGAACGGTCATTCCCGGGGAAAGCACCTTTACTCTATCGTTCAGGTTTTCGCCGTGCAAATCGTCGGATGATTCTGCTTTTGCAAGTTCCGCGCCCATTTCAACCGCTGCATTTTCGGTGAGACCACCTTCGAGTGCATTCGTTTCAAGTTCGCCGCAAACAGGTCTTTGTTCCAAAATGTATTCGTCTTGAGGCAAATCACGGAGATTTTTTATAAAATTCTTTATCGACATAATTTCTCCTCCTCTACTCACCGAGCTTGACGCGCGGGTCGACGACTGCATACATCACATCTGTCAGCAACACGCCTAATATGGTCAACACCGCAAGGAACATGTTGTACCCCATGATGAACGGCACGTCACCGGAATTTAAGCATTCATAAGCAATGTGACCTATGCCGGGCAAGTCGAAAATGGTTTCAGTGATCATCGCGCCGCCGAAAAGACTCGGAAGGATGCCTGCGAGCGTAGTCACGAGCGGGATAAGGGTGTTTCTGAAAACGTGTTTGTAGATAACCGAACTTTCGGACGCGCCCTTTGCTCTTGCCGTGCGAATGTAGTCTGCATTCAAGACTTCAAGTGTGTTTGTTCTGGTATATCTCATCATAGAACCGATGGACAGTATGGTCAAAACCGCGATAGGCAACACCAAAGATTCTGCCATCGTGAGCAAATTCGTTTCGTCGAATCCACTGGGCGGGAGCCATTCCAAATCGACTCCGAACCACTTCATGAGCAAACTTCCGAAGAAGAATGACGGGAATGATATACCGATCATCGTGAGAACGGTGGTTATGTAGTCGAGTTTGCCGTATTGGTGATACGCGCTTTGAATACCCAAAGGTATAGCTATGAGTAGTTCCAAAATCAAGGATATCAAGGATACTACGAAAGAAATCCCGATATTATCCAATATAACTTCTTCAACGGGTTGATTATGTTTTAACGACAACCCCATGTCCCCTTTCATGAAACTCGAAATCCAATTCCAATACCCTGCGACGACGCTTCTGATTGCCACTGTCGCTTTTGAGAATTGTTTGGAGTTTTGGGAATCGAACACTACGTTGATTGCGGTGTCTTTCTTGATGAGTTCAACCGCTTCTTCGTCTGTGCAACCAAAGTTCGCCTTGTATTGAGCAATCAAGGTTTTATTGGTGCTTGCTGCGGCTATAACTTTTGAATAACCAATATTATTTGTGTCCTTGATGTACTTGCCTTCACTATAGATATGGAGACTTGTAACGTAGTCGCCGTCGTCGTCAACTTTGTTGACGAGTTGTCCGTTCTCATCGTATTCGGTTATAGCATTGATATATCCCGTATACAAATAGAAAGCCTGCCAAACGTCTGTGAACGCGAATTTGCTATATTCGTCGTTGAGTTTAGTCTTGCTGATTTCCCAATCCGCCGAAAGACGGTCTCTGAGTTTGTTCTGGGCACTTTCTTCGAGCGGTTCTTTTTCCCCGTCTCTGAAAACTTTATTCCAGAGATCGCTACGTCCTTGCTTCTGCGCTTTTTCAATATCCTCAAGGTTATAATCAAGCATTGCCTGTTTCAATTCTTCATCCGAGACGGCTTGATTATTGTGCGACGTATAATACTGCGTTTCAACGTAGTTTACGGGCATAATACGAACAAGCGTATACAGAATGATGGATACGCAGAAGAGTATCAGGATCGCGAGTAATAATCTTTTAATTATATACTTTACCATTGTTTAATCCTTTGTCAGGAATTATTTTTCGTGCGTTTCCCGACCGCAAGTTTTTGCGGTCGGGAATTGTGTTTTGCTACGTTGATTTAATCATCAATTGTAATTGAGTTCCCAAATTCTGTCGGTAGGACCGGAGTATTTGAGATTGTCGCTCGTGTTGAGCGTGGAAGCGTCGATGACGTCTTTGTTGTAGACTGCAAGGTCTTTTCTTTGATAGGTCGGGAATTCGACTGCGAGTTCCATGATCTTGTCAAGTGCTTGCGAATAGATATCCGCTCTGTCTTTTTGGTTGTTGGTTTCTCTGCCTTGGTCGATGAGATCGGAGAGGTCGTTGACGATGATCTTCTCTTCCGGATATTTGTTCGTGTTGAGAATTTCGTCGTAGTTCCAGTTCTTGACGTTGGTCGTCTGGCTGTCCTTATGATAGATTTGATACATATCGGGATCTATCGTAGAAGTCCACGCTGCCGCCCACACTTCGAGTCCGCCGGTTG
The DNA here is from genome assembly GCA_964550635.1 of uncultured Bacteroidaceae bacterium. Classification (GTDB taxonomy): domain Bacteria; phylum Bacillota; class Clostridia; order Christensenellales; family CAG-917; genus RGIG4097. The sequence continues at coordinate 65,346 of CAZJZV010000005.1, forward strand.
AAAGTTTCTTGAGTGCTTGCACGTCGGTGCCGACGGTGATGTCGAATCCGTGTGCATTGAGCAGTTGTCTTGCCGCTTCAAACATAGAGTACGCGGGGTGATCGGTGGTGTCGCCTGCGATCGTGAATTTGTACTTAAGACGTCTTTGTGTGGTCGGATGGTAATACTTGCCGTTGCCGTCTTTGATATAACCTGCACTCTCGACCATTTCTTCTATTCTTATTCCAGAAGGATCGTATTCATAATAAGGAGTGCAGTTTTCAGGATATGCCCAAGAGAGTTTGCTCATAGGTCTGTAGATGTTTTCCGCCATCGTTCCACCATAATAGTTTTTGATGATAGACTCGGTGTTGAACGCCATCATGATTGCACGTCTTACTTCGATGTCAGGCACGTATTTGGGGTTGATGCCGATATAACCGTAACCGCTCGTCTTATATTCGATAGAACCAAGACTGCTATCTTGAGCAATTTGACTCTTGTTGTAAGGAGTTGCGGAAGGAGTGCCGTAGTCGATTTGGTCTGCGAGCAAGTTGTTGAGAATGTTGTTTTCACTGACTTCAACGTAAGTCAGACGTCTGATTTTTGCATTGCTAATTCCACTGCCGAGAGTGTAGAAATAATCGTTACGCTCGAAGTAGACTTTCTTGTTGGACCAGAAGTCTTTTGCATTGACTTGCGACGGATTGCTGCTTGCATTGCCGTTTTGGTTGCTTGCTCTATATGCACCTGCCCCGACGGGAAGTGCGCCTTTTTCAGGAGAGTTGAGTACGTTGTCGAAGAAATCCTTGTCGCGAGGTCTGACACCGTAGGGATAATCGGTCTTGTTTGCAATGGTTTCCGCATCGGAATAATAATGCATGGGTGCGACGACGAATGCGAAGTTCCAAATTGCTTTGGGGTCGATTCCATTGATGGTGATGGAAAGCACGTCGTGTTGTTCGGTGAGTTTCACGCCGAATTCACCCTCGAAGTTGCTGACTTTCTTGGTGGTGATACCGCTTATGGATTTAACGCTTTCAGATTGACCTTGATAGTATTTGGATTGCTCTTCAAGAGTCCAGTCTTCCGCGATGTTGGAACCGGTGGTCATACCGAGAAGGATGGTTTCAAGGGACTTTCTGATTGCAGATTCCGTTGCGTACGAATCATAGACGGTCTTGATTGCGGTGTCCTTCTTGATGAGTTCGATTGCACGGGCTCTATCACACTTGTTCGCCTCCATATACTGTGCAATGGTGGTTTCGTTAGAATATGCATCATACATTTGTTGAGCAAGATCGGTCGTGTGATTTTCGTCGTAAACCCAGTTGTCGTTTGCGTCTTGTACGTTGAGTTCGGTGACGTATTTTCCGTTTGCATCTTTGATTGCAACGTCATAACCTTGCGAATTTTTTTCGGTTAGGAGTTGTACGATGCCTTCGATAAAGTAGTAGGATTCCCAGTCTTCTCTGAAAGAATATTCCTTGTAGTTGGATTCGATAGTGCCTTCGTTGGAAGTCCATTCGGAACTGAGGTCTTTGAGGAATCTTGCTTTGACTTTTTCGATGTCCGCTTGCATTTCTTCGGTGAGCACTACGCCATCTTCGCCACGGCTCCAAGAAACAAGTTTGTTGATTCTTTGTTGTGCTCTGTTACGGAAGCTAAGATCGGAATCGTCATAGCTGTCGTCGAGAGTCGCATCGTTGTAGCGGTATGCTTTCAAACCTTGAATGTCAACCGAATAGACGGTGGAAGAACCGCTATACATAGGATCGAGATAGACGTAAAGATTGAAAAGCACGTCGTCGATGGTGAGAGGTTGTCCGTCGCTGAACTTGATGCCGTTCTTGATGACGAATTCATAGGTCGTGTGATCCACGTTGTCGGTGGTTTTCACACCGTTTTCGTCGTAGGAAGTGATTTTGTAGTCAAGGACGACGGTAGGCACGTGTTCACCGCAATCGATTAAGCCGTCATTGTTCGTGGAGAACATGCCGACTTGGGTGAAGTTTGCAATCTCGGAGTCGGTTGCACTCGTCGTGAAGAACGGGTTAAACGTTCCGTCAAGCGCGCTTATTGCAAACGTTATAGGGCGCGTTTCAGGATCGTAATTCTGTCCTTTGTCCTTGTTACACGCGAAGAGCATGAAGCAGGACGACAAAACTATCGCCGCTACCAGCACAACGCATATAACGTTCTTAATGTTTTTCTTCATTATATTGAACCTCCTGGGTTTTTCTTAATATTCATTCTTATCCGTGAGAGTAGGTGCTTTGACTATTGTCAATCTGTCTTCTCCGCCGTCGCAAAGAGGTGTGCTTTCCGCACTGTTCAACCAAGACGAACCTTCAGAAAGCGTGTTGACAAACAATTCACCGCCGTCGATTTTCACGTTGGCAATGGTTGCGTCGTCTGCTATGCTTTCCGCAAAGTAGTAGGCGTAGATATTAGAATTTGTATTTGCTTTGAAATTCGTTTTGCAGTCTTTGATCGTGATATTCGCAATCTTCGCTCCGCTTATTATCCTGCCGAATATGGACGCCACGTTCGAGTTTTGGAGTTTTGCATTGTTGAAAGTAACGTTGCTGATCGTGTAGCCGTTGCCTTCGATCACACCCGAGAACGTTGCGTTTGCCTTCACGTCGATGGTCATTCCTTTTCCGTCTATATCGTTCAAAATATAGTATTTGCCGGTGTTATTCATTGCAGAGAATATCTTGCTAAATTCGGATGCGGTCCTGACCGCTTTCCATTCGGACGGCAAATATTTGGCGTATATGATAATATCCGTGCTTTCGCCGGTTCTCTTGACGGGCCATTTGACAGGGTTAGTGCATTCCGCATCGGTGTAGTATTCGACAAAGGTATAGTTCGTCGCTTTGCCGTTGAACGGATCTTTAGGCTTGCTGATGCTTATCTGACTGTCGAATTTCTCTTCTCTGAGCCTATTGTCAGCGTCGTTGACGTTGGCAAGATAGGTTTTGTCTCCGATCACGAGTTTGTTGTCGATTTTGTCTTCGGGAGCAAGCAAATAGTTGACTTGTTGCTCTGCCATCCAATAAGCATACAGGTGTATCTCATCCCCTGTTTTTGCGCGATAGGAAGAAAAGTCGAACTCCTCATCACTGAGAACCACTTCGTCTTTTTCCTCATTGGTATATTGTATAGACCCGTCTGCGTTTTTCGCGGGATAATACCACCCTATAAACGAGTAGTTTTCTCTAACAACAGAGAGAGAGCCGTTTTTCTCGTCTATGCCGAGATTCAATGCTTTTGAACCTTCTTTGTAGTAGACGTCCGCAAAATACAACGTTTCATTCCCGTTGATACGACCGCCGTTTGCGTGGTAGGTAATCTGAGCACTGAGCCCGTATTTATCCAATTTTTCATCAATGGTAGCGTTCAACTGACAAGCAGTCAACGTTGCCGCCACGAGAACGAGCAATGCTATCAAAAAGCCTATTTTTCTCACTTTAGATTTCATTCTTCTTTTTCTCCGTCCTCTTCGTTTGTTGTTTGTGCATCGTCCGCATCCGAAATTTCTGCGGTTGCGTCGCTTTCAGCGTTTTCAACCACTTCTTCGCTTTGGGTGCTTTCGATTTCGTCTGCGTTGTCTGCGGTGCTTTCTTCCGAATCTTCTACGGTTTCTTCCTTGACTTCGCTTTCCGCGCTATCAACGTTTTCTTCGTTTTCAACGGTTTCTTCCGTTTTTTCTTCGGTTGCAGTGAAATCAACCGCTTTGCCTGCTTTTTTCTTCTTCAAGAAGAAGAATACCGCCACCGCGATGAGCGCAACGCCCACGATGGGCACGACCACGTAGACCGCTATCATACCGTTATTGCCCTTGCTCTCTTCTCCGACGTTTTCACTTCCGCTATTGTTGTTGCCGTTTGTGTTTGCTGACGTCTTACGCACGGATACTTTGACTTCGAATTCCAATCCGGAGTCTGTATCGATGAAACGTGCGGATTGATGGTATTCTTGAAGTTCTTCCGTCGTTTGTAGTTCAAGCTTGGACAAATCCACGGTTTCGGTGGAGCCGTCGTCGTAGATACGGTTGACGACAAGTCCGGTCATATCGAATTTCTCACCGACGACGTAGTCTTTCTTGTAGCTTCCGTCCACCGCGAGATATTGCTTGATAGCGACTTGGATGCCGTACGACTTCTTGATGTTACGCATTCTGGTTTCAGCGTTTTCGAGTTGCTCGACAAGGGACGCGTCGATGAATGCGAGTTGTTCTTCGTCCTTGACGTTGCCGTAAAGACGTCTTGCCTCTTTGACTATATCCGAAAATTCACTGACGTCGGCGAAGTAGGTGGTGATATCGTTTGCGCTTGCGCTGGATTCCCAAGCCTGCAACACGTCAGACGTATAACCTGCGAATTTCTCCATTTGTTCGAGGAACAACAAGGTGTTTGCGTCCTTGACGGTGGGAGTCTTTTCCACGGTGCCGAAGTATCTCGAATACACGTAGTTGTCGTAGCCCACGCCGTTGGTAGGACGATGGATGATCATATCGCTCTTCTCGCCCGTGTTCTTGGTCACCATATCGATATAGTTGACGAACAAGGTGTTGAAGTTCGAGTAGTAGTAGGCATTGATAGCGGGTTCGGACATATAGTCGCCGTTTGCTTCGACAATTTGTTCGACCTCGTATTTGTAGACGGTTTCGAGCACGGGAGCGTTGAGTGAGTTGAAAGTGTACTCCTTGATACCGCTCTCGTAGAACGCGCTATCACCGATATTCGTCACGGTGTAAGGGATCACGACGTGAGTCAAAGGCAGATCTTCGTTCTTTTTGGTGGAGCCGTCTGCGCTCTTTGCGAGCCCCGCGAACGCGTACGCGTCTATTCTGATGGTGTTATCAATAATATTATATACTTTATCTGTTACGGTCTTGGTTGCGGGGTAAAGCATAAGCTCGTAACCGCCGTCTGCCAAATTCATATAGAGTACGCCGTCGTTGACGAAGAATACGGAATTGCCGTTTGCGACGACGATTTCGCTCAAATCGGAAGCGTAGGCAAACGCACCGAAACCGAGAGTTTTAAGGCTTGCGGGGATTGTTATCGAAGTGATATTGGTGCCTTCGAATGCGGATGCGCCGATGGTTTCCGCGACCGCAAGAGTGACTGCGTTGACACCGCCCTTGCCGTTATCCATGCAGAACGCGCCCGTTCCGATGACTTTTGCGGATGCAAGGTTGACCACGTCGAGAGAATTGCAGTTGTAGAACGCCATTTCCCCGATTTCTTCGATATTCGACAAATCGGCAACAGAGAGTTTAACGCAGTTGACGAAAGCGGAATCACCGATGATTTTCACACTGCCGAAGTCGACTTCTTCGAGTGCGGAGCAACCGACGAAGGACATTTCGGTGATTTCTTCGATACCCGTGCCGAAGACGACTTTTTCGAGTTGTTTCAGACCGTAGAAGGTATATTCGCCGAGAGCGGTCGCATCGTTTCCGAAGATAACGGTCTTGACTCCCGATTGTGCGAAGATGCAAGTACCGACGGTCGTGACTGCGTCGAGTTCGACGGTGTCGAGCACCGAGCAGTTTGCAAAGACGAAGTCGCCGAGAGTTTTGAGTTTATTCGACGTGACGACGTCGCTGAGTCCCGTACAACCCGAGAATGCGTAGTCGCCGATAGTCGTGATTTCGGACAAGTCGATTTCGTCAATCAGAGTGTTTGCAAACGCATATGCGCCGATTGCCGTGACGGTGGACGGCAAATCGATTTCGATAAGGTTGGTTTGACTGAATGTTTCGTCCTTGATTTCGGTGATTGCGTTGCCCGCGAACGTGATAGCGGAGAGTTTCGAGCCTTTGAACGCTCCCCTACCTATCGACGTAACGGATGCGGGAATGGTCACCGAAGTGATCTTTGAGCCTGCAAACGCGAAGTCGTAAACGGTCGTTACGCTTGCGGGAATGGTCACCGAAGTCATATTTGACTTCAACGCGGTATAAAGGACTGTTTTATCCTTATTATAAAGAATATCGTTTTCAATCGTATATTGACTGTCGTCCGCGAGTTCGAGTTGCGCGCTCGTCAAAAGACTGCTTGCAAGCACGATACCGTTGTAGTTGAAGGATGCGGGCAAAGTGACTTTCGAGAGCGTAGTGGTGCCTGCGAAGATATTTGCGCCGATTTCGGTCAAGCCGTTCGGGAGCACGACGTTCGTGAGTTTGGTCTTTGCAAACGCCTTTTCGCCTATCTTACGCACGTTGCAATCACTGCCGAAAGTGATGGTTTTGAGTCCGCTGTTGTTGAACGCTTGATCACCGATGACGTAACTTTCTCCCGCCACACCGTTGATGGTGACGGTTTTGAGTTTGGAGCAGTTTTCAAAGGCGTTCATACCGATTGAAGTATTGTTCAACGTGATATTTTCAAGCGCGGTACAACCGTAGAACATATAGTCGCCGATATTCGTGAATTGTCCGGTCAAAACTTCCTTGAGAGCGGTACAATTTCTGAACACGCCGTAGTATTCGTATTTCGGTTGCATCTTCTCGTCGATGCCGACAATGCTCTTTGCGCAACCTGCGACCTGCATACCGGTGAGGTCTACGCTTTCAAGGGAAGTACAATTCTCGAACGCTCCGCCGAATGCGGTGCCGATTGCCTTCATATTCTTGATAGTCTTGAGCGACGAGCACCCCTTCAACGCATTCACGCCGAGAGTGATGACTTTGACATTGGTCAAGTCGATGAATTCGAGGTTGCTACAACCCTCGAACGCGGAACGATAGACTATCTTCAAATCCGCATCGGGAATGGGAGTCGCTTCGCGGTCGACAAGGTATACTCTCTTGAGTGCGGAGCAATTTCTGAACGCGCCTTCGTTGATATTGATGACGGTCTTCGGGATGACGACTTCTTCCATTGTGGAATTATCTTTGAACGCGTCTTCGCCGATATACATAATCATCTTATCGTCGGGGATTTCGACGACTTTATCCTTGCCTCTATATTTGGAAAGCGTGTAGCCCGAAAGAACGAACGGATCGGGCACGGAGATACTGAGAGACGCTCTGTAGCTCGATTCGGAGCCGTCGTCTCTGAGCACGATCGCTTCGATACTGGTATTACCCTTTTTGATTATATCGAGTTTGCCGTTTTGGTCGACGGACACGATAGAATCGTCGTTGGATTTCCATTTGAGTTTGATCTTATCTTGGGGATAATACCAAGGATTCGTATCGACGGTGAGAGTGACGTCTTGGTCGGGATAGAGAGTAACGCTCGTGCCCGAAGACAGTTTGTCGTCGCTATTGATGATCGTCGAGAACGAGATCGAAGGCAAATTCAACTTCTTGACGGTATCGGTGACCGTAACGTTGATATATTTGAGTTCGCCGTTTTCCGCTTCCACGCTGACTTTGGTGGTACCTGCGGACAAACCGACGATTTCACCGTTTTTGACTGCCGCGATATTTCTATCGATTGCGGTCCAAACGAAGTTGGAGATATTCGCTTCACTGCCGTATACGAGACCGACTTTGTGAGTTTCGTAGATGTCGAGAGTGATATTTTCTTCACCTTCCGCAAGCTCGAAAGAAGAAGTGGAATTCAAGTTTGCAGAACGCAAATCGATACGATAAACCGCGTGGTTCAATGCATAGTCGTCGAATTGCACGTAGAGTCTGTCGCCGAATTTCTCGTAAATATTCGTGATTTCAATGGATACGGTGTTGGTGGTGTTCTTTTCGCAGTTGTAGAAAGGAACGACGTATTCGGTGACTTGATTGAGCTCCGTGCCGTCGTAGTAGCAAAGGAGAGCCGCTTGCGTGTAGTGGTTGTCGTACACGTCCATATCAAGATAAATACGTTGTTTGACTTGGTTATTTTCCTTATAGTCTTGGTATCTGATTCTGACTTCACGGAGGGACGGTGCTTCGTAGTCCGCGTAGAACGTGAACGAGAAAGTTTCGTCGGGGATAACTCTATCCTTGTCGCCGTAATCGCCGAAGAATGCGAAATCCATACGGTATTTGCCGTTTGAAACAAGACCGGATTCAAGGGGATTGATGTCGAATTTAAGGAAGCCGGGGACTGCGTTACCGCCGCCGGAATACGCTTTATTGATACGATATGCGGTGTTTTCGTAGAGAACTTCACCGGTTGCGTCGTTCACCAAAGAGTATTCGATTCTTCTTGCACCGCGCATAAGACCGATATAGAGTCCTCTGAACTCGTAAGTGGTCAAGTAGTTTTCGGGATTGTCGTCGCTATAAAACTCGTCGTAGCAAGAGATCGCGTTGTGTTCTTGCGTGGTGTAGACTCTATCCGCGTTTTCGTCTTGCAAGTATGCAAACGAACCCATAGGCATAGAGAATTTGTCGTTGTAGTATTTCGTGTAAGGTTGAGTTGCCCAAATGCTTGCTTGGGGTTTTTCCTCGTCCTTAATGGAAGTGTCTTGTTTTGCCTCGTCGATATAGTATGCGTCGTAGTCGAGCATAGGGATTTGCGTCCAATCGCCGTAGAAACCGAGGAATGGTAAATTGAGATCGCATTGTCCCGTGGTCTCACTGACGAGATGAATGAAGCCTTCGACGTACATACCGTTGACGAAACTTTGGTCGATATAATTCTTCTCATCCGCAGAAAGCGACAATCTAACGGTGATTTCCGCCACTGCCCCGCTATTTACCACGAGAGTGTTTCCGTTCTTCGTCGCGCCCGAACCGTCGAGAGTCCAAGTGGGTGCAACGTCGTCGAGAATGTACGCTTGTTCCGCAACCGCAAGTTTGTTCGACGCAAGTCTTTCGGTCATGAAAATGGGAGCGATTTCAAATGTCAAAGTTTCGGAACCGAAGTTTGCAATCTTGAAAGTGACGTCATAAACGCCCGTTCTGCCCGCATCGTCGCCGAGATTGACTTTGGGTCTATAATCTATGCTCGCGTCTTCGGTGAAGAGATAAGCACCCGTGGAAATCGCGTTTGCAAGACTGCCGAGACCTGCGCCCTGTTTTCTGGGAGAGTAAGGGAGATCGTCGCGGTCTTTGACGAGAGTCGCGGTGCTCATGACGAGTTGATTTATGCGTTGAGTGAGTTCGTTGGTGGTCAGATCGGGTTGAGTGGTTTTGAGATAGCTTCTGATGATGGAAACAACGCCCGCCATATTAGGAGACGCCATACTCGTACCGCTTTGTTCGCCGTAACCGCCGGGGACTGCGGAAGTGATTTCACCGCCGTGTGCCGTGATTTCGGGTTTGAGTTTCAAGTCGGGAGTTGCGCCCCAAGAGGAGAATTCACTCATGAACGGACCTGCTTTCAAACTCTTGTCTATGGTGATTTTGCCAATTCTGCCGTTTTGTTTTGCGTAGCTTTCGAGTTGCTCGCCGACTTCCATCGAGATACAGCAGGACGGAATGGGATCTTCCACTTCGCCGAGAGCCATTCTGATGGTACCCGAAACGTTGTTGAAAACGATGATGCCGATTGCACCTGCGTTTTGAGCGTTTTCGACTTTTTCTTTGAAGGTGATACCGCCACGTTTGACGAGAGCGATTCTGCCTGCGATTTTGTTTCTAACGCCTGCGTTTGTGAAGTCGGACGCTCTGCCCGTGCCGGGGATTGCTACGTATTCGAATTCTTTGCTATCGATTTCCTTTCCGTCGTCGTCAACGAGAATCATCTCTGCAAAGTCGTAATATTTGTTGTATTGGTCGCTCGACTCTTCATAGTAAACCGCGGTCGTGCCGTTTGCGATCATATACGGTGATTTCTGACCGCTGATACTTGCGACCGAGAGTGCCGCCGCAAAAATGGACGGAGAACCGACGGTGCCAGAGTCGGGATTGGATGCAAGGTTGGTGCCGAAAGTTCCGCCGTACGCCGCACTGTAATCGTTGCTTGCCGCGCAAACAAGACTGATACCCGCGTCCTTGACTGCGGAGTAAACTCTGTTGAGCATTTCGCCTTCTTCATCGCCGTCGTCGGTGGTGGAGAATCCGCAAGACGTACCCAAACTCATATTGATGACGTCAACGCCGAGATAGATACAATCTTCGAGTGCCGCGAGAATATCTTCGGTTTCCGCACCGCTACCCTCCGGATCGTCGAGGTCGTCGGTGAAGACCTTACAAATGACGAGTTGCGCTTCGGGAGCAACGCCCACGAAAGGAGTGTCGATGTGATTACCGTTTTTGTCGGTGTAGCCGTTGGGATCGTAACCCGCAACGATACCCGCAACGTGAGTGCCGTGGTTCGACGAAGACGGATAGACGTCCGCATCGTTGTCCGCATAGTCGAATGCGAAAGGAACTTTTTGACTGATATAAAGGTCGTTGACGGAGATTTGCTTTCCGTTGAGAGCGGATCTCTCCTCTGCCAACAAATCGTATTTTTCCATTGCCTCCGAGACGGTGTCCTTGTCGAACACTGCGTTGGAGAGAGTGTAAACGTTTTCGTGTTCGTCGTCCCAGATGAACGCGTTGTGGGTGTAGTCAAGACCGGTGTCGAGAATTGCGACGACCGAACCGCCGCCCTTGTAGCCGTATTCGTCCATGACGGAAGAAGAATCGTAAACACCGGTGTCGTACACGCTGGTCTTGTTCACGACCGCGGTAGCACTCTTGAGAGCGGAATCCATTTCTTCATCGCTTGCGGAAGCGTAACTTCCCATATCGACGGTTTCGGGTTTGAGATAGGTTTCGGACAAACAAACGCTCTTGACGCCCGCAAGATTTCTAATCGTCGAAACGTGAGCGGTGCTCGTTTCGATTGCGACTGCGTTATCCACCGCCGTGTAGCGATTTTTGAGAGTGAACTCGATTCCCATTGCGGAGAGAGTGTCCAAGAAATCGTCTTGCTTTTCTCTCAACGCGGCGTTCTTTCTCTTGCCCTCTGCGGAAGTCGCGTATTCGGACACGTCTCTGCCGTTCGCTTCTTCGACAAGGTTCTTGCCGTCGAGACTGACGATCAAGGTGTGCTTTTTATAGGACGAAACGTTCGTCAAAGTGGAAGTCGCGAGATTGTTCATCGCAATAGAAGACAAATCGACTTCCCCGGTGACGTCGGTAAAAGACACTTTGGCTGCGTTCGCAACTGATACGGACGCAACTGCGGAACTGTCGTGCACCGCCACAATGGACGAAACGCACAACATGAGAATAAGTGCATAGCATACGGCTCTCTTTATACCGGATTTCAAAGTATACCTCCTGCGAAAGACTTGCCGTCGTCTTTCGGTCGTTTTAGCATTCGTCGTCGTTTGCGCCCTTCTTAAAAACTATAGTTTTTCGGGTGAATTTCACCGCCTAGAGAACACAAATATCGACTATATCATATTGAGTCAATATTTTAGCATGAAAAATTATGCTTGTCAATTGCATACGCATAGTTGCTTTATATTTAATAATTAAATATGTAAGTCAAAAAACGAAGTATGCATAAACGCATAATTATGCAATATTCAAGCGTTATGCACGGATAGAATAACGGTTTTTCACCGCTCCCCAAAAACAAGAAAACCCGATTGAGTGCGTTTTTTCGCTCCCCCGTCGGATTCTCCCAAAAGTCGTTTCAAAAATATTTTGCGGTCAATTACAATTTTTAATCATCAACCTTATGATTTCTTCGTCGGTTTCTCTCATACCGTTGCGAGCGATGTCCCCGACGTTTTCGATAGTTCCTTCGACGGTGCCTTCCAAAATGCCGTCACCGCTTTGGAATTTCTTTCCGTTTCGACTCATTTCCATGCCCACCAAACCCGCTTCGACCGCGGATGCGATTTTCGCCGCGCAACTCGACTTCGCGCCGTCGCATATGATGCCCGAATCTATCGCTAGAGCATTGGATATAGTTTGGGAAATTTGCTCGTCGTCCCCGCCGTAGAGATAGCATATAGCGGCACCCGCTCCGCAACCCGCCGATACTGCTCCGCAGTATGCAGACAGTCTGCCGATGCCGCTTTTCAGGTGGATTGTTATCAAATCTGACAGTGCTACCGCCCTGATTGTTTTCTCTTTATCCGCCCCCAAATGCTCCGCGTAAACGACGACCGGAAGGGATGCTACCATACCTTGATTTCCGCTCCCCGACACTATCACGACGGGCAAACTGCACCCGTTCATTCTGGCGTCGGAGCCTGCCGCGGCAAACGCTTTTGCGCGGGTGTGGACGTCGTTGCCAAAGGACGACAAAAGCACCTTCCCGACGGATGCGCCGTAGTCGTTTTTCAAGCCTTCGTTGCCTATTGCGACGTTGTATTCAATTTGTTTTCCGACGGTTTTTTCAAGGTCTTTGACGTCGGCGGTTTTGATGAATTCCACGATACCCTTGACGGACAATACGCTCCTGTCCGCAAGTTCGGTTTTTTCGCCGTGGACGGAAAATTCTTCGTCGCCGTTTTCGGCGTTATAAACGACTTCTCCGTTGCGCTCCACCCTGACGACGTTGGTGTGATAACCGACAATTCTTGCAAACGCTTCGTCGGAGTCAGAATACAGACTGACCGCGATATCGAAAATCTCCCCCGACGACGATTTTTCTATGGTGAAATCGCATTCGTCCAAAAATCTTTTGATTTTTGCAATATCGCTTTCTTCGATGTCAGAAAGCACTTCGAGTTTCTTTTCCGCCTTTCCTGCGACCACTCCCGCCGCCACCGCAGACGCTATTCCGCGAAGTCCGCCGGTGTTGGGGACTACCACGCTTTTCACGTTCTTCAAAATGTTTCCGCTCACCGAGATTTTCGCCTTGACGGGCACTCCTTTCAAAGCGTCCTTTGCAAGTGCGGAAGCGTAGGCTACCGCGATAGGCTCGGTGCATCCCATTGCGGGGAGCAACTCTTCTTCAAGGATTTTGAGATAGTTTTGGTAGACGGATTTTTCCATAGATTTCATCCTCATTCGTTCGTGCGCGATTGCGATTTCGACGGCAGATATTTTAGCATTTTGAAACGGTAAAGTCAATAGATACGTCGCCTACAATTAAACACTTGACTACTTATCGGTTTTAAGTGTATAATTTCTTATAATCTTTATGCGACGCGCAAGCGTGCGCCTAAACTATCGAAAGGAGCGAAAATGGCGGTTAAACTGACGGATAAACAACAAAAAACCATTCGTTTGGTATATAGCGTTATTTTGAGCGTGCTTACGGTGGTATCGGGCGTGCTTCTCATCGTGCAGGCGGAGCGCATTTATCACACGGTAGGCAAATATTCCCGCGAGATTGTCGGGGAATATCTCGGACAAATCTCCGTCGTGCTTTACGTTTGGATAGCGTTCGTAGTGGTCGGCGCGATTTTGTGGCAAATCATCCCCCCCGAAAAGAAAAAACTCCGCGCGACTATCTACAACACCGACACTCTCAAACGCCTTCAAAAGCGTATTCCCGCGGGTGTTGTTAGCGAGAAACTTCACCGTGCGGAAATCATCAAACTCGTCGTATGGGGAGTTGCGATAATCTTCGCAATCGTTTCAATCGTTATGGTGGGAGTCGTCGTGTTCGATAGCGACTTCTATCATCTCGACGCGAACAACTTCCGTCCTATGGAAGACATGCTCGATATGCTCCCCCACTTTATGCCGTGGGTAGCGGCGGCGTTTTTCGTAGCGATAGCGGTCAGTATTTATACTGAAATCTCCGCAAAGTACGAAATCGCAGAGATAAAACGACTCATCGTAGAGTCCAAAAACAATCCCCCTTCGGCAGAAAACGCAAAAGAAGACAAACTCACCGTTCTCAAAAACAAGTTTGCCGCTCTCAAAGATAATCTGACTGCAAAAATTCCCGAAATCGTCAAAACCGCAAAATTCCGCACCTATGCCCTACTCGGCGTGCGTATATCCCTTGCGGTCTTGGCAATCGCACTCATCGTCGTGGGCGTGCTAAACGGCGGTCTTCTCGACGTGCTAGAAAAAGCGGCGACCATTTGCAGAGAATGTATAGGACTGGGCTAAAAGATGAAATCCGCTGAATTCAAAGAAAAACTCAAAAACAATTCGGTATGGCAGTGGCTTGTCAATCATGCGCCCAGCAAGCGTAGAATTATACAAGTTTATGCAATGCTTTTGTATAATTGCAACTTCAAGGGCTTCAAGACCGGACAAATCTTCAAGGGCGATACCAAGGCCATGTGCGTCCCCGGACTCAACTGCTACTCCTGCCCCGGCGCAGTGGGTGCTTGTCCGCTCGGCTCGCTCCAAAACGCTCTTGCCAATTCCGATACCCGACTCCCCGCCTATATCTTCGGCATACTAATCATGTTCGGGCTGATTTTCGGGCGCACTATATGCGGTTTTCTCTGCCCTATGGGACTCATTCAGGAGTGGCTCCACAAAATCAAAACACCCAAAATCGAGAAAAGCAAGGTCACGCGCGTGCTATCCTATTTCAAGTACGTGCTTCTTGCGGTGTTCGTTTTCGCGATTCCCATAATGTACCAGACCGGCGTGCCTGCATTCTGCAAGTACGTATGCCCCAACGGCACCCTTATCGGCGGTATTATAACCCTTATCAACCCCGCAAACGCCGACCAATTCGCAGACCTAGGTCCGCTCTTCACTTGGAAATTCCTCGTGCTTGTCCTGATTGTTGTCGGGAGCGTGTTCACCTATCGTTTCTTCTGCCGTTTCCTCTGCCCTCTCGGCGCGATATACGGCTTCTTCTCGAAAGTTGCTCTGCTCGGCGTCAAACTCGACAAGAACAAATGCACCAACTGCGGACTCTGCGTTTCGGTTTGCAAAATGGACATCAAACACGTGGGCGACCACGAATGTATACACTGCGGTGCTTGCGTAGATGTTTGCCCTGCAAAAGCAATCAGTTGGAAAGGCTCGAATATCGTGCTTCGCGCAAACGAGATTTCCACCCCCGTACCCACCGAAAAAGTGGACTTGGTCGCTATGGCAAACAGAGCAAATCTCAACTCGCAAGTTGAAAACGACGCAGATAAGGAGCAAAACGTATGAGCACGGATAAAATCGTAAAAGGCGGAAAAATCTGCGTATGTGTCCTGCTCGTCGCCGTGCTTGTCGTCGCTATCGTCTATTTCAACGTCATATACAACGAACCGACCATAGAAGGAGAAGGCTTTGCAATCGGTGAAAAATGCCCCGATTTCGAACTTGAAGGCTACGTAACCGCGGGCAATCCAAGCGGTGCGAATTTCAAAGCATCCGACGCACTCGGACAAGTGCTTGTCATCAATTTCTGGTACGTAAACTGTGGCGGTTGCAAGGCGGAACTCCCCCACTTCAACGAAGTGCAACAGGAATACGGCGACCAAGTCAAAATCATCGTCGTGCATGCACACAACGTGGACACCGCCGCAAACAAACAAGCAAAAATCAACGAGTTTGGTTATGGCAACTTTGTGCTCACGTTCGTGCAAGACAACGCAGAACTATGGCTCTACAAACAACTGGGCGGGGACGGCAACTTCCCTATGACCGCAGTCCTTGACAAAGACGGCTACGTTAGGTCTGTGACGATAGGTGCAATGAGCAAAGAAACGCTTACTGCCGAAATCGAAAAATACCTGTGAACAGTGGACTTTAGTGATTGATGGAGTGGGAAATCACTCTTTGAAAACACACGAAAGATAGTCCTAAAATCGACGGTAATCTCACTTCAAAAATCGCTCTCAAAACCTATCAAACGCAAAGAAAAAGCACGCTAATCGTTTCAAATTAGCGTGCTTTAATTATTTCTTTTCGTCACCTTATTCGGTGCGTTTTCAAGCGATTATTTCACAAGAACCAACGTGTAATCTTTGACGTCAACACTGGTCTTTTGATCTGCGTCTTGAAGAA
The DNA here is from genome assembly GCA_964550635.1 of uncultured Bacteroidaceae bacterium. Classification (GTDB taxonomy): domain Bacteria; phylum Bacillota; class Clostridia; order Christensenellales; family CAG-917; genus RGIG4097. The sequence continues at coordinate 81,106 of CAZJZV010000005.1, forward strand.
CGTAATCTGCATAATCGGTTTCTTCGACCAAAACGTGAATGTCGTATACGTCTGCGGGGACGTTGTTCATTTCTTCGTCCGCATAGAACTTGACTACGCCGTCTGCATTCGTGGGTCTAGGTTGTTTGCACAACGATTCGCCCTTGCAGAGTTGCACGCGCACACCTTCAACTGCGTTGCCGTTTGCATCAACTACGGTGAATTTGTAGGTGTACTCCCCTTCGGTCTCGCCGTTGTTTCCGCCGTTATTCGTAGTGCCGTTGTTATCGGGGTTGGTGTCGGTATTATCGTTGCATGCCGCGAAAACGCCTATGCAAGCGACTAACGCTATCACAACCAACAATGTGGTCAAAATTTTGAAGAATTTGTTCATAAGAACCTCCGTTATTCTATTTCCTGAACATAATATCACACGAATCGGATAAAATCAACAAGTTTTCTTCCATACGATAATTTATGCAATATTTATACAATTTTTATGCATTGTTGCATATGGTTAAAAACTGACCGAATATTTCGATTTTGTTGCAATTTGCAACAAAAAAGGCTAACCGTTTTGGTTAGCCTTTTTGATGTTTTACTCTACCGGTTTTACGGCGGGATACGTGCCGAGATGTTCGTAGAAGTATGCTACGCCGAGCCAAGATTCATCAGAGTCGTGTCCGATTCTTGCAAGTGCTTTCTTGATGATTTCGACAAGTTCTGCATCCGCTTTTACCATTCCGTAAGTCGGATCTTTGTCGGTCTTGCCTTCGATAGATTGCGCAGCAATATTAATGATCTTTTGCGTGTAGTCTTCTCCACCGTCGCTCGTGAAGTCGAAGAACGGAACTTCTTGACCGTCGATTCGATAGTTACCGAGTGCAAGATCCAACAGTGTACAATGCAACAGATTGTTGCCTTGCTCCTCATTATCATTCGCGATAGAAATCCAAATGTGTGAATTTTCGCCCATATCGATCGAACCGTCCGCAAGAACTTGATGATAATAGTTGTCTTCGCCGAGCTCGACTTCAAGGTTGTTAGTCTTGTTCAACACGTAGATGATTTGGTCGTTTTTGTCGTAGACGATATTGCCGTTTTCGTCGATGATATACGTGTAGGTGCCGTCGGACACGTAGGTGAAGTTATCCGCAGATTCGTTGAGGTACTTAATGTAGAAGTCAAGTTCACCCCACGCACTAGGAATGTCGAACGCTACGCCTATATAGTAGGTCTTGCCCGCTTCAAAGGACACGTATTGTTCAAAGTCGTCGATTGCGTCTTCGCTCTTGAGCACGCCGTCGCCGGTGATATAGACGTAACCACCCTGTTGACTTGCGTATTCTTCGGGGATGACCGAGTAGATCTTGTATGCGCCGGTCTTATCCGCGGTGTACTTGTACATAATACCTCTCGGGACGAGAGTCTTGTTGACTACGACGTGGTTAGGTTGGTCGCCGTCCACTGCGATGAACGCTTCCTTATTGCTGATACCCTGCATGATATTGCCGACGGAATTGCCGTTGTAGTTGTCATAGTACGCGCAGAATTCGAGCCAAGAATACTCGTTGTAAGTGCCAAGATAGTTGCCTTGATACAAGGTTTTGGCAAACGCCGCCGTCATAGCGTCGAGTATCATATACAATCTCTCGTCAACGTAGCAGTAGTTGGGCAAATCGGAGTTCTTCGAGAACCAAGAGTAGCCCTTGCTTGCTTCGACGTAACTGTTCGCAGGAGGATTGGACACACCGTTCGAGATGAACGTTGCGAGTGCTTTGATACCTGCAAGCTCAAAGTAACTGAGTGCAAATTCATTGACGGACGTGGTGTGATAGTGCGTGCTTCCGCCGAGATTTGCCATCAACAACGGACCGTCTTCGGATCCGACGTGATAGTAGCCGTCTACAGGGTTAAGGGATACGTCGACGTGATTGACGAATTTATTGACGCCGTCCACTTCTTGGAGGTTCCAAGTTGCTTCTCTCAAGACGTTGACGTCCCCTTGCAAGTCGTTTTCGCCGACTGCACGAACGTTCTTGATTGCGACTTTTTCATCGCCGTCGAGATAAGAGCCGTCGCTTGCGTCCTTGATATAGTGGAGAGTGAGAGTATGATCTCTATCCGCATCCGCCGAATCCCACACGCTCGAAATCGGAGTGTAGAGATGCATGGTCTTCCAACCGTCCGAAACTCTGTCGAGATTGCACATCCAGCTACCGTCGATATACACGCTAAGAATATCCGCATTGCCGATATCTTCGGTGTTCATATAGTAATCGAAGGTAAGGAATTGACCTGCGGCGAGTTTGAACGTGTAGTCGATGCGAGATTCGGTATTATTGTGGTCGATATTGCCTGCATACAAGACGTCTTGACCGTCTTCTTTTCCAAGGAGCCACGGCCAAACTTTGCCGTCGCCGATTTCGGAATAGGTACCGCCGAGATTTCCGCTGATAGCACTGACGATTTCGCTAGAATCGGGCATATTGACTTCGGGCTTATCCCCTTCTTCGATAGGAATTTCGTCGTTTGCGGGATCGAATGCGGTTTGTACGTAGTCTGCTGCGGTATAGCGCGCGAACTCTTGTTTGAAGAGAGCCTCGGTGCCGGAGCCTGCGATATAGTTGCAGATCTTGCCATAGCGATCGACGAACACGGTGAACGGGATTGAACCGCCGTTATTGTACGCCGAGAACATACCGTAAATATTGTTTTGTTTAGTGGTCATATCTATGGTCAAGAGCGGTCTATATTCGGACTTGAAAGTTGCGACCTTGCTTTCGCTATCACTTGCTTCGATGGACATAGCGATGACCGTCATATCATCCTGATAGCGTTCGTAAGCGTTTTGGATATCGTCGAACTCGTTTCTACAAGGACCGCACCAAGTTGCCCAGAAGTTGATCATGACCAACTTCTTCTCTTTCAAGACTTCGGAGAGTTGGAAAGTGGCGCCGTCGGAAGTGGTGACGGTGAAGTCGTACATGATATCGTCCATTTTATAGCTATGATTTGCGGGCATTTCTTCCTTAATGACGGAAGATTTGACCTTGACGACCAAGGAAGCGGAGTCTGCGGAAGTCTTTTGATCCGCGTTGGACATGGAGTAACCTTTGGGAAGGTCTGCAAGTTCGATGCCGTAAACGCCGAGTTCGGTGACTTTGATAGAAGCGACACCGTTGTCCGCGGTGAGCTTGGTTGCGACGATACCGCTATCGTTCTTCAAGGAGACGCTGACGCCCTTCATAGGCATACCGCCTTCGGAAACGACGGAAATGCTATAGATATTAGTCTGATTGAGGTCTTCGAGATAGACGGTTTTTTCGGTTTCGGAATCAGAGATAAGGTCGTCGTCGGTGTAGGCGTACCCGTCGGGAAGTCTGGTGACCGCGATGAAGTATTCGGTGTCCTTACTGGTAGTGAGAACTGCGATACCGTCGGAGCCGGTGGTAGCACTGCAGAAGACTTCGTCGTCGTCGATGAGGAAGAGTTGGACTTCAACACCGACAGCGGGAGAGCGGTCGGGGAAAAGGACGGTGACCTTATATTCGATATCGGGGATACCGTCGTCGGGAGCGGGGGTAACCGTAACACTCGGGATGAAGTTGTTATCGACGTCATTATCGCCGTTGCCCTTATCGTTGCACGCAACGAAAGTCACGCAAAGGCACGCGATGACGATCACCAACAACAAGGCGGTAAGTTTAGAATTTTTCATATTCAGACTCCTTGGTGAAATCTTTTCGATAAGAATTCAATTATATAATATAATTGTGCATTAAAATTCACAATAATGCAAGCACTTTTTACACCGCGTGCGAAAATTAACTCTATAACGCCAAAAACCACCCGCTCCAACGGGATTTTCACGCTACGCTCGGGATGACAATAGTATACCCACTTACTATGAGCGAGCGTTCTTATACACGGCGGTTCTCATTCGAAGACGGAACACGAGCCGCAACGGCGGCGAGCACTTCGAGTGCCGAGCTCGATGAGTAGTACAAGCGACTGCGTGCACTTTCTTCGCGTAGCGGCACGCACAAAGCGCAGTGGAATAAGCCGAGACGACGCTTTTTTATGCGAGCGCCGAGTGTTGCCCCCTGCGAACGCAGGCGACGTGGGTTCCCTTTTAAGGGGGGAACGTCGATGGGGGAAACACGTGAGGAAGGGGGAAATGTGATTAGGGTGCAAGCACTCCCCTATTTCGCTTTCAAAGAAAGCGACGGCGGCACCGTCCCCGGAGATTCCCACGCTACGCTCGGAATGACAGATTGGAGTGCCGTCAGAACAATTTTTGCAGAAAAATTGCCGACGGCAACGACGCATAAGCAACTAATCGTTATCGCTTCTGAAGCCCTTGCCCATGACCGAAGACACTTTCGCGATATTGATGAATGCGTCGGGGTCGATATTGCGCAAAAACTTCTTGAAATCGGCGGTGTGGCGCTTGTGGAGTATGCAGACGATGACGGACTTTTCTTCGAGAGAGTAACCGCCCTTCGCACTGATGAGAGTGGCGCCCTTGTCCATACGGTTGATGATCGCGTCCCTGACCTCCTCCCCTTTGGCGGTGACGATTTCGAAGCGGACTGCGCCTGTGATACCGCTCAAGATAGAGTCGCAGACCTTTGAAGCGACGAACTCAAGGACGATAGAATAGACAACCGCTTCGAGCTTGCCGTAGACGAAGATCGATGAAACGATGATGACGGTATTGATTGAGAAGATGATCCAAGGCACGCTGATGGGGAGTTTTTTCTTTTGGAGTATGACGCTGATTATATCCGTACCGCCCGTGCAACCGCCGAATCTCAAGCAGATAGCGAGACCGGTGCCCATGATTGCGCCCGCGACGAGAGCGGATAATAATTGTTGTGCGTCGCCTGTGAAGAGTGGTTTTTGGAATTCGATAAGTCCTACGAGAGTGGAAAAGAGAGTCTGCCCGCCGACGAAAAGGAAGGTGTAGGCGGTGAACTTCCAACCAAGGAAAATGACCGCCAAAATCAACAACGGCACGTTGACGGCAAACATAATGTAGCTTGCGGTGAAGCCTGTGACGTGTTCGATCATGAGAGCGATACCCCAAACACCGCCGGTGACGAAGCCGTTATCCGCGACGAACAACTCCACGCCTGTGACGTAAAGTAGCGCGCTCAACAAGACCAAAGCGGCTTTTGGCAACTCTTTGAGCAGGGATTTACCGTTTTTGCGCATATTCTCTTTGGTGAACTGCTCGCGGAGAGAGAATTTATGCTTGACGGCACGTTCGTCTGCGGTTTGAAGACCTTTGTCGGACTGCTCGTCCGCGGTTTGAAGGTCGAGTTGTTCTTGTGACGGTTGAAGTTCGTTGTTGTCGTTGAATTGGTTATTATTGTCGCACATACGCAATTCCTTTTTGGCATACGCCTTTGGATGAGTATATTATACACTTTTTTTCGACGGACTGCAATAACCTGACGCGAATGCAGAAAAAAAGCGGAGCCGAAACGCCACAAAACACAACAGAATTTGAAATCGGGGTTTGATTTCGAATTTTGGGGAAAGTTCCCCGTTTTTCGAAATGAAGAAAAATTCAACACTCAAAACCGCTCCGAAAAGCAACCAAAAACCGCCAGGTAAAAACAAAACCAACCAAACCGCAAAAAAACAAAACCGCCACCCTACCGCAAAAAAAAACACGGAGACCAAAAGGTCTCCGTGAACAAGTGTTTCCACTATTTGTTTTTATTTTGCGTGTGATTATGCGATTCTGCCACCACCTGCAGGAGTGTCACCACCGTCAACGGGAGTATCACCGCCAGTGGAAGTCACTTTGGTGAACGTAACCATTTCATCTTCGACGACCGTAAGGAGTGAATCATCTTCAGAATCGTAAGTGAAGTACATTTCTTCTCCTTCATTTACAATTTTGATTTGAGTTGCACTTATGATGGTAAGGTTGCCATCCGTTAGAGTGAACGTATACTCACCATCGAGCACCAAAGAATCAGAGCTGATAACGAGTCCATAAAAATCAGAATCCCAAGTGCCGATCATTTCAGTGGGAACACTAGTAGGGACGGTGGGAGTATCATCTCCGCCTTCAGAAGGAGTACCGTCACCTTCGCCGCCTGCGGGGCTGTCACCGCCTTCGTTTGCTGCGCCAAGGTATGCAACTACGACTTCATACGTGCCGGTTGCGGACATATCATTCAAGCTAAACAACACGTTCACGGTTTGTCCTGCAGACAAGGTGAAAGTCTTGTCGCCTGCGCCCCAAACAGATTCAAATACATCAAGGGGATCCATCAAACCAAAGTTCGCATCAGTGGATGAAATCTTGTATTGACCTGCTTCGGTTGCAGTGAAATAATATTCTGCACCGTTCATTGTCGCATTAACTGTGTTGGTGCCAATGGTCAATGCCGTACCGGAAGGAGTAACAGAACCAGAGCCACTGCCTTCGCCAACTTTTTCGACTACGACTTCATATGTGCCTGTTGCGGACATATCATTCATGCTAAACAACACGTTCACAGTTTGTCCTGCAGACAAGGTGAAAGTCTTGTCGCCTGCGCCCCAAACAGATTCAAATACATCAAGGGGATCCATCAAACCAAAGTTCGCATCAGTGGATGAAATCTTGTATTGACCTGCTTCGGTTGCAGTGAAATAATATTCCGTACCGTTCATTGTCGCATTAACAGTGTTGGTGCCAATAGTCAATGCCGTACCGGAAGGAGTAACAGAACCAGAGCCGCCACCTTCACTTTCGAAGGGATCCGTATCAAGGAGTTTTTCTGCATCTTGACCGGTTTCTGAATAATACCAATCGTCTCCTTGTTTGTAAATACTACAATTTGCACGTCCAATAGTAAACGTATAGGTGGTAACACCAGCATTGGTTACGATTGCGTAAGATTGTGCGGTTTGTCCAAGCATTTCAGTGCCTTTGACAAGTGAATCTGCGGTTATCGTGATAGGAGTTCCATCACTGAGATACCAAGTGCCGACCAATTCAGTGGGGAATGCGAATACGTCAGATCCACCTTCATCGCCGCCGGGAGTGGTGCCACCTTCGTCGCCACCGGAAGAACCCACGGACTCAACGGTTACAACGTAAGAGTAAGTTGCATTGCTGTCATCGGTGCTGAACAAAACGGTGATTGTTTCTCCTGCAGCCATAGTAAACGTCTTTTCAGAATTAAACCATTCATCATCATAGCCCATATAATAGTTTTCGTCGGTGGATGAAATCTTATATTGTCCTGCGACGGTTGCAGTGAAAGTGTATGCGATTCCGTCGAAAGATGCATTGACGGTGTTATCGCCAATCGCCAAAACGGTGCTTGCAGGTTCGCTACTTGCGTTTTTGATGGTGAGAGTTGCGGTGGTGCTGACCGTCATCGTGTTGAGGTCAAGCTTGTCAACAGTGCCATCTTCTGCGGTTAATCCAGACTGAAGACCGGAAATTCTGACGATATAGCCGCTGCCTTTCGATACTGCTTTGAGAGTTGCAACGCCTTCTGCATCAGTGGTTGCGCTTGCTATGAGAGTCTCGGTACCACGTTTGGATTCGTACATTTCAACAGTGAGTCCAGAAACGCTATGGTTAACGCCTTCATCACATGCAACAGTCACGGTGTAGGTGGTTTTCTCATAAACGGTAATGGGAATGTTCTTGCCATTATCATTTTTGTTAACACCTTGTTGAGAATAACTATAGCTTTCACTCAAGTTTTCAATCGCAATGTTATATCTTTGTCCTGCAGGACCAACTTTGTAAGTGAACTCTACCTTGCCTTCTGCATTGGTAGTGCCACTTGCAAGTACGGTTTCACCATCCATGAGTTTGACGGAAAGACCTGCGATCACTGCGTCTTTATTCGTCTTGAAAGTGAAGGTGTTGGACACTTCGTCGATGAGTTGGATATTGTATTCGTAGGTGTCTTCGGTCGGATTGACCGTCACGTACAAACTGTTATCGGTATCATAACCTTCGATTTCGATAATGGAATCTTCGTCGATGGTAAGCGGACCGGTAACAACAACTTTGCCGTTTTCATCGGTAGTGCCGCGTTGGCCACCGATTTTTACGGTGAGACCGGACAAAGCATTACCTTCAGGGTCTTTCACGGTGACGATATATTTGAGTTCTTGACCGCAAACGTCGCAAACTTCGTCATCGGGAGTGGTGTCAACGTGTTTCACTTTGGTGCTTGCATCAACTGCGCCACATGCACATTCTTTCCAGTGATAGCTTGCATCCTTGTTGTCAACGGTGTAGTTGTGGACGTGCATATTGTATCCGCAATCGTCGCAGAGTTCGTCTGCATCTTCGGAATCAAAGTGGTCTTCAGTGGAATTTGCTTTGGCTGCGCCACATGCACAAACTAGCCAGTGACCTTCTGCGTTTTTGTCGTAAAGGGTGTAGTTGTGGACGTGCATATCATATCCGCAATCGTCGCAGAGTTCGTCTGTATCATCTGCAGAGTCGGCGTGCGGTGCCTTGGCGGAAAGTGCGCCACATGCGCAAACTTGCCAGTGACCTTCTGCATCCTTATCCCAAGTGGTATAGTTGTGGACGTGCATTCCGTTGTAACCGCAGACGTCACAAGTGCCGTCGCCTGCTGCGTCGACGTGGAGTGCCAAAGAACCATCTTCAACTGCGCCATCAGTTGCACACTCTTTCCAGTGGTTGTTAGCATCGCTCTTCCATGCGTAGCTGTGAGTATGAGCGGGAGTTTGAGGAGTGTCGTCCTTATTTTCTTCGCTGTTACACGCAACCATCAAGGTGAGAGCAAGAACACATGCCAAAACCAACACTATAGCGAGCGTAAGTTTTTTGGTGAACTTTTTCATTTCTGTATCTCCTTGATAATAGAATTTTCATACAATCGCAGAAAAACTGCAATTATTATGAATAATAATACACCCTACTTTGGCATTTGTAAAGTTTTTAATTAAATTTTAATGAAATTTTCATACAAATTTTTGTTTTTGTTCCGTTAACCACCCCAAAACTCACCAGATTTCACCCCTACCCGCCACCCGCTCCACCCCACTTTTTCGCAAAATTCCCCCGCAATTTTTTATACACTCTTGCATATTTATTCACTTTTCGACTGAATTTGAATGCATAAAAAGTCGCTTATGCAGTTTTGATATGGTGCCGTCGTCGCTTTCGACGAAAGCGAAATAGGGTGAGTGCTTGCACCCTAATCACCTTTCCCCCTTCCTCACGTGTGTCCACTTCGGGCTTGCCGAGGGCAACCACCTCGTTCGCTTTGGCTACGCACAATTCACTGGATTGTGCGTTTAACGCGTCGCGCCAATCGACGTTCCCCCTTAAAAGGGAACCCACGTCGCCTGCGTTCGCAGAGGGCAACACTCGGCGCTCGCATAGAAAAGCGTCGTCTCGGCTTATTCCACTGCGCTTTATGCGTGCCGCTACGCGAAATAGAGTGCACGCAGTCGCTTGTACTTTCCGTCGAGC
>CAZJZV010000006.1:0-21286 GCA_964550635.1 uncultured Bacteroidaceae bacterium
GGCAAGGAACTTGATTTCAAGTATAAAGACTGCGTGAAAGAAATGGCTATGGTCAACCGCGCGTTCATCGAAATCATGATCGAAGGCGACGCGAACGGCAGAGGATTCCAATATCCTATCCCCACCTACTCCATCACCCGCGACTTCGACTGGTCGGAAAGCGAGAACAATCGTCTTTTGTTCGAGATGACCGCAAAATACGGCACTCCGTACTTTAGCAACTATATCAACAGCGATATGGAACCCAGCGACGTGCGTAGTATGTGCTGCCGTCTCCGTCTCGACCTCAGAGAACTCCGCAAGAAGAGCGGCGGTATGTTCGGTAGCGGTGAATCCACCGGTTCCGTCGGCGTCGTCACTATCAATATGCCTCGTATTGCATATCTCTCCGAGACCGAAGCGGACTTCTTCAAGGAACTCGAACGCCTTATGGACATCTCGGCGCGTTCCCTCAAAGTCAAACGTAACGTCATCACCAAACTCCTTGACGAAGGTCTCTATCCCTACACCAAGCGTTATCTCGGCACTTTCAGCAACCACTTCTCCACCATCGGTTTGGTCGGCATGAACGAAGCGTGCCTCAACGCAAAATGGATCGGCAAGGATCTTTCCGACAAGGAAGCACAAGCGTTCACGAAGAAAGTGCTCAACTTCATGCGTGAGAAACTCTCCGACTATCAAGAAATGTACGGTGATCTCTACAACCTTGAAGCGACCCCCGCAGAAAGCACTTCCTACCGTCTTGCAAAACACGACAAGGCAAAATATCCCGACATCATCACCGCATCCGAAGGCAAGGACGCCGCACCTTACTACACCAACAGTTCTCACCTTCCCGTCGGCTACACGTCGGACATCTTCACCGCACTCGACATTCAAGACGAATTGCAAACTCTCTATACGTCGGGCACCGTGTTCCACGCGTTCCTCGGACAAAAACTCGACGATTGGAAGTCCGCCGCAAATCTCGTCAAGAAGATCGCGGAAAACTACAAACTGCCCTACTACACTCTTTCCCCGACCTACTCCATCTGCTCCGAGCACGGTTATATCGCAGGCGAAGTGTACAAGTGCCCCACTTGCGGACGCTCCACCGAAGTTTACAGTCGTATCACGGGCTACTATCGCCCCGTCCAAAACTGGAACGACGGCAAACTCGCAGAGTTCAAAGAACGCAAAACCTACGACGTTGCCAATAGCGTGCTCACCCACGTCGGCGTCATCGAAGACGGTGCGGAATGCGCTTGCGAAGAAAAGAAAGTCGGCGTAGACGGACTTCTCATCTTCACCACCAAGACTTGCCCCAACTGCAAAATGGCGAAAATGATGCTCGACAAAGCGGGTATCGCGTACACCGCAATCGACGCGGAAGAAAACAAAGAGATGACCGTTGAATACGGCGTCAAGAAAGCACCTACCCTTCTTGTTCCCAACGGAAACGGTTACGACGTTTACGACAACGCAAGCAAGATCAAGGGCTATATCGAAAGTATAAAATAACTGATTAGATACACGAAAACGCCTCGCAATGAGGCGTTTTCATTGGGAGATATTATGTACGATATTATCATCATCGGCGGTGGCGCGGCAGGGCTTACCGCGGCACTCAACGCAAGACGCGCGGACAAATCCGTTCTCATTCTCGAAGGGGACTGCATAGGCGGACAAATCGCACTCTCGCCAAAGGTGGAAAACTTCCCTTCCTATCCGCATATCGCGGGCAGTGAGTTCATTGATATGCTCTTTTCGCAAGTCACCGAATGGGGCGCGGAATTTGAATTTGACAAAGTCGCGTCCGTCACCGACGACGGCGACCACTTCACCGTGAACGGCGAATACGGCACCTACACCGCGAAGGCAATCATCATCGCATCCGGCGTTCATCATCGCACTATGGGCATCGCTCGCGAAGAAGAACTCGTCGGCAAGGGCGTGAGTTACTGCGCTCTCTGCGACGGTGCGTTCTACACCAGCGAAGACGTTGCGGTCATAGGCGACGCAAACACCGCACTCCAATATGCAAACCTTCTTGCAGGCTACTGCAAATCAGTGCATATCTGCACCCTGTTCGACAAATTCTTCGGGGATAAGGCACTCGTTGACAGCGTGCTTTCAAAACCCAACGTGACCTATACGCACAATCTTTCTCTCGTGGAATTTCTCGGCGACGACGAACTCACCGGACTCGTTTTCGAGAACACCCAAACCCATGAAAAAGTCAACGTACCCTGCAAGGGCGTGTTCATCTGCATAGGACAAATCCCCCAAAACGAACCCTTTGCAGACCTTGTCGAGCTTGACAAAAACGGCTATATCGTGAGCGATGAAAACTGCGCGACTTCCCACAAAGGTGTGTTCGTTGCTGGCGATTGCAGAACGAAGAAAATCCGTCAACTCGTCACCGCAAGTGCAGACGGTAGCGTATCCGCTTTCTACGCTTGCCAATATCTCGATCTGAACAAATAATCTGAAACACAATCAAAAACGGACGGTTTTCCGTCCGTTTTTTTGTCGGTTTTGCGCTTTTCAAAACAACTCAATTCCGCTAATCGCAAAAGGATATGAAAAAGGCACCCGTTTGAGTGCCTTTCTTTTTAGTCTTTGTTTTCGGATTGTTTTTTGAGAAGTTCGCGAATGTCTTTGAGAATGTCGTCCACGGACTCTTTGTTCGCTTCCGCCGCTGCTGCTTCCGCTTCTGCTTTCGCTTGTTCTGACGCCGCGACTTCGTCACGTTTTGCTTTGATTGCTTTGAGTTCTTTTCTCGTTGCAACACTACCCTTGAGAGTCGCTTTTTCTTCTTCGGTCAGGGATGCGATGAAGTCGGCATCTTTCTTGAGTCCGGAGAAACCACCGCGCACGGAGTTGATGAGTTTGACGATCGCAAACAACACGACTGCGGTGAGCAAGAAGTTGATGATTGCCATGATGAAGGAACCCCAATCAATATAGACGGATTTGGTGAGGTCGGCAAGTTCTTTTGCGCATTCAACGCCGTTTGCATCCTTCGGGACGAGCATGGTGATAAGTCCGTTGAGGTCGCCCATAGGAATCCAATTGATAAGGGGCTTGAAGATGTTGTTGACGAGAGCGGTTACGATTGCGGTGAACGCTGCGCCTACAATCATACCTACGGCGAGGTCAACGACGTTGCCTTTCGTTATAAAGGCTTTGAATTCGTTAAGAATTTTTTTCATTTGTTCTCTCCTTAGATATAGTGTGATTATAATAATACTTTTGTATCGGCTTGTCAAATCGTGCCGCGAGAATACGCAAACAAATTTTTGAAATTGGGTGTTGACAAACGATATGCGCTATGATAGGATATTGGTGCTAGGGGTGCCCCTAAAGGCTGAGATCATACCCTTCAACTTGTGAGATAATCCTCGCGTAAGGAAGCAAATTCCGATGCAAGACAACCGTCTTCAAAAGTTTGAACCCCCGGCGTTTCGGAGGTTTTTTTGTTGCCTACGAGCGTCGCCCTAACTGCAGGTGAGCAAAAGCAGAATTTCATCTCGGAGGCAAAAACAAATGTTTAGCACCACACTTCTTGCAGTTAAAACTGCTTTTCGGTTCACAGACGATCCGCTCGTCGCGCTCATCCTGTACTTCACGATTGCGCTTATAGGCGCGGGCGCACTGCTTGCTTTCTTCGTCTGGAAGTTCAAAAAAGACCGCCTGAAAGAGTTTGGCAAAACCGCTCTCGCTCTCTTCGTCGGCTACGCAATCGGCATCATCGTCATCATGGCAAAAATCACCGCGGACGACATTAAAGCGTCTGCCGATATGGAAACCTACGGCATGCTTTTCTATCCCCTTTTGTCCTTGCTCGTCATCGCTGTCGCAGGGGGTATCTCTTCTCTCATCGCTTCATTCTTCAGTTCTAAAGCAGTCAAAATCGTGGGTGCGGTTACGGGGCTCGGCGTTGTCGGCGCATTCATCGCGGTGATGGTCGAAATGAGCAAATATTTCCAACTCGTCAAGGGCTACTACCCCGGCGCAAATACCACGGGACTCATCGTGTCCGCAGTGGTTTGTATGGCTCTCATCGCCGTCATCTATCTCATCGGCAACAAGACGAATATCAGCGACACTCGTTCAATCGTCTACGGCGCAATCGCTATCGCACTTTCTTTCGCACTCTCCTACGTCCGCTTTTTCAAAATGCCACAGGGCGGCTCGGTCACCTTTGCAAGTCTGCTCCCCCTGCTTATCTATTGTTTCATGTTCGGCACGAGAAAAGGCGTTATCGTCTGCCTTGTCTACGGCACTCTGCAAGCAATACAAGATCCGTGGATCATCCACCCCATGCAATTCTTGCTCGACTATCCCCTTGCATTCGGACTTGTCGGAATTAGCGGTATCTTCATGGAAAAGAACGTTTTCAAAGGCAAAAAAATACCCGCCTTTTTACTCGGCGGTATCCTTGCCGTAACCCTGCGTTTTGCCTGTCACGTTTTCTCGGGTGTGTTCGCTTTCGCGGATATGGCAGATCTTGACTCCTGTTCGAGCGTATGGGCGTATAGCCTTGCGTACAACTCGTTTGCCTTTATGGATATGGCGATTTGTCTTGTCGCGGGATGCTTGCTTTTCGGCTCGAAAACCTTTGCAAATCAGGTATCTCGCTCAAGCGGACTGCGCCGTAGAAACGCAGTAGTTATTGACGACGAGCAAGACGGAAACGACGAAATCGAAAGCGTGGAAACTGTCGAAATCGACGGCGCAAGCAAAACCGCCGTTGAAACAGTCTCAAACAACACCGTCAATCCGTCCATAAAAACAACGGACGTTGAAAATGAAACTTCCGTTGAAACGGCAAGCGATATAAATGAAACCCCGCTTGAAACCGTTGAAAACGCAGACGAAACAATCGCCGACAATTCCACCGAAAACGTTTGATTTTCAAGCAAACTTTTCAACAATGCAACACTAATTATCAATCATTCCTAATTTTCCTTTATGAAACGAGCGCGAAAACTTTTCGCGCTCGTTTTGCTTTTGGATTTTGAAACTTTTCTATTTGGTCAGGTGGTGGAAAATCAACGCTCTGCCTTTCACGATTTCAAGGTGTACGTCCCCTTCCGCCACGTTTGATATTCCCCTTGTGTCGTAGGGGGTCAAGGTCAGATTTTCAAGTGGGTATTCAAGTCCCGACGAGTGTGCGACAGTGCATTCGCAACCCCACGGAATTATGGATACTGTTTCCCCTTTCACCGCGGAGAAATTCACTTCTCCGTCCGCTACGAAAAGGTCGAGTTCGTCTTCGCGTGCGACTGCTTTCACTCCGAGTTTGTTTGCGAGCGCAAGCAAAGAGTAGTTGCCCATAACGTGGTCTTCCCTGCCCCCCGTCGCGCCGTAGATTTCGATTTCATCCGCGCCAAGCACGTCCACTGCATATTCGACGGACAACGTGCCGTCCGTATCGTTTTTGTGGGGGTTGTGTTTCACGACGCTTACTCCGTCCGCAATTTCGCCTTGATATGAATCGAAGTCCCCGATGAAAACGTCGGGGGTGCCGTCGTAGAAAAGGACGCCGCCGTCCGCGCATATGACCTTGTCCGCGGATATTTTGCGGTTGACTTTTTTGCCTGCATTTAACACAATCGCTACTTTCATAATCAAATTCTACCACAAAAACTGCGTTTTTCAAGCAAAAAGTGTATATTTACTATTGAAAAGGTTTTTTTCTTGTGTTAATATTTATTTATCAAGAAGGAGGTGCCTATGCAACAGTTCAAAATGCCAAGCTTCGACGGCTATGAAATTTTCGTCACACTTTGGGACGACGTCGATACCCCCAAGGGCGTCATCCAAATTTGCCACGGTATGAGCGAGTACGCAGGACGCTACGACCTTCTTGCTAAATATCTCAACACCAAGGGCTATATCTGCTTTGCCGACGACCACCGCGCTCACGGTAGGACGGAAAGCGATAAGTCCCGCGGAAAACACCCCGGCAATATCTTCGAGAAAACACTCTACGATCAACTCTTCTTCCGTGAGTGGCTCAAAGACAAATATCATCTGCCCGTCTTTTTCCTTGGACACAGTTACGGCAGTTTCATCGGACAAGCGTTTGCGCAGTGCGACACGGGCTGCAAGGCTATCGGACTTCTCGGCACGGCGTATTGCAATCCCACGTTCAAACTGGGCGCAATAGCGGTTGCCCCTATCCGCGCGATTGCAGGCAACTGGCGCCCGAAATTCGTCAATAAGGCAAGCGACCTTCTCTTCCGCTACAAAGGGGATCACGGTCCGTCCCAATGGTTGACGAGAGATCTCGAATGGAGAAAAGGTTTCCTTGCAGATCCGCTCTGTCGCACGAATATGAGCGTCAACTTCTGCTATCACCTGCTCCTTGACACAAGCAAACTCTACTCCAAAAAATCCCCATCCCGACTCTCCCCCACCACGTCAATCGCAATGTTCTGCGGAACGGGTGATCCGATAGGCGGTTTCGGCAAAAAGGTCAAAAAACTCGATGACTTCTACCGCGCCAACGGCGTGCCCACCGAACTTCATCTCTACGAAGGCGGACGACACGAAATCCACGGAGAAACGAACCGCGCAGAAGTCTGGAAAGACATATCCGACTTTTTCGACAAATTCATCATCTACGACCAAACGACCATAGACGACCTAATGTAACAAAAAAACGCACTCAACCGAGTGCGTTTTATTTGTTAATGATTATCGTCAAGCGTTTCCTTGTCAAACAACGGTGAATTGAAAAACTCTTCAAGGCTTATTCCAAAACCCGCACAAATAGCAAAAAGCGTATGCACTTTCACCGACTGACTTTTTCTTTTCCTAATAGATGACAAAGTCGATTGCGGAACTCCGCTTTTCATTGATAGTTGGTATTTGTTCATCTTGTTTTGCATACACAACTGTTCGATTCTCAACGCTATAGCATCTGCCAACAACATAGTGCCACCTCCATTTATACCACTATGTTATTTTGCGAAATAAAATTTTTACTACGATGTGTCGTATTATTGCAATTTTTATAAATTTGTGCTAATTTATTGAATATGATAATTACTTTTTGCGGGCATTCAGATTTTAATAAGAACGAGAAAATACACTCGCAAATCGTCTGCTATCTCAAATCTTTAGCAGAACATAATAAAATAGATTTCTACCTTGGAAACTATGGAGCTTTCGATTTTTTCGCCGAATCCTGCTGCCTTACTATTAAAAGTTTATATTCGCACGTAAAACTAATTTTTGTTACGCCGTATCAAGACGAAATCTATCTTAAATCAAAAACCCTTTATCATCATTTTGACGAAATAATCTATCCGGAAATAGAACGCGTTCCAAAAAAGTACGCCATAAATTTTAGAAATAAATATATGATTGACAATGCCGACATTGTTGTCGCGTATGTTAATAATCATATAGCAAGCAACTCGTTTAAGATGATTGAATACGCAAAATCAAAGGGAAAAACCGTTGTAAATTTTGCAGAACGGATATATTAAAAAATAACCCGACTAAATTGTCGGGTTAATTTTTTATTTGTAATTTTTTAGTCTTCGGGGATTTCCGCGGGTTCTTCGACGTCGCTTGCAACTTCTGCGATTTCTTCGTCTGCTTGTTTATCTGCGTTCACTCCGCAAGAGCAACAATCGCACGTTCCGTCACAATTGCATGCAGTCGTTTCTTCTTTCTTTTCGGGTTTGCGACGCATGATGACGAATTTGTCCATGAGGAAGATAACCACGAAACTGACGATAGAACCGAGCATCTTGCAAATTGTGAGTCCCGCTTCGCTTTCGATGACGCTTGCGAGCGCACCCGACAACCATTGAGTGAAGATGATGATTGCGACGACGGTGATGACGTACACCGTGACTGCGAATGCTCTGTTGCTGTTTGCTTTGAAATTCTTCTTCCAGTTTTGAGTGAAGGAAATGATTTCTGCGACGAGTTTCGAGCCGAGCATTGCGATAAATCCTGCAAGACCGAAGCCGTGTGCTTTTCCGCCGCCGTAGGTGAAAATCCAGAAACTGAAATCTTCTTTTCCGCAGACTTCGTACAAGCTGTATTGCAAAATGTACATGATCGCAAATTCAGACAAAAACGCTACGAGACTGATGAGCGTGAATTTGATTGCTTGCATAATGGTTTCGTGTGCGTCGAGCCATGCAAGCACTTTTTCCCACTTTTCTTGCGTTTGGGGATTTTTGAATTTGAATTCGAATTTGCGTTTTTTGGGGGCTTCCGCCGCTTCCGCGCTTTCTTCTACGACTGCGTTTTCGACGTCTTCAACCGCCGAAATCTGGTCTTCAGTTGCTACTTCTTGATTGTTAAAGTTGTTTTCTGCCATAACGTTCTCCCTTGTGGATGGTATTATTATACAATGAACTGCGAATTTAGTCAACGTTAAATGCATAAGCCGTTTTCCATTGCGCTTGACAAACGCGCTCACAAGTGATAAAGTATGCAATACTTTTTTCAAAAAGGTAATGCGTATGGAATACTTCATTTGTATTTTGCTACTGGCAGTCGGTCTCGTCCTTATCATCAAGGGCGGAGATTGGTTCGTGGACGCGGCAAGTTGGATCGCAAAAGTATCCGGGGTGCCGTCCTTCATCATAGGCGCAACAATCGTCTCAATCGGGACGACTCTCCCCGAAGTTTTGACTTCCTGCATCTCCGCCGCAAACGGAAGTACGGGGCTCGCAATCGGCAACGCGGTCGGCTCGGTCAATGCAAATATCGCACTGATTATGGCGATTTCACTGCTCTTTATGCCCGCCGCCATTTCAAGAAAAGAATTCTTCCCCAAAACTTCCATTTTGCTCATCGCTATCTCGGTGTTGTGGGCGACGAGTTCGAGCGGTACTCTCGGATTCGGACTGGCGTTCGTCGTGCTTGCGGTCTTCCTGCTCTTCATCGTCGAAAACGTCTACACCGCAAAAAAACAAGCGTCCGTACCCCCTACCCTTGCAGATACCATAGTCGTTGACGACTATCATATGGTTTCTCGCGACGAAGGCTTTGCAGTCAATGCGGACGGCACCATCACAAAACTCAAAACCAAAAACAAAACCGATAAAAAAGAAATCGTAAAGCACGTGATTTTGTTCGTGCTCGGTGCGGCGGGTATCGCAGGCGGTGCAATGCTCCTTTCAACCTACGGCGAAAAACTCGCAAGTCTGCTCGGCGTGCCCGACGATATAATCGGCGTCACAATTATCGCGGTCGGCACTTCCCTTCCCGAACTCACCACCGCTATCATCTCGATCAAAAAGAAAGCAACCGAAATGTCCGTCGGCAATATCATCGGCGCAAACGTTATCGATATAACTCTTATCCTTCCCCTTTGCTCGTTTATATCGGGCGGTGCGCTCCCCGTGGCAAGCCAAACTCTCGTGCTCGACCTTCCTTTCTGTCTTGCAGTCGCAGGCGTCGCTCTCGTCCCCGCTATTATCAGCGGAAAATTCCACCGTTGGCAAGGCGGTCTGCTCCTTGCGGGGTATGCAACCTATATCACCCTTCTCGTCCTGAACGTGCTTGGAACGATAAGTATTTTCTAAAACACTTAAACGCTATATGAAAAACGCGCTACCAAAACGGTAGCGCGTTTTTTATTGAACCGATTTTATTATGCAAGTTGATATTCAGCCACCCAATCTTCTGCGGTCATGGGGACTTCGATTTCACCGATATTGAACGTGTAAGTCGCGGAGTAAGAATATGCGCCTTCATCGAAACTGACGGATGAGATGACGTTGCCGTTCTTCTCGTCGCCACCCTTCACGTAGTCGGATTTCACGACTTTGATCGTTGCGGTGCCATTCACCTTTCCGCTTGCGTCGGTGTAGGAATAAGTCACGGTAACGATGGTGTGAGAGTAGGTTTCGCCGTTGTAATACTCGGTTGCGGCATAAGCGATAGTGCCGTCGTCGTCGTTTTTGACTGCGTCCTTAATGTTCTCGATTCTCGTATTTGCGTCGTTAAGTCCGCTATTCGCACGGCATTCGTTGTAGATAGGATCGCCGTAAACGTTATAATCATAGCCTTCATATTCGACGACTCCGTCCTCTCTCAAAAGATAGTAAGGGCCATAGTAGCAAACGCTTTCTTCGTCGTATTCGTACGCAAGATAATAAGTAACGTTGGACGTCGCATCGCCGTTTTTCGTCGTGATATTGCTATACGTGGTGGTGACGTCGCCGGTTTTTTCTTCATTGTTTTGATAGAGAGTGCCGTATTCAACGTAGTATTCCGCCGCTTCGCCCGCTCTGACGACCACGCCGTTATTCTTCTCGGAGAACACGACTTTGACGTCGCTTGCCGCGCCCGTAATTCTGAACGCACCGTTTGCGCTATCGAAAAGAAGTTGTTCCGCTTCTTTTGCGGAGAGTTCTTTCGTGATAAAGCCGTCACCCTTGTCATTGCAAGCGACGAGTGCGAATGTGAAGCACGCGACTATCGCCAACACGGCAACGAGAGCGATAATTTTGCCAAATGTTTTTTTCATGTTAAGCCTCTAAAAAATTATTTACCTTTTCTATCGAACGCTTCGGTAGCGGCAAGAGCGATATCGAGACCGAGAGCGAAACTATCGGGTTTCAACGCATCGGGGACGTCGCGTCTGTTGTGATAGTAGGGAGCGTATTTAGGATTTTGACCTGCAACGCACGCCGCCTTGACTCCACATCTACTGAGTGCCGCCGCGTCGGACGCACCGAAAGGCACGCCGCCGTGAGGGAGCGGATGATTGACTTCGGGGTCTGCGCAAGCCTCGTCGAGAAGTGCGCAAACTTCTTTGGAGTTGGAGATAAGACTGGTCATATCTCTTTGATAGATGGTGAAGTAGTCGTAGTCGGTGAGAGTGTCGAATGCGATGACGTAGGTTTCGACGTCGTTCCATTCTTTCTCGTGTTTCTTTGCCCAAGCGGTAGCGCCGCGAAGACCTGCTTCTTCCGCACCCGTCAAGAGTGCACAAACTTCGGTATTTTCAAAGCGGATTCCGCTTTCTTTGAGGCACTTAAGCACGCTGATTGCGGCAAAGCAACCGGTAAGGTTGTCGTTTGCGCCGGGGGACAAATGTTTGAACGAGCAAACGTAGAACAATCCGATGAAAGGCACTATGGTGCAGAGTGCGAAAATCATGGGCCAAAGTGCGCTGTCGCCGACGACAAGGCTATAAATGAATATGCCGAGAGTTGCAAACAAGCAGAGCAAGTCAACGACAAGCACGCCGACCATAACTTCTTGGCGTATCTTCATGAGAGTCCACTCATAAGCGGAGTCCGCGTGACCGTTGATGACGATACGACGTTTGACTTCTCCGGTAGGCTCGTATTTTGCATAGACATTGCAGGACTGCGAGCGAGGAAGGAATCTGTCGATGAGCGGAATATAGAACAAAAATTCTCCGACGGTGATGACGAGAGAGATTGCCGCCATGACGATGGTCACGATATTCGCCGCAAGCACTGCGGTGGGGTTATCGGGAATAAGGCGAAGAAGTTGCACGAGCGCACCGACGATGAGAAGCACGCCGATGATTTTAGTGAAGCCGACGAGTGCGTGACGGGATATGGTGAAATCTTCAATTTCCGCGCTATCCGCCCAACCGTTGTCGAGCATTTCTTTCTTCATGAATTCCTGTGCCTTTCTTTCGTTGGGCATACCTGATTCTCTGGGTCCGATTTCGTCGCAGATTTTGCGGATGGTTTTCATAGAATAGTCAACCGCTTCTTGACGTTTTTCCTTTGAAATAAGCATAATAATCTCCAATCGCACACACGCGTAGTGCGTGCATATAGTTTATTAGTGCAATAATTATATCATAACCTTTCCGCCATTTCAAGAGTAAATTGCGCGCGATAGTGCGTTTAATGAATAGAAACTCCCCTTTTTTGAGAATTTTATGTCGATTATCGTTACATGTGTTTGTTATATTGACAAAAGTAGTTTTTTGTGCTAACATAGGTATGATAACGGAGGAGTTATGGAATATAAAGAAGATTTGCGCATAGTGCGCACGAGAAAACTTTTGAGCAATACCCTTCTCGATATGATGGAGGAGGAATCTCTTGAAAAGATAAGCGTCATCGACCTTTGTTCTCGAGCGATGGTCAACCGCGCCACTTTCTACGCCCATTTCGAAGACAAATATCACCTGCTCACCTTCGCTCTCGAGGAACTCAAGGACGAGATATATTCCCGTTTCAGCAAGGATATGGAAATGGACTCCCCCAAGGAAACTCTCCGCAACCTAGCGTATATGGCGTTTGAGTTTGTGCAAGACAACGAAAACCACGTTGCGAACATTCTCAAATTCAACCGCAACGAAAAAGTCATCTCGACGATAAAGGATTCTTTCACTCAATCGGTGAAATACCAACTCGGCAAATTCCGCTCGTCCTGTCCCCTACGAGTACCGCTCACGGTGGTATCCATATGTTTCACGGGCGCGCTTGTCGACCTATGCTTGTGGTACGTTGACAATCCCGACCGTCACACCGCGGCAGAGATACGCGAATTTGCGGACATCATCATCGACGACTATCTGAAATAACTTTCATTGCAACAAAAAATCGCTCCCCGATCGGGAGCGATTTTTGTTGTGTTTCACTTTTTCTCTTGGACGTTTTCTTTCGATCCGCATCCCGAGCAGTAGGGACAGGACGAGCAGTCCGAGCAACAAGTGCTTTTGCCTTTTTTCTTTCGCACTATCGACGCGATAACCACGCCGACGACGAATACGCAGGCAATAACCGTAATTGTGATTTCAATAGGTCCCATATTACTCCTTTGCTTTCTTCAATTTGGAGAAGAAGTTTTTGACGTTGGTCCAGTCGATTTTGCCCTTGTTCGTGAGAACGATGAGGGTGATAACCGCTGCCCAGATAGGCACGAAGATTGCGAGCGGCCAGATGAATTCGCCGATGAGATAGATCATCATGGACACGACGTAGGAAGTTCCCACCCAGAACAAGAGAGTCATATTGAAACTCTTCTTGTTGGGGAGTTCCGCTTTGGCGGTCGCGACTGCCGCGAAGCACGGAATCGTGAGCATATTGAATGCGATGAAGGAGATGAGTGCAGGCACGGTGATTCCGGTGTTTTGGACCATTGCCGTAACAGCCGCAATACCGCCGTCCGCGTCGATGTCTATCATACTGCTTGCCGCAACCGCACCGAGAGTGCCGAAAGTTGCGATGACGTTTTCTTTTGCGATGAGTCCGGTGAGCGCCGCGACGACGAACAACCAGCTATATCCGGTGAGTTGCGAACCGAATCCAAGGGGCGTGAAGAGCGGTGTGATGATTCCGCCGATACCCGCAAGGATACTTTCTGCCATTCTCTCGTCGGGGAGGAAGTTCCAGTTCCAGTTGAAGTGGCTGAAGAACCAAATCACTATGGTGGAAGCAAGGATGATCGTGAATGCTTTCTTGATGAAGTGTTTCGTCTTATCCCACAAGTGCGCCATCAAGTTCTTGAATTGAGGCAGGTGGTAGGCGGGAAGTTCCATAATGAAGGGAGGAACGTCCCCTTTCATCGTGGTATTTCTCATGAGAAGCACCGCGCAGATTGCGACGACGACGCCGAGTACGTACATGGAATAGGTGATGACATCTGCGTTGCTAAATCCGGTTTGGACAAGGATTGCGCCTGCGATTGCGGTCAAGATAGGAAGTTTTGCACCGCAACTGAAGAACGGAATCACTCGAACGGTTGCTACTCTTTCGTTTTCGTCCGCGAGAGTACGGGTGTTGATCATTGCGGGGATGGAGCAACCGAAGCCCATGATCATCGGCATAAAGGATCTGCCGGACAAACCGAATTTGCGGAAGATTCTGTCGAGAATGAACGCTACACGCGCCATATATCCGCTGTCTTCAAGGATTGAGAAGAACAGGAAGAGCACGAGAATTTGAGGCAGGAAGCCGATGACTGCGAACAATCCGCCGAACACACCGTCGCACACGAAGCCCACTACCCAGTCGGATGCGCCCGCTTGAACGAGACCTTCGCCGATTGACGTATTGATAAGGTCGGTGAGAGTGGCGAGCAGGTTTGTGAGAATTACGCCGGGGGAATACACGCCTTCTTCATAGCCGAAGAACGTATTCACGGTGATTTCGGAGCAATATTCGTCGATACTGCTGACGAACGCCACTTCTCCGTACTCAATAGTCACTTCCCATTTACCGTTTTCGTCGGCGTAGTAGGTTGCGTTTTCGTCCACCGTCATATCTTCGACGTAGAGAATATTGTGTCCTGCGTCGTAAATGTACGCTTTTGCTTCGACCGCTTCGAGACTGCCGTCTTCTGCGAAGGTCAAATCCGCTTTGAAGCCGTCTTCGGTGTAGTAGGTGGTGTTTTCGTCATAGGGATTTGCATCGAAATCCGCGACGACGCTTGCATTTTGGTCAAGGTAAGCGACGACGTCTTTATCGAACACTCCGCCCGCGCCCAAGAAGAGCAAGTCTTCGGAGAAGGTCAAGTGGAATACCAAGAACAATATCACTAGGAAGATAGGAATACCCCACACCTTGTGAGTCAGGACTTTGTCCACCTTATCCGATTTGGAAATGGTTTCCGCTTGATGTTTTTCGTGTCTGGTCAAGACGGACGAATAGTTTTTGGAGATATATTTATATCTGCTATCCGCGATAATTGCTTCGAAGTCACCGCCGAAAGTGTCGTCTTCAAACGTCTTCTTGAATTCTTCAACCATAGTTGCGGAAGACGGATGATCCTTGACTTCGAGTTCGTCGAGTTCGGCGAGTTTGATTGCGTGGAAGAGAGCATTGCTGACGCCTTGACCGTCGAGTGCTATCTTGCAGTCGTTGACAAGGTGCATGAGCGCGGTGCCTTCGAGAACACTCTTGCCTTGGCGGGGAGTTTTGCACGCCGCGTAGGCTCTTTGCATGAGTTCGTCGAGTCCCTTTTCTCTGAGTGCGGAGATAGAAACGACGGGCAAACCGATTTTTTCTTCGAGTTTTTTGACGTCGATTTTGTCCCCGTTCTTCTCAACGACGTCAATCATGTTGAGGGCAATGACCATAGGCACGTCGATTTCCATGATTTGCGTGGTGAGATAGAGGTTTCTTTCGAGGTTAGTCGCGTCAACGATATTGATGACGCAGTCGGGTTTCTCGTCGAGTATGTAGTTACGAGAAATGACTTCTTCGGGGGTGTAGGGAGAGAGAGAATAAATACCCGGAAGGTCAACGATTGAAATGGGTTCTTCGCACTTTTTGTAAGTGCCTTCTTTCTTGTCTACGGTTACGCCGGGCCAGTTGCCAACGTGGGCGGTCGAGCCGGTCAAACTGTTGAACAAGGTGGTTTTTCCGCAGTTAGGATTGCCTGCGAGAGCAAAACGTTTCATTTTTTCACCTCCATGGTTACGAGCGCCGCTTCGGTTTTTCTGAGGGTGAGTTCATACCCTCTGATAGTGACTTCGATAGGGTCTCCCAAGGGAGCGCGTTTGCGAAGATATACGTCAGCGCCGGGGGTTACGCCCATATCGAACAGACGACGACGGATTTTGCCGTCACCGCCGACGGATTTGATTATTCCTTTTTCGCCAACGACGAATTGGTCTAATTGTTTCTCCATAAAGTTTCTCCTTTTATGCTACAAAAATTTTCATTGCCAGATCTTTGTCCAAAGCGAGTCTGCCGTCCTTTATCAAGCAGATAGTGCTACCCCCGCTTTGAGAAATAATTTTCATCATCGAATCGATGGTGATACCAAGACTTTCAAGGTGTTTCTTGGTTTTTTCGTCAGTAAGGATTTTTACAACCCTCAAATCTTTTCCGATAGGTGCGAATACCAACGGCATATCTCTCCTCCAAAATGTGAATACTTTTTCATATTTTCGAGTTTATTATATTCGTCAAGAGTGGGTATGTCAAGCGAAATATGAAACTTTTTTCACATTTTTGAAAATTCATTTGCTTTTTTTTATAAAAGATATATAATATTATTAGAATATGATTATCAATAAGAGGAATTATGGCTGATACCGTACGCACTCCCAGACAACAGCGGTCCATCGACAAGAAAAACAAAATCATCCAAGCGGGATTTGAATTGTTTTCCGAAGTCGGCTACTACAACGTGAACACTGCGGAAATCGCAAAACGCGCAGGAGTTTCCACGGGTATCGTTTACGGCTACTTCAAAGACAAGAGAGACATCCTTCTCGACGTGCTCGACCTTTATATCGACAACGTTATGAAACCCGTCATGGACCTTCTGGATATGATGCACTACCCCCTTGATTTCGACGAGATAATTCCTATCGTCTTGGACGGAGTGACCGCCACACACGAGAAGTACGCGGCGATACATCAAGCGTTGTATTCACTCACGTCCACGGACTCTTTGGTTGCGGAGAAGTTTATGAAACTCGAACGGCTCATGACGGATAAATTCGTGGAAAAACTCCGCGCGCTCGGCTACGAAAACGACGGACTCTACGAAAGAGTGCACCTTGCAATCGAAACCGTACAATCCTACTCCCACGAATGTGTTTTCGACCGCCACCCCTACCTTGACTACTCGAAAATGCGCGTCGTTTGTATCAAAGCGGTCAAGAGCATTTTGATGTAGGACTTTAGCGCACTAAATCGCTGTACTGTATTTTAACGAAACAAAAATCAATATTTGTTGTTTATCTTTGGTTGATTTTTGAAAAAACCTATCGTATAGTATAATTGTAAACGATAAAAACGTCCTTGACGAATTATCGTAAAAAGTTTGCCACCCCAGTCAAAGCGAGTCTATCCTTCGGGAAAATAATCGCCAGAAACGGGTGGCGATTTATTTGAAAAGGGAGTTGAAATCAACTCCCTTTCCGTTTATTTGCAAGTTTTCCGCTTATGCAGTTTTGACTATTTGTTTGACGGATTTTGCTATGTTTACGAAGTGGTCGGCTACCCTTTCCGCACCTGTGGTGAAAGATAGATATTGCGCTCCGACTTCTGCGGTGCATACCCCTGCATTCATTCTCGATATATGGCTTTCCGCCATTTCTTTCGACAGGTCGTCTATGCCGTCTTCGATTTCGGATGCGATAGAATACGCTTTCACGTCCACGTCTACGTAGGCAATCATCGCCTTTTCGTACAAGTTGTCGATTGCGGTCTGCATACGGCGGATTTCGTTTTCCGCCTCTTCGGAGAATTTCTGCGAGCATTCTTTGAGTGCGACTGCGTATTCGGTGATATTTTCCGCATAGTCCCCTATTCTTTCAAGGTCGGTTATTGCGTGATAGGCGGTTGCGAGATACTTCGCATCCGTATCGCTCAAATCGCATTTCGAGAGTTGCACGATGAATTTGACGAGTTCCTTATTCAAGAAGTTGAGTTGCTTTTCATTCTCCGCAAAAGCGTCGAGTTTGTCCGTGTCGAGAGTGCAAATCATATCGCAGGACGTGTCGAAGTTTTCGATTGCGACTTCCGCCATTGCGACGATTTCGTTTTTTACCTGTTGCACCGCAATTGCGGGAGTTGAGAGCAAATGTTCTTCGATATAGCGGAATTTCGGACCCGTAGGCACTTGTTCACCGTCCGTTTTCTTGTCGGGGATAATCTTCGTGACGAGTTTGACGAGATGCTTCGTCAACGGCAAAATGATGACGACGGTTAGGCAGTTGAATATCGTGTGGAACATTGCAAGTTGCGTTTGCGGTGCGGACGGGAACATCTTCTCAAAGAGAGTGCCGAAAGTGATTTCGCCCGAACTACCCTCTCTGATTGCCATGCCAATGATCATGAATATAATCACGCCGAAAACGTTGAAAAGAAGGTGAATGAGAGCGGCGCGTTTTGCGTTGCGTTCACCCGTGACGGACGCGATAATCGCGACCACGCACGTGCCGATATTCGAGCCCATAGTGAGATAGATACCCTGTTCAAGAGTGATAAGCCCGGACACGACCATTGCGATTGCGACCGAAGTCATAACCGATGAACTTTGAATGATTGCGGTAAGCACCGCGCCGATGACGACGAGAAGGATAGGATTTTTGATGAGTGCCAAGAAGTTCGTGACTGCGGGAAGATTTGCAAAACTCTCCATTGATCCGCTCATCATTGACAAGCCTATGAACAACATTCCGAAGCCCGCCAAGATACCGCCGATTTTCTTCACGGAGTCCTTTTTCGCGAACATAGTGATGAATGCGCCGATACCCGCGAACGTTGCGAATATGACCGTCGTCGAGATGCCACCGCCGCCGAACATACCGAGTGCCACGATTTGTCCCGTGACCGTCGTGCCAATGTTTGCGCCGTAGATGATACTTGCCGCTTGAGTCAGGTTCATAATGCCCGCGTTCACGAAGCCGATGACCATGACCGTAGTCGCACCCGAACTTTGTATGACCGCAGTCGTTGCCGTGCCTATACCCACGCCGATAAGTTTGCTTTTCGAGATTTTTGAGAAGAGTAAACGCAGTTTGTCACTGCTGATAGATTCAAGGTTTGCGCTCATCATGTTGCAAGCGACAAGGAATAGTCCTATGCCCGCAAGAAGAGTCAACACTGCCGTAACGACGGTAACAACCATATTTTTCTCCATAATAAAGTATTATGGAGTTAGTATAGCAAAAGAATGTAATCCAAATGTTTTGGAATTGTAAAGTTTTTGTAAAGTTTTCGTGAATGCAAAAATCTCCGTCGTCAAACGGGGAATTTTACTGTGACGGTAGTTCCATTTCCGAGAGTGCTGTCAAGGGTGATTTTCGCATCGTGAATTTCCGCCGCGTGCTTGACGATAGACAGTCCGAGTCCCGTACCGCCGACCTCTTTCGACCTGCTCTTATCCACTCTGAAAAACCTTTCGAACACACGCTCTTTGTCGTCGTCGCCGATACCTATACCGTTATCCTTGACCGTCAAAACCACAGTCGAGCCGTCCTTTTTCACCGAAACTTCGACCTTTCCGCCCTTTTCGTTATACTTGACCGCATTTTCGACGAGATTGAATACGATAGCGTAAAGTTGTTGCTTTATGCCGAGCATAGCGACGGACTCCAAATTTGCTTCGACTAACACGTCGTTTTCGCGCGCAAACTGTTTCACGCCGTCTATTGCCTCTTCCGCGACCGCTTTCAAGTCAACCGCCACTTTGTCAATATCCTTCGTGCCTTCATCGAGCGCAGACAATTCGATTATATCTTGCACAAGGGTGATGAGCCGTTGCGCCTCTTGATAAATCTGCTCCGAAAACTGCTTGACGTCCCCTTCTTGCACCACGCCGTTTGCGATGAGTTCCGCACAACCGGATATGGAATGCAAGGGCGTTTTCAGTTCGTGAGATACGTTTGCGGAAAACTCCTTTCTCATCTTCTCCGCGCGGTATTTGTCCGTGACGTTGAGTATCAAAATCGCATATCCGCCCGTGGACGACTGCTTGCGAATGGGAGTTACGTTGACTTGATAGACTTCGTTCCCCTTTTCGACGACCGAAGTCGTATGCTCGTCCGCTTTATCCACGAATGATTTCAGGTCGAAACCGTCCCCGATTTCACCGATTTTCCCGCCTACGCAAGTGCTATCCGCGCCGAGTATTGCCATTGCGGACGGATTGATTGACAAAATCGTGCCGTCCCTTGACGCAATCACGATACCTTCGTTCATATTCGAAGTGGTCTGTTCAAATTCTTCCTGTTTCTTTTTGAGCAGTTTTTCTTGCTTTTTGATCTGCTCTTTCTGCGCCTTAATCTTGTCGAAAAAGGGTTGCAAATTGCCGTATCGTACTTCGTCGTCGGGGTTGTCAAGGTCGAGGTCGTTGATAGGTTTCGCGATTTTGCGAGAAAGCACGTACGCTATCACTATCGACAAAATTATTGCAACCGCAAACGTAACGAATATGGGATAAAGCAGTCTGAGAGAGAGTATGAGCGCGGAATATTCGGTGCAGGATATGCGCAGAATTTTTCCGTCGTCAAGGAGTTTTGCCGAGTACATTCTTCTCTCAACGAGCGTGGACGAATAGCGCGACGAATGCCCCGTCCCCGTCTTTATCGCTTCTTGCACTTCTTCTCTTTCAAGGTGGTTTTCCATGCTCGAAACGTCCGAGAAATTGTCGTATAGGACTGTGCCGTCCCCTTCGATCACCGTTATGCGATTATCCTTTTCGTTCAAACTTTCAAGGTATCCGATTCCGCCGAGCGCAACGCCCGCCGCCACAAAATCCACTTGATTATCCAGTTGCGCCTTTTGGTTTTTGATGAAGTAGTCGTACCCCACGCCAAATGCGATGCCCAAGGATACGAGCATCACCGCAATCACAACCGCTATTATCGAAAAGAATATCTTCTTCGTCATTTTTACACCTCGAATCTATATCCGACGCCCCTGATTGTCTTTATGCAATTTCCAAATTCACCGAGTTTTGTACGCAGACTTGCAACGTGCACGTCGACCGTTCTCGTCTCACCGAAAAAGTCGTCCCCCCAGACCGCCGCGATAAGCCCGTCTCTTGTCAGCACGACTCCGCTGTTTTTGGCAAAATACCGCAACATTTCATATTCCTTGAGAGTGAGCATGACTTCTTCCCCTTTCACGAACACTCTCCTTTCGGTGTGATTGATGACGAGTTCGCCAAGAGTAAGCACGTCCTTTTCTCCCGCTTTCTTTCCACCGCGACGAAGTATCGCTTTCACTCTCGACACCATTTCCATCATGCCGAAAGGTTTTGCAAGATAATCGTCCGCGCCCGCGTCGAGCCCCACGACTTTGTCGTACTCCGTACCTTTCGCAGTCGTCATAATGATAGGGATTTCGCTCGTTACGCTCGACTTTTTCAACCTTGCGAGTATGCTCAAACCGTCTTCACCGGGGAGCATAATGTCAAGCATAATGAGTTCGGGGATTTCCTTTTCAAGCGCAGAATATAACTCTTCCGCCGAATTGAACCCTTCCGCGCCGAAACCGGACGCTTTCAGAGTATAAATCATCATATTTCTAATACCGCTATCGTCTTCAACAAGATAAATCATATCTGCCTCCACTCCAATAATACCATAACTTCCCGCCAACGAATGTAAAATTTATGTAAAATTTTTGCAAACGTTTAATAGACTGAAAAATTCCGCCGTGTCCCGACAAAAGCTCTACTAATATCTGTCATTCCGAGCGTAGCGCGGGAATCTCCGGGGACGGCACCATCGTCGTTTTCTGTGAAAGCGATGTCTGCAGTGTCGGCACATAGTGCCTGCGTGCGTTAGCACGCAAAGGGGGCGAGTCTCTCAACAGGCAATAAAAAAACGAACACCAATGTTGGTGTTCGTTTGGCGCCT
>CAZJZV010000006.1:21386-73876 GCA_964550635.1 uncultured Bacteroidaceae bacterium
CACGTAGTGCCTGCGTGCGCTAGCACGCAAAGGGGGTCCGAATCTCTCAACAGGCAATAAAAAAACGAACACCAATGTTGGTGTTCGTTTGGCGCCTGCTTTCTGTGACGGACCCCCGTGTAGTAGCGGAGCGAGAGAGCTTGCTCTCGGGAGCGGAGCGTCCACTGCGGTTCCGCAGTGTCGGCACGTAGTGCCTGCGTGCGCTAGCACGCAAAGGGGGTCCGAATCTCTCAACAGGCGAAAAAAAACGAACACCAAGAATGGTGTTCGTTTGGCGCCTGTTGAGGGACTCGGACCCCCGACACTGCGGTTAACAGCCGCATGCTCTACCGACTGAGCTAAACAGGCATTGCGTTCTTCGTGATTGTCGAAACAATTTCCGAATGCTTGTTTATAATAATCTCATCTACGGAATTTGTCAACTATTTCGGAACAATTTTTGTTCACGAAGAAAAAACTTCGGGAGCGGACGGCTTCGTCCGCTCCCTATTTGACTGTTATTCGTTGATTTCGTCAGACGATGAAACGATCTCTTCGTCAACGTTTTCGACTAAATCGGCAACGTTTTCTTCGGTGGTTTCGACTGCGACTTCGTCGTTTGCGACGGTTTCTGCGTTGTCGTCCGTGGCGACGTCTGCGGCGACGGCGGGTGCGCCCTTTTCACCGAGCATGCCTTTGTTGTACATCACTCTTGCGATCAGGACGGTGAACAACGCACTGATGGGGATAAGCACGGATGCATATCCGTAGATGTCGAAGAAAGGCGTAATCGCTATGAACAACACTATCATAAGCACAATAGGCGGAAGTGCGATTTTCCAATTCTTTGCGATGAAAGCAACGCCGAGAGAACCAAAGAGTGCGGGAAGCACGTTGTCGAACGCAGGGCTAAGCACAGGTGATGAAAGTTCTTCGGAGAAAGGTATCATCAAGCACACGCCGATTGCAATGATGAGAACGGTCACGATTGACGAAACGGCGGTCGAGATGATTGCCACGACTTCTCCTTCGGGAGTACCGCTCTTGACGTTTGCGCCGTCCATACAGTTGAGTGCGCAAGGGACTTTGAGGTTGGACAGGTTGCCGGTGACGAAGCCGAGATAACCGCCCGAAACCGCGCCGAGCATGGGAATGTAGGTGAACATTTCAACAACGCCTGCGAGCCAGAAAATCGCTATCGTCCCCGCACAAGCGAGTATGGGTTGGATGCCGGGCCACGCATCGTAAACTATTGCTACGACAAGGGGATAGCAGGACAAGATTATCGCCGCAAGAGCGCCCCAAATTCTGCCGTAAATGTGATTTTGTTCTTCGTAGGTTTTATCCTTAAATGATAGTTTAGTCATCGTTTTTGTCCTCCTTAACCCACGATTGCGTTGCTAATGGGGATAGCAAGCGCCATTGCGACGATCATACTCACAGGGAGTGCGAAGTCGCTGAGCCAACGCCATTTCGTGACCTTGATAAGCACGCCGAATATCAACGTCAACGCCGCCGCGATAAGCATCACAAACACGGGAGTCCAACCGACCAAACCCGTCGTAACTTCGCGGAATACCGAACCCAAAAACACGCTGATGAGTCCGACGAAAAGGGACGTAGTGAGAATGTCTCCCCACTTGTTGTCTTTCGCGCGGAACTTGAGCATGCCGCCGTCGATCTTCTTTGCGAAGATAGGCACGAGAATGAGCATAAGCACTGCGCCGATCGTCATAACCGCTGCGACCGCCACGTACTCTTCCGCCGTGAAAGGCGTACCACCGTTCAAGGAATTGCCAAGACTCGACGCGGCACTTTCCGCCGTAGCCATTTCATAGGTCAAACTGCCTATGATGCTCAAACGCAACCAAGGCAAAGGCAAGCCGAGTTTTTTGGAGAGCGCAACCACACCGATGAATATCGAAAGTGCGGGCGCGATTGCAAAAGTCGCCGCGCGCAAAACCGTGCGTTTTAATACGGATTTCTCCATTCCGAGCGATACGCCTCTCTTCCAAGCGCGCACAAGGAAGAACACGGACTGCGCAAGCACGAACAGAATTATGAGCGCAACAACCACGAAAAGCACGGGGCTATTGACGTCCATTTCTGCGAGCAAGACTGAACTGTTCACTGCCATAATAGTATCCTTTCCTTTCTCAAACGACGGAGTTTTAAGTCGCCTGAAAAATTATTTTTATTTTAACACTAATACGCCTGTTGTCAAGAAATTTTGTATTTTTTTACATTGTGCGCGCCGTGTTTGTTGTTGTAAACAGTTGATTTTTGGGATTTTGGTGATATAATTATTCAATAAAATCTTGTATATAAATACGGAGTTACATTATGAAATACGCTTTCACTCACGTCAACGTGTTGGACGGTACGGCGGATATGGTCTTGCAAAAAGATATGACCGTCTTGGTATCGGCGGACAAAATCGAAAAAATCACTAAATCAACGGACTACGATTCGTCCTATAAGACGATTGATATGTCGGGCAAATATCTCGTGCCGGGACTCATCAACTTGCACGCCCACCTGTTCGGAACCGGACAACCGTCGAAAATTCTCGGCGGTGGCGGACTTCAAAAGAAAGTCGTCGCATTCGTGCATACTCCCCTTGGCAACAAAGTCGTGGATATGCTCGTAGCGTCCGCCGCAAAAACTGCGGTGAAATCAGGCACTACGACCGTACGTGCGGTGGGTGATTTCGCCTACTCGGACATCAGAATCCGCAACAAAATCAATTCGGGCAAAATGGTCGGACCTCGTCTTTTCGTCAGTGGTCCCGCAATCACCGCTATCGGCGGACACGGCTACGGCACATTTGCGGTCTCGTCAAACGACGTAGACGAACTTCGCGCGCTCGTCAGACAGAACGTCGAACACGACGTGGACTTCATCAAAACCTGTTCCACAGGCGGTGTTATGGACGCTAAAAACGCAGGCGAACCCGCCGAACTCAAAATGACGAAAGAACAACTCTTTGCGGTCGTGGACGAAGCGCACAAACTCGGCAAAATCGTTGCTTCTCACACCGAAAGCCCCGACGGCGTCGCTCTCGACCTGTCAGTCGGCGTGGACACCGTAGAACACGGCGCACCCGTAGATCCCGAAGTCATCGAAGAATATCGCAAAAACGGCACCGCATACGTGCTTACTCTCTCCCCTGCAATCCCCCTTGCCACTCTCTCCCACGAAATCACGAAACTCAATCCCGTTGCAGAGAGCGTTGCGAAGGTCGTCATGCAAAACATGGTGGACGGCGCAAAACAAGCGATTGCGGAAGGACTTCCCTTTGGTATCGGCACGGATAGCAGTTGTCCTTTCTCCACGCAGTACAACATGTGGAGAGAACTTGCGTATCTCGTGAAGTTCGTCGGCACGGACGAAAAATTCGCACTCCACACCGCCACCCTATCCAATGCGAAAATTCTCGGAATAGACAAGGAAACGGGTAGCATCGAAGAAGGCAAATGCGCGGACTTGCTTTTCGTCAACGAAAATCCCCTTGAAAATCTCCGCACTCTGTCCGACCCCGTCGCAGTCGTCGCAAGGGGCGAACTTCTCTCTTCTCTCAAAGTCAAGAAGAACAAATATATCGAAAGCACTCTCGACGAACTTCTTGCAAAATAATCGCGAACTAAAAGCATATGAAAAAGGCACTCCGAAGAGTGCCTTTTCTTTTTGATTTGTTTTGATTATGCATCAATATCGGTGATGAATTGTTGCAATGTTTCTTGTGCGTTACCGAGATAGAGATGCACACCTTCGGTGCGGGTGTAGAGCGGGTTTTCAACGCCTGCATAGCCGGGTTTAAGGTCGTAGTTGAAGATATAAATGTTCTTGCAATCTGCGACGTCAAGGACGGGCATACCGTAGATAGGAGTGCCTTCTGCGGTGTTCGCTGCGGGGTTCAAAACGTCGTTTGCACCGACAACGATAGTTGCGTCTGCGTTCTTGAATTCGGGGTTGATATCTTCCATCTCGTAGAGATCTTCGTAGTCAACGTCCGCTTCGCAAAGAAGAACGTTCATGTGTCCGGGCATACGTCCTGCAACGGGGTGAATTGCGTATTTGATCACGGTGCCGTTTGCGCGGAGTTTGTCTGCAAGTTGTTTGACAAGGTGTTGTGCTTGCGCGATTGCCATACCGTAACCGGGGACGATGACGACTTCTTTTGCATCGTTCAGGAGTGCGGCATAGTTCACGTTTTCTGCCTTGACTTCTTCTTTCACGACTTTCTTTTCGACCTTAACTTCTGCGGGTTTGTCGATGTCGGAAATGAATTGTTGCAAGGTTTCTTGTGCGTTACCGAGATAGAGATGCACGCCTTCGGTACGGCTATAGAGCGGGTTTTCAACGCCTGCATAGCCGGGTTTAAGGTCGTAGTTGAAGATATAAATGTTCTTGCAATCTGCGACGTCAAGGACGGGCATACCGTAGATAGGAGTGCCTTCTGCGGTGTTCGCTGCGGGGTTCAAAACGTCGTTTGCACCGACAACGATAGTTGCGTCTGCGTTCTTGAATTCGGGGTTGATATCTTCCATCTCGTAGAGATCTTCGTAGTCAACGTCCGCTTCGCAAAGAAGAACGTTCATGTGTCCGGGCATACGTCCTGCAACGGGGTGAATTGCGTATTTGATCACGGTGCCGTTTGCGCGGAGTTTGTCTGCAAGTTGTTTGACAAGGTGTTGCGCTTGTGCGATTGCCATACCGTAACCGGGGACGATGACGACTTCTTTCGCATCGTTCAGGAGTGCGGCGGGATTGCCTTCGACGATTTCTTCTTCGACTTCGTTTGCTGCAACTTCTGCTACGACTTCGCTTTCAAGGGGTTTGTCGATATCAGAGATGAATTGTTGCAAGGTTTCTTGTGCGTTGCCAAGATAGAGATGCACGCCTTCGGTGCGGCTATAGAGCGGGTTTTCAACGCCTGCATAGCCGGGTTTAAGGTCGTAGTTGAAGATATAAATGTTCTTGCAATCTGCGACGTCAAGGACGGGCATACCGTAGATAGGAGTGCCTTCTGCGGTGTTCGCTGCGGGGTTCAAAACGTCGTTTGCACCGACAACGATAGTTGCGTCTGCGTTCTTGAATTCGGGGTTGATATCTTCCATCTCGTAGAGATCTTCATATTCGACGTTTGCTTCGCAAAGAAGGACGTTCATATGTCCGGGCATACGGCCTGCAACGGGGTGAATTGCGAATTTGATGGTTGCGCCGTTGTCGCGGAGTTTGTCTGCGAGTTGTTTGACAAGGTGTTGTGCTTGTGCGATTGCCATACCGTAACCGGGGACGATGATGACTTCTTTTGCATCGTTCAGGAGTGCGGCATAGTTGATTTCTTTTTTGACTTCGACTTTTTCTTCTTTGACGGGTTCTTCCGCTTTGACTTCGGGTGCCGCTGCGGGTGCAGGAGCGGGAGTGGTGGAAGCGGTTGCGCCGACGAGGATTGCGCCGAGTTTACGGTTCATTGCCTTGCACATGATTTGGGTGAGGAGCAAACCGGACGCACCGACGATACCGCCGACTGCGACGAGGAGCAAGTCGTTGATTGCAAGACCTGCGATTGCGCCTGCGACACCACTGAAGGAGTTGAGCAACGAAATGGTGATAGGCATATCCGCACCACCGACGCGGATTGCGAAGATATAACCGAAGAAGGAAGAGAATATCGTGGTGAGTGCGATCATGACCGCGATGACGATAGTCTTTTCGGTGCTACCTGCAGCAGTGATACCGTCGGTTGCGACGACTGCGAAGATAACGATACATGCAATCGTAAGCAAGAGACTGCCGATAGTCATTGCTTGGTGGCCCTTGTAGATAACGGGTTTTTGAGGAAGGATCTTGTGGAGTTTGCCCGCTGCGACGAGGGAGCCGATAAGGGTGATCATACCGACTGCGAGTGCAAGGGATGCGGTGGTGGTGGAGAAACCGTCGAAACCGGTTCCAATACCCGCCATTGCGAATGCGCCGACGATTGCGGACGCCGCGCCGCCAAGACCGTTGAGAAGTGCGACCATTTGAGGCATTTGGATCATCTTGACTTTCTTTGCAAGGATGAAGCCTGCCACGGAGCCGAGTGCGAGTCCTACGTAAAGAGTCCAAACGGATGCGATGGTGTTGCCTTGATTGCCGTAGACGATGACGAGGATGATGGAAACGAGCATGCAGATTGCGCTGACTCTGTTGCCGATTTTGGAATATTTGACGTTGCCCATCATAGCGATGCCGACGAGAACGCCGCAAGAGAGTGCGATTGCGAGTGCGAGATACGCCCATTGTGCGTTTGCACCGAAGACGGTGGGCAAGCAACCGATGATTGCGATCATACCCGCCGCGACGATGAGAGCCGCCGCATAAATCAATTCTTGATGGGGTGCTTTCTTCTTCGCTATCATCGCGAGCATTCTATCGGTGACCATGAAACCGCCGACGACGTTGACCATTGCAAGTGCGACTGCGATAACGCCGAGAATTGCGGAGATGACGATGCCTGCCGTACCGCTAAAGAACAGTGACGCAGTTGCGGTGAGTGCACCGAGAACGGTGACGCCGGAGAGTGCGTTCATACCCGACATAAGCGGAGTGTGAAGAAGGCTCGGCACGTTGGAGATGAGTTTGTAACCGATGAGGGTTGCCGCCACGAAAACGGCGATTAGGATAAGTTGAAAATAGAGAGTTCCGTTATTAACGTTCTCTAGGCCGTAAAGCTGTTGAGCGGCTTGAGCGGCTAACAAAATGTTTGTCATAATTTCTCTTCCTTATAATATTTGCTTATTTACACCGAAACGCAGGTTTATTTGTCGGTTGGGATAGATAAACTTGCGTTTTCAGAATGTTTTCGAGATAAGGTTTCCCGCCCAAACGGGCGGGAAACGTGAATTATCTTAGAGACCCATTGCCTCTCTTGCGCCCTTGTGAACGATTTCGCCGTTCAAAGTGACGAGGATGCTTTGGACGATTTCGTCGTCCATGTCGAGTTTGACTTCGCCGTCCTTCGCGAGGAAGTGGAGAAGATTGTAAATGTTGTAGGAGAACATCCAAGTGGAGCTGGTAGGAAGTTGTCCGGGAATATTCTTGATACCTTCGATGACGACGTCGTGTTTGATGTCGCGGATGCCGGGAGTGGTGATTGCGCAGTTTCCGCCTTGGTCGATGGAAATGTCGACGATTGCAGAACCGGGTTTCATGGTTGCGACCATTTCATCGGTAAGAAGCGTAGGTGCGAGTTGTCCTTGGAGGAGTGCGGAGCAGAAGATGATGTCTGCATTCTTGACTGCGTCTGCGAGTGCTTCTCTTTCCTTTTCGAGCCATTCTTCGGGAAGACGTTTTGCATATTCAACGATACCGACTTTTCTGACTGCGATTTCTTCGGGAACGCCGGTGGGGACGATCTTCGCGCCGAGGGACATTGCTTGTTCGTTTGCGGACGGACGGATATCTGCGGAGTAGACTTGTGCGCCGAGTCCTTTTGCGGTTGCGACTGCTCTAAGGCCTGCAACACCGGTGCCGAGAACGAGAACGTTGCTGGGTTTGATTACGCCGACTGCGGTGCCGATAAGGGGCATGAACTTGGGGATATCGCTTGCGCCCATGAGGATGCCTTTGTAGCCTGCGCAAGTGGACATGGAGGAAAGTGCGTCCATGGATTGTGCTCTGGAAATACGAGGCACACCGTCAAGGGTAAGACCGATAACGCCTTGTGCTGCCATATCTTTGACCATTTGATGGTTGACGGGAGATGCGGGATGGATGAAGGTGATGAGATATTGACCTTTGTGCATCATCGCGATTTCGTGTTTGCCTTTTTGTTCGTTGAAGAGAGGTTCCTTAACCTTGAGGATGACGTCTGCTTTTGCAAAGATTTCTTCGCAGTCTTCGACGATGGTTGCGCCTGCTTCGACGTATTGTGCGTCAGAGTAGAAAGAGCCTTTGCCTGCGTTCTTTTCAACGAGGACGGTTGCGCCGTCTGCTACCATCTTTTTGACGGTTTCGGGGATTGCCGCTACACGAGCTTCGTCGTGCATGATTTCCTTGGGGATACCAACTATCATAATTTTTCTCCTTTTATTTTGGGTTTTGCCCAGTTTTTTTATTTATATTGCCCTAACGGGTGCTACGGTTGCGCCACCGTGACTTTCGGTGACGAGAAGACGATATTCGTCTTCGTTTTGGACACGCCGGGAATACTCTTTATGGAATTGAGCACGCCTTCAAGTGTTTTAGTGCTGTCGGTGACGACCTTCAGGAAATAGTCGTATTCACCTGCGATATAAAGGCATTCGGTGACGTGAGGGTTTGCGGTGACGGTTTCGATGAAAACGCCGTTATATTTTGGGTTTTCGATCGCGACGGTCATGATTGCAAAGACATCCTTATTGATTTTCTGGGGATCGAGAATTGCGGTGTAGCCCTTGATCGTGCCGCTTGCTTCGAGTTTTCTCACTCTTTCTATGACGGCAGACGTGGAGAGTTTTACTTTTTCGGCAATCTCCGAAAAGCTTACTCTTGCGTTTTTGGTCAAACACCTTAAAATTTTCAAGTCCAGATTATCCAAGGTCGCCCCCTTTTTTAATATTGTATCATCGCGCACGCATAAAGTAAATAGTAATTTTGCAAAAAATTTTCGGTATTTTTGAGTTTTTACCGAAAAATTTTCGGTTTAATCAAAAAAACCTACTAAAAAATATTTTACAATTGGACTAATAAAACCACAAAATAGTGGGGTTTTCACCCTTATTTTGCTACGAAAAAATCCGACAATCGTCGGACTTTGTGTGGTTATACCGCAAAATTTGCGGTCTTGTTTTCGGTGTTTTTTAGGGCGATTTTCGGACTTTTTCCGCGGTTTTTCACCCCGTTTTCAACCGCTTTTTCTATCGTTTTTCGGTCGATTTTTTAATATCCGTACAGTTTGTTCGTGAACGCTACCGCCACAATATCCGCCACCCATATTATCGGACACAAGAAGAAAGAAATCCAAGCGGTTATCGCGTCAGAATATCTCTCCGTTTCACACGCGCGTATTATCCTATATATTACGCTCGTCAGGAAAAAGCCAATTGTGAGCATAAGAAGTTTTTCAACGCGGGGCATCTTGTCAAAGATTTTCGTGCCTTTCAGCATTTCGTCTTCGATTGGCAGACAGACGGTGAAACGACTCCCCTTTCCGACTTCACTCTTGACTTTTATCTCACCGCCGTGTTCTTCCACGTACTCTTTTGCGGTGTAGAGTCCGAGCCCGGAACTGTTCGACGTAGAGCGCGACTTGTCCACCATAAAGTACTTGTCGAAAATATGCGGCAGATCTTCTTTGGATATACCCTTTCCGTTATCCTTGACGGTGATTTTGTAGTGCTTTGCGGTCTTTGAAAACGAGATTTTTATACTCCCGCCTTCGTCCGTATATTTCACCGCGTTCGTGATGATATTCTGCACTATACTTGCAAGTATGCTTTCGTCCCCGTAGACGAATCCTTTTTTAGGTTTGCCGACGGTGTATTCGATATTTTTTCTTTTGGCGACGACGGAGTATTTTTCGCATTCCGCCGTGAAAAACTCTCTGCAATCCACTTTCACGAAATGGCGTTCTTGTTTCGCTCTGCGGTTTGCTTCGACGATTCCCACGACTTGCTCGTTCATTTCCTGCGCTTTCTCGTAAATCAAAGTGGGATAGTCCTTGTCTGCCATACCCGCCTGTATACATTCCGCATACCCCGCGATGACTGCAAGCGGAGTTTTCATATCGTGCGCTACGCTTGCGACGTCCGTAGAGAGTCTGCGCTCTTTTTCTTCGGTCTTATCGCGGTAGTCGCGCAAACCTCTGCGCAAAATTTCGAGTTCGCGAAGCAACTGTCTGTCCGCACCTTCCACAACGATAGGTGCGTCGTAATTTCCTTCCGCAAGTCGTCTTACGACACCGACGGTGTAGGCGCGTTTTCTCTCGTGATATATCACGTTATTATCCGCGGTTTTCTCATCGGACGGCAAAACGCTCGCAGTATTTTCTGCGAGCGGAGTTTCGTTCAAGTTTTTATCGTCGTTTAGGCTTGCCATTTGTAGCCGAGTCCCCATACGGTCACGACGTTTTTCACGCCGACTTTTCCGAGTTTGTCGCGGAGTCTTGCAATTGTCACCGCAACCGTGTTTTCATCGATATATTCGTCGATTCCCCAAACCGCGTCGATGAGTTGCTGTTTGCTGAAAATTCTGTCCGAATTTAAGGTGAGATAGTCGAGAATTTTGAATTCCTTTGCGGTGAGCGGAAGAACTTCATCGTTCACTCTCGCTTCGTAGCGGTCGGAAATCACGGTGAGTGCGCCGTAATGACGCTCGTTTGTCGTCTGCCTTGAATTGAAATCGTAATATCTTCTCAACTGCGCGTTCACTCTGCAAACCATTTCGTTGTTTGAAAACGGCTTGGTGATATAGTCGTCCGCGCCCAGTTCGAACATACGCACCTTGTCTTCTTCCGCCACTTTCGCGGACACGACGATGATAGGTATATTCATCTCACCGCGAAGAGTTTTGCACACTTCGTATCCGTCCACTACGGGCATCATTATGTCGAGAAGAAGAAGGTCGGGTTTCAACGCACGCGCAAGGTTGAGCGCGTCCTTTCCGTCGAACGCCTGATAGACGGTATGTCCCGCTTTTTGCAGGAAGTTGCGCATTATGTCTGATAATTCGATATTGTCTTCGGCTATAAGTATTTTTCTCATTTCAAACCTCTTTTCCTTATTATACAACGGATTTAATTAGATTTCCATACCTAAATTGAAATGGAACGTTTTTTTATTTAGAACGATTGTCGTTTCCGTTTATTGCCGTCCTAATTCTCATCCGCAAAATATTTGTCGTAGGAGTGCTTGCAGTAGGCGGAGTGTTTCCCTTGTTGTCTTGCGGGCTCCGCCGAAAAGTCGTAACATCCGTTCACTCTCCAACCGTTGAGTATTCCGATAGAAATCGCGTCCTTGGGGCAACCAAAAGAACATCTCGTGCACATAACGCACTCGTTGCCAAACTCGAACTTTCCGTCCTTGTAGGTGATATTGTTTTCGGGGCAACCCTTCACGCACTTCATACAATGCACGCACTTATCGTCGTCCACCTTGAAGTATTTGCCGTTGATTTTCATCGCCACGTGCTCGATCCTGAAAAGCCAAGCGATGAACGAGCCGAAAGGAATGCGAGAGAGTTTGTGAGTCTTGCCGTCCACCACCTTATCCACGTCGTCGGGGACTGCGCGCACAAGCTTACGATACATAAGCGCAGCCATTCCGTCGTCGTGTCTGAAAATCATATTGTAGGGCATAACGTAGTGAAATTCGCTCGTGAGCGTATACCCTTTTTTGCCGAGAATTTTCATCAATTTCAAGGATGAAATATTGTTGATTGCAAGTGGTTCGCCCGACGTCTTGACGATGAAGATTTTCTTGTCCGCACTTTCCATACGCTTTGCAAAATCAAGGACGATTTGCGGTGCGTTGAAACCGTGCACGGGATAACCGAAACCGACGAAATCGAAGTCTTTCGGGGAAGGAATTTCACACCCCGCGGTGATTTTCACAAGGGTTGTTTCCACCCCGTAATTTGCAAAATTTTTCTTGTATTCAAGCACCGCTTTTTCGGTGTTGCCCGTTCCAGAAAAATAGTAGATAATCGCAGTTCTCATAGTTTAACCTCTCGTTTCTTGCTTGTAAACGTTGTATTTTGCTTTGAAGTTCTCATCGAAGTAGTAGAGTGTGTTCTCACCTTTCGCGTGGGTGTCATACCAGATTTGCGCAAAGAACGGATTGCTTTTTGCCTGTCTGTCGAAGTCCCATTTCCCGGGTTCTGAACACGGACACCAATGCCCCGCTTTCAAGACGGTATAGGGGGTTGCCTTGAAACGATGACCGTCCGCACATTCCCATTCGAGTTTGGTGTACAAATCCCCTTTCGTCATACTTTCACTCACGCACTTTCCGCCCCTGAACGCCGCCGCAGAACGCATATCGTCTATATCTAGTTCGGAGTCGGGTTTGCTCTCGTCGTAGCCGTGGTCGAGAAGAAGTCCGAGTCGCTCTACGTTCTTCACGTCTTTCAGTTCGGCATAGTCGATGTCCGCGTCGGGAAGTTGACCTTTGCATAGCACCGGGAAATCATCCCAATTTTTAGGCAAACATTCGATGTTGTCCTCGCTTCCGAAATACGCTTTGACCTTGCCTTCGTTGCCGTCCTTTATCCACTTGCGCGGAGCGTTTTCGTCCACGAGCAAACGTTGGATTGCAAGTTTGCTGATGAGTGCGGGGGGAAGGATTTTCGCAAGTTTGTAGTAAGGATGCTTTGCCAAAATCTCTTGCCAATAATCCGCCACGGATTCCTTTTGAAATCCGAACATATTTTCAAGCACGTCGCTGTCTACAAACCACATACCGTGGAAGTTACGGATACTGTTCCAAGTGGGGCGCATAAACTTTTCCGCCGATCCGCCGATAATTCTAAATCCGAGGTCGAAGGTGTCGAAGCCCGTTTGTCTGCCCTTTTCACCGCCGCCGATATTGTAGACTTTCTTCCAAAATTCAGGGACTTCGCCGAGAGCGTCGCGCTCTACTATTCTCGTCATAAGTCGTCCGCTATCCCTTGCCGTCACCCATTCGAGCGGTACGTTGTGGCAGGTGTGGAACATAAGTCCGTCACTCATATTGTCCGCGAGCATACGGAAGTGGAGCATAGCCGTTTGACGAAGCACCGCCCAATTTTCGATTTCGCTTTCAAGCACGTATCTCTCTCCCCTGACCTTGTAGCCCGCATAGCAGTCGTACACACTGGGAAGCAAGGGGTCGCCCACTCTGCCCCAAGGGTGCAGATAGTTTCTATTGCCGTAAACCGCAACCGTGGAGATATGGATGAATTTCGGTTGATTTTCTCTCACGCTTTCCACCGCTTCGACCATATTTCTTGCGCCGATGAGATTACACTTTTCGGCAAGGTCGGGACGGGAGTCCGAAAGCGGAGGGATGACCGCCGCCAAATTCAAAACGTAGTCCGCACCTTGAACGAGTTTGTCGCAGTCAGAGCGGACGGACAAATCGCCGAAGATGATTTCAATCTTGTCGCCGTATTGTTTTTTCCACTTGCGAGCAAGTTTTCTTTCCTTGGAAGAGTCGAGAAGCAAAACTTTCATCTTGCCCGTAACTTCCGATTCCATCAGTTGAGAAAGGGTTTCGAGTCCCATATTTCCGCTTGCGCCTGTCAATGCAATAATTTTTTTCATATCAACCTCCTGTCAATAACATTCTCTCAAATGATTATTACGACGTTTTGAAAAAATTCTTACAAAATCATTACGTTTGAAAATGGTTGTTGACTATGAGAAAAATAGGTTATATCCTTATAATATACAAATCAAAGAGGTTATATTATGGCAACCGACAAAAAAGCACTCTATGCAGAGCAGTTTGCAAAAATGTTGAGAATACCCACCGTGACGGACACCGACGTCGCACTTTTCGACGAACTTCACGGCGTGATGAAAGAAATCGCACCCGAATTTCACACCCTTGATTGCGCGCGCCCCAGAAATAGCGCGCTCATCTTCAAGTGGGAAGGCAAACGCCACGACCGTCCTTTGGTCCTTATGGGACACCAAGACGTCGTCCCCGAAGGCGATTCTTCAAAATGGAAATATCCCCCTTACGCCGGTGTTATCGCGGAAGACAGAGTTTGGGGAAGAGGCGCGCTTGACTGCAAATCCACCGTATTTGCAAGCATGGTAGCCGCCAACGAGTTGATGCAAGAAGGTTTCACCCCCGAGCAAGATATATACTTCTGCTACGGCGACGACGAAGAAAATTCGGGCGGCGGCGCAAAAGCGGAAGCGGACTATCTCAAAGCACACGGCGTAGTCCCCGCTCTCGTCCTTGACGAAGGCGGCGGAATGACCACTGCGGACGCATTTCCGCAATACCTTGCCAAAAACGTATGCCTTATGGGTGTATGCGAAAA
Organism: uncultured Bacteroidaceae bacterium; assembly: GCA_964550635.1. Classification (GTDB taxonomy): domain Bacteria; phylum Bacillota; class Clostridia; order Christensenellales; family CAG-917; genus RGIG4097. Next base: position 35,364 of record CAZJZV010000006.1, read on the forward strand.
GGGTTTTGCGGACTATCGTTTCTACGCTCCGTCCGTGGGTGGACACAGCAGTACACCCGGGAAGAATACCCCCTTCGTGCGCCTTGCGAAATTCATACTCTACTGCGAAAACCACCGCATTTTCGAGCGCAAGACTATCCCCCTTGTCAAAGAAATGCTCTATGAATTTTCAAAGGCGGTCAAACCCATATTTGCGCCCATTGTGAGAAACGCATATCATTTCGTCCCCCTTGCGATGAAAGTCATCCCCGACCTTGCGCCCCAACTCAACGCATTCTTCTCCACGACAATGGTATTCACCATGGCGCACGGAGCGGACGCAAGCAACAACATACCCGACTCCGCATGGGTGCTTGCAAACCTGCGTTACTCCCCGCAAGAAGGCAAGGATAAGTGCTTGAAGAAACTCGAAAAGATTGCGAAAAAATACGATATAAAAATCGAAATCGACAACTCGAGAGACGCAAGTCCCATTGCGGACACGAAGTCGAAAGAATACAAATACGTCTGCGAAACTCTCAACAACGTCTTTGGCGAAACGGTGGTTGCGCCCTACCTTATCAGCGGTGGCACGGACTGCAGAAATATGCAAGAACTTTGCCCGACCGCCCTTCGTTTCACCCCCTTCCTAGTGTCTCTCGAAGAGATGCATCGTTGCCACGCATACGACGAATGTATCACGATAGACGCCCTTGCGCAAGGTGTTGACTTCTTCAAATCGCTCATCAAAAACTACGACTGATTGCGCCTTGAAAGAGTCGAAACGCACCCGAAAATCGACCGTGTTTTAACGGTAATGATTTGAACAAAAATCGCAAAACGACAACTTTATAAACGTAAAATCCGCAGTTCAACTGCGGATTTCGTTTTTTTGTGATTATCTCACGACTCGATTGTTTTGATTGCAAGCACCCTACGTGCTTTCGCTTTGCTAGATTTTCTCACGCGGAAAATCTGTCGTAAAACAACACCCCGCGCGTTTATTTTCTATCAACGTTTCCGCCTACGCGGTTGCACTCTCGAACACGATTTCCCCTGCCACGAGTTTTGCAACGAGTTCGCAGGTGAACTCAATCGTGCCTTCTCCGTCTATCGTGCAAGTTATATCTCCGTTCCACCAAGTGTAGTAGACAAACTCAACTCCGCTTGCTTGCAGACGACCGCCTTCCGCACAAACCGCACCCGTGGGGTGTCCGTACTTCTTGTTTGCGCTCACTTCGTAGTCCGTCGCTTCGGCAAATTCGGAATTGATGAAGAGATTATATTTATCCTTTTCTTCCGTGCTTGCGCCCGAACTTCCGACACCTACGCTAACCACTGCATACTCAACGTCGATGAAGTCAAGGAAGTCCGCACCCGACGAGTATTTCGCACCGTGATGACCGACTTTCAAAACGTCCGCATCGAAAGTTTTATCGGTGTAGCCGTCAGACTTCAATTCTTCCAAGAAGTTTTGTTCACTGCTAGTCCTAATCTTCCCGCCTTCACCGTCTTCAAGCGCGTTGGAATCCCCCGCAAACACGATTTTTCTGTTGTTGTATTCAAGCACGCATATGGGAGACACGTCGTTCAGGTCGTGCGCGTCGCTCGTTTTCATACCCTTGAAATACGCATCGTCACGGCAATACATGGTCATCTTGTAGGAGTTGTCCTCCGCCACGATTTCCTGTCTGCCCTCTGTGAAGATGAGATTTGCGGATTTCTCTACACCGCCGTCGTCAAGGTAAGTCGCATTGACTGCACTCGTGACAAAGTCGTTATACACCTTTGTTTCGACTTTCTTATATTCATTTGACAATCCAAGGTCGTAGTCGTTGGATTTGATTTTGGGAAGATAGACGTTTTCGACGTATTCCGCCTTGTTTATCGCATCGTCGAGAGAACCGCAGTGATCGGCATCCGTGTGAGTCAAAAGAACGTAATCGAAAGACGTAACGTTCAATCTGTCCATAGCTTCTTCAACTTCGGTTTTCGAGCCTCTGTCCCCGCCGTCGATAATCATCGTCTTGTCGTCGGGAAATTGAATGATAGCACAGTCCGCCTGCCCTACGTCGATGAAATTCACGACAAGTTCACCGTCCCCGATTTCAAGCGTACCGCCTTGGTTTCCGCCGTTTGTGTTTCCGCCGCTCGTACTACCTTGACTGCCCGCGCTTTGACTCGTATCGTCGCCGACGACCATATCCACCAGATCGCTCCACGTGTCAGGGAATGCGAAATACAAAACCGCAAACGTGATTGCGATGACAAGCACGATTGCGACGACTGCAATCAACACACCCTTGGGGTTTTTCTTGACTGCTTTTTTGACTGCTCTTTTTGCTGCGTTGTTTCTCTTGTTAGCCATACGGCTATTATATAACGAAAACTTTAACCTTGCAACCCCACGCGGTAAATTCTATTGCGTTTTGCGTGCGCGCGTGATACAATAATGAAAACGTCGCGACTCATCGCGAATGGGCAAACGACACAAAACAATGTTTATCGATGCAAAAGGATATGATAAAACGCTTTTCCCAAAATTTAGACGAGAGAACGAAGCAATCTATGCTTCTTGTTTTCATAGGCGTGATTGCAAGCATTGCGCTTGCGGTGATCAAACTTCACGTCGGTCTTTCGTCAAACAGCATAACCATTTTGCTCGATGCTACCAACAGTTTTCTCGACGTCGTCACCTACCTTATCACTTTCATTGCAATAATCGTCGCGGTGCTACCGAAGAAGAATTACGGACGCGCGGAATACCTTGCAAGTTTCGTGGTATCCGTGGTTGCGGTGGTGTTTGGCGGGCTATTCTTTTTCCGCTCTCTCAATAGACTTGCAATGCCCGAGCCGATTTGGTTTGGTTGGCAAAATCTCATAATGCTTGCGGTCACTATCCCCGTCAAACTCTTGCTTGCATTCTTCTTCAGAAGTTTCGGAAAACGGCATTCGTCGTCCGCTCTCACCGCCATATCTCTCGACTGCTTTTTGGACGTATTCATCACTGCGACTTCCCTTGTTTCCTTTGCGGTTTCGGGGAGCGTAGACTACGCGGTCGATGCGATAGTCGGCATTGTTTTGAGCGTGCTCGTCGTCGTCATCGGGGTGAAGATGGTCGCATCCAACGTGAAACTCATCGTCAAAGGCAGGGACTTTTCGGGTGAGAAAATTCAAATCCTTATGGCATGCAAACAAAAAGGACTCACCGTCAAAGACGTGGTTTTCCACGACTACGGAGTGAGCACGGGAGTTTGCACCGTCACCGTTGAATTTGACGGAGATATGGACGAGTTTTTCGTCATTTCGCAAGCACTCTGCGACGACTTGTCGGCGCGCACCGCTCTCGCCGTGTCCGTCCTACCCGTCCCAAAGCAAGATTGACTTTATATGCGCACGCGTGTATAATAATCAATAATAATCAATATTTACGGCTCCGCCGTCAAAGGTAAGTATGGAAGAAAACGTAAATCTCAATGAAGAAATCGCCGAAAACGAGCAAAACGATGAAATCGTAGACGTCGCTCAAGACGAGAAAAAAGGTATCCTTGCAGATATGCCCAAGGGCAAGAAAACCCAAAAAGTTCTCACCCCCGAACAAAAGAAAAAAAGACGCTTGAAAGCAATCATCATCACGACTTCCGTCGTGCTCATGCTTGCAATCTTTTTCGGTGTTTGCGCGATAGTCAACGTGACGGGCACCAACGCTCTCATCGAGCAGGGCAAACGTCAAACCGCAGTCGTCTACGGAGAGGGAGAACAACTCGTCCCCGTCAAAGACACGGACGGCTACTGGACTTTCACCACGGACAGAGATTTGAAAGTCATGCAATTCACCGACGTCCATATCGGCGGTGGCTGCTTCTCCCAACAAAAAGACGCGTGGGCAATGAATGCGGTCGCGAATATGATACGCTCCGAAAAACCCGACCTTGTCGTAGTAACCGGGGATATTGCCTACCCCGTTCCCTTCCAAGCGGGCACTTTCAACAACCTTAACGCAACGAAAATTTTCTCGAATATGATGGAATCTCTCGGCGTGTATTGGACTTTTGCATTCGGCAACCACGACACCGAAGCGTACAGTATGTATACGCGTGAAGACATTTGCGACTACTACGAGAGCGCAGGACTCAAATATTGTCTTTTCAACCGCGGATTTGCAGGCGAAGAGCACGGCTACGGCAATAATATCATAAAAGTCAAAAATTCGAGCGGAATCGTCACCCAAGCAATCGTCACTTTCGACAGTCACAGCTACACAGACGGCGACTATTTCGGAATTGCGTGGAAATACGACAATATCCACCAAAGCCAAGTTGATTGGTACGAGGGTGCGATGAAGTCCTTCCAAGCAAAAAACGTCGAAATCGCAACCGCAAATTCAATCGAATACACCAAAACCGCAGTGGACAACCTTGCATTCTTCCACATTCCTTTGAAGGAGTATAGAAACGCATGGGCAAACGTCATCGAAACCTACGGAAACTCCGAAACTATGCCCAAAGCAGGGGACGTATTCACAGGCGCGGACGGTAGCACTACCACTTATCTCTACGGCAATATGGGCGAGAGCGATAAGAACAAAAACGGCACGAGAACTTACGGCGTTTTCTGCGGATACAAGACGGACGTCCTTTTCGATACGGGACTTGAAAACGGATTGCAAGGCATATTCTGCGGACACGACCACTACAACAACTTCTCCGTCGAATACAAAAAGCACGCGGACGACGAAAGGTCTATCCGCTTGACTTACGGCATGAGCGTGGACTACCTTGCCTACGTCGGAATTTACAAGGAACACTCCCAACGCGGCACGACGGTCATCACCGTCAGTCCCGACGGAAGTTTCGACGTCCAAGCGAAAAACTACTACTCCGACTATCAATACGATAGGGAAGTTCAGGGCAAAGACTAATGGTCAATATCGGCAACAGTTGGGACAACGTTCTGAAAGAGGACTTCAACAGCGAAAACTACTTGCGTCTTCGCGCATTTCTTGCGGAAGAATACCGCCGTCACGTCGTCTACCCCGATATGCACGACATCTTCAACGCGCTCAAAGCGACTCCGTATGAAAAGGTCAAAGTCGTACTTCTCGGGCAAGACCCCTACCACAATCCCGGGCAGGCGCACGGTATGTGTTTCTCGGTGAAACCGGGCGTGGACACTCCCCCGTCCCTTGTCAACGTATTCAAGGAAATCAAAGACGACGTCGGGATTGAAAACACGTCTCCCTATCTCGTCGGATGGGCGCAACAAGGGGTACTCCTGCTCAACACCGTCCTGACCGTCAGAGCAGGCGAAGCAAATAGCCATAAGGGCAAAGGATGGGAAGTTCTGACGGACAGTATCATCCGTCACCTGAACGACAGAAAAGAACCTATCGTCTTTATGCTTTGGGGCGCAAACGCACGAAGCAAAAAGGCACTGATAACCTCCCCCCAACACCTAATACTCGAATGCGCGCATCCGTCCCCACTATCCGCCTACAACGGATTTTTCGGGTGCAAACACTTCTCGAAATGCAACGCATTCCTGCAGAACCACGGAGAAACGCCAATAGACTGGCATACGCAATTATGATAACAGAACAAGAAATCCAAAGAATAAACGAACTCGCAAGAAAATCCAAGTCCGAAGGACTGACCGACGACGAAAAGAACGAACAAGCCGCACTCCGCCAAAAATACGTGGATGCAGTTGTCGGCAATCTCCGCGGACAACTGAACAACACCGTCGTCGTCCACCCCGACGGCACCAAACACCCCGTCTCCCCCAAAAAGAAATAGTATTTTATCGTGCGCTCCCAAAGGGTGCGTATATCATTAGAAAAGCACTCCCGTAGGAGTGCTTTTCCTATTTGCGCAACAGATTTAATAATACATATGGAGTTAATAAAACGAAAGGAGTTTTTTTGTTCTGTTGCGCTACACCACAGGCTATTTTACTTAATGCAGTTTTTGAGTGCTCTTGCCGCGCTTTCCGTGCCCGCAATTGTGAATTGTATTCCGTCTTGCAGTCCGAAAAGTTTGTCCATATCGTACAAGGTGCGTTGTTTGCCGATAGGTCCGAACATTCCGTCCATATAGTTCATGAAGAACAAGTCGAGTTTGCTGTTGGGGCTTGGCATATGCTCGCACAGCGACATGAAAGTCACAAATTCCGACTTGTTGAGATTGAGCAGGACGGTGAACCGATACACGTCGAGTTTCGAGATCGTATATTGCGTGGATATTTTTTGACGCTTGCGGCAATCGTACTCTTTAAGCACGCGCTTTCTGTTCAGATTTTTTTGTGCGCAGTAGTCTTCGACGAAGTCGTACTGTCTGAAATATCCACCGCTATTAGGCGGATAGTTTGGCGTGAACATTTCATCGGGGTTGACGTCCGCCATAAACTGCACTATATCGTAAATCAAATCCGCTTGACTGGGCATTTCGGCAAGTTCTTCTGCGTAATACGCATACGATTTCTTGTTTTTTGTTTTTTTGCTGGGAAAATCAATACATTCATCGCATTCGATGACACCACCGAAACACTGATCGGTCATTTCGATATACGCTTCGTTGATGAGCCTGCGCCTACGCTCGAAGTTCCTGCTCGGTTGCGGAGAGCGACGAAGATAACCGATTACGGTTGCGTTTATAATTTCTTCACCGATCTTCTCTTCGCGCTCGGAGATCTCGGACAAGACGTCCGTTATCACGTTGTAGACTTCCGCATTCGTATATCCGTTTGCGCCAGTGCCAATAAAAGGCAAGCCGATAGTTTTGTATCCGCGCTCAATTGCGCAATCCACGACTGACTTGTACGCTTTTCGCAGTTCACTGCACTTCGCGTCGTCGTTTTTCCTGATCGGCGTTACGATATGGATAACGTGTTTGCAACCCAAATCACCGCCGTCGGTTTCGACAATTTTTCCGTACTGCATATCGTGCAGGGAATTTATCATTCTCGTCACGCTCGGACGATTTATTCCCGCGATTAATTTCTTGCACAGTTTCCCGTAAGACGAGCCTTCCGTCCCAAGACTGTTCAGGACTGCGTCGCCTACGTACGTTAGAGCATCACCATATATGACTGAAAATGCCATGACTCACCTTTCCTTATAATTTGATTTTTGATTTACGTTGTTTGCAACTATTCTTCGAGTATTTTTTTACGTCTACTTCTTTTCTTTTTAGGCTCTTCCTTGTCTTCAAACGCATTTTCGGGCTTCTTCTTTTCGGATTCGGGCATTGCCAAAAACTCATCCGTGAATTCGTATCCCAATATGCTGATAAGATTGCGAAGTTCGTCAAGCGTGAGTTTGTCTTCTGAATACATCATATACATCGCGCCTACGAGTTCTTCTTCCGATATACCTTCTTCCATAAGTTCGTTCAAAATTTGTTCTGCTTCTTCAAACGTCATTCCTTTTTTCCTCCTTGTTGGGCATTATATCATTTTCGATATATAAGATTCAATACCCTTTAGTAAAATTATTGATTTTATTTCATTTCCACTTTTATGCCCTGTTTGAACAGTACTTCATACAGGTCGTTGCTCGGTTTTTGGCATATGCGTTGAGTCGCATAGTCCACGTTGCTATAGTAAGTCAGGCTCGCGTTTTTATCGCGCAATATCTCGTTTGCAAGGATTATGAACGTCAACACCGTCCTTTCGGGAGTGTGGTCGCATGAGTACGTGAACGTGATAGAATCCGTCGTCAAATCGAGATCGCGGTCGTTTGGCAGGGGGCTATTCGCTCTCACCTTTTCCACAAATTTACGGAAATACGCGCGGTCCGCCGTCTTCAACAAGTGGATTTTGTCGCCGTACTCTTCGTCGTCTTGCATAGCGGTTGCTATCACGTAGTCCATCAGATGACGGCAGGAAGTCGAATGCGCCCATTCAATTTCGGTATTGTCCCCGTTTTGAGTTTCCAAACACACGAATTTGGTGTTGTCGGTGATTTCTTCGTCTTCGGTGAGAGTGGGAAAAACGTCGTAGATGAAGTTCGTCAACACTTCCCTTGCATCGCAACCGTTTTCGGCTTCGGGCATACTTTTCATCACTCTTCTGTAGCGGTCCGCCGACGTGTCTTTGTAGTACGCTTCCGCCACTGCGCCGACTATCCCCGCATCTTCAAGCGACCGCATAATGCAACGGTCGAAACTCTCACTCTCGAAAAAGTCGCGCATCACTCGCCCTGCAATATAAATCGGATTGTACTCGTCGTCTGCGTATGCATCGCGGAATTTTTCGTACTCCAAGTTGACGTTGAGAAATTTCTCGAAGTATTCCTTGATGAATCGCTTGCTCTTGCCTATCCTTGCGTAGTACACGCAAGTTGCGAATGCTTCCGCCACGACGTGTTTCGTTTCGTCCGCACCCACCGCGTGCATTATCGAATGAGTCATCGCCTTGACTTCCCTTTCGTCCCTGCCGTACCAACCGCAAGGGGCAACCGCAAACGTCATAGGCCCCGGGAAACTCTCCTTGACTTTCACCGAATTTTCGTCCACCGCTTCCATAGACTTCTCGACCGCACGCCCGAAAAGCGTGAGTGCCGCCGAACAACTATCGTAAGTTTTCATCCAGTTGTTCAAGACTTCAACGACTTTCTTTTCGTCGTACGCGATTCCTTTTTGCAAGACGTCGCACACCGCAAGCATCCTGATCGTCATGAACGAAATTACAAACTCATCGTCGTCTTTTACATTTCGTATTGCTAGTTTGCATTCAGGTCTATATTTTTTCACAGCACACCCGTCTGCAATGATTGCTCCAAACATTTTTTTGCACCTCCGTATTTCTTTTTACACCCACAGTATACCCGCCTACACCCCAAAAAAAATACCCCTTCTTGGGGGTAAAACGCACTTTTTTTTGAAAAAAATCCACAATATGCAGACGGCGTAGTGATTTGCACTACGCCGTCTTGCATATATCATACGCAACGCGTATATCATATGGCGAACGCCATATATCATACTTGCAAGGCAAGTATATCATTAAAAAAGCACTCCAACAGGAGTGCTTTTTTCATCAGTCGTCCATCGAATCAAGGGTTTCGTAGCGGATTTGTTTTTTCTCTTCTTTGGTGAGTTTGCCTTTCGATACTTGTTTGCTGTCGCCGTGTTTGACGAACAACATGAGTATGATTGCGATTGCTACGCAGATTGCGCTGTACAAGAACAAGAATTTGTTTCCGCCCGTGTCCATAATCGCGCCGCCGATTGCGGGGGTGATTGCTTGTGCGGACATGGTTGCCATATAGTAGTAGCCGGTGTATTGACCGACGGTTTCCGCGGTGGAAAGTTCGGTGACCATCGGGAAAGTGTTGACGTTTGCGATGATGAGTCCGAAACCTGCAATCAGGTAGAACACCATGAAGAGAACCATTTTTACGGTTGCTTCGTCGCCGGGTTTGAGCACTGCGAAGATGAGAATGAAGGAAACGACTGCTAGTCCGAAACCTATCATAATGGATTTTCTTCTGCCGATTTTTGCCGCCATGTAGCCGACGGGGATGAATGCGATTGCACTGATACCCATACTGACGCCCGAGATAATAGACGCGATACCTGCGGACAAGTTGAGTGCCTTGGTCGTGTAGACGGACAGGTTGGAAGACACTGCGTTGTAACCCATGAACCACATGAATATGGATGCAAGGATAAGGATGAATGATTTGAAACGCGCTTTTTCAAGGTCGGTTTTTTCATTCCAACTATCCTTTAGGGACTTATGCGCATTTTTGTTTTCGACGACTTCCTGCGCAAATTCGAGTGCTTCTTCGGATATACCTTCCGCGGGTTTATTGTCAAGGTCGATACCTTCGCTTTCTTCAAGGAGTTGTTCCGCTTTTGCCTTTGTTTCTGCGGATTCTTCTTCGTCGAAGTCGTCAATGCCGTACTCTTTGCAGATTTCTTGGCAACGCGCGACGAGTTTTCTCTCGTTGACGAGCGCAAGGAATCCCGCAAGGAGCAGGAGCATACCTGCCGCAACGGAGCCGAAGATGATGACGTAGTTATACAGGTTTTCACCAAACAGGACTACGGTGTAAATCAAGAACGCTATCGCGCCGCCGATACCACCGCACAAGTTGATGATTGCATTGCCTTGAGAGCGCAAGGGTTTGGGCGTGACGTCGGGCATAAGTGCGACTGCGGGGCTTCTGAAAGTCGCCATTGCGATAAGGACGAGAAGCAAGATGACCATGTAGACGACAAGGCTCTTGATTCCGTAGAATCCCGAATAATTCTCACTGCCGATACCGCCTTCGATACTTGCCTGTCTGATAAGGAAGGACTTGTAGGAGTTCATACCCGTTGCGACGAACTTGCTATAATATGAGTTGGAGTCCACGAGTTCCTGATAAGTCTTGCCTTCGACGGGGGATTGAGCGTTCAAATCGGTAACGATTTCGGAATCTACGAGTTCACCGTCACCGTTGGCGTCGTAATAATAGGTCACGGGACCTATCATATTGAGAATTGCCTTTTTGGAAGTCATCTTCTCGTAGCTGTGGATAGAAGTGAAGAACTCTCTTGCGTTCGCGAATGCGGGAAGACCTTTTTCAACTCTTTCCTTGTTTATTTCGTCAAGGTTGTTGTTGATGTAGGTGATGTCGCAAAGGTCCGTCGCACTGACCGATTCGTAGATGTTCGTCTTGCTTTCGGACGCATCGTACCAATCGCCGAGAAGGGATGACATATATTCGTCTTCGGACAAGTGGGATTCGACTGCGGTGTGAATGTAGTCGTTGGATTGCTTTTGTTGGTTGATCGTGACGAGAGGCACGAACACCATGAGCGCAACCGCCGCTACCGTACCGATGACGATGAAGGGAGTACGTCTGCCCCACTTCTTTGCAAGTTTGCCGTGGGCGTTGTCGCTGAGTTTGCCGAACACGGGGAGCATGAACAACGAAAGCAAGTTGTCAAGTCCCATGATGAGTCCGCGCGCCCAACTGGGAAGACCGTAAGCGTTGTCGATGAGAAGGGGCACGACAAAATCGTATGCGGTCCAGAAAAGCATGATGATTGCGAATGCAAAACCGACTTTGAACGTGATAGGATAATTCAGTTTAAGCGGTTCTTTTTGTTTGGTTTCGCCGTTAGCGATTTCAGTCCCGACTTCGACTGCGGATTCATCCGCGACTTCGGAAGTTTCGGGAATGAAGTCTTGTTTTTCGTCCATAATTTTCTCCTTAAAGATATATCTCTAATATAGATATTATAAAATAAATAATCACCATTGTAAAGAGCGGTTTTGAATTTTACAAGAATTTTACAAAACTCCGTCGAAATTTGACGAAAACGCAAGCACCGAAAAAAATCTACTCTCCTAAAAAATGAAAAAGCAAGCGAGAAAGGTGGTTTTCGTCGTTTGCTTTATTTTTGACAAAATTCAATGTTTATCGGTGCGTTTCGAGCGGTTAAACTTCAAATACGGTTTCTCCGTCCACAGTGACGATTGCGCCGTTGCCGTCCGATTTAAGTCGCAAGACGTGCCCGTCCGCTTTTCTTTCAATGACAAGGTCCCCGCTCAAGGTAGTTTCACCCTTGAATAATTCCGCGTAATTCCTGCGGAGTTTTCCGAGTTTTTGATAGTGGTCGAGCAATTCCGCATTCTCGCTACCCCACGGATAAGTCACGCGGTTTAGGGGGTCTTCAAACCCTTGCACACCCACTTCGTCGCCGTAAAATAGGCAGGGCACACCGGGGAGCACGTATTGCAAAGCGGATGCAAGTTTCAGTCTGCGTACGCCTAGTGCGTACTCTTCAGGGGACAACCTGTATTCCGCCCTACCCTCTTTCGTGTTTGGCGGGACCGCCCCCGACAATGCTGTCAACGCGCGCACCGTATCGTGAGAGTCGATGAGAGTCATACACGAGTCAAGGCTTTCTTTCGGATAGTTTTCAAGTATTCTCGAAACGGACGAGATGAAATCGTTTGCGCTTCCGCCCTTTGCGAAACTCAAAATCGCTTCCTTGAAAGGATAATTCATCACGCCGTCAAGTTGACCGCCCATGAAATAAGGTCGCCATTCGCTGTAACTGACTTTCGTGGACGCGTCTTCCCAAACTTCGCCGACGATGACTGCATTTTCGTCAACTTCCTTGATTTTTCCGCAAAGGTCTGTGGTAAAATCTATGGGTAATTCGTCGACGACGTCAAGTCGCCAACCTTTTATTCCTAATTTTCCCCATTTTTCTATCACGCCGTCTTTTCCCAAAATCAAGTCGCGGTAACCTTTTGCGGACTTGTTGACGGTCGGGACGACGGTCGAGCCCCACCAACAATGGTAGGTGTTGTTTTCTCCGAAATAGTACCAGTCGCGGTAAGGGGAATTTTCGCTTTGATATGCGCCGAGAGACGAGTAGCGACCAAACTTGTTGAAATAGACGCTATCCGCGCCCGTATGATTGAAAACACCGTCAAGGATGAAAAAAATCCCGCGTTTTTCGCCTTCAACGATAAGACTGCGAAGTTGCTCTTCGTCCCCAAACAAACTATCCACTTTGAGATAGTCCCCCGTGTCGTAGCGGTGGTTTGACGACGATTCGAAAATGGGCGAGAGATACACGCACCCTACCCCCAAAGATTGCAGGTAGTCGAGCTTTGATTCTATGCCTTTGACGTTACCCCCGAAGAAGTCGTCCGCGCGGTAGTCCACCCCTTCTCTTGCATAGTCGGGAGAGTCGTACCAATTCTCGTGCAAGCGACCGACCTTGTCAAACGGTCTGTCTTCGCCCTTGCAAAATCTGTCCGCAAAGATATGATAGACAATTCCGTTTTTGAACCAATTCGGTGTTTTATAGTCACATTTTGACACGGTTAACTGCCATTCGGGTAGCCAATCCCCCCGAACCGCACTTCCGTCGAAGTCCCGCCCGAAGAACGCGAGAGTGCCGTCCGCAAACTCCCCTTCAAAGCGGTAATGCCATATCCCGCTCTTGTCAAGGGAAAACGCTCCCGCGAAAACGTCCGTGCTTTCCACACTTTCGAGATAGGGCAATTCGTAGCGGCGCACGTCGTCTTCAAGGCGCAAAACAATAAAAACTCTCTTGATACCGAGAGCGGTTTCAAGAGGGAAACGGATTTGCGTTTCTTTGCCTACCGCAGTTGCGCCGTAGGGTTTTTTGTCGGTCAAGGGATTGTACATATTATTGCACGCGTCGGGCATTGCCCGACGCGGTGTGTCTTACTTTTTGTTCAAATCTATTTTTTCAAGATTCCAAATGTATTTTGCGTATTCTTCGACCGCTCTGTCCGCCGCGAAGAAACCCGCTTTTGCCACGTTGACAAGGGACATACGATTCCAACGAGCAGAATCGAGATAGGTGTCGTTGACTCTTTGTTGTGCGTTTGCGTAGGATTCGAAGTCGGCAAGCACCATAAAGCCGTCCGCCGTGCCTCCTCTGCCTATCGTCAGACTGTCCGCGATTTCGCCGAAGTCCACTCCGCCGATACCCGCGCGCAGTGCGTCGATGAGTCGTTTGATACGCGGATTGGTTTGATAGTAGTGAGTGGGATTGTAGCCCTTTCTCCACATTTCTTGCACTTCGTTTGCGAGAAGTCCGAACAAGAACATATTCTCTTCCCCAACTTCGTTGTGGATTTCCACGTTTGCGCCGTCCATAGTGCCGATTGTGAGTGCGCCGTTTATCATGAACTTCATATTGCCCGTACCGCTTGCCTCTTTGCCCGCGATAGAAATTTGTTCACTGACTTCCGCCGCCGGCATGATGATTTCCGCAAGGGATACGCGGTAGTTTTCCAAGAACACGACTTTGATCTTGTCCTTCACGTCGGGATCATTGTTGATGACGTTGCCGAGAGTGCAGATGAAGCGGATGATTTGTTTCGCCATATAGTAGGCACTTGCCGCCTTTGCGCCGAACACGAAGGTGCGCGGTTGGACGTCGAGATTGGGATTTTCCTTAATTCTGAAATACAGGTCAAGGATATGGAGTGCGTTGAGAAGTTGACGCTTATACTCGTGCAAACGCTTCACTTGCACGTCGAAAATGGAGTCGGGATTGACGGTTACGCCGTTATGCTCGTAGATATATTTCGCAAGGCGTTCCTTGTTTTCGCGCTTGATTGCGCCCAAACGTTCGAGAACCGCTCCGTCTCCCATATATTTCATAAGGTCTTGCAACTTGTCCGCATCTTTGAGCCAACCGTCTCCGATGAGTTCGGTGATGAGATTTGCAAGTCCGGGGTTTGCTTCCGCCACCCACCTACGATGAGTGATACCGTTCGTAACGTTGGTGAATTTTTCGGGGTGCATATTGAAGTAGTCCCTGAAAACGTCCTGTTTCAATATGTCGGAGTGCAGTGCGCTGACGCCGTTTATCGTGTGCGAAGTCGCAAGGCAGAGATTTGCCATGCGGATTTGACCGTTGCCGAGAATTGCGTTGTGCGAAACCGCGTCCCAGTTGTTGGGATAGTACGCCCAAAGTTCACCGCAGAAGCGTTGATTGATTTCGTGTATGATTTGATAGATTCTGGGGAGCAGATTTTGGAAAAGGTCTTGCGGCCATTTTTCGAGCGCTTCCGCCATAACCGTATGGTTTGTATAACTGACCGTCTTCGTGACGATGTCCCACGCTTTTTCCCAACTCATTCCGTATTCGTCAAGGAGTATGCGCATAAGTTCGGGTATGCAGAGTGTGGGGTGCGTATCGTTGATATGGATTGCCACGCAGTCCGCAAGGTTGTCAAGGGACGGATTTGTCTTCAAGTGGCGTTTGATGATGCTTTGAATGGACGCAGACACGAAGAAGTATTGTTGTTTCAATCTCAACGACTTGCCTTCGATGTGGTCGTCTGCGGGATAAAGCACCTTTGAAATGCTCTCCGCCATAGCCTTTGCGGTCATCGCTTTGACGTAGTCGCCCTTTGAAAATTCCGCCATATCGAAATCGACGGGGGACTTCGACGACCAAAGTCTTATGCGGTTGACGACTTTCGTATCGTAACCCGAAATGCTCATATCGTAAGGCACTGCAAGCACGGTCGTATAGTCGCGTTGATGAACGGTGAGTTTGCCGTTTTCCCACGTTTCGTCCACTTTCCCACCGAATTTGACTTCGTAGACTTCTTCCATACGCGGAGTGAGCCATACGCCGCCCATCTTCAACCATTCGTCGGGTTGTTCGAGTTGCCAACCGTCAACGATGACTTGCTTGAAAATGCCGTAGTCGTACATGATTGAAAAACCGCTTGCGGCATACCCTCTCGAAGTGAGAGCATCCATATACGCCGCCGCCAGTCTGCCAAGACCGCCGTTGCCGAGACCTGCATCGGGCTCGAAAGAATAGAGCTCGTCCATATCCATTCCGAGTTCCTTGACGACGGGTGCGACTTCGTCGGTTATTCCCATATTGAACAAGTGGTTTTTTAGGCTTCTGCCGAGCAAGAATTCCATTGACATATAGTAAACTTGCTTTGCGTTTTTCTCTCTGACGACCTTTTTGAAATCCACTCTCGTGGTCGTGAGAATATCTCTCACCGCCATACAAGTCGCTTGATAGATTTGAGCCTTAGTCGCGTCTTCGGGTTTCACGCCGAAATAGCAAGCAAGAGTTTGGGAAATGCTTGCCTTGAAACTTTTTGATGTTACTCCATAAATATTTTTTGCCATATCCTATCCTTTTCTCTCCCGTTTCCCCCGTCGAGAGAAAGGTTATTATTTCTTATTGTATTAGATTTCCGAATAGATTTCAATATACTTCTTCGCACTGCTATCCCAACCGTAGTCCCCCGCCATAGCGTTTGCTCTGACTGCGTCGAGATTTTCTTTGTCGTGATAGGTTGCGTACGCGCGCCATACCGCGTCGAGCATATCGTAACTGTTGTAGGTCTTGAAAGTGAAGCCCCTACCCGTCTTATCCGTGGGATTGTAAGCACTGACGGTGTCTTTCAAACCACCCGTTTCTCTGACGATAGGGATACTGCCGTAAGTCATTGCGATGAGTTGACTGAGTCCGCAAGGCTCGAACTTGGACGGCATCAAGAACAAATCGCTTGCGCCGTAGAGTTTGCTTGCAAGGTCGCTGCTGAATTGCAAAATGCCCTTGAATTTCGCGGGATAGTCGTGTTCAACGCGTTTCACGAGATTTTCGTATTTCCAATCCCCCGTGCCCAGTATGACGACTTGTATATCCGCGCGCAAAATTTCGTCTATGACCGCCGCCACGAGATCGAGTCCTTTTTGCTCGGTCAGACGAGTTACCATTGCAAGAAGTGGTCTGCCTTCGGAATAAGGAAGATTTATCATTTCAAGCAACGCTTTCTTGTTTTCTTCCTTTTTCTTCGCGACGTTTTTCGCGGTGTAAGGGGCGAATAACGCTTTGTCCGTCTTCGGATTGTAGAGTTTCGTATCAATGCCGTTCACTACGCCGTGGATTTTGAACTTTCTCTCGGAGAGAATGCCGTCCAGTCCGTAACTGTAAAACGGATCCATAATCTCGGTCGCGTAGGTTTCGGAAACCGTCGTCACCACGGACGCGCTTTCGATACCGCCTTTCATATAGTTCACGCAACCGTCGTTAAGCACGAGAGAGTGCGCCCATTCGGGAAGTCCCAAAACGTCTTCGAGCATTTCGGTGCCGTATCTGCCTTGGAATTCGATGTTGTGAATGGTGAACACCGTCTTGATATTCCTGTAATCCGCACTGAAACGATAGAATACGTCAAGGAATACGGGAGTGAGTGCGGTGTGCCAATCGTTCGCATGCAACACGTCGGGATAGAAGTCGATGAGAGGCATAACTTCAAGCACCGCTTTCGAGAAGAACGCAAAGCGTTCACCGTCGTCGAAGTGTCCGTAAAGTCCGCGACGTTTGAAATAGAATTCGTTGTCCACGAAATAGTAGGTTACGCCGTCGTAAACCGCTTCGTACACCCCGCAATACTGCCTGCGCCAACTCAAATCGACGTAGGTCGAGCCGATGAAGCGGAAATTGTTTTTATATTCGTCTTTGATTTCATCCTTATAAAACGGGGTGATAACTCTCGCATCGTGTCCGAGAGATGCAAACGCTTTCGGGAGTGCGCCCGCGACGTCCCCCAAACCGCCCGTTCTGATAAAGGGCATTGCTTCAGATGCTACGAATAATATTTTCATGAGATTACCTCCGTCGCTTTGACAAATATTTGAGTCGTTGTTGTATATATGGGCGGGACATCCACCCGACTGTTTTGATAGAGTGATATACGCACTTGCTTTGAGCGGGTGCGAGTACGCACTCACTTATTCGAAGACGGCACACGAGCCGCAACGGCGGCGAGAACTTTGAGTGCCGAGCGCGTCACAAGGCACTTTGCGCAATGCCTTCTGCGACGGCTTTTTATGCGCCGAGCCTTGCTCCTTTTTCCCCTTCTGCGAAAAACTGCGCCTGTACCAACAGAGTGCGTAATCAAACTGCCATTGGCTTGTTTTCGCAGTGGGGATGCCCCTATTTTTTAGGGGAAAGGTGATTAGGGTGTACGCACTTTCCCCATTTCGTTTTCTTTGAAAGCGACGATGGCACCGCTCCCGCGAGATTCCCACGCTTCGCTCGGAATGACAGAAAACTATTACGTCATTGCGTTTTTATCGTGTCGCCGCTCTTATATTACTTTCCCTTTCACTACGACCATAGGATAGGTTTCGTAGCCGGAGAGCGTACGCCCGCTTTGGATTATGCAGTCTTTGTCCGTGATCGCATAGTTCAGGGTCGCATTCTCCATGACGATACCGTTTTCCATGATGATCGAGTTGCGGATGACCGCGCCTTTGCCGACCTTGACCGAACGGAAAAGGATACTGTTTTCGACAGTGCCGTCAATCACGCAACCGTCTGCAATGATAGAATTTTTGACGTCCGCGCCGTCGCCGTACTTGGTGGGTACGCTATCCTTGACCTTGGTGAGAATGGTGGAGTGTTTGTAGAACAAACTCTCTCTCACTTCGGGGTTGAGCAATTCCATACTATGCTTGAAGTAGGTGGGGATGCGGTCGATAACCGCAACGTAATCTTCCACTTCGTAACTCATAACGTAAAGGTCGTTGAGGCAAGTTTGGATTATATCCTTTTCAAAGTCGTAGCAACCGTGTGCGTACGCGTTATCTATCAAGGAAATGAGCAAGTCTTTCTTGACGAAATAGATATTCAGGTCGCAAAGTTGCGCGCCCGCGTCGGATGCAACGGGGAAACGCATATCGGTTATGCGTTTATTCTTGTCCACGCTGACGATATATTTGCGCGGATTGGTGTCGTCCGTCGAGTAGGTGAGCATGGTAATATCCGCACCCTTTTCGATATGGAATTTTTCCACTTCGTCGAAGTTGATATTGAACGCCATATTCGTATTCGAGATGACGACGTATTCTTCGCTCGCGCTCATCATAAATCCGCGGAGAGTGTAAAGTGCTTCGATTTTGCCCTTGTACACTTCGTGCGCACTGTTGAAAACGTAGGGCGGATAAATGGATATACCGCTGTTTTTACGGTTCAAGTCCCAATCTCTACCTTGACGGATATGGTCCATAAGGGAGTTATAGTTGTTTTTGGTGATGATTCCGATTGTGGTTATGCCCGCGTGCACCAAGTTGGAGAGCGCAAAGTCGATGAGACGATACCTACCCGCAAAAGGCAAAGATGCGGTTGTGCGATGAATCGTCAAGTCGTTGAGATGGCTTTCGGTATCCGATGCAAACAAAATCGCAAGAGTATTGTTTTTCATAATTCCTCCTTAACCTATCATTTCGTTCGCGCCGACGGTTGCGCCTTCGGGGAGAACGTAGTTGGGAGCGATAACGCTAATTTTCCACTCACCGGGTTTGCATTCGTTGAGAGTTTCACCGACCACGGCGTTTTTGCCGACGGTGGCGTTCCAACCGACGATTGAGAATCTGACGTCCGCGCCGTCTTCGATGACCGCGCCGGGCATGATTATCGAGCCTTCTACATATGCGTCCTTGCCAATGTAGACGGAGTGAGAAATCACGCTATCCTTGACCGTGCCGTGCACGACCGTACCTTCGGAGATAAGGCAGTTTTTGACTCTGCCCGTCGGGGAGATGAAGTGCGGGGGTTCCGCCATATTTCTGGCGTAAATCTTCCACTTGTCGTCGTCGAGATTGAGTCCGCCTTCTCCACCGCGGAGAATGTCCATATTCGCTTCCCAAAGAGAAGAAATCGTTCCGACGTCTTTCCAGTAGCCGTTGAATTGATATGCAAACATTCTTTGTTTGTCCGCAAGCATTTTGGGGATGATATTTTTGCCGAAATCGTTTTCGCTATCCTTGTCGTTTTCGTCGTCGATGAGATAGCGACGAAGCACGCTCCAAGTGAAGATATAGATGCCCATAGACGCTTTCGTGCTCTTGGGGTTTTTGGGTTTCTCTTCAAATTCCACGATTTCGGAACTGTTCTTTTTGAGATTGAGAATGCCGAAACGGCTTGCCTCTTCGATAGGTACGTCAAGGACTGCTATCGTGCAATCCGCGCGATTAGCCTTATGCTTTTTGAGCATATCCGCATAGTCCATTTTATAGATATGGTCGCCCGACAAAAGCACGACGTATTCGGGGTCGTAGTTGTCCACGAAGTCGATATTTTGGTAGATTGCGTTTGCGGTGCCCTTATACCATTCCCCCGACTTTGCACGCATGAAGGGGGGCAAAACGAAGATACCGCCGTTGAGCCTGTCAAGGTCCCACGGTTGTCCGTTGCCGATATACTGGTGCAATTCAAAGGGACGATACTGCGTCAACACGCCTATCGTATCTATACCGCTGTTTATGCAGTTAGAAAGCGGGAAATCGATGATACGATACTTTGCGCCGAAAGGCACGGCGGGTTTCGCTACGTCGTTAGTCAAAACGCCCAAACGAGTACCCTGTCCGCCTGCGAGCAACATCGCAAGACACTCTTTTTTCTTGCCGTTAGAACTCATTTTTTATCCTCCTTATCTTCGGGAACTAAAATCATCACCGAGTTTTTGGGTATATTTACTTTTATCGAATATTTATGTCCGTGGGCGGGTTTCCCGACCGCGCGGAAGGACGGACGACGTTCTTCGTCACCGCCGTACTTTTTGAGCGGGGAATAAAGTTCCGCCCTATAAATCTTGTTTTCAGGAACGCCCATAACGTATTTCAAACGCTCTACAGGCGAGAAGTTGACTATCACTACGACGTACTTGCCGTCCGCGGACGAGCGAGTGTAGGATATGATATTTTGCGTATTGTCGTCCACGACTATCCACTTGAAACCGTCGTAGGAGCAGTCGAGTTGCCAAAGTTCTTTGTGTTCGAGATAGAACGCGTTCAAGTCCTTGATGAACTTGCGGAAAGTGCGATGACGGGGATAATCGAGCAAGAACCAATCGAGTTCCTGCGAATAATTCCACTCTATAAACTGCGCAAATTCGTTGCCCATAAAGTTGAGTTTCTTCCCGGGGTGAGTCATCATAAAGCCGTAAAACGCTTTCAAACTCTCGAATTTTTGGTCGTATTCGCCGGGGACTTTGTTTATCATACTGCACTTGCCATGCACCACTTCGTCGTGGGATATGGGCAAAACGTAATTCTCGCTGTACGCATACGAAATCGCAAACGTCAAATCGTTGTGATTGTCCTTTCTGAAAAACGGGTCGAGAGAAATGTAGTGCAAACTGTCGTTCATCCAACCCATATTCCATTTGAAATTGAAGCCGAGTCCGCCGAGATATGCGGGTTTCGTCACCATGGGGAATGCGGTGGATTCTTCTGCAATCGTAACCACTCCGCGATGTTTGGACAAAATCGCCGTATTCATTCTCTGCAAAAATTCTTTCGCTTCGAGATTGTAGTTTCCGCCGTATTGATTGGGCAACCACTCCCCGTCCTTTCTGCCGTAGTCGAGATAGAGCATACTTGCGACCGCATCGCAACGCATGCCGTCGATATGGTAGGTATCGAACCAGAACATCGCCGCCGATATGAGAAAACTTCTCACTTCGTTCTTGCCGAAATCGTACACTTTCGTGCCCCATTCCTTATGCTCCCCTTTTCTCGGGTCGGAATATTCGTAAAGCGTGGTGCCGTCGAAATCGCTCAAACCGTGTTGGTCGCGGGGGAAGTGCGCAAGCACCCAATCGAGAATAACTCCTATTCCCGCGCGGTGGCACCTGTCCACAAATTCCATAAAGTCCTTGGGAGTGCCGTATCTCGACGTGGGCGCGAACATACCCGTCACCTGATAGCCCCAACTGCCTTCGTAGGGAAATTCGGTGAGCGGCATAAGTTCGATATGGGTGTAGCCCATTTTCTTGACGTAAGGGATGAGTTCGTCCGCAAGAGCGGTGTAAGAGAAGAAGTTTCCGTCCGCGTACTTTCTCCAACTGCCGACGTGGACTTCGTATATATTCATGGGAGAGCCGTAAGGATCGTAGTCGTTTCTTGCACGCATCCATTTTCCGTCTTTCCAATGATAGCCTTTCAGATCGTAAAGTTTGCTCGAATTTGCAGGAGCGGTCTCAAAATGCAAACCGTAAGGATCGCACTTGAACACGGTTTCGCCGTTTGCGCCTTTGACGGCGTATTTGTAATTATCATACTGTTTCAGCCCTTCTATGAACGCATACCAAATGCCGTCCGCGGAAGGTTCCATGACGTTTGCATCGGGGTTCCAACCGTTGAAGTCGCCGACGACGGAAACACTCTGCGCATTGGGCGCCCACACCGCGAAACTCCAACCCTCAACGCCGTTTTCGACGGAAGGATAGGGAGAAAACATTTTATGGGACTCGAAGTTTGTGCCTTCGTGGAATAGATAGGTGGCGTAACTGTCCTTTTTCATAGTTGCTCCTAATTCGATGTATGAGTATTATAGCAAATAATTTGATACTATTCAATAATAGAGCGAAAGTTTTTACCACAAATTTATAAAAACTTTACAAAACTCCGAAAAAATTTCGATAAAAAGTTGCATTTTTGTTGGAAATTTGCGATTTTGCACCAAATTGCAAGAAAATATTTATCCGATTAATCAATTTCGCAATCGTTCAACGACGACAACAAATACGCGTTTGCACCGTCAGGAAGTTTGTCGAAAAGTGTTTTTGCCTCATCTAAAGACGAGAAAACACCGACGACCGCACTTCCGCTTCCCGTCATAATCACGTCGTTTGCGCCGAGTTTTTCGAGCATTCTACGCGCTTCCGCCACCCCTGAATTTAGCATCCTTGCCGCTCTTTCAAGGTCGTTTCTACGCTTGCCGAAAATTCCTAAACCGTAACTGTCGAAAAGCGCGTAAGCATCCCCGCTATCCACTCCGCCGTCCGCAATCAAGGCGACGAAATGCAGGTCGATTTCACCAAGGTTTTCGACTTCTTCTCCGACACCGCTTATTCTTGCATATCCACCCCTTGCCATATAGGGTGCATCCGAACCGATAGACAACAAAAATCCGTCATCTAACGCTATGTTTTTGACTTTTGCAAGTGCTTTTGCCACCGCTACCGCACTTGCCGTCGAACCGCCCATACCCGCGCCCAAGGGGATATTTTTCTCAATCGTCAAATCTGCGTTTACCGCGCCGTAAACCTGCACGAATTTTTCGATCGTCTTTTCAATCAAGGGACGGAACCTATCTTTTTCAAATCCGTCAAGGTTACAAATGACGTCGAAAGTAACCCCACCGTTTGCGGTTTTTCGATATTCTACCGCGTCGAAAAGGTTGACCGAAACCGCTTGCATATCGAGTGTATGCAAGTTTTCGCGTTTGCCGACAATCCGCAAGGATAGATTAACTTTTGCAGGTACGTAGATTTTTTCGCACATAAAAAGATAGCCCTTTTAGGCTATCTTATCATATTCGTCGAATTTTAGCAACTATCGCGCAAGACTGCGGAAAAAGAGCACCCTTTCCCCTTCTGCAAGCGGTTCGACGAGAGCGGGATTTTGTTCCAAAATCTTGTCGGGAGTTGCGGTCAACGCTTTGCATACGTCCCAGATTTTATCCCCGCCCTTTGCGATATACATTGAGAGTCCAGAGTCGTTGACTTCTTTTCCGTCCCCCAATTCTACCGCGGAGATGAAGGAAGTCGTCAACGTTTCATATTCGTCAAGAACAATATAGAGAGTTAAATCGAATGCGATTTCTCCGTCACGTTTCAACTTCGCGCCGACGTTTGCAACGATAGCGCGAGCAACGACGTCATCCAAAAAATCCCCGTTTAGAACACTTGAAAACGGTACTTCCGCACGCACGGAGTCGATTCCGTCGTCCCCGTCGTACAACACCGAAACAAGCACGATTCCGTCCACTCTGACTCCGTCGTCTTCTCTCACCGCCTTTGCGATTCCGACGGATGCGGAAGGCATTGCGACAATTCTATTCGCTCTTTTGCCGTCGTCAAGATAGGCGGTGCCGTCAATCTTTTCTTCAAAGAAGGACGAGCCTTTCATATATCTGCAAGTGCGCTCGTCAGTCGTAACGGCGGTTTCGTTCGTTAGACTGAACACGTCTGTCACAATTGTGTTTTCCGACATTCTAAACGCCTTGATTTTCAAATTTATATCGCTTTCAAAGCGCAATTCGTTTTCGCCCGTCACCCCCGCAAGCACCACTCTCGACTTCTTGACGGATGCAACCGCGCTCACCGTATCCCCTTCTCTCACGCCGTCGATTTCAACATTTTCAGACGATGCGATCTCAAAGGATGCGGTGCGGATTTCTTCCCCTTCGGTGTACGTCACGACCGCTATCGTAACAAAGTCGACCGCGACCGAATTTTCCCCTGCCGTAGCGTTTTTGACAATCACGTCGGAGTGTAGGGACAGCACCTTTCCGACTTCCCCGACCGTCGTGCTTTCTTCCGCAGAAACAACAACGCTCTTTCCGCCGACGTATTCGGGACATGCGGTTATCGTGTCGCTCACAAGGCAGTCTTCCGCTTCGGACAGATATTCGTCTTCCCCGACAGAAACCGTTTGCACCGCCACTTGCACGACCGCCGACAAGGTTATTCCGTCCCCTGTCGCGACGTCGCTTTCACTCACCGTGACGTGCGCATCCGCCTTATCATTCTGTGACGCATCCCCTTCCACTCTCACGGTGAAATCCGCGTTATAACTCACCCCTTGCTCTACGCTGTCCGTGTCTATATAAATGAGTTTGAATTCCGCTCTACCCTCGACTTCGACGTAGCCGTCGCTAGCAGTCGCGGACAAGACTTTGCCGTCTACCGCAAGAGATAATATCTTCGCTACCTTTTCGGCATCCACACCGCTAGGGGTGAATTCGACCACTCTTTCCACGCTTTCAAAAGTCTTAATCGTTGCAGGATTTGTTTTTTCGTACTTGAACATATTCGCCTCCATATTCGCTATAACTCTATGCCGACCTATCTCCGTTTATGCGTAGAAAGAATAAATATCGGGTTTTTTGGCAAGGATTATCGTATGAGAGAAATTTCCAAAAATATCCTGCAATCGAAGTCCGAAGTCGAAAAACTCGTAGGCGTGCGTGCGCTTATCAAAATATCCGAACGCCACGGCAAAGAAACTCTCGTCTACGGCAAAGTGGACAAACTTTTCCCGTCCGTATTCACAGTCCGTCTCGACGACGGCGAAGTGCGCACATTCTCCTACTCCGACGTGCATACGGGCGGAGTCCTGTTTTCCATCGAATAATCATCCAAATCCCTATTGCATTGATCGCCTATATTTGCTATTATTTATATATCCGAATTAGGAGTGAACTTGCATGTACGACGTCGAAAAACTGCAATCTGCAAAAGAATATTTGGATCTGCTTTCGCAGTCGATAGACCCCACCACGCGCGAGCATATCGACGATCCGATTCTCCAAAAAGACGAAATCAAAGACGTTCTGCGCTTTGCGTCCGAAGTGTTGTCTGCGCTTTCGCAAAACGGCATAACCGACTCAATCGAGCCGTCCGCTTTCGATGCGTCCGCGATCGACAAATCCGCCATAGGTTTGACGGATAGAACGGTGGGTATCACAAGCCTTGCAATACGCATAAACAAGCAAGTAGACAAAAGCAAAATGCGTTCGCTCAAAGTCGCCACAATCAACGAATGGCTCGTCTCAAACGGCTACCTTTCAAAAGAAAAAGTCCCCGTCGTCCGCAACGTAACCAAACTCGTCCCCACCGACGAAGGCTCGAAAATCGGTTTGCTCGAACTCGAAAAAATCAACCGTAGCACAGGCGAAATCACAAAGAAACTCATCTTGTCCGTCAGCGGGCAACAATTCATCATCGACCATCTCGACGAAATCGCCGCCCAACCCGACGTCCCCGACGACGACACCGACGACGACTCCGATTTCACCCCCGATTCCGCAACCCCCGACGACACTCCAACCTACACCACGCCCAACCACACCACCTACACCCCCGTCGTCCCCCAATCCTACGTCAACCCTCTCCCCGCCGACTACTTCGACGAAATCGAATAACACATGTTAGTTTCAGCAATACAATAACTTACAATAAAGGAACTCAACCAAATTAAAACCATACAGCCGAAGAATACCGATTGCATATAACTCCGCTTATATGCAATTTTATTTTGCGCTATTGACTATCAAATAGCATGGGATTATAATATATTAACAATTATACGTTTAAGGAGGCTTGTTATGGATAATTTGAGCAAATGCCCAAAATGCGGAAAACCGACCATGTCTGCATTCAATTTTTGTCCGTTTTGCGGAGCATCTCTTACGGAAAATCAACCTACTACGAATAGCAACGAGCGCGAATCAAACGTTATAGAAGACGTAGTTTTGGAAGAGGCACCGACTCAAAAAGCGGAAACCGCCCAACCAAATACCGATACTGTTTTCGAAGAGTTTCGCAATCCGTCACCTAGTCCGTCACCCAATCCGTCAAACACTAGTTCCAAAAAGGCAAACAAACTCGCGGGCAACAAACGAGCGATGACAATCGTCAAATATTCTCTCGTCGTCGCATTTTGCTTGCTTTCGTTCATTTTCTCGTTCTGCCCGATATATTCTTTTGATTTGGCGGATTATATCACTCCCTACTATGACGTATCCGTCGACGGCGAATTCAAAATCAACATTTTACCCACTGATTATATGACGGGAATGATTTCAGCCGCTAAAAATTACGATCCCGATAGAGACGCAACGAAAATCGAAAAACTGCAAGAAGAAGTCAACGACGCAGAAGAGGATTTTGTCGCAGAATTGGAATCTGAACTCTGTTACCGGCAAGTTAAAGCCGTCAAAAGACACGATAGACGCCCTCAACAAGGTAAAAACCGCCACTTACAAGTCGCAATATTGCACGAAGGGTAATGCCGCTCAAAAAGTTAGCGTGATCCTTTGCGGAATACTCTCTCTTCTCAATATCCTGTTTTCCGCGACAATGCTCGGATTGTCAGTTTACACTCTTGCCTGCAAAATTCAAGACAAGAAATGCAAAGCGGAAAATTCGTTGTGTTCTTGCCGTTATATCTATTTTTGTCCCTTGCCGTTTTGTCCGTAGAGTCCACTGTTGCCAGCGCATTCATCTCGGGAACGATGATTACGCATATCATCTTTACATGCATTGCTATCGTTGCACTGCTCGTGTCAACGTGTTTGAAATACAAAAAAGCGAACCAAATCAGAGCAATCGTCACAACGGTCGCAGGCGTTGTGCTTTCAGTCGTGGTCGTCGCTTGTTGCCTTGCACCGTCAATGTCAGTAACCTTTACGACTACCCTTGCAGACAGGTCTAAACCGCGCGATTACACCTATGAACTCGGCAACGAATATATGGGCGCGTTCTTGTTGGAGCAAGACCATTCAAATCCGAACACCGAAATGTCTTGGTTTTGCTCGATGTCAGATTATAAACAGAGGTGATTTTGTACCAACCGTCAGGCTCATCCCATACTGTAACCGAGTTTACAAGTAGGTCGATGATATGTCTACGGAAATCCTCATTCTCAATATCACCTTCGCAAAATTTACTTAACCACCATACAATATGGTCTTTCTCTAAAATCACATAATCATCTTGTGCAACAACGAGTCGTTTTTCAATGGCTCGTTTTTCTTTTTCCAATTCTTTCAGACGGTCAGCGAGGGTGTCGGACTCAACCCCTTTTTCAACCATTCTAATTAGATTATTGATAGACTTTTCGACCTCTTTAAGCTGTTCTCTCAAAGAAGGAATAATTGAGTTTTCCTCAACTTCTCTGATTGATTCCTTGACAGCAATTTCGGCAAGTTCCTCAATCGTCTCCGGCGTAAGAAGTTTGAGAGCATCTTCAACAACTGCTCTTTCAATGAAATCTTTTTTCAGCGGCTTTTTATCACACGAGTGTTCTCTTTTTCGTTTTCCGCAAGTGTAATAGTGGTAAATACTTCCGTTGCGACTTGTACCACATTCGCCTGTCATAAGAGACCCACAATGACCGCAAAAGAGTTTTTGAGATAATAGATAATCTATCTTTGCTTTTCCCCTCGATGGGGCTTCTGCATTTTTGCCGAGTCTCTTTTGGACTATCTCGAAAATATCTTTATCGACAATAGCGGGTACACCACCATCAATTCGCAAGTCCTTATATTTGTAAATGCCAATATATCGTTCGTTCTTAAACATAGACCTAAAACTGTTCTTGTTGAACTCGGCGTTCTTTGCTGTTCTATATCCTTTATTGTTAAAGGTATTACAAATTTCAGCTACGGTTGCTCCGTTCGCATAGAGTTCAAATGCTTCTCGGACAATAGCTGCTCCGGCTTCATCTATCACAAGTTTTTTATCTTCAATTTTATAACCGAGAGGAATATGACCGCCAATACTATGACATTTGTTTGCCGACTCAAACATACCTCGGGTAATCTTCTGAGAGAGTTCCTTTGAATAAAACTCTGCCATACCTTCAAGCACAGCTTCAAGAATAACACCCTCCGGGTTATCGGAAATATTTTCGGTAGCGGAGATAACTCTAACGCCGTTCTTTTTAAGTCGTGCTTTATAAGTAGCAGAGTCATAACGGTTACGAGCAAAGCGGTCGAGCTTGTAAACAACTACGCCCTCCCATAATTGTTTTTCGCTATCTCGTATCATTCTCTGAAACTCAGTACGCTTGTCTGTATCCTTGAAAGCTGATGTGGCTCTATCAATATACCTATCGACTATTTCATATCCCTGTTGCTCACAGAACGCCGTACAGACTCGATTCTGTCCCTCTATGGATTGCTCGGTCTGTCTATCGCTACTGTATCGCATATATAAAACAACTCTCATTTTTCCAACTCCTTTAAGCGGCGGTAGAGAGCAAAAAGCTCAAAGGGGATAATCTTATTCCCCCTATTCTCATCCAACAGCACTTGTATTTTCGTTTGTATGCTTTTTTTCTATATCTTCGCTTTACCGTCTCTTGATGTGGAACGAAACTTTTCAAGAATGTAAAGTTCTTCTTCTGAAAGGGTTAAAGTCTCCTTCTTCTCAAAATTTCGTCTTTCCCAATCAAGCATAGCAAGCTCAAACCCGTCATCTGCATCAGTTTTGATTTTCAAACTTTCCATAGCAAGGTCAGCATTGGAAACATAGATATAGTTTCCATCTTTTCCTATGGTATAAGTATCGTTTTCATCTTCCTGTATTGATTCCTATCATTATTCTACTTGTGTGATTCGTCGTGTGCATGCACTTGTCTGGGAAATTTTACAAATGGAGCCTTTGGACAACCGCACTCGTCATCCTATTCTTGATCTTATCCTTGGTTTGCTCGATTGTGATTAGTGAATCGGTGAACACCGCAATGATTGACAACGACCTTGACGATGCGTTCTCCGTAGAACTCGGAGGCGGATTGATTTCGGCACTCATCCTTTCAATCGTAGCCTTCATCTTCATCGCAATTCCGTTGCCAACCTCCGACGACAAACAATACCTACCCGACACCTATGCCCATTAAAATCTACAACCCAACGCATAATCCAACCAAAACACCGCTTTGAACGCAAAAGAAAAATCCCGACGGTTGTCGGGATTTTTTGTTGTCTTGTGGGACGTTATTTTTTGGATTGTTCTTGGGCGGCGATTTTGTCGATGACGCGGAGAATCACGTCGAAGCCAAGACCTACCGTGTCTACCGTGAAACGTTCGGGTTGATCGTAGAAGGTGTGGTAGTAGTTGGTAAGGATAGGATTTTGTGCCGCGAAGGTGATGGTCTTTACGCCGACTTTGTGGAAGGGAGTGGAGTCGCATCCGCCGACGGGATTGACGATGTTGCCGGGCTTTTCGATGCCTGCTTCGGACATGGATTCCACGAACATTCTTTCAAGGTCCTTGTTGAACTTGGTGAATTGCCACGTATCGCCGTGGACGACTTCGAAGAAACCTTCGTCCGCAACGGAGTCGATATTGATATTCCAACAATTTTGAAGGATTTCTTCGCCCTTATGTCTTCTCGTGAAAGCGAGAGAACCGCGAAGACCTGCTTCTTCACTGCCGCAGTTGAGGTCGATTATACGGCAACGAGCGGGCATTTTGTCAGGGTTTTCCTTGAAGTATTTGGTGACTTCATAAGCAAGTGCGATACCGGTTGCGTTGTCCATTGCGCCGGGGGAAGCGGTCTTGGGGTTCTTGTCGAGCCAGAGGGTGACAAGGAATGCTCCGCCGATAAGGAAGGGACAAAGGAATTGATAGTAGTACGCGATTTCCCAGTAGAGACTGTAGAGTTCGTAGTTATCAGAGACCGTGAGTGCGAAGAAAAGGATTGCGAACACGGTGATTGCAAGCACGCAAACTGCACCAAAACCGACTTTAACGAACGCAAACGCAGGATTAAGTTTAGATTTGACTGCGCTATGCTTCCAGTTCCAGCTCGTATCGGTGTGGCCGGAGAGCATAATGGTGTAGTCGTATTCGCCGTCTTCGGGAAGGAGTTCGCCGTAGGTGTTGTAGGAAACTTCTTGATGGAAGCACCAGTCGAGCCAAGTCTTGTAAAGGAACACGCTGTTGATCATCCAGAACCAAACCGCTACCATTCCGACGGTGGCAAGGAAGAAGAGTGCGGTGCTACCAAGGATGACGCCGAGCAACACGACGAGAGCGGCAATTATGCCTGCCCAACCTGCATAAGGTATTCCGCCGATAGACGCGCGGGGCGCAACGAGGAATTTCTCTTGAACGGGCTTGATGCCAAGTTCTTCGAGTTTGCCTGCCATGTAGCCGTGGAATTGCTTTTCGCTTTCGGATCCGGGAAGTCTGGGACCGATTTCGTTGGCTGCATGAGTTACGATTTCGTACGCCTCATCGGCATACTTTCTGAGTTCTTCTCTCATAATTTTCTCCTTATAAAAATTTATCTTATTATAATAATCAATATATTATTCGAGTTCGCCCTTTGCGTTGATGAGGGTTGCGCCGCCCATAAACTTGCGGAGCACTTCGGGGATGGTCACGCTTCCGTCTGCGTTTTGGTATTGCTCGACGATTGCGGGGATCACGCGGGAAGTTGCAAGACCGCTACCGTTCAACGTGTGGAGATATTGGGGTTTGCCCGTTTCTGCGTCGCGGTAACGAGTGTTGTTACGGCGTGCTTGATAGTCGTTCGCGTTGGACACCGAGCTGCATTCCTTGTAGATGCCCATGGACGGGATCCAAAGTTCGACGTCGTAGGTGCGCGCCATACTTGCGGAGCAGTCCCCCGCCGCCAATTTGCTGAGTCTGAAGTGCAAACCGAGTTTGTCGACGAGACGGCAAGCCTTGTTCACGAGTTCTTCAAACGCTTTGGGGCTATCGCAGGGTTTTGCGTATTGAACCATTTCGATTTTGTTGAATTGGTGACCTCTGATCATACCGCGTTCTTCGCTTCTTGCGCTACCCGCTTCCTTTCTGAAGCAAGGGGAATACGCGAAGAATTTCATAGGCAGTTTTTCTTCGGGGACGATTTCGCCCGCGTACATATTGACGAGTGCGGTTTCCGCGGTGGGAAGCATAAAACGATTTCTCGTTCTGTCTTCGTCGCAGTCGAGCCAATAGACTTCGTCGCTGAATTTGGGGAATTGTCCTGCGCCGAAACCACAGTTATAACCGAGTTGGTAAGGGGGCAAAATGAATTCGTAGCCGTCTGCAAGGTGTTCTTCGATGAAGTAGTTGAGAAGCGCCCATTCGAGTCTTGCGCCCACTCCGCGATAGAGCCAGAAGCCGTTGCCCGAAAGTTTGACTCCGCGTTCGTAGTCGATAAGTCCGAGATCTACGCAAAGGTCGTAGTGATTCTTGGGAGTGAATCCGTCGAAAGTCGGTTTCTTGCCCCATTCTTGAACGACTTGGTTATTCTCCTTTTCGCCGGGGAGAAGGTCGGGATCGGGAATGTTGGGAAGACGGCAAAGGAAATCGTTGATTGCGCCGATGAGAGAATTGATTTTCTCGTCGCCCGCCGCGATTTGATCGCCGATTTTGCGCATTTCTTCAAAGATAGGCGCGACGTCCTTGCCCTCTTTTTTGAGTTTAGGGATCTCGGCAGACACTTTGTTGCGTTGCGCTTTGAGTTGTTCGATTTCGCCGATGAGAGCCTTACGTTGGTTGTCCCATTCGATGACTTGGGTGAAATCCACGTCGTGACCTTTCTTTTTGAGAGCCGCCGCGACTTCTTCGGGGTTGTTTCTGATTCTTATTAAATCTAACATATTTGCCTCGTATTATATTTCCTTTTATATCGTGCGATTTGCTTTATTGCTCGTCGACGGTTATGCGATTATGTTCACAAGTCTGCCGGGCACGACTATGACTTTTTTCACGTCGCCGGTCAGTTGAGCGGATACCGCTTGTTTTGCCGCCTCTTCGATTTCTTCGCGAGACGCGTCCTTGGACACGGTGATTTTCGCTCTCATCTTGGAGTTGATTTGGACTGCGAGTTCGATTTCGTCAAGGACGAGTGCCTTCTCGTCGCATACGGGGAAGGACTGGTTGAACACGGAGTATTCCTTGCCCATGACTTCCCAAAGTTCTTCGGAGAAGTGCGGTGCAAACGGCGCCATCAACAAGACGAGATCTTTGATGCAATCGAGATAGAACGTACTCTTGTGTGCAACCGCGCTATCGTAAGCGTAAATCGCGTTGACGTATTCCATCATTCTTGCGAGTGCGGTGTTGAAAGAGAACGCTTCAAGGTCTGCGGTCACGCTCTTAATGGTGCGATTGCGGACGAAGTTGAGTTCCTTTTCTTCCTTGCCCATAGGTCTGTCTTCGAAGTTCTCGTAGCACTTTCTGACAAGACGCTCTATTCTGTCGAAGAAACGGATAATGCCGTCGAGTCCCTTATCGTTCCACGGACCGCCTTCGATATAGCTGAATCCGAACATAAGATACACTCTGAATGCGTCCGAACCATATTTTGAAACGCTATCGTCGGGGGAAACTACGTTACCGCGCGACTTGGACATCTTCTGTCCGTCGGGTCCCAAAATCGTGCCTTGGTGGACGAGAGAAAGGAAAGGTTCGTCGAAGTGCAAGTAGCCCATATCTCTCAACGCTTTCGTGAAGAAACGCGCGTAAAGCAGGTGCATACATGCGTGCTCCGCTCCGCCTATATACTTGTCGACGGGGAGAATTTTGTCGATTTTTTCGGTGTCGAAAGGTGCGTCCGCGTTCTTGTTGTCGGGATAACGCAGGAAATACCAACTCGAACAAACGAAAGTATCGAGAGTGTCGGGATCTCTTCTTGCAGGCGCTCCGCATTGGGGGCAAGTGCAATTCATAAATTCTTCGCATTTTGCAAGCGGAGATTTTCCGTCGGGCTTGAACTCCACGTTGTAGGGAAGTTCGACCGGCAAATCCTTTTCGGGAACGGGAACGTCGCCGCAGTGCGGGCAATGGATAATGGGGATAGGTGCGCCCCAATAGCGTTGACGACTGATGAGCCAGTCGCGAAGACGATAGTTGGTTTTGAGTGCGCCTTTGCCCTCTTTTTCGAGTTTTTTGATGACGGCAATTCTGCCCTCTTCGGTGGTCATACCGTCAAACTCACCACTGTTTATCATCACGCCGTAGTCGCAGAAAGGAAGACTGTCGTCCACGTCTGCGGTTGCGCCCTTGATGACTCTTTCGACGGGCAAACCGAGTTTTTGTGCGAACACGTAGTCGCGGTCGTCGTGAGCGGCAACGCCCATAACCGCACCCGTGCCGTAACTTGCGATGACGTAGTCCGCAACGAGAATGGGCACTTCTCTGCCGTTGATGGGGTTGATTGCGTAAGAGCCGGTCAAGACGCCCGTCTTTTCGCGGGTGGAAGCCATACGGTCGATTTCGGTGACTTTCGCGCTTTCCGCCTTATATTTTTCGACCGCTTCTTTTTGTTCCGCGGTGGTCACGAGGTCGACGAGAGGACTTTCGGGAGCAAGCACGACGTAGGTCACGCCGAAAAGGGTGTCCGCACGAGTGGTGAACACTCTGAAAGTCACGTCGCTACCCTTGACTGCAAATTCGACTTCACCGCCGTAGGACTTGCCGATCCAGTTTTTCTGCATGGTTTTGGTCTTTTCGGGCCAGTCGAGTTTGTCAATATCTTCAAGGAGTTCGTCTGCGTATTGGGTGATTTTGAAGAACCATTGAGTGAGGTTCTTTCTGACGACGGTGCTTCCGCATCTTTCGCAAATACCGCCTTGCGCCTGTTCGTTTGCAAGAACGGTGTTGCAGGAAGGACACCAGTTGACGGGTGCTTCTTTGCGGTATGCAAGCCCGTGCTTGTACATTTGCAGGAACATCCATTGAGTCCACTTGTAGTAGTCGGGCATACAGGTTTTGATTTCGTAATCCCAATCGTAAGTCGCGCCGATACGTTTGAGTTGGTCCTCCATCGTCGCGATATTTTTAAGGGTGCTGTCTTGGGGGTGAATACCCGTCTTTATAGCGTAGTTTTCCGCAGGGAGACCGAAAGCGTCGAATCCCATCGGGTGAAAGACTTCGTAACCTTGCATACGTTTGAAACGCGCGTAGGAGTCGGAAGGTCCGTAGTTATACCAGTGTCCCGCGTGGAGTTTCGCGCCCGAAGGATAGGAAAACATCTCAAGTACGTAGCATTTCTTATCCGCCTTTTCGGGGTGGAACTTGTAAAGTTGGGTGTCTGCCCAAATTTTTTGCCATTTGGCTTCGATTTGACGTAAATCCATTGTTTTTTGCAATTCCTATATTAAGATATAGTAATTCTAATACTAAATACTTTATAAGTCAACAAAAAAGATTATTGACACCCCCGCACAGAAAAGCTAAAATAAATCCGTGAGGTGCTCGCTATGAAAAACATTAACCTTAAAAAAATATGCGCAATCATCGCGGTCGTAGTCATCGCGTTATCCGCTCTCTCCTTCGTCGCCTGCAACGAAAAAGGAGACGACTCCGCTCCCAAAACCTTCGTCAAGGCGGACGGCATTCGTCTTCTCGACTTGAACGGAGAACCTATGGGACTTCAAGGCACCAATCTCGGCGGTTGGCTCGTGCAAGAAGAATGGCTCTGCCCCAGCACTATGCTCGTGTGCAACTGCGGAAGCGACCATACCTTTGAAAACTGCCCGAGCAAGCAGGTCAAAGCGTATGCGCAAGTGGATATTCTTCTCACCCTTTACAACCGTTTCGGAGAAGACGAAGCAATCAGACTTCTCGACGTCTACGAAGACAACTGGGTGACCGAAAAGGACTTTGAAAATATCAAAGCACTCGGCATGAACTGCGTCAGAATCCCCTTCACCTACCTGAACTTTATGGACGCTCTCAAATTCGACGAAACCAAAAACGAATGGGTGAAAAAAGACTGGGCGGAACTCACGATAAAACAAGAAAACAACGACGGCTTTGAAAGACTTGATTGGGCGCTTTCCATGTGCGAGAAGTACGGACTCTACGCAATTCTCGACATGCACGGAGCGGTCGGCTCGCAGTCGGGACAAGACCACACCGGCGATATATCCGAATATCTCGGCAGACTCTATCTCCAAGACGACGTGGGCGCAACCTGCCGTCAAAAAACCACGGAACTTTGGGTTGCAATAGCGGAACGTTACAAAGACAATCAATACGTAGCGGCATACGATATTCTCAACGAACCTGGTCTTGCAACGAGTAGCGGTAGCGGTAAAAATCAATCCACGAGCGAAAAAGTCGTGACCGACTATTTCGACGAACTCTACGACGCAATCCGCGCGGTTGACGGCAACCATATCATCAGTTTTGAATCCTGTTGGGAAGCGGGCAATCTCCCCACCCCCGACGAATATGGCTGGGATAACGTCCTTTACCAATACCACCACTACAACTGGGCTTCCGCAAATGTTGCAAACAGACTTTTCTATTGGTTGAAAGTCAACACGATTGACGGAGACGCACTCAACCGCAACTTCCCCGTCATCATCGGCGAATTCAACGTATGGGCGGACACTCACCCCGACAAAACGACTTCATTCAAAGATAACACCCAAACCGAAGAACAAGCGTGGGCGGGAGCAATGGAGTTGTATATCGGCAAAGGTTGGAGTTACACCACGTGGAATTTCAAGCATTGCGCGACGAAATCGAGTTGGGGACTTTTCAATCTCAACGAAGGCACCGACGCACCGCAAGCAGACCTTCTGCATTCCACTGCGGCGGAAATCGAATATGCTTGGAGTTTCCACAATGCCTCCAACTACCACGAAAACACCGCCCTTACGAATTGTATCAAGCCGTATATGAACGACTTCTACACGGGCGAAACCACCAAACCCACCGACGAAGAATATTACATCTTGGGCGACTAAAAAGCGAATGTGCGTTTTCTATTGTGCAAGTCGCGAAATCGTGCTAATATCTATCTATACGAAAACGCAGAGGTAAAATATGTTCATCTCTTTTGAAGGTTGCGAAGGCGTGGGAAAATCCACCCAACTCCGCTACCTGAAAGAATATCTTGAAAAAACGGGGCAGTCTGCCGTGTTTGTACGCGAGCCGGGCAGCACCCCCATATCCGAACAAATCCGTTCGGTCATTCTCAACCCGAAAAATACCGAGATGACGGACGAATGCGAAGCACTTCTCTACGCCGCGTCGAGAGCACAACTCGTCGACGAAGTCATCCGCCCCGCCCTTGAAGAAGGGAAAACAGTCGTGTGCGACCGCTACGTAGACAGCTCGGTTGCCTATCAAGGTTACGGCAGAGGACTGGGCGCGGATTTCGTCAAACGCATCAACGCCTACTCTATCGACCGTTGTATGCCCGACGTTACGATTTTCCTTGATTTGCGCCCGTCGGAGTCTTGGCGCACCACCCCGGGAGAAGACAGACTCGAACATCAAGAACGTGCTTTTTACGATAAAGTGTACGACGGCTTTGTTGCCGAAATGCAG
The DNA here is from genome assembly GCA_964550635.1 of uncultured Bacteroidaceae bacterium. Lineage (GTDB taxonomy): Bacteria > Bacillota > Clostridia > Christensenellales > CAG-917 > RGIG4097. The sequence continues at coordinate 71,694 of CAZJZV010000006.1, forward strand.
ACTTCAAACGGTCGAATCGTATCGATAAAACCCGATTTCGACAAAAATGTCACGCACGCACGCATTATCGACGCACTCAAAAAACGAGGTGCAATCAAGTGAACAAACCCCTCTTTGCAGACGTCCTAAAAACCTCGAAAGCGTACCAACTCATCAAGAGCGATTTCAGTCGCGGACTTGGCAATGCCTATCTCGTCGTATCATCCGACGAAGACGCCCTTTCGCAGTTTTTCACATTGGTTGCGGCTATGGTTTTCTGCGACGACCACTCCGCTTGTTTCGATTGCAACGAGTGTCTGAAAGTCGTGAACAGGAACAACCCCGATGTCTACTACAACGAGAATAAAAAGGAAATCAGGGTGAAAGAAATCGAAGAACTCACCGAATCCACACTGCTGAAATCCTATTCGGGAAGCAAGTTGTATTTCGTCACTCACGCGGACAAAATGAACGTTGCATCCCAAAATAAACTGCTCAAAACTCTCGAAGAACCACCTGCGGGAGTGAGTATTTTCCTCGGCGCTTCAATCGAGTCCGCAATGCTCGAAACCATTCGTTCGCGTTGTCGCACGGTGCATCTCGACTTGTTCAACAGAGATACGATATACAACGCATTGATCGGTTACGGCGTTTCCCCAAAGACCGCGGAAGTATCCGCAGACTGCTCGGAAGGTATGCTCGGGAAAGCATATGCTTTTGCCAAAAAGCCCGACCGCGTAGGACTCTACTCCTCCGTCATCTACTTCCTTGAAAAACTCACGCGCAGTAGCGACGTCATAGTGCTCGACAAAATCGCGCCTATGCAAAACCAAAAGGACGAGTTTTTGGACGTGTTGACAATCGTGCTACGCGATATGCTCGCAATCAAGGAAAACGGCGACGTCATCTCGAAACACGTTTCCGCAGACGTCAAAAGGCTTGCGGACGGTTTCTCCGAAAAGGCTATCGCAGAAATCATCCTTCTCGTCAACCAAGCAAGAAAAAAACTATACTACAGAGTCAATGCGCAGGCGACTTTCGATTCCCTGCTCTTTTCCATATTGGAGGTAAAACATAAATGGCAATTATCGTAGGAATCAAATTCCAAGGTACGAATAAAGTATATTATTTCGATCCCAAAAACCTTGACTTCGTCGAAGGTGACGGCGCAATCGTCGAAACCGCACGCGGTCAAGAATACGGCATCGTCGCGATCGCGAACAAGGAAGTCGAAGAAAAAGATATAGTTTCACCCTTGAAACCCGTCATCAGAAAGGCTACCGACGACGACCTTAAACGCCTTGAAAAAAACCGCGCGGACAAAGAACACGCTCTCGTCGTCATCCGTGAAAAAGTCGCGGAAGCGGGACTTCAAATGAAACTTGTGGATGCGGAATACACCTTTGACAGAAGCAAACTCATCTTCTACTTCACCGCAGACGGCAGAGTGGATTTCAGAGAACTTGTCAAAACTCTCGCATCAATCTTCAAAATCCGCATCGAACTTCGTCAAATCTACGAACGCGACGACACAAAAATGCGCGGTGCGCTTGCTCCTTGCGGTAGACCTTGTTGTTGCACCACTCACCTACCCGACTTTGAAAAAGTGTCCATCAAAATGGCAAAAATTCAAGGACTCTCCCTCAATCCGCAAAAAATCAGCGGTATGTGCGGTAGACTTATGTGTTGCCTGAAATACGAAAACGCCTACTATAGCGAAGTCTACAAACAAATGCCGAAAGTAGGAAGCAAGGTCAAAACTCCCGACGGCGAAGGAACGGTCGAACAAAACGACCTAATCAAACAAACTTCCCGCGTCCGCGTCCTTCTCAAAAACGGCGACTACGACGTCCGCACCTACAACCTCGACACTCTCCGCATCGGCGAACGCCAATCCACCACCGAACTCGACGACCAACCCGAAGACTAAATCAATCAAGCACAACAATCCACACGCTTTGATAAAAACGGTGTCGATTGAACAATGATATTTCAATTGAAAAAACACGTTGTTATTGGACAATGGTGTTTCGATTGAAAAAAGTGTTTTGATTACAAACAATCTTTTGATTGTACAATAGTGTTAAGATTAAAAAGTTAATTAACCTTATCTTCTTTGATTATTCGTCAGTTCATAACAACAAAAACGCAAAATAAAAATCCACCAGTTCAACTGGTGGTTTTTAATTTGAGGGTAAAACCCT
>CAZJZV010000007.1:0-71020 GCA_964550635.1 uncultured Bacteroidaceae bacterium
AAACCTCTACTGAACCACCAGACTATCTGGTGGTTTTGTGTTACAACAAAAGCACGCCGAATCGGCGTGCTTTTTCATTATTGTTGATTGTTTTAGTCAATCGTGAGAGCAATTTGATAGACGACGTTTTTTTGTTCTCCTCTTTCGGAAGCGACCTTTTTCACCGCTTCTTTTTTGTCCATACCAAGCGCGAGATACTCTCTCAAATGCTCTTCGATCGTCATATCGAGATAATCGTTTTTGTCCTCCCCCGCATCGACTATCATCACGATTTCCCCTCTCTCTTCGCATTCAAACGAGGCAAGGGAAGTGACGGTTACGCTTTCGTGCAACTTCGTGATTTCTCTCACGACGTACACCCGTCTATCACCAAGATATTCGTAAAGTGCGGAAGCGGTCTTTTTTAGGTCGTGCGGAGCGACGTATATGACAAGGGGAAGCCCCGTATTTTTCACTTTGTCGAGAGCGGATTTTCTGTCCTTCGCCTTGTCGGGAAGAAATCCGAGAAAGATGAAACCGCTACTCTTTATTCCGCTCAATGCGACTGCGGTTGCTACCGCGGTAGGTCCGGGGACGGACTCCACTTCCACCCCTTCTTCCCTACACTTTGCGACGAGAATTGCGCCGGGGTCGGACACGCAAGGCATACCCGCATCCGTGATAAGCGCAACGTTTTTGCCGTCCTTGATTTCCTGAATCAGTTTCGGACCGCACTCCGCCTCGTTGAATTTGTGATAAGCAACGAGTTTCGCTTTCACTTCGTAGCGGTTCAAGAGTGCGAGAGAATGGCGCGTATCTTCACACGCGATTATATCCGCACTTTTCAAGGTTTCGAGAGCGCGAAGGGTTATGTCGCCGAGATTGCCTATCGGCGTGCCTACAATATATAATTTCGCCATATCAGTCGTAGAGTTTTCTGACCTCTAGGGTGTATCTCCCCTCCTCGTCCATTACGACGAGAGTTTCAGAAATTAGTCCCGTCTTGCCCCCTTTTCTTGCGGACACCAACACGGTATCAACGCCTTTTGAGAGTTTGGGATAGACGAGAACGATTTTTTTTGGTTCGAGTCCGTGAGCGCGCAATGATACGAACAAATCGCACAACCTATCGAACTTGTAGGACACGAACAAATCCCCGCCGTTTTTGAGTGCGTATGCGGATGCGGATATGAAATCGTCGAGAGTTGCTTCGCATTCCTTTCTTGCTTTCGCTCTCACACCTACGTTATCCGTGCCGTCGGACGAGAAATAATAAGGGGGATTGCAGATAGCCTTGTCAAATTCCCCGCTTTTCACGACTGCGGAAATCTCTCTGACGTCCCCTTGCAAAATCTCGATTTTGTCATCCAAGCGGTTCATTTTCACGCTCCGCCTTGCCATGTCGCAAACTCCGCCGTCAATCTCTACGCCCACTATTCTTTTTGCGTTTTTCTTGACTGCAAGCAAGGTCGCAAGCACACCGCTCCCGGTGCCCAAGTCGATAACGCTATCGTTTGCGCCGACCGATGACAAATTCGCAAGCAAAACTGAATCCGCCGAAAACAAATATTTGTCGTCGTCTTGCAGAATTTTATAATCTCCCGTCAGGAAGGTTACGAATTCACTCATGCTCTGACCACGCGGATTTTGAGAGTTTGCGCAATACCTGCGTATACGCGCACGATGACTTCAAAATCACCGAAATCGCGGATGTTTTCTTTGAGTTCGATTTTCTTCTTGTCCACGTCGTAGCCCTGCTCGGAAAGTGCTTTCGCAACGTCGTCGTTGGTTACGCTACCAAACATTTTGCCGTTGTTTTCACCGCCCCTTGCCTTGACTTCGATGGTTACGTTTTTGAGTTTTTCGGCAAGTGCCATCGCTTCCGCCTTTTCCGCCGCCGCTTTTGCTTCCGCGGACTTCTTGCGTTGCTCCGCTACGTAGAGATTTTGTGCGGTGCCTTCGAGTGCCAAGCCCTTTTTGAGCAAGCAGTTGCGCGCGTAGCCGTCATTGACGTTGATAATATCGCCTTTTTTGCCTTGACCTTTCACGTCTTGTAACAATATAACTTTCATAATAAACTCCTTTTTAATATTGTAACACATACGCACGCGTATTTCAATCTTAAAATGCGGCGATGATTATTTTTTGCAAATTCGGAAATACTACTAAAAAAGGAGGCAAGTATGAAAGAAATAAATTGCAAAACTTCAAACTGTGAGCACAACGTAAAATGCAAATGTCTTGCGGGTATCATTGCCGTCAACGAAGGCGGTCGGTGTTTGAGTCGCATAAAACGGGACGGCGGTGCGCTTGCGCAGTCCTTTGCGGACGTCGAAGCCGGGGAAGAATTTTTCGGAGAGTGTGCGGAAAGCATAGTGCAATGCTCCGCATCCTGCGCATTCAATTCGGGCGGAGTATGCTCCTGCGACAAAATCGTTGTGGACGACGCTATGCTCGGCACGAAATGCAAAACGAGAGTTTCCCCGAAAGAAAACGGCTAATTCTATCCTAATATAATTAGTTATTATCACAAGAATAAACCGCCATTTCTACCCAAATAGAAATTGCGAATTCATTTCTTATAAAGATGCTATTCTTGTATTGATAAAAACAGGTATTATCTGAATTAAAATTATTATCCGAATAGAAAAAGCACACCGCGATTTCACGGTGTGCTTTTCATCGCTACTTGTTCAGTTTGACAATCTTGCACCCTCTCTTTTTCAAGAGCCATTCAACGTCGTCGATGATTTGATAGTCGTACTTGATGACGTCGCAATTCACAATCGTATCTCCGACGATTTCACTGCTATACTCTCTAAATTCGATGAGCCCGTCGTAAGTTGTGAGATTGCCGTGTTTTCTGAAACTCTTTTCAAATCCGTCTTTGTTGCCATTCAAAAGATAATCTTTGATTTCCGCTTTTGACGCAGGAATGAAACCGCAACAAATCATATAGGCATTCCAACGCTCGTGCTCTTGCTTTGCAAGGTTGTTTCTGCGCGTATTCACAGGGAAATCACAAGTGCCGTAATCGACTTGCGGGTTGTCTTGCACCGTTATAATTCTATTATTCTCGTCGCGTTGATAGACGATTTCATCACCCTGCTGATAAAATGCCATAAACTCTTTCGTCTTGTCTTCGAGAGGTGAGTTTATATCGTCATAGTCGTAGCCCATGAGATTTAGTTTCATACGCAGAGCCATGCACGCATACACGTTGCTTTCTCTCTTGTATTGAGCGTACAGCCCATACCACTTATTGATAGCGTTCTTTTCGATTGTTTCTGCGGATTTTCCGGTGTTAGACCCGCCCGCTTGATAGCAAACGTGACGACGACGAGCGAGCACGTCTATCTCGTGATTAACCACTTTATCCACGTTGTAGACGGTGTTTTTCTCGCTGCCGAAAACGATAAACTCACCGTTTTTCTCGTAGTCTTCTTCAAGCACGTTATCATGCAAATCGTCGTTGCGAATTTTGACGAAGATTTTCGTATTCTTATCAAGTCCCCATTCCTTGACTTTGACTGCGATTTTTTCCGCAAGGTCGAGATTGTCAAGGTCGTTGCCGAATGCGATAATAACGCTGTTCACCACTTTTTTATCGCCGTCTGCCGTGAGATTTTTCTTGATATTCTCATAGAACTCCGTATCGTTTATATCGATCTTCGTGAACGTCACGTTTGCAGGATCGTCGGGGAAAGGCAGATAGTTTTCTCTCGACTCCTTGCCTTCGAGTTTTGCAAAGATTTCTTCACCCCTACGATGATATGAAGAGTCGGCATCGTCCGGGAAATTGCTCTTGAACTCTTTCGTGAAACGATAGTAATTGTGGTTGAGGTCCTTATCGTTTTCGGATTCCAACTTGTCGTAGATGAAGTAGTCCACTTTCTTGTGTTCGACTTTTCCGTCCTTGACGGTCATAAATTGGTTGTTCTGGACGGACGCCAAAAACAGTTGTTGCCCCGTCTTTCCGAAACCTATCATCACGACGTTCACATCCACGTCGGGACGAAGAGTCGCGGTCTGATAGTCAAGGTGTTCTTCGGTCATAAACTTCGTCAAAGGATACTTATCAAGGAAATCCATAGCCACGAGTTTATACTTGTTCACGTAGCGCACGCAACCTTTAGTCTTCTCGACAAGGCGGGTAAAAGCATATTCGTTTTGCTCGTCCCCGAACACGTATGCGATGATACCTTTGGGGTTGTCGATGGACCAACTGTTGTAGTCCGTCTTTGCAACGATTTTACTGAGCTCTTCGCAGTATACAAGGTTTAACGTATCGTTTTCTTCGTTTAAAATCACGTTTACGATTTTATTCTCAAATTTACCGCACAACTTTTGAAGGGTGCTTTGCAAGCCGTTTTCATCAAAACGTTTGACCGCAACGCCCGCCGTGAACAACTCGTCCATGACGTCGTTATCAACAGTCCCAAGCAACACGACCTTGTCTTTTTCGCCCTTAGTCTTGTTGTTTTTCTCGACGATTGAGTCGATGATCATTCTCGTTCTGTCGTTGTAACCCACAAGCACGTAAACGTGTTTACTGTTTTTGACGGATCTGAGTCTTGCGGCATTTATCGCTCTTTCCCCAAAGATTGCGAAAGTGAACATGCCCGCGTTGATTGCCACAAGCACGAAGCACAAATACACCACACCCATATAAAACGCGTTTGCTTCCGCAAGTCCGACGATCGCATCGTATTCATATTTCAAAACGACGATTTCAACCGCGGATTTGACCGCATTCAAAAACAGTCCGACCCCGCGTTGTCCGTCGAAAAACATACCCATCATATAGAGCGGAATTGCAACGAAATAGATCCAAACGAAATTGCCTTTCTTGAAGTTTTTGAAGAATCTGAATCTGTCAAGTTTGTCAAGCCTTATCGCATGAATAAGTAACGCCACGACCAGTCCAACCATATAGGCAAGGCACACTGCGGTTATAATATTTATTGTTCTCATATTCCCTCCCTTGCGACCGAAATCGCAACCTTAATCATTCTTCTTGGATGAGTCGTTCCCATTCTTCCGCAAACGGCTCCTGTTCTTTTTCGAGAGCGGAAATCTCGTTCTCGATTTCAGTGAGTTTTTTGTAGTCGCTAAAAACGCTAGCGTCTTCAGTCATCGTCTTTTTGAGAGCGGAGATTTTCTCGTCTATTGCGGACATTTTGCTCTCAAGCACTTCGATTCTATGTTGTCTTTTCGCTCTTTCTCTCTCCGCCGAAATCGGTTTACCCTTTTTGACGACGACTTTTTTATTGTCGTCCGAGTCGCTATCCTTTTCCGCGACCAGTCTTTCGTATTCAGAGTAACCGCAATCGTATGCTTTCAATCCGTCTTTTTCAAACACGAGAAGCCTTGAGCACACCTTGTTCACGAAATATCTGTCGTGGGACACCGTGATGACCGTCCCTTCGTATTCCGCGAGCATTTTTTCAAGGGTTTCCTTGCCGATAATATCCATATGGTTTGTCGGTTCGTCAAGAATGAGAACGTTTGGTCTGCGCTTGAAGATTTTGAGTAATGCCAGTCGCACCTTTTCACCGCCCGACAAATCGCCGACAGTTTTGAAGACGTCGTCCCCCGAGAACAAAAATGCACCGAGAGCAGTCCTTGCTTCCCCGTCCGTATACGACGGAAAGTCGTTTTTGAAGTCTTCGAGGACGGTCAAGGGTGAAAAACTCTGCGTTTTGGTCTGGTCGAAGTAGCCGACTTCTGCGTGCAAACCGAACCTTACGTGTCCGTCAAGGGGCGGAATGAGTTTCATAATCGTGCGGATGAGAGTTGATTTTCCAGAGCCGTTAGGTCCGATAATTCCGACCTTTTGCCCCTTTTCGACAATGGTATTTATCTCTCCGAGCGGTTTTCCGTAACCGAAGGACAAGTGCTCCATAATCACCGTATTTCTCACGGTTTCGACGGTCGGTTGGAACATTCCCTTGAATGTGGACTTGTCGTATCCGACGGGAATATCCACCTTTCCTATCCTTTCGATTTGTTTGAGTTTTGCCTGCGCCATAGCGGCTTTATGCGCCTTGTAGCGAAATCTATCCACGACTTTTTGCAGTCGTTCGATTTCCTTTTTGCGAAGGAGCGCGTCTTTCAACGCTTTGTCGTAGTTATCCTTTTTCTGCTCGACGAAAGCGGAATAGTTACCGCTATATCTCGTCGTTTCGCCGTACTCGATTTCGTAGACGACGTTGACGATTTTGTCAAGGAACATTCTGTCGTGGGACACGATAACGCAGGACTTTTTGTAGTCCGCAAGATACTTTTCAAGCCACTCGATTCCTTCAAGGTCCAAGTGGTTCGTAGGCTCGTCGAGAAGAAGGACATCGGGTTTTGACAACAGAAGTTTCACAAGCGCGATTTTGGTTCGCTGTCCGCCCGAAAAACAAACGAGCGGTTTGTCAAGATCGTCGTCAGAAAAACCAAACTTCCTGACTGCGGTGAGATACTCCTTTTTGTAGGTGTAACCGCCTTCCCTTTCAAACCTTTCGTGCAAGCGAGAATACGCCGCCGCATTCTTCTCGCTACCGTCGTTTTGCAGGACTTGAAGAGCGTCGTCCATAGCCTTTTCCACCGCGCGCAAATCCTGATATGCGGACAAAACTTCTTCCCGCATAGTGCGTTTTTCGTCGTCGCGAGCGGTCTGTTTCAAAAAGCCGACGACAGGATTTCCGACCATAGTGAAAGACAGGTCGCTATCCCCTGTTCCTTTGACGAGATCGACTTCCCCCGTCAACGCTTTCAAAAGTGTGGTTTTCCCCGATCCGTTGCGCCCGACGAGCGCGATTTTCTCGTTGTCGTTCACGACGAAATCCACCCGTTCGAGCACGGGTATTCCGTCATATTCCACACTTCCGTTCGTGATAGCGATTCTCATAAATTTGATTTTAACATTAAATGCAAAAAAAGACAATATGAAAGACGGCATTTGCCGTCTTTTCTGAACAATCATCTATTCTACGCACGTGCGCACGTGCAAAGCGCACAATATTCGCCTTGCACTTTGCCTACGCGTTAAATCTAACAATAACGCTCGTCCAATGCTTTTTTGAAACCATTATGCGCCCCATAGCGTTCAAGTGCTTTTGCTCTCAAGTCGTACTTGAAATCCGTCATCGCGTCGAGAGAGTACACGTATGCCGCCGCATGCTCAACCCCGTCGATTTCTTCGCCGATCTTCGCACACGTGACGTCTATACCGCGCATGAGTACGCTTTCAAAACATTCGTCGATATTGCAATGCTCGCGCACGTATTTTTGATACGCTTTCACGCCGTCAACAAGGACTTTTGAATTTTCGTAGAAGCACGGCTTGTAATACGGATACTTGTCAGACATCACGTAGTCGCTAGGATAGGTCATATATTCCACTATACTTCTGACTTCGGATGCGCTCAAAGTCGAAACGTGATTTTCGACGTCGATGATCGCCGCGTCGTATTTGTTCATGCGATCGAATGCTCCCACCGCCGCCAAAGCGAGAAATCCCCAAGCGGTAAAATACTTGTACAAATAATCGCGAAATTCGATTCTGTTCGGTTGAAGTTCGATTGCTCTCAAGAATACGTTCAAATAGTAAGTCGGCGCGCTCATCTTCTTTTCAAGCACGATTTCTGCGAGTTTCAAAGCGTATTCGTCTTCGCTGCTCTCGTCCGCGTATTCATTGATGAATTTTTCATATATATACGGCTCGCGAACTACGTCGGCGATTTCCGCGTAGAAGTCGGCGTCGTCGATATAGTCGAGCAATTGACTGATCACCTTGACGTCGAATTTTTTGCTTGCGTATTCCCTTGTGAAAGGAACGAGCATTTTGATTATATCTTCCTTTTCGCAGTCGGAATAGTCGGCAATTTCACGGATATGGAAAAACTCAACACAGTTTTTGACGACGGCATAATCGCATTCGCTATCATATTCGTCTACCGCTTGTTCGAATTTTACACTCGCAACAGGGAGCGAACAAACAAGGGGTGCAGTCGGAAATTCTCTTTCACTTTCGGTTTTGTGATATATCTCGAGCACTGTTTTTTTGCGGTCTTTATTGTCGGGATCGTTGATCATCGGGCGATGGACGACGTCGACGATAAAACGCAATTCTTCATCTCCGCAACGGAGAGTAAGAGAATCGTTGTCGCATATATTTCTCAACTCGGGCAAATTGTCAAGATAAATCGGATTTTTCGTTTTTGCCGACTCGAAAGTTTTCCCGTCCACAGTCACGGCGAAGTCTTCGACTTCGTATCCTTCCGCGGTGAACGTATAGGGATCGAGTCCGTCTTGCGGGATGCAGAGGGATTCTTCCGCAATATCGGAATGGAATGAGAACAAAGCATAATCCCACTCGCCCGTTTTGCCGTAGGCTTCCGCCATAATTCCGCCCCAATAGCGACTCGAAAAAATACGCTCCTTACCGTCGCTCAAAACGGGGACGCAGTTTTCATGCTCTTGATGATGCCAACCGCTAAAAAGATATTTATGTTTTCTGATTTCGTCGATGATAGCGTATTTTTCCGCATCGGTAACGTAATTATCAACGTAGGAAAAATCCCTCGAATCGTAAGTGGTCCAACCGACAACTCTACATTTCATGATGAATACCTCCTTAATTTTCCAAGACGATTATATCAAATTCTTTTCAATAGTTCAATAGAATAAAATGCGCGCGCAAAAAATCACAATCCTTGACTCAACAATCTCATACTGAAATCATATCGCCCGCATCAAAAAGTCTTGCAATATTAGCGTCATTTCCTATTGAGAGTTTTTGTGAAAAACCACAATTTTACGAACTTGCTTGTAAAAAATAAGGCTATGATTTCATAGCCTTTTCGTTATTTCGCGGTTTTTTCAAGCACTGCGTAGGTCTCCACGTTTGAAGTTTGCGGAAACATATCGTAGGGTTGGACGGATTTCAAGGTGTAGCCGTTTTCGGTCAAACGTTTTATATCCCTTGCAAGAGTTGCGGGATTGCAGGAAACGTATGCAACGAGTTCAAACCCGGCGGATATAATTCCGTCAATGGTGTCTTGTGAGCAACCTTTTCTCGGCGGATCGAGCACGATAGCACGCTTGCCCGCTTTTTCCGAATGGGATTTCATAAACTCCCCTGCATCACCGAGTTCACAAGTTACTCTGTCGTCCACCCCGAGTTTTTTCATAAGGTTCTTTGCGTCTTCGACCGCTTCGGGCACGATTTCGACTGACGTGATTTTCGCATCTTTCAACCTGACTGCAAGTTGAGCGGTCAAGATTCCGACACCCGAATAGAGTTCAACGATATTTCCGTCGAAGTCTGCAAGAGTGCTTGCGACGTCGTCGTAAATCGCGTCTCTGATTTTGTCGTTGACTTGCAAGAAACTGCAAGGCGACACCTTTGCACTGAATGCGCCGAGATTTTGTTCTCTCTCTTGTCCCGCAATCAACGTCACTCCGTCCGTCATTATGACGTTCGTGTTTTTCTTGTTCACGGACACGTAGAGCGCAAAATTTTGAAAAGCGTTTTCGAGTCTTTTTGCAAGGTCGCTTGCGTAGGGCAAAGTGTCCCCGTTTATCACAACGACCGCGGACAAAAAGTTCGTCATTCTTGCAACGAGATGACGAAGAAGACCTTTCCCCGTTTTCTCATCGTAGACGGACAAACCGTGTTCGTTTGCCCATTCGGTGACGACTGATATGAGAGTTGCCGCGCTATCGCCGTTCAATGCGCAATGCTTGAGAGACACGACTTTATGGGTGCGTTTTTCGAAAAACCCAAGCACGATTTTCTTTTCGCCGTTCACTCCAAACGGCAGAGAAAGCTTGTTTCTATACCCCCACTCGTTCAAAGACTTGACAGGGGGAACGGGGAAATCTATACCGCCGTTTCGAGACAGACTTCTTTCCACAAACTGCCGTTTCGTTTGCATTTGGAGAGCGTGGGACATATGTTGCAAGTCGCAACCGCCACACTTACCGAAATAGCAACAACGGGGTTTTACACGCTCGTTTGACGGAGATAAAACCTCGATTAAGTCACCAAACGCAACGTCTTTCTTCACGTAGTTGAGTCTGACTCGCACCTTTTCTCCAGGGAGCGCAAAGGGTACGAAAATAGGAAATGCGCCGTATTTTACGACGCCTTCTCCTTCTATTCCGAGGTCAACGACCTCGCATTCGATTATATCTCCGACGAGAAGATCAATCATTTGCTTTTGTGTTCAAGAGACTTTTTGACTCTCTCGAAATTCGCACTCATATCAACGCCCGCTTTTTCTTCGGAGCGACGATACCAATCCATAAGCAAGGTCATATCGTGGCGCGCGGGTGCAAAGGGAGTGCGCAACACGTAGCAGTGCATATTGTTGAGAATATTCTTCCCGACTTTGTATTCGTTTTGAACGCCCGCCGCGGTGAGTTTTTTCGCCATACGTTTTGCTTCGCCAAGGCACAAAAGGTCGAGTCCGCCGCCGTTGTTGTAGGATTCGGGGAATTCTTTGGTGAGATAGTTATACGGAATGGATTCCTTATAAAACTCCCAACTTCTAAATTCCTTTCTCGACTTTCTACCACTGAAATATCTGACCATAAGGGTGTGCGTACAAGGTATTCTGTACATGGTTTCAAAACTGAACGCGCCCGATATGAAGATACATCTTTTGATCTTGACTTTCATTTCGGGAAGACCGAGTTTCTTGCCGTATTCGGGGACTGAAGACGCGCAACCCGCACACGCGGAAAGGTGTCCGCCCGAACTATCGCCGGTGATTGTTACGTCGTTCAAGTCAAGGTTGAATTCATCCTTTATGGTTTCAAGGAAGTTGAGTGCGTCGACGACGTCCTTCAAATTTTCGGGGAAGAAAACTTCGGGGGCGAGTCTATGGTCGATAACGCACACGACTGCGCCCATTGCGGCAAACAGTCTTGCATATCCGTCACGGCGCGGACGATTGTGGATAACCCAACCGCCACCCGGCACGTCCACGACGACGGGATTTTTCTCCCCTACGGTCACGGACGGAAGATATATATCCATAACGAGTTGTTGTCCGTCGATTTCCTTGTAGACGACGTCCCTGACGATTTTGATTTCCTTATTGAAAGCGGTTTTGGAGTTAGGAAGCGACCTGCTCTCTTCGGCGACGTCGAAAATATCTGCCATAAGCGGATAGCGGAACATACCGAATTTTTTTCTGAACGCTTTGCATTGAGCCTTATCGTTCGCTTTCCATTCTTTAATTTTGTTGATTGCGTCGGGATTTCCCGATTTCAAAACCTGCTTATACTTCTTTGAATTAGCGATATGGTCGTTCCAATAAACGTAATGTTCTTCAGTCGCGTACTTTCTTTCCATACTTCCTCCAAAGCAAAATACGGCATATAGCCGTATTTCACCACTTATTTTTGTGCGTAAACTTTTTTGAGTTGAGAGAATCTCGGCAAACCGTCTTCGAGCGGTGCTTTTGCGTCTCCTTGGATGAGCGGGAGCGCGTACTTGACGTACTCTTCGCTGACGCCCTTACCGTCGTTGGTTATCCAATTGAGAGGGACGGTTTTTTCGGTGTTGGCGGCGAGTTCAAGGGGCATAAGGACGGGTTTGCAAGAATATTCTTCGCTGGAATAATCTCTTTCAAAGATGACCATTTTATCCGTTTCGCCCGCGACCGCGCTTCTGACTGCGAACGCACCTGCTTCAAACGCTTCTTCGACGTCCACTTTGCTTGCAAGGTGTGCTCCGCAACGTTGCATAAGACTGAGTTCGATAGGACGGACTTTCACGCCGAGTTCTTTCTTGATGAGTCCCGCGAGTTTTGCGGCAAGACCGCCGAGTTCCGCATGACCGAACAAGTCGTTTGCGCCGACTTTGCTTTCGGAAACGTAGTTGCCGTCTTTGTCCTTGATGCCTTCGGATACGACGACGATACATTTATTGTTGTTCTTCGAGCAAACTTCTCTGACGTCTTCGACGAATTGTTTGACGTCGAAGGGGACTTCGGGAAGATAGATAAGATCCGCGCCGAGTCCTTTGTAGTTTGCGAGTTCCGCCGCGGCGGTGAGCCAACCAGCGTTTCTGCCCATCGCTTCGATGACGCAAACAAGACCGAAGTTGTAGACTTTCGCATCGAGATTGCATTCCATGACGGTGGTTGCGATATATTTTGCCGCGCTTGCATAGCCGGGGCAATGGTCGGTGCCGTAAAGGTCGTTGTCGATAGTCTTGGGCACGCCGATGACGTTGCAGTCGTAGCCGACGGATTGCAAATATTTGCTTATCTTGTTGCAAGTGTCCATACTGTCGTTTCCGCCGTTGTAGAAGAAGTAGCGGATATTATATTTGCTGAACACTTCGAGAATGCGTTTATAATCGGTGTCGTCAACCGCCGCGTCTTTGAGTTTGTATCTCGCAGAGCCGAGTGCGCTCGACGGAGTGTATTTGAGAAGTTCGATTTCTCTGGGGTCTTCTTTGCCCATATCGTAGAATTTCTCGTTGAGAATGCCGACGATACCGTGTTCCGCGCCGTAAACCGCGGTGATGTTGCCTTGTCTCAAAGCCTCGGTGAATACGCCCGCCGCGCTACTGTTGATGACGGAGGTAGGACCGCCGCTTTGTCCGAACATACATGCTCCAACCAAATTTTTCATATGAATCTCCTAAATTATACTGCGTGTTTATTATTTACTGATGAGAGTCGAGATATTGTATATCTGCTCGTTGAAGGTCTTGGGGGTATTGAGTGCTTCGCTGACGGTCATATCGATGAGGTTTCCACCGCGAATGCCGACGACTCTACCGCTTTGTCCGTCGTCGATGAGGTCGACCGCTCTGACTGCAAGACGAGATGCAAGCACTCTGTCGCTCATTGTAGGAATACCGCCTCTTTGGATATAACTGAGTGCGATATGGTTGATGGTTTTGCCGGTCGCTTCCCCGACTTTCTTCATAAGTTCGTCTTTGATGTCGTTTCTGCCTTCCGCAAGGACGATGATAGTGGAAGTCTTGCCCTTTTCAAAGCCTTCCTTGACACTCTTTGCGATAGCGTCCACGTCAACGGGTGCTTCGGGAAGAATGACGTATTCCGCTCCGCCTGCAAGAGACGTGTAGAGAGCGATGTCACCGCAATGACGTCCCATAACTTCGAGAACCATTATTCTGTCGTGAGAAGTGATGGTGTCGCGGAGTTTCAAAATCGCGTCGAGAACGGTGTTGCAAGCGGTGTCGAAACCGATCGTGTAGTCCGTGTAACCCATATCGTTGTCGATAGTGCCGGGGATGCCGATGACTCTCAAATCCGTCATCTTGTGCAGGTCGCGCAGACCGCGGAAAGAACCGTCGCCACCAATGACGATAAGGGAATCGCAACCGCGTTTTAGAAGGTTGTTAGCCGCGGCTTTGAGCACTTCGGGATCCTTGAAATCACCGCTTCTACCCGTGCGGAGAATGGTACCGCCGGTATGCACGCAGTTTGAAACACTGCTATATTGCATCTCGAATATATCGTCGTTCACAAGACCTACGTAGCCGTGGCGAACACCGTAAACCGTGTAGCCCTTGGAAAGAGCGTATCTGACGGCGGCGCGGATACCCGCGTTCATTCCGGAGGAATCACCACCGCTAGTAAGGATTGCTAATTTCTTTTCTTTTCGTGCCATAATACACCTCAAAAATGTTCACTGTTAAACATTCTAACACACGCCCGCGTATAAATCAATAATGAATTTCTAAAATTATTAAATAATATTATAAAGACCGCGTGAAAATAAAATATTCTATGGTGCCGTCCCGAACTCATTTCTCTGTCATTCCGAGCGTAGCGTGGGAATGACAGAGAAATTTAACTAAAAATCCACAATATGCAGACGGTGTCGCTAAAAGCGACTGTCGTCTGCATATATCATGCTTGCGAAGCAAGTATATCATATTGCGATAGCAATATATCATATGCGACCGAGTCGCATATATCATTGAAAAAGCACTCCGCTCGGAGTGCTTTTTCATCATTTAATTACGTATTTCACGTTGTTTTCGCCGACGATGTTTTTCAGTTTTCTGATGAGTTCGTCGGTCACTTCCGCCCTTTGCGGAAATTCCATAAGGCAGTACTTGCCGTTTTTCTTCACCTGCGCTTGCACGGGTACGTTGCCTTTATGTATTGCAAGCACGCCGCCGATGAGTTTCATTTCGTTGTCGTTGTTGATAAGCACGTAAAGCACACCACCCGCGTCCTTCGTCGTGTTGTTTTCCCACGGCTCGATTTTCTCGACGTTGATTTTGGGATCGGACTCGTCGCGCAAGTCGATTTTGCCGTAGACTTTGATGGGTGCGTCCCCTTCGAGAAGTCTGCCGTAACGCTCGTAGGCTCTTGCGAACATACTGAACGAAATCGCGCCCATTCTGTCTTCGAGTTTGCCGACCGCGAAACGTCTTTGATCTGTCTTCGTGACTTTCCTTTCGTACGATGCGACGATACACCCCATAGTCACGGGTTTGCCCGCAAGGTTTTTATCCACGACCATACCGGCGTTTTCGCCCTCGTCCTCATCGTCACTGACTTCTTCGGACTCCACGTAGAGCATACCGGTATCGAAGTTGAACTCCCCTTTTCTGACGACGTAATCATCGAGCGGATGACCGCTAACGTACATGCCGAGAACCTCTTTTTCTTCGGACAAAATCTGTTGTTTTGAGTATTCGGCGAGTTCGGTATATTTGACTTCAACATCCTCAATCAGTTCGTCGAACAGTGACATTTGACCTGATAAACTGCTTTTTCTGTCATTTGCGACCTGATTCATAATGCTCTCGTAGGACGCCATCAAAGTGGAACGAGTTTTGCCGAAACAATCGAACGCACCGCCTTTGATAAGGTTCTCGACCATGCGTTTATTGATCTGCCCGGTGCAACGAGAGATAAAGTCTTTGAGATCCTTGAACTCACCGTTTTCGCGCTCTTTGATGACGAAGTCGATTGCGTTTTCCCCGACGTTTTTCACGCCCATAAGACCGTAACGAACGTTGTTGCCTTCGATTGAGAAGAGTTGTTTGGAGCGGTTGATATCGGGTGCCAAAATCTTCACGCCTTGACGACGGAGATAGTTGATATAGTGGGTGACTTCTTCGGCGTTTGTTATTCTGTTATTGATGACCGCCGCCAAGAAGTGAACGGGATAATAGCACTTCAACCACGCAGTTTGGTAGGTCAGGAATGTGTATGCCGCCGCGTGCGATTTGTTGAATGCGTAGCTTGCGAATTTCAAAATCGAATCGAAAAGCGAACTTGCGATTTCTTCACTCACACCGTTTGCGACCGCGCCGATTATATATCTATGCGTAGCGTCGCCCGCAAGGTAACCGCCGTGCAAGAAGATTTCCTTTTGCGCTTCGAGGACGGCAAGTTTTTTCTTGGAGATAGCGCGTCTCATAATGTCCGCGCCGCCGAATGAATAGCCCGCGACTTTCTGCGCAATCTGCATAACCTGTTCTTGATAGACGATACAACCGTAGGTGACTTCGAGCACTTCTTTGAGAAGGGGGTGCGCGTACACCACTTTATCCGGTTCGCGTTTGCCCTTGATAAAATCGTCGATGAACTGCATAGGACCGGGACGATAAAGGGAAATACCTGCGATGACGTCTTCGATATTGGTGGGTTGGAGTTGGCTCATAAACTTCTTCATACCACCGCTTTCGAGCTGGAATACCGCTTCGCAGTCCCCCGACGCGATAAGTTCGTAGATTTTTGGGTCTTCGTAGCCGAGTTTATGGAAGTCCACGTCCACGCCCTTATCTTCCTTGATATACTTGCACGCTTCGGATATATCCGTCAAAGTCTTCAAACCAAGGAAGTCCATTTTGAGAAGTCCGATATTCTCGACGACGAGTTTGTCAAACTGCGTGACGATGTCGTCCTTATTTCTCGAAAGTGGTACGTGGTCAAGGAGCGGTTCACTGCAAATAACGACGCCCGCCGCATGCTCGGACGTCTGTCTGGGCATACCTTCGAGGCGGATAGCGACGTCGATGACTTCTCTTGCCTGCGGATTGGTTTCGTAAAGCATTCTGAAATCTTCCGAATACCCTTCGGAGCCGGGAGTCAGGACCTGTCGCAACAAGTATTTGCCGTTGGGAATATCTTTCACCCAGTTATTCGACTCGGTGTAAGGCACGTCGTACACTCTCGCGACGTCTTTCACCGCCGCTTTCGCACTCATCGTGGAGTAGGCGATAATCTGCGACACCTTGTCCGCGCCGTACTTTTTGACGACGTAATCTATGACTTCGGGACGGCGCACGAAACAAAAGTCCACGTCGAAGTCGGGCATGGTAACTCTTTCTTCGGACAAGAATCTCTCGAAAATGAGTTTGTAGCGCAAGGGGTCTACGTCGGTGATTCCGATTGAATACGCGACCAAACTGCCCACGCCGCTACCTCTGCCGGGACCTACGGGGATACCCATTTCCTTTGCGGCGTTACAGTAGTCCCAAACGATAAGGAAGTAGTCGTTGAAACCGCACTTGTTGATGACGCCGAGTTCGTAATCCAATCTCTGCTTGATTTCGGGAGTGATGACGTCGTAACGATTTTTGATTCTCTCCCACGCAAGGTCGTGGAGATATTGAGCTGTCGTCCTGTCCCCTATCTCGTCGTTGGTGTAATGCGGAATGTAGAAAACGTGTTTCGTGTCCGCCACGAAATAGTCGGACACTTTGTCCGCGATTTCTCTCGTGTTGTCGATTGCTTCGGGACACCAAGCGAACAACTCTCTCATCTCTTCTTCGGATTTGAGATAGAAGTTATCGCTCTCGAAACGAATGCCGTTGACTTCGGTCTTTTTGCAACCGAGGTTGATACATTCCATAGTATCTTGCACGTCCGCGTCCTCTCTTTCGATATAGTGGACGTCGTTCGTTGCGACGACTTTTACGCCGATTTCCTTTGCAAGTTTATAGAGTTGCGGAAGTATCTTCTTTTCTTCGGGGATGCCGTGGTCTTGAAGTTCGATATAGTAGTCGCCGGGGGCGAACATATCTCTCATCTTCGTTGCGTATTCGACCGCGCCTTGATAGTCGTTATGCACGAGATATTGCGGCACTTGCCCCGCAAGACACGCCGAGCAACAAATAAGTCCGTCCGTGTGCCCATCCAAGAGTTTCAAGTCAATTCTCGGCTTGGTGTAGAAACCGTCCACGAAAGACTTCGACGACAAATACATCAGATTTTTGTAACCTTCGAGATTCTTCGCGAGCAGGATGAGATGTCGATTTTTGTGAAGGACTTCGGAAGTTTTCTGGTACATATCGTCGGCGACGTAGAACTCACTGCCGATGATAGGTTTTATGTCGTTCTTTCTCATTTGCGAAACGAAAATATGCACGCCGTACATATTGCCGTGGTCGGTGATTGCGACCGAATCCATACCCCTTGCCTTCAAGGCGTCCGCAAGCGGACAAGTCGTTGTGACCTTGTCCGGCTCGTCGGGATTTACGACCTGTTGAGAGAGCCTGACTGCGCCGTCAAGCAAACTGTATTCGGTGTGTAGATGAAGATGAACAAAATTTCCCATTTCCTTTTTCCCTGTTTATATTCGTATTTTATACCGTTATTTTCGCACGATAAAGTGTCGTTTGTGTCAATTACCGCTTTCCGCAATCTCAACGAGTTTGCGAAGTCTGTGGTTCAGACAACTCTTGCTAACCCCCAAAATATCCGCAAGTTCTTGAAGAGTTGCCGTTTGATATTCAAGCCTTGCTTGCGCCGTTTCGTATAGCACCGCGGAGAGAGAATCGAGTCCGTCCCTTTCTTCGATGACGCCGATTGCAAGCAGTTGCTTGTTGCACGCCTCATATGTTTTGTCAAGGTTTGCCGTTTCACAAATGACCGCGCGGTTGAGTGCGTTTGCGGTTTCTCTTTCTTCGATGATTTTGTTCAGTCTGCTTTGGCAGTCGTATAGGTCGAGCACGCCCAGCATTTTCAACACGCTTTCTCTGTCCTTGACGTAGACGAGATGCACCGCACCCCTTTCACTGATTTTCGCTTGCACGCCGTAACCCGCAAGCAAATCTGCGACGCTCTTTGCGCCGTCCTCTTCTTCTATGCGGTATTCAAAATGGTAGCCGTCTTTTTTCTCGTCGCTATCGGAGATACTAGGAACGTACACGCCCCCGCACGCAAGGAATAATCCTTTGAGATACGCTTTGCCGAGATTATAATCCCTTGCAAATTCTTTCGGCACTTCGATTTCGATTCCGTCCACTTCGCTCTCGTCCGCGATATGCGTATCTTCGAGAAGTTGAGTGACGTAGCCCGATTGCACCGCAACCGTAAACGCTCTTTCGCCCTTCTTCGAGCCGGACTTGATTTCGTCCGCGGAAATCTCAAATTCGGATGGGTATAACTCCTTCAACACCGACACGAGATAAAGCGCTTCGTCGTAACCGTCCACCGCTATCACGAAGTTTTTGCGTTTGCCGTTGATATGGATATACCCCGCGTTTTTCGCGACGGCGGATATGAAAGCGCAAGCCGCCCTGCCCGTAGGCACTGCGGAAGTCGTCAATTCTCTGATTGCAGTTTCTCTGAAATTTTCTTTACTCATTTTTTGTAGTCCGATTTGTCCTTGAACGTAGGCAATTTGTCCACGCCGTATATTCTGTTTTTAGGCACGCCGTGTTTCTCGACGAATTTCATCACCTTGTCGAACTTGCCGATTTTGGCGGTTTCGTGAGCGTCCGAGCCGATTATGAAATTCACACCGCTTTCAACAAGTACGTCAATATCCTTTTCAAGAGTGGATATATGTTTCTCGTTGAGTTCGACGTAAATATTTTTCTCTTTTGCCTTTTTAGCGACCGCCGCGACGTCCACGAGTGCGCGATGATTGAGATGCACAAGCACGTCTATCGGGTATCTGTCCATAGCGGATAGATATGCTTTCGTGTTCACGTCGACGAGAGTTTCTCTTTTCTTTCTCGGAGCAAATCCGTTGATTAGCACGAAAGCCGTATTGCCTTTCAGGTGCTTCGGTTGCAAAAACCGATGAAATCCGAGTTGCAATATATCGCAATGCGGAACGACGCTATCAGGCACGTCCATATCTCCGTTAGGATTTAGCAAATTGCCTTCCACCCCGACGAGTACGCGAATATCTCCGTCCCTGTTTTTCAACTCCTGACTGACCTTTTCAAAGTCGTATTTCGGATAGGTCAAATGACAAAGGAGAGTGCCGAAACTATGTTCGGTTATCGCGACTTCTTTCAGACCGAGTTCGACGGCACGTTTGACGTTGTCCTTCATCGGGCACTTTCCGTCGCTCGCGTTGGTATGGGTATGGTAATCGCCCTTTATCATTCAAGCACCTCAAATTCTCTTTCGAGAGTGATTCCGAATTTTTCTTTAACGGTGTGTTCCGCAAGGCGCGCAAGAGAGAGAAAATTGCTTGCACTTCCACCGCCTACGTTGACGATGAAATTTGCGTGTAGCGCGCTGATTTCCGCACCGCCTATTCTTTCCCCTTTCAGTCCGCAAAGGTCTATATACTTCCCTGCGGGCAAGTCCGCTTTTTTGAAAACGCTACCCACGGACGGCAATCGCGGTTGAGTTTTCATCCGTGTTTCCACGCACTTTTTCGCCCTTGCTCTCGACTCGTCTGCGGACAGGTTTTCAAGCCTGAACGCGACTTCGACGACCGCGCCGTCAACACCCTTGCGGTATCCCCAAGGAATATCGCGGGCATCTATCCATTTTGCAGAAAAGCCACTTGACACCTTGATTTTGTCAACGTAATCTTTCGTTTCGTGCAAGAACGCTCCCGCATTCATCTTCACGATACCGCCGACCGTTGCAGGCACGCCCGCCAAAAATTCAAGTCCGCCCAGTCCGAAACTCCTTGCCGCCGCCGTGACCGACGACACCTTTGCGCCCGCCTGTGCGTGGATTATTCCGTCTTCAAACCACACGCGGTTTAGCAGTTTTGTGGACGCGACGGGTGTAGATATTTCCCCGTCCGCGATGATTACGTTTGAGCCGCCGCCCAAAATATACGCACCTTGAAGAGATAAAAACTCGTCTTCGGTTTCGGGCAGATATAGCGACTTTATCACCCCACCGCCCTTGTAGGTTGACAGGGTTTTCGCGCTTACGTTTTTCTCGATTCTCATATAATAATTATATGAGTGTTAGAATATTATAGATTATTTCCCCCGCATTTTCAAGGGGTATTTACTCCCCTTTTCTGAGAGCGTCGAGAAGTTTCATTGCGCCGTCGAGAGAAAATCCGTCCACCATTGCGATTTCTTCCGCCGTAGCATTTTTGACGTTTTCCGCCGAGCCGAATTTTTTGAGCAAAGCGGTTGCCTTTTTCGGACCTATGCCGTCAATCTCTCTCAACTCGCTTTCACTCATACGCTTTGAGTGCAAATTGCGGTGGAAAGTGATTGCAAAGCGGTGCGCTTCGTCGCGCACCCTTTGAAGAAGATACAACGCAACCGAATCTCTAGGGAGCAATATGCTTTCTTTCGGCGCACTGCCAAGGAAGACTTCTTCTTCTCTCTTTGCAAGAGAGAGAATTTCAAGGTCGGTGCGCCCTTCTTCCGCAAGAGCGTCGAGAGCGTAGGCAAGTTGTCCTTTTCCGCCGTCGATGAGAATAAGGTCGGGAGCGGTCGAGAAACTCTCGTCCGTTTCGTCGGGGGAATTGAGTCTTTCGAGTCGACGGAGCAGAGTTTCGCGCATACACGCAAAGTCGTTGTTTCCTTCGACCGTCTTGATTTTGAATTTTCTATAGTGTGATTTTTTCGGCTCACCGCCTTCAAAAACAACCATACTCGACACCTTATCCACTCCTGAAACGTGGGATATATCGTACGCTTCTATGCGGTTAGGCAGTGTCTTCAAATTGAGAAGTTCGGCAAGTTGCTTGACTGCGCCAAGTGTGCGGAGTTCTTTTCTCTCTTCCACGGTGCCGTGTTTTTCGAGAGCGTCGCGCGCGTTCGTGTGCGCAAGGTCGAGAAGTTGTTTCCGCACGCCCTGTTTCGGTTCGAGCACGAGAATTTTTCTGCCCGCAATATCCGACACGCCATCGGACAACACGTCCCTATCCGCAACGCCGTCCGTCACTATTTCGTCCGCAACGGGTGGGGTGAAAGTATAGAATTGATAAAGGTATGACGACAATTCTTCTTCCGCGCCGACGAAGACGTCGTTTTCACCGCCGACGAGTTTTCCGCCGCGCACGACGAGCATACTCACCGCGGAATTTACACCGTTTGTTTCGAGTGCAAATATGTCGAGATTGAAATCTTTCGGAAGTGCCGACACCTGTTTTCTGACGATTTTGTCAAGGACGGCAAGTTTTTCTTTATATCTTTGAGCGACTTCGAAATTTTCTTCTTCCGCGAAGTGCATCATACGCTCTTTTAGCACCTTCTCGATTTCCCTATCGTTACCTTTCAAAAAGTTGACGACTTTCGAGATTTCCGCGCGGTATTCTTCTTCGCTCACCTTTCCCGTGCAAGGTGCGATACACTTTCCAAGGTGCGCATTCAGGCAGGGGCGGGATGGTTTCGACAAATCCCTATGGCAGTCGCGGACGGGAAACGCGGTGTGGATAAGGTCGAAAATATCCTTGATATTCACCGACTGCATATACGGTCCGAAATATTTTGCGCCGTCGTTTTTGAGAGTCCTGACAAGGTCGATTGTCGGATAACTCTCTCGCAAATCTATCCTGACGAAAGGATACGACTTGTCGTCTTTCAAGAGAATGTTATATTGCGGAGTATGTTTTTTGATGAGATTGTTTTCGGTGACGAGAGCGTCCACTTCGCTCGCGCAAATGATATAGCGGAAATCCGCGACGTGGTCGAGCATCGCCATAACCTTGACGGTTTTCACGGAGTCGACGAAATACTGGCGCAAGCGTTTGCGGAGATTTTTCGCCTTGCCGACGTAAATAATCTCACCGCTCTCGTCGAGCATCATATACACCCCGGGATTGTCGGGGACGTCTTTGAGTTTTGCTTTGAAATCGACCATAAAAAGATTATATCCCAAAAACGATTTTTAGTAAATATATAATCTGTAAAGATTATAAGTCGGGAATATATTGTGTTGCAAACGGCGGGCGGTTACAACGGCGGACGGAAAAGCGTAACCCCCGAAAAGCAGGGGCAAAATACTATCATATAGGCGTGAATTTGGCAAGAACTTTTTGTTTTATGGCAAAAAAATTCTTATCCTATCAAATTTGATTTTGCGTTTCACGCAGGCGACTTCATCTTGCCTACGAATTGCAGTTGCACCGATTTTCATTCTCGTCAGGGCAATTTGCGGTCATACAAAGTGCGAATAGCACCGCGCCCATCACCGCGATTTCTCTTGACGACATATTGCCGTCCGACGAAAAGGCAAGGAATATCACGAGCAAAAACAAATACCAATTATCTTCAAACATAATTTGCTCCTATGACTTTTTCTCACAATATGCGATGAGAAAAAACAAAGTTACGAAATTTTCGCTTGAAAAGGAGAGTTATAATCAGCGTATGGAAATTCTTCTTGACGAAAACACCGCCAATCTTGTCAAAACGTATATTCCGCGAAATGCGGTGCTTTACGAATTGTCCGAATTTTTCTCGGTCTGCTCCGACGCTACGCGCACGAAAATCATATGCGCCCTGTCAATCAGCGAAATGTGCGTGACCGACCTATGCTCCCTACTCTCTCTAAACCAAACGACCTGCTCCCACCAACTGAAATATTTGAAATCGGCGGGGATTGTCGCAATGCGACGAGAAGGCAAAATCATTTTCTACTCCCTGAAAAACAAAAAAATCGAGGACGTACTCCTCGCAGGTGTTGAATTTTTGAAAATGGGTGATTGACAAGTCAAAGTACAAAGTTTCGTCCGTCAACAGTCCGCAGACTTCCATTTGAAACGATTGCTTATTCATATAGGCATATCACCCGACTTTCCGTCGTTTGAAACGGTCTATCTATTCATCGAAGGGTGACTTTTCGGCATTCGATTTTTCATCAATGGATTTATCATCGCCTAAACCGCTCGACTTGTTTTCGCTCGACTTGTCGTCTTTGTCGAAATTTTGTTCGTTTTCACCGTCAAAAACGCTTTCATCATCGAAAACGTCGTCCGTCATATCGTCGTCCATATCATCAAACGGATTTTCATCGACGACTTCGGTTTTATTTTGCCGTTTTCTCAACACCTTTTCGGTGCGGTTTTTCACGTAGAGATAGACGTAACCGAGCAAAAAGTCGACCGCAATCAATACGACAGTCCCCACTATCGCGATGGCGTAGTACGGAATTTTGCCGATTATTTCTTCGGAAATCATAATGTTTCCCGCGACGAAATACAAAAACGCGAGCGCAAGATTGATATACACCGCTTTGACCGACAGAGATATAAACCATTTGACGTGCTTTTCAATGAAAATCCCCGACAAAATCGCCATGGGTGCAAAGTATACGACGTACCCCGCAACCGCAAAAAAATCCCCCGTGATTGCAAAGGAAATCAAGGAGGATGCTATATATGCCACTACGGACGAAAAGTAGTATTTTTGTGAGAGCGGAATCATAATCGCAACGCATGCCGCGACGAAAAATCCAATCGTGCCGTACTTGACGACGACGGAAAGGGACACGAGCAGAGTTGCAATCCCTGCCGCCACACCGCCTAACGCGACTTCATAGATAATCCGCTGTCTGTCTTTTTTCATCGCTTAACTGATTGCCCCGTCCATTGCTTCTCGCAATGACGATTTGGGTTGTGAAACTTTCTCCGTCGCACTCACTTTTTCATTCCGAGCGGAGCGTTGGAATCTACGGGGACGGTCAGCAACAACGTATAAGGTCGCCACCCATACATTCGCAACAGCAGTCCGCGCACCAAAGTGCTTGGCAAGCGGTGCAAATTCCGTCTGCGACGTCTGCGTTTTGGGAGTACGACTTTTGGGGTGCGGAATTGTTGTAATAATTCGTACCGCTCTTTTCTTTTTGGAACGCATTCGTACCGTCGATTTTGCGTTTCAAATTGTCGAGCGCCCTTTTATACTTATCGTTGTCGGGGTCTTCTGCGAGAGCCATTTCGAGTTGACGTTTACTCTCGTTGAGCCAACTTTTCTCGTAGAAGATTATTGCTTGATAGTAGTGCCATTCGCCGTCGCGGATAGACATATCGTCAAGACGACGTTGCGCCTCGTCGAACTTTTTATTTTTGATCAAAGTTTTGACGTCTGAATATCCGCCCGAATACTCTTCGTCACCACTGACGGTGGCGGATTCGTGGGACATTTCCATAGCCTGTTGATACGCTTGGTCGAGTTCTTCGAGTTTTCTTGCGGCGTTAGCACCCGCCTCACCCTCGTCGAAAACGTGAGCGGAATAGAAACTGCGTTTGGTTTTGTACGCTTCGAGAATTTCCGCTTGGGACGCACCGCGACTGAGCCCTAAAATTACATACGGATCTTGTGGCATTTATCTTCTCCTTTGAGTAGTCTTTTAATTTGCATATCGATGCCGAGGTAGACGGTGTTGGAGATGACTCCTTCCGCTACGACGACGTTCATTTTGTTGTAACTTTCAACGATACGGTTATAGGCGGATTTGAGCAAAAACGCAAGTTCATCTGCGTTTTCCTTGAAATAAACTGCCTTTTCTGCGCATTTGCCGTAGTTGTTTACGACGACGTTGTATGTTCCTTTCTTGCTATCTTCTTCGACGTCGTCCACCGCGTCCATAAGGTATATAAGCCTGCCCAAGTTGTAGGTGAACAAGTCGATATCGTCGTCGGTTTTCACAAGGAGTCTTGTCATATCGCGCATAAGCACTGCGGTGCAATCCGCCACTTCGTCGATATTCGCACTGTTCTCTTTTTCGAGTTTTGCGAGTCGAGAAAACTCCCTTTTCATCAGTTTCTCAATCTCGGGCAAACGTCTTGCCGCGGCGCGTTTTCGAAGATACAATCTCCACTTCGCGACCGCACGGATTTTCTTTCCGTCCGCCACGTCGTCCTCAAGGTTGTAGTAGACGAGAAGCACCGATACGTCCGCCACTTTCATAGAAAGTTCGTCGGGTGCGATGACGGGTTTTTTCTTGCCGTTCAAGGCACAAAACTTCCCTTCCGCAGTCACGGGCGTATTCGTTATCGCGTGCAGAAACGCATTGTAAAAAGTGGTGTCGTAGTTCGTGCAAAGACGAGTCAAGGGACCGCCCGTTTTTGCAAGGGTTTTGCACAGTCCGCAATAGAACCCCTGAAAGACGTTGAAGTCCTTTATATACATATTATTCTTGTCAGGAATTATATATCCAAACATATTACACTTGCACGAAACCGACTTTCTTGTAGACTTTGGAAAGAGTCCTGCGAGCGATACGACTTGCCTCTTCCGCGCCTTTTTTCATGATTTCTTCGAGCACGTCCTTGTGCTCCATGTAGTATTTGTACTTTTCTTGAATGGGGCGGAGATATTCCACGACGGTTTCGCCGACTTTCAACTTGAAATCCGCGTAACTCGAACCCGCAAATTCCTTTTCCGCGTCTTCGATAGACACGTTTTTGAAGACGGAATAGATTGTGAGCAAGTTGCTGATGCCGGGCTTGTCTTCTCTGCACACGATTTCGTTTCCGCAGTCGGTTACCGCACGTTTGAATTTGCGCATAATCGTATCGGGGTCGTCGAGCAAGAACACTACGCCCGCGGAATTGTCGTCCGTCTTCCCCATTTTGGTGGTCGGGTCGAGAAGGTTATAAATCTTCGCGCCCGTTTTCGGATAGATACCTTCGGGAATGGTGAAGGTCGGAGAGAATTTGGAATTGAATCTACCCGCAATATCTCTTGCTAGTTCGAGATGTTGTTGTTGGTCCTTGCCGATAGGCACGTAGTCGGTCTGATACAAGAGAATATCTGCCGCCATAAGCGTGGGATATGAGAAAAGTCCGACGTTAACGTTGTCGGGATTTTTCTTGCTCTTGTCCTTGAATTGAGTCATTCTGCTTGCTTCGCCGAATTGGGTGTAGCAGTTCATAACCCAAGCAAGTTGTGCGTGTTCAGGGACGTGCGACTGCACTGCGATGACGCTCTTTTCGGGGTCGAGACCTATCGCAAGGAAGAGCGCCATAAACTCATACGTGCGACGACGAAGTTCGGCAGGAACAATGTCGACTGTTATACTGTGCAAATCCGCGACCATATAGACGCACCTATATTCGTCCTGCATTTTGACCATATTTCTGAGCGCACCGATATAGTTGCCGAGTTGCAAATCGCCCGTCGGTTTCAACGCACTGTAAACTATCTTTTGTTTCACAATCGAGTTTTTATCGTTGTTATTTTCCATGATAAACTCCTGTTTATGCACATTCACGCATTCATAATTTCAAGGACGGTTTGTTTGGTGTTTCCTTTTTCTATGACTTTGTCGTGAAGTATTTTCTTGTTTTTGAGACTCAACAGTCCCGCGGGGCATTCGAGCCCCGAAGCGAATTGAAGTTTTTCGACCGCCTTGTCGACGTCTTGCTCCTTGCCGTCCGCGACTGCGTTATACACGTCGACAGCAAATTTATAGGGGCTTGCCGTGGACACGATGACCGCGGGGGTATCGTCTTCGGTTTCTCCTTGATAGTCGGTGTACACGCTTGCCGCCACTGCGGTATGGGTGTCGAGAATGCAATCGTCAAGGTCGAAGAAATTGCAGATTGCGTCTTTGGTGTCGTCTTCGTCCGCCCACCCTGCTTCGAAGATACTGCTCTTCAACAAGGACATGTCAATCTCGAACTTGCCGTCCTTTTTCAAAGTGGAATAGAGTTCGGCGACTTTCTTGTCGTCCCTGCCTGTGAGTTCGAATATGAAACGCTCGAGGTTAGAGGACACGAGAATATCCATAGACGGCGAGGAAGTCTTATAGAATTTTCTATCAAGGCTATAAACGCCCGTGCCGAAAAATTCGGTCAACACGTTGTTTTCGTTGCTTGCGACGATGAGCTTATTGACGGGAAGTCCCATTCTGTACGCATAGTAACCCGCAAGGATATTTCCGAAATTCCCTGTCGGCACGCAGAAGTTGACCTTATCTCCGTTTTCGATTTCTCCGCTTGCAACAAGGTCTGCGTATGCGGATATATAGTAGACGATTTGCGGGACGAGTCGTCCCCAGTTGATTGAGTTTGCAGACGACATAGTCACGCCGATTTTTTCAAGTCGCTCGTTGGTTTCAGAGTCGTTGAAAATCTCTTTGACTGCGGTTTGCGCATCGTCGAAATTGCCTTTGATTGCGACGACGTGCACGTTTTTCCCTTCTTGAGTGAGCATTTGCAACTTCTGCATTTTGCTGACGCCTTGACTTGGGAAAAACACTATGATTTCGGTGCCGTCCACGTCCTTGAAACCTTCGAGTGCGGCTTTGCCGGTGTCCCCGCTCGTTGCGACGAGAATGAGAGTTTTGTCCTCTCGTCCGAGTTTACGTTTGCTTGCGGTGAGAAGGTAAGGAAGAAGGGTGAGCGCCATATCCTTGAATGCGAAGGTCGGTCCGTGCCACAGTTCGAGCACGAAAAGTCCGTCTTCGATTTTGGTGACGGGACAGGGGTCTCCGTCGAAGCGCGAATACGCTTTTTTCGCATATGAGAGAAGTTCGTCATACGAAAACTCGTCCATATAGGACTGCAGGACGGTCGCCACTCTTTCGGGGTAATCGAGAGTGCTAAAATTCTCTATGAACTCCTTGTCGATAGCGGGAAAAGACGACGGAACGATAAGTCCGCCGTCATCGGAAATCCCTTTGACTATTGCTTCGCTCGCGGAGTAGACTCGCGAAGCGTTTCTTGTGCTGATATAATTCATTTGTTATCCTGATATTTTTTTAGGAATTCGGGGAAATTCTCCTCGTTTTCGCTGACGGTCATATAGAAAGTCGTTTCGTTTTCCTTTGCGACCTTGTATATATCCGTGAAGAAGTCTTCCATTTCCTGAACGGTTCTGCCGAGCATACGGTGCGCGCCGTCGATATAGAAACTTTCGATGTCGTGATTGCCTGCGAGAATGCCTTTGATGAAACCGATAAGGGCGTCTTCGCGGACGTTAGACTCGCCGTCGTATTTTAGCACTGCGGTATTTATGACTCTCACTTGATAGCGGATCGAATACATATATCTATCCGTATCGGTGACGAAGACGATATCGCCTTTTGCGACGTCGACGTTATCGTTTGCCATATCGATGATTTTCTTTGTTTTTCCGCTTCCTTTTGCTCCTGTTATAAGTTGTATCATTTTACACCTCCGATTATATTTTATAAAAAATATAACCGAAATACAAGTCCTAATTTTATTTTAGTCGTTTTCGCCGAAATTTGAGTGGTAATCGTTCTCGTATGCGACAAACTCCGCATATCTCTTGCTATCCACGCGTTTGATGAATTTATCAAGCTCTATATCCGACATACTTGCCGTTCTGCCCTTGTTGTAAAGGGAATCCACGTAGTCCTTCATGATTGCGACGAGCGGATCCTGTTTGGTGACTTTCGCGCCTTCGGGCAGAGAATAGTAACTGTTGATCCAGAATGCAAGTCCCGCAAGTCCGCTGAAACGGTCGATGATGACGCGCGGTGAGCGGTTGAGAATTTTCTCGGTGTCGAAAATATTGTAGATTTCTTGGTCCTTGAGCATACCGTCCGCGTGGATACCCGCCTTGGTTACGTTGAAGTTTCTGCCGACGAAAGGAGTCCTTTCGGGGATAGAAATGCCCATTTCGTGCTCGAAGTAGTCCGCAATTTCGGTGATGACGGACAAATCCATACCACCGCTATTGCCGCGCAAAGACGTATACTCGATCGCCATTGCTTCAAGCGGAGTATTGCCCGTTCTTTCCCCTATTCCGAGAAGAGTCGTGTTGACCGAAGAGCAACCGTGGAGCCACGCCGTAGCGGAGTTGGTGACCGCCTTGTAGAAGTCGTTGTGACCGTGCCATTCAAGTCTTTCGGACGGAAATTCCGCGTAGTAGCGGAAACCGTAGACGATACCTTGTACACTTCGGGGAAGTGCGGTGCCGGGATAGGACACGCCGTAACCCATCGTATCGCACGCGCGAATTTTAATAGGAATACCGCTTTCTTCGCTGAGTTTCATCAATTCGATTGCGAAAGGCACGACGAATCCGAAGTAGTCCGCTCTCGTGATGTCCTCGAAGTGACAACGAGGGACGATTCCTCTTTCGAGTGCCATTTTGACTATGGAAAGATATTTATCCATCGCTTGCGCGCGCGTCATATTCATCTTCTTGAAAATGTGATAGTCCGAGCAACTGACGAGAACACCGGTTTCTTTTATGCCGAATTGTTTGACAAGCTCGAAGTCTTTTTCGTTCGCTCTTATCCAAGAAGTGATTTGCGGAAATTCATAGCCGAGATCAAGGCATTTTTCCACTGCTTTCTTGTCGTTTTCGCTGTAAAGGAAAAACTCGCTTTGTCTGATAATTCCGTTCGGGCCGCTCATTTTGTGGAGCATTTTGTAAAGATTGACTATATCCTTGACCGCAAAAGGTTCGCAGGATTGTTGTCCGTCGCGGAAGGTGGTGTCCGTGATATAAATATCCTTCGGGCACTCCATAGGGACATGGCGCATATTGAAGGTAGTCTTGGGAACTTCGCCGAAAGAGAAAACCTTTCTGTGCAAGTTAGGGTTTGCAACGTCCTGCAAATTCGGCTTATATGCGTGTTCCTCGATGACGTGGTGCGTCTTGTTGTACTTAACTATCATAGTCTGCCCTCCTTACTCTTCGATATTTTCAAGCAGTTTGTTCTGCACCGCGATTTGAAGCGCGGAAATCATCTCGTCCATATCCCCCAACATAAACTTGTCGAGAGAATAGAGCGTGAAACCTATTCTATGGTCGGTGACTCTTCCCTGCGGGAAGTTATAAGTGCGGATTCTTTCGCTTCTATCCCCTGTGCCGACCTGTGCGCGACGGGTTTCCGCGTACTCCTTATCCGCTTGCGACTGGAAGAAATCGTACAAACGCGACTTCATGACTTTCATCGCTTTTTCTCTGTTTTTAATCTGACTACGCTCGTCCTGACACTCAACGACGATACCCGTCGGAATGTGCGTCATACGAATTGCGGATTCCGTTTTATTGACGTGTTGTCCGCCCGCGCCCGAACTTCTATACGTATCGATTTTGAGATCGCTTTCCTTGATTTCGACTTCCACGTCCTCCGCTTCGGGCAGGACGGCTACGGTCACCGTAGACGTATGGATTCTACCCTGCGATTCCGTTTCGGGCACTCTTTGCACACGGTGCACACCGCTTTCAAACTTGAGTTTGCCGTATGCGCCCTTGCCTGCGATCATGAACACCGCTTCTTTGACTCCGCCGAGTTCGGTCATATTGATATTGATGTCTTCCACTTTCCAACGGTTCAAGTCGGCGTAATGGCGATACATACGCATAAGTTCGGTGCCGAAAAGGCTCGCTTCTTCCCCGCCTGCGCCCCCGCGTATTTCGATGATGACGTTGTTATCTTCGTTGGGATCTTTGGGGAGCATTGCGATTTTCAACGCTTTGCCGTCCTCGTCGAGAGCGGTTCTGAGATCGTCGAGTTCGCTCTTGATGAGTTCTCTCATCTCCACGTCCGTTTCACCTGCAAGTTCTCTTTCGCAGTCGTCGAATTGTTTTTTGTGCGCGCTATATCCGTCGTAGCACTCCACGATAGGAGTGAGCCCGGCAAGTTCCTTGCCGAGTTCGCGGAATTTATTTTGGTCTGCGATGACTTCGCTCTTTGAAAGGAGTTCACCTATTTCGTGATAGCGCGCCTTGATTTTTTCAAGTTTCGCCACCATTGCTTCTGAAACTTTCATATTACACCTTGATGATAAACGATTAAGTTTAAGTATTTGTTAAAAGATAATTTCAAGCGGACTTTCTGCGGACGACTGCGATGCGGTCGAGTCCTTCCATATCCTTGAAGACTTCCACGTCGTAACCTGCGAAAATCTCTTTGATATTGTCCGTTTGTCCTATTCCGAATTCGAGGAGAAGCACGCCGTTTTCTTCGAGATGCTCGTCGAGTCCGTCCGCGATGATGCGGTAGAATTTCAAGCCGTCCTTGTCGCCGTCGAGTGCGAGAGTAGGCTCAAAATCTTTCACTTTGACGTCGAGTTTCGACACGTCGTCCGTCGGAATATACGGCGGATTCGACACGATGACGTCGAAACGTTTGTGCGCCACCGCTCCCCACATATCTCCGTTTGAGAAGTCCACTCTGACTCCCGTATTCACGGAGTTCGCAAGAGCGACGTCCACCGCGCCCACACTCACGTCGCAAGCACTGACGTTTGCGCTCGTATTTTTGGCGATAGCAACTGCGATAGCACCGCTACCCGTACACAAATCAAGCACGCCGACTTTTCCGTTTTCGCTCTTTTCCTTGACGACGGCAATCGCCTTTTCGACGAGTTCTTCGGTTTCGGGACGAGGAATAAGCACGGATGAATTGACGACGATTTTGATTCCGTAAAATTCGGTGTAACCTAGTGCGTATTGCAAGGGTGCGCCGCCCTTCATTTTCTCCGCGATTTTCATAGCGTTTTCGTATTCGGTTGCGGATATGTGAGAAAGATTTTGCACTTCACCGCGTTTTTTGCCAGTGACTTCCACCAAAATCCAATCGATATCGCTTTCGTCCGCAGTGGGTGCGGTCTCCGCAATTCTCTTTCTCGCGACGGGGACGGGCATTTTTATGTCGAATTTTCTCGTGGGATAGGACGGATCCGCGTCCATTGCCTGCACCGTCTTGAACGCGGTCAAACTGACTTCGAGCATACTGTCGTCGGGTTCGCGCGTGGTGAGAAGTTGGAGTGCCATACCAGGTGCGCGAAGTATACGCACGGGGAGAGCGTCGGATTTTGCAAGAAGTTTCAATATCTCGTAGGATATGCCCGCGACAACAGGGATAAACAACAGTTTGATAGGCACTCTGACCAGTCCTTGCACGCCCTTGCTTTGAGCAGTGAACCACTCCCCGATTTCGGGCAAGTCGCTGAGTCCCCAGTTGACGAATGCGAACACGATTATGCTGACCATAATGACCAAAAACATAAACGTCGTACCGCAACGACTGTGTTGACAACTCATCTTTTTTGCATTCTCGACGGTGAGATCGAGACCGTGCTCGTAGCAGTTGATGACTTTGTGTTCCGCGCCGTGATACATGAAAACTCTGCGAATGTCCTTCATGATACTGACGAGAACTATGTACAAGGTAAAAATGACGAGCATGACCGCGCTTTCGATGAGGCTATACCACAGGCTCGACAACGACGAATTTGCAAGTGCTTCGATCTTGAAAAGAGCGGATGCGACCACGTTCGGAAGCACCACGAAAAGACCTACCGCAAGCACTATGCCGAGAATAAGCGAAAATCCCATAAGGATATTCATAGGGTTGATTTTGAACTTTTTCGCGACTTTTTTCTCGAACTCGCTCGGCTCTGCGAAATCGCCGTAGACCTCTGCGGAGCGCATCAAAATGCCCATACCCTCGTAGAGTTGAGTGCATAGATTGACCACCCCTCTCACAAAGGGCAGTTTTGCAAACGCACTTTTATCTTTTGCGGATTTGGTGCGCACGCTTTCGACGGTAATATCACCCGACTCGGTGCGGACTGCGGTCGCGATAGCGGTCGCGCCCTTCATCATAACGCCTTCGAGGACGGCTTGCCCGCCGATAGAAGTTCTTTTGACAGCCTTATCTTTCTTGCTCATTTTCTCACTGAAACGCTCGTTTTACCCTAAAAAAGCAAAAATGCAGTTCCGACTTACGGCAACTGCATTTCGATTCCAAACTAATCGAGATTGTATCTCTTTTTGAACTTGTCCACACGGCCACCGGTGTCAACCAGCTTTTGTTTGCCGGTGAAGTAAGGATGGCATTTGGAGCAAATTTCTACTCTGAGTTCGTCGCACTTTTTGGTGGTGCCGGTTTGGAATGTGTGACCGCAAGCGCAGATGACGTTCACGGTGTGGTACTCGGGATGGATACCTTCTTTCATTTTTGTTCTCCGAATTTTGATTTTTACACCCACACGCGCCGATTGCGCGTATATGACATAAAGTTTCTTTATTATAACACATTTTTTTCCAATGTCAAGCAAATATACGCCTATGCGCGCCATATATTGCTCTGAATTGTTATGCGATAGAAAAATCCCCGCAAAAAGCGAGGACGAAGAAAACGAGATTTAGCAATTTTCAAGTGCGACAAGCAAGTCTTTTCTGACCGCGGACAACTCGTCGTCCGATAGCGACCTATCCTTTGCGGGTTTGTCAATCCGCCCTTCGAGAATTATATTCGCGGGCTTTCCGCCAAGCACGATAAACTTGTCCGCGCAGAGCAAACATTCGTCTATTGCGTGAGTGACGAAAAGTATCGTCCTAGGGGACT
This sequence comes from uncultured Bacteroidaceae bacterium, assembly GCA_964550635.1. GTDB lineage: Bacteria > Bacillota > Clostridia > Christensenellales > CAG-917 > RGIG4097. Next base: position 33,432 of record CAZJZV010000007.1, read on the forward strand.
CCTCATTGAGCGAAATCAAGTTTTTGACAAGACGAGATTTGAGCGCGGTGTCGAGTGCTTTGAACGGCTCGTCCATAATCAAAATTTCGGACGGAAAGAGATAGGCGCGAGCAAGAGAAACTCTTTGTGCCTGTCCCCCGCTTATCTCGGTCGGGCGCTTGTCGACGACGTCCGAAATCTCAAGCACGTCAAGCATTTTTTCAATCCTTGCTTTTCTCTCCGCCTTATCCTTGCAAACGCTCTTTAATATCAAATCAAGGTTTTTATACACCGAAATCGTAGGGATTAACCTGTCTTTTTGAAAAATGTACGATTTTTTCACGTCCGCGCCGACGACCTTTCCGTCACCGTTCACAATGCCCGCGACCGCGTTCACAAGGGTTGTTTTTCCAACCCCCGAACCGCCCAAAATGACGTTGATCTTTCCGCATTCAAACTCCGTCGAGAAGTCCGAAAACACCACGTTGTCGCCGTATGCAACTTTCAAATTTTCGATTTTTACGTTCGTCATCGCACTTTCTCCCATATGGTTTTCATGATTGCAACGACACCCTCCAAAACGAAACTGAAGGTTATCGCAACAAGCGTCCAAGCAAGCAAATACGCAACGTCGCCGGTCGCGTATACGGTCTGAATTTTGTCCCCTATCGTGTTTGCGACAGAGCATAAAATCTCCGCCGCCACCACCACTTTCAAGGTCAGTGAAATAGTGGATTTGCTCGTGTCGAAAAGCACCGTCGCTATGCAAGGCAGATATATGGATTTCACCTTGTCCGCCGTGCGCACGCCGTACAAGTCAGCCATTTCGATAAGGTCCTTATCCACCCCGGTTATAGCGGTGTAGAAAGCGGAGTACATCACGGGAAATGCAATCAAAAATCCGACTACTACGCTCATCGCTTTGTTGGACATAACCGCGTACAACACGAGAATTACCGCAACAGTCGGAGCGGAGCGCAGGAATGCGACTATCGGGGACACGACTTTGTGTAGCGGTCTGAAAATTCCGCCGAGCGCGGCAAGTAGCAACGCAAACGCAAAGGACAGAGCGAAACTCTCAATCGTGCGCAAAATCGTCCAACCTACGCTCACCCAAAATCCGCGGGAAGCGCCGAGCGTGAAGAATTTTTCAAGCACAACGCTTGGCATGGGCAGGACGAAAGGATTGTTTTTCACCTTCCCGACAATAGCCCAAATCCCCAAGATTAGCCCGCAGGCAATCAAGGGGTACAGGACGTTTTCCGCGATTTTTTTGACCACTTCTCTTTTCATTTAGCCAATATCTTCAAGGGTGATACCGTTTGCCTTCATCACGTAGCGGAATACAAGACCGGGGGTTGCGGACTTACCGATACAGGCAATCTTCTTTCCGACAAGGTCGCCGAAAGAGATTTCACCGCCGTCCGCCGTATTGCCGACCATATAAAGACTTCCGTCCACCGCCACACTGACAAGCTTATAATCCTTGCCTTGACGAATCAAGTTTGCACCCGCATTGACGGGCATGATGACTATATCGCTCTTTCCCGCCGCCATTTCGCTTGCGATATTGGACGGAGAAACCACTTCGTATTCAACGGTTTTGCCGTTTATTTTTTGGTTGTTGGTCGCAAGTGTGAGCATTGCAAGTGCGGGAGTGCCTTCGGGTGCGGAAAAACGAAGATTATCGTTTGCGATCGACGAAACCGCGTTGAAGAGTTTATCACTGCAAGCGTCCCAATCTATCGCATTGTTTTCCGCGTCTTTGGGCATAACGTTTTTCAAGAAAGTAAGCACGTCCGCGCGACCGTTTTCATCGAGTTTAGTGCCGTTGATTGCGCAACGCGGCACCGCAACCGCGGGGAAAACCGCGCTTTCATACAACTTTTTCGCTTCCGTCGTAACGTTTGCTTTGTTGTCCGCCACCCATTCTTTGTTTTGTTGGAGAGCGGTGAAAAGTGCGTTCATAAAACTTTCGTCCCCCGCAAGAGTAGACTTGACGAAGATACCCGCTTGCGGATAGTTGCTAGCACCGCTTTTCTCTGCGTACGCCGTTTGCATATCGAGTTCCGCATTGAGAGAAAGTCTGTTCTTCTGCGCGCTTGCCGCAGGCTCGCCGACTACGATGAAATCAACCTTTCCGCTCGAAAGCAAGGTCGCCGCCTGATTGCCGTCCGCAACGTACTGCACGTATGCAGTGCCAATGGGGTTTTCGGGTTGTTCCGTGTTGTCGTCGTTGCAAGCGACGAAACTTATAGCGCACGCACATAGCACGAGCGCAAGCATTATGGATAAGAATTTTTTCATAATTTCTCCTATTCGATTTCAACCGAAGTCATTGCGGATTTCACCGACACTTCGGGGAATTTTCCGAGTCTACCGGTGAGTGCCGAGATACGCTCAACACTCCCTTCGACGATGAGCGCAATGGTATTGACGCCGCCGCGCGGTACGCCCATTCTGCCGACGATGATATCGCCGAATTCACTCAACACTTTTTGCAGTTCGACGGACACGCTTCTGTCCCCCGAAACAACCATACCTACAACACCTATTCTTTTCATAGAAACCTCACTATAAACGAAAAGCCACCGCATAAAACGGTGGCATAGAAAAATCGTAATCATTCTTATTCACGCCGTCTTACACTCCGAATGCTCATCGTTTGGGATTGCGGATATATGATATTATATTATTGGGATATTGTCAAGCGAACGACGGACTCACCAAGCGTTAGACTCAGTCACGCAGTGTTGGTGCATAGGCGCTTCGACGAAGAAACCTTCCGCCTGTTTGACTCCCGCCTGTACGCCCATACGATTTGCACGAAGCGCAAGATAGAGTGCCTGTCCTTCGGCAAGCGCGGGGGACATTTGCGATGCGTGGCATTTCATGAGTTCGACTTGTTTCACTTGGTCGTCGTCGGTGAATTCCACAAAGGTATTCGCGCGGTGGGTGTAGTAGTACGCAATCACGTGATTTGCCTTGATCTTTTCGGGATCGAGTTTCAGTCCGTTGCGATCTGCGACGATACGATAACTCGAGATGAAAAGAGCGGTATTCGTTGCACGTCCGCACTTCAAGTGGTCGGGGTGCGTTTCGGTGGGAAGATGGGGGTCGGGACAGAAGATGACGTCAGGAGCGTATTCGTAAATCACTCTGCCGATTTCAACCGCAAGGTCTTGCTCGGAATATGGTCCGCCGTCCTCGAAATTAAGACGTTCAAATTCGACGTTTCCGTTCGTATTCAAGGTTGAAACCGCCTTTTTGCACTCATTAAGTCTTGTTTCTGCGACTTGCTCCGCAGTTATCGCGGGATCCGCAGTGCCTGCTCCGCCGTCCGTGCAAACGAGCATTTTGATGCTTTTGCCCATGCGTGCAAGTTTGACGAGAGTTGCGCCCGCGCCTATTTCTATATCATCGGGGTGCGGTCCGATGAACAAAAATTTCTTGCCCTTTTCGACGTCGGGAAGGGGTGCGATGAGTTGCAACAATCTGTCGTCTTTGAGCATTTTGTCAATGCCTTCAACGACCTTCTTTTTGAGTTTGAAGAGTGCCATAATTTATCTCCTATTCCGCCTGCGGAGTCATAAGACTTGCGGCGTTTTCGATTTTCTCAACGAGTGTATTATAATTCTCGTCCGCGAGTTTGACGGGGCTTTCTACCGCGACTTCGGCAAGAGCGTCGAATGCGTTTTCAAACAAGTAGTCGATATACCAATTTTTGAGGTCGGCTTTCACCGCGGGCAACACGAGTTCAAATTCTTCTTGCATCTTTTCTTTCGTGCCTTTCACTACTTCGCCATACCAAGAAGAAGTGAGCGTAGTGGGCACGGTCGCATTTTCATCCCCCGTGTAATATTTGACGAGAGTGCGCGCTGCGTCGCGGACGGTGTTGTATGCGCTATTGTCCCCCGCCGAATATTTTGTGTAAGCGTTTTTGAATATGGTGAGTGCCAATTCTTTTTGGAGCAACTCTCCGACTTTTTCGACGGTTACGCCGTCCCCCAACACCTTTTCAGAGTCCCTTTGATTGACCGCGCTGCTCAAATAGATGAAGATAATTTCTTTCTCGTATGCGCCGTCGCTCTTGCTCGTAAACTCATCGAAAAGTTCTTTGGCTTTGTTCTTTGCCGCCGCGACTTGCTCGTTATATTTCGTCGGATTGCTATCTTTGAGATAGGGATTTACACCAAGCGCGAAAAGCGTCGCGCGGATTGCAAGCACAACGTTGTTTGTGTCGTTGTCTTTTACAACGTACTCTTCCCCCGAATTGACGGTGATGAAGTCCGCAATGGTCTGATATTCTTTCGTCGTACCTTCGAGATTTTTGGTCAGGACGGTTTCGGACACCACGTCGAACAAGTCGCAAATCGTGGGCAAATAGCCCGCCACCATATAGGCGGTATTCAAACAGTCGACAAAGGAATTGACGGTATCGTTTGCGAAAATCGCAACGCCCAAATTGTCGTTGACGAGTTTGAGAGCGGTATTGATTTTGCCGACTTCAAAGTCCGTCAAAACGCTTTCGAGTTCTTGCACCGACGAATTTACACCGTTGAGATAGGTCACGATTTCATCCATAGACACACCGCTCAACGTACCCGATGAAATTTTGCTCACGAAATTCTCATCCCCCGCGAGCAAATCCGCCGCCTTATAGGCAAATGAGAACAACGCTTTGAGTCCGTTCGACGCATTGTCGAGAGAAGTCGCAATATCGTTCTTTTTCGAGATTATCGACGACAAGGACGACAGGCTGTTGCCGCATTCTTCCTTGACTTCGACTGCGTTTGCACGAGCGGTCGCACTGACGGGAATGGTATCTATTCTTGCAATCGTTCTCGTGAACACGCCGTCGGAATCGGTGACGAGTGCACGGGACAGATCGAATGCGATATTTTTCGCGTCGTCCGAAGTCACGCCGATTTCGCGCATAAGTTTTGCAAGGGCATTCAAGTCAAGTTCGTCCGCAAAGATTTTTGCGCCGTCGTCGGATTTAATGAAGTCGGTTGCTTTCGTAATTTTTGCAGTCTGCACACCGCTTGACTTCACCGCACCCACGACGAAATTCGTCCATTCGTAAGACAGAATATAATCACCACCGTTTTTGAGTGCGTATATCTGCTCGTCGTTCAGGAGTCCGCCCCAATTCGAATCCAGTCTGCCAAGGATAGCGACGGTGAGGTCGACGCAAGCGGAATTTCTCAACTCCTGCTCTGACGGTCCCTCCTCTTTTTTATCCTTGTTGCAAGCGGAAAATCCCACCGCAAAAGTGGCTATCAAAAGGGCGCATAGGAAAATGACAAGCAATTTTTTTGTTTTCATATTACTTTCTCAACATATTATATTTTCGTCTATATCCGAGCATCACGGGGAGCAGGACGTAGGCTACGGCAAGCACGCCGCCGGTCAGGGCGACCATACCCGCATCGTACATAAATTCAAAGTACAAGTCGAAGAGTCGGAGTGCGTTGATGAGAGATACGGTTATCGCAAGACTCATCGCAAAGGTCAATATATATGACGTAATTGCAGTAAAAGCACTCTTGCCCACTTCAAGACCTAGCAGTCCGTTTTTGGACATACCGGCGGAAAGCAGGGACGAGCGAGTCTTTTCGTCGTTCGGGAAGGACACGACCGCGGATGCTATCAACACGAGATAGGTGAGAATCATGAGTATGACCGCAAGCACCCCCACCAAGTCGAATACCGCCGCCATAGACTCCGCATCCCATTGATACATGACGAGTGCTTCGACGACGTAGTAATTCTTTTGCGAATAAACCTTTCTGATTTCGGTTGCGGTATTTGCGGTGTCGTCCGAGATTGCGATGACCGTATCCGCATCCGTATCGAAATAAGTTTTGAGATTGTCAAGGGAGATGACGACGTAGTTGCCGCTGAAAAGCACGTGATGCACGATACCGCCCACGACTAGATCCGCCTTTTTCCCGTCCACATCGAAGGATACGACGTCCCCGACCTTATAGCCGTAAAGTTCGGAATACGCCTTGTCGATGATGACGTAACCGTCCTCGTTCACGACTCTTCTGACGGTTGCCTCATCGGTGATATATTCAAAATCGACTATGTCCAGCGTTTCGGACGAGCCGAGCAGATTGACTTGTCTGACTTTATCCTGCGCCACCGTGACGTTGATTTGTTTCCAAACCATAGGCACGACTTTATTCACGCCTTGAACGTTTGCAATTCCGTCCGCACCTTCGCTATTCGCAATATCCGCAGGCACGTTCGTGACGAAGATTTTATTTTCAAATTCGGATAGATACCCGGTGAAAATCTCCGTCGTCAACGACCACGCCATAAACATCAAAGTCACGACCGCCATACCCGCCGTCAAAATCTGCAAGCCGAAATGACGATGACTTCTGCTCTCGAATTTGCCGAGCAAGGACGCTTTTGCGGTTTTCGCGCGGGAAAGTAATTTCGCAATTCCGCGGTAGATGAAAGGAATATCCATGACGAGCGTTATGAGAAGCAAAGGCACGTTAACGATAGACAACACACCTTTCGTCGCGGGGACGGTATGTTCGACTATCACGGCGATAGCGGTGATGAGAGTCAAAATGATGGGGAATATGATTTTTGCAAGTCCATTCTTTCCGACCGCAAATTCGTTTTCTCTGACGGACGAACGGAACGCAAAGGATACTGGGAGCATAACGCCGAGCACCGCAAGCACGAATCCGATCGCCGCCGAGCCGAACAAGTTGAGCGGAGATACGCTGAATGACACAAGAGACGAGAGAATGAGTTTTGCAAGGAGTGCAAAAAGTCCGCCCGCAAACACCGAGCCGGCCACCGCACCGATAAACGCAACGACCAAAACTTCCGCAAAGAACACGGCGAAGATTTGACGTTTCGTTGCGCCGACGACGGTGAGTTTTGCAATATACTTCCGTCTGTCCGCCACAGTCGTGAGAGAGATAAACGCTATGCACGCAACCGCAAGGAGCACGACTCCAAGTCCCGCAACTACAACAGGCGCGGCAAGCGAACTTGCCTGCGTTTCGATATATTGCATATCCTTTGCGTAGTCGACGATGAAGTCCTTATATTCGTCCATACCCTTCAAGGTAGCGATAACTTCGTCGGGAGTGGCGGTTTTGATATAGACCTCGTTGTAGACGACGAATTCACCGCCGAGAAGACGAGCGACGCCCTCCGCTCTACACAGGATAATTTGCGGATCGGAGTTCAAAAAATATCCGTCGTTTTCCGCGATAGCGCACACGTAGAAAGTCCGTTTGCTATTGCCGTTTTCAAATTCGACCGCCTGACCGACTTTCAAATTGTTCTCGTCCGCAAAGGCGCGAGACACGACCACGTTGTCTACGTTGTTTTCAAGAAGGGTTATATCACCGTCGATGACGTTGATTTTTTGAAGTGCTTCCGCGCGCCCCTTATCGAACCCGCACATGCGCACGTATTCGCCGTTATATAGGCTATATAGCGACAAGGTCGGGACGACTTCGCCGACGCCTTGAACGTGTTCGATTCCGTCCGCATTTATAATTCTGCCGCCCGACGAACTCGTGTTGATAATCACGGTACTTTCGCCCATATCGGCGGTTTTTATTGCGAAAATGTATTCATAAACAAGCGTTTTGAACGAGAACATACAGAACAAAAGCGCAACCGCTATCGCAACGACGAGTATCGTAGCAGTGGTGCGCAAAGGTCTTGTCTTTATATTTCGTAACGCTAATTTGATTGCCATACTATTTGATGAGTCCGTCTTCTATTCTGACTATTCTTGTCGCATATTTGGAGTGAGATTCGGAGTGAGTGACCATGACGAGAGCGACTTTTTTGGTCGCATTGATGTCTTTCAAAAGTTCCATAACCCCCGTACCGCGCTCGCGGTCAAGGCTACCCGTCGGCTCGTCAAGAAAAATCACTTCGGGGTTTGTCGCAAGGGCTCTTGCAATCGCGACGCGTTGTTGCTCACCACCCGAGAGTTGAGACGGATAGTTTCCGAGCCTTGAAGTTATGCCGAGATATTCCGCAAGGTCTTTCACTCTACCCGCGTATTCGCTTTCTTTTTGTTTGTCGAGCATAAGGGGAAGAACGATATTCTCGTAAGCCGTCAAATTGGGCACGAGATTGTCGTATTGATAAACGAAAGAAATCTTTCTCCTACGCATGCTCGCAAGCACGTCGTCGGATACGTCCGCAAGATTTACGCCGTCGATTTCAACGGTGCCGTCCGTGGGTTTGTCTATCCCTGCAAGTAGGTAAAGGAGAGTGGATTTGCCACTTCCCGACTCACCGACTATCGCGAGAAATTCACCCTCTGCGACTTCGATTTCTATGCCTTTCAGCACGTCGGTTTCAACGCCGTCGTTGACGAATTTTTTCTTGATACCGCCACCTTTTACGACGATGCGGTCGGTGTGGTTGGTTTCGTTCAAAATATCCATTGTTACCTCAAAGCGTGCACACGAAACGCACGCGCGCCTGCACGACGACAAAAAAACCGCCGTACAAACGAGTTTTCTCCCCTGTATTATAACATACATATCCGCCACTCTCAAGAACTAATTTATTTATATTAAAAAATAATATTGCCCGCACGCGTGCGTGATGGTATAATGATTGCAGGTGATAATATGAAAACTGCAGCAATTACGATTTCGGCAATAACCGCAATATTCGTCGTTTTGACTCTCGTCTACGACAACAAAGGGGACGTCAACAAAAAGACTATCTTCAAAAGTTTGGCAAGTCTATGTTTTGTCGTGAGCGGAGCAATCGCATACTCCACCAATCCGACGAACACTTCCACCTTGATTTTCTGCGCACTTGTCGCAGGACTCATCGGGGACGTACTTCTCGGTTACCGCTCCAAAAACGCAAAAATCCAAATGGCACTTGACGCGGGCGGTATGCTTGCGTTTATCGCGGGACACGTGCTTTTCATCACCGCATTCATTTTGCGCACGACGACTTTCAACTACGCACTGCTTGCTCTCGTCTTCGGACTTCCCGTCGTGGTCGTGATTTTGTTCATCGCAAAACTTCTCACCGCCGACAAACCTATTATGGCGGTAGGCGCACTCCTCTATTCCGCAGTCGCGGGCGCATTCCTTGCAAGTGCGTGCAACCTTTATATGAGCGGAGCGACCGCCGTCACCAAAATGATATTGGCAGGTACGGTGCTATTTGCGGCAAGCGATTTGATACTTGCGTTTCTCAACTACAACAAGACCGTCAATCGCAAAGCGGTATTTCCGTTTGTTCTTGTCTTCTACTACGTAGGACAAAACCTTATTGCACTCTCGATGATGATATGACGATAAACGATTTTCTCAACTCAAACGAAAAACCCCGTCTTCTTCTGCACGTATGTTGCGCGCCGTGTTTTTGCGGTTCGATCGAAAAACTGACCGAGCACTTCGACGTCACGGCTTTTTTCTACAATCCAAACATACAACCGAAAGAAGAGTTTATAAAGCGTGAAAATGCACTTAAAACATTGATTGAGCATTTTCCGTCCGTGAAATTGATTGTCCCCGAACAAGACGAAAGCGAATTTTTGACGGCAAGCAAAGGGCTTGAAAAAGAGCGCGAAGGGGGCTTGAGATGCCCCGAATGTTTCAAATTGCGCCTATACAAAACGGCGGAATTTTTGGCGGAGCACAAAGACGAATACGACTATTTCGCAACCACTCTCACCGTCAGTCCGCACAAAAACGCACCCTTAATCAACGAGATAGGCCGTGCCGTCGCGAAGGAATTTTCAGTCGAATATCTCGACTCCGATTTCAAAAAACAAAACGGTTTTCTCCGCTCCGTCACCCTTGCAAAAGAACTTGATATCTACCGCCAAAACTTCTGCGGTTGCTCATTTTCGAGAGTATGAAAGCGGTGCGCTCCCGCGAGATTCCCACGCTACGCTCGGAATGACAGAAAAAGTACGTGCCACCCCATTATGTCATTGCGAGGAGCAAAGCGACGTGGCAATCTCCTGCTAAGGCACCACTTAAACAATATACTGATTTCCGCTTGGGGACAGGGATGAAAACTTATTTCTAAATCTATCACGAAAAAAAACAGTTTTTGAAAATTCCTATGAACAGTGGCTTTTCTTCTTTGATTTCCGCTTGGGGACGGGGATTAAAGCGGAAATCATTTCCTATTTTGTCCCCGTCCCCAAGCGGAAATGTTTCACTTCGGCTTTGCAAAAATATAACTCACTTTCTTTGATAAGGTACATTCCCATGAGATTCCCACGCTCCGCTCGGAATGACAGAGAATTAAATCCGCAATATGCAAACGGCGTAATGCATTTCACTACGCCGTCTTGCATATATCATGCTTGCATAGCAAGTATATCATATGGCGCAAGCCATATATCATACGTTCCGCAAGGAACGTATATCATTAAAAAATCCGCTATAAGCGGATTTTTTCACTCTTGTTTGTTTTCAATCATCGACTTGACTTTCATGATTCGGATTGTCGAACTGCGTTCGTTTTCGTCAAGTTTCATCGTGATATACTTTATCGTTTCTTCGAGTTGCGGTATCATCACGTATTCGAGTGCGTTGACTCTTCTGCGGTTTTTCTCAATCTCGTCGGCAAGCATATTGCATGATTTTTCCACTTCGGCGAGTTTCAAAAGGTCGCCGAGAAGTCCCGAAAGAGTCGCTATCGAATCGTCCAACTCTGCGGTGACTCCCGCAAAGGAATAAGGATAAAGTTCCTTGCTCTCCCCTTCTTCGATTTCAAATGCGGGGACGTCAACTCCCATAAGGTTCTTTTCGGACAACACGAGATTTACGGATGCAGACGGCATGGCAATAGCTTCTTCGATGGTCGCATCGCTTGAAACCGCGCGAGCGAGCATGAAGTTTTTGAGCGCATCCGAAAGTTTGCCTTCCACTTCTTCGCGTAGGCGTTTGTTTTCTCTGACGAGCATCATAAATTGACGTATCATTTCATCCGATTTATCTTTCAGGAGTTTATGCCCGCGCGTAGCGGTTTTCAGGCGGTTTTTGAGCCGTCTCAACTCCATTCTTGTCGGATTTACGTTCAATCTTGCCATAACTGATTAGTCCTTGTTTTCGGGGAGATACTTGTCAAGGTAGGCGTCGCGGATACGTTTCAACTCACCGCGGGGGAGCATACCGAGAAGTTCCCAACCGATATTGAGAGTTTCTTCAATGGTGCGGTTTGTGGAAAAGCCTTGAGATACGTAGCGTTTCTCAAACTCTTCCGCGAACCTTGCGAACTTCTTGTCCACTTCGGTAAGCGCCGCTTCGCCGAGAATGGAACTCAATTCTTTTGCTTCCTTACCCTGCGCATACGCACTGAACAGTTGGTTCATCGTATCTGCGTGGTCTTCTCTCGTCTTGCCCGCGCCTATGCCCTTATCTTTCAAACGAGACAGGGACGGCAACACGTCGATAGGGGGATTAAGTCCTTTCTTGTAGAGTTCTCTCGACAAGATGATTTGTCCTTCGGTGATGTAGCCGGTAAGGTCTGGAATGGGGTGCGTTTTGTCGTCTTCGGGCATGGTCAGGATAGGAATTTGAGTGATTGAGCCCTTCTTCCCCACTATTCTGCCCGCGCGCTCGTACATAGTCGCAAGGTTGGTGTAGAGATAACCGGGGTAACCGCGACGGCCGGGGACTTCCTTTCTTGCCGCGGAAACTTCACGGAGAGCCTCTGCGTAGTTTGTTATATCGGTGGTGATGACAAGGACGTGCATATCCTTTTCATATGCGAGATATTCCGCCGCCGTGAGAGCCATACGCGGAGTTGCGATACGCTCGATTGCGGGGTCGTTTGCGAGATTGACGAAGACGACTGCTCTTTCGATTGCGCCTGTTTTTCTGAAGTCGGAGATGAAGAAATCCGCTTCTTCGAAGGTTATGCCGACTGCCGCGAAAACGACTGCGAATTTGCTATCCGAGCCGAGCACTTTCGCTTGACGCGCGATTTGTGCCGCAAGTTCTGCGTGGGGCAAACCCGACATCGAGAATACGGGAAGTTTTTGTCCTCTGACAAGGGTGTTAAGTCCGTCTATCGCACTCACGCCGGTTTGGATAAATTCGTTGGGATAGTCGCGTGCGACAGGGTTTATCGGTTGCCCGTTGATATCCATTTTCATTTCGGGGATGATAGGCGCACCGCCGTCGCGGGGGTTGCCCATACCGTCGAAAACTCTGCCGAGCATTTCTTCGGACACGCCGAGTTCCATACTTCTGCCAAGAAATCTTGCCTTTGAAGTGGACATCTTCAAGCCTTGAGACGGTTCGAATAGTTGGACGAGTGCCTTATCGCGATTGACTTCGAGCACTTTACCGCGTCTGACGTCCCCGTTTTCCTGTCTAATCTCCACGAGTTCGTCGTATTTTGCGCCGTCCACGCCCTCGACGAGCATAAGCGGACCTACGATTTCTCTTATGGTCTTATATTCTTTAAGCATTGATGCCTCCTTCGCCTGAAAGAGCAAGCATTTGTTTCTTGAGTTCCTGTTCGAGCAGGTCGAATTTGCCCATTTCGTCTTCGGGGATATACTTCGCTCTGCCGATTTGGTCCTTTATTTTAAGTTCGAGAATATCTTCGATATCCACGTTCTTATCGAGAGCGTCGTTGCCCTGACGATAAAATTCAAGGATGAGTTTCAACATTCTGCACTGCTTGTCAAGGGATGCGTAAGTGTCGACTTCGTGGAAAGCGTTTTGGTGCAGATAGTCTTCACGCAGGGATTTTGCGGTTTCCATAGTCAACCTATCCTTCGGTGAAAGCGCGTCCATACCGACGAGTTGCACGATTTCATTGAGCGACGCTTCTTCTTGCAATATTCTCATTGCGGTTGTGCGCAGACTCACCCATTCGTCCCCGACGTTGTCCTGATACCATTCGCCGAGTTTGTCCGCATAGAGAGAGTAGCTCGTGAGCCAGTCGACCGCGGGGAAATGACGCTTGTATGCAAGAGACGCGGACAATCCCCAGAACACTTTGACGATACGCAACGTGCTTTGGGATACGGGTTCACTCAAATCTCCGCCCGGAGGCGATACCGCGCCTATTGCGGTAATCGAGCCGATTTCACCGTTTCCGCCGAGCACTTTGACAAGCCCCGCTCTCTCGTAAAATTCCGCAAGACGAGAACTGAGATATGCGGGATAGCCTTCTTCACCGGGCATTTCTTCAAGACGACCGCTCATTTCGCGCAACGCTTCCGCCCAACGAGAAGTGGAGTCCGCCATGATTGCGACCGAGTAGCCCATATCGCGGAAATATTCCGCAATCGTGATACCGGTATAAATGGACGCTTCACGCGCCGCGACGGGCATATCCGACGTATTCGCGATAAGCACCGTTCTTTTCATCAAAGGTTCACCGCTACGGGGGTCTTTGAGTTCGGGAAATTCGTTCAAAACGTCCGTCATTTCGTTACCGCGCTCACCGCAACCGACGTAGACGATAATATCCGCATCCGCCCATTTTGCAAGTTGGTGTTGGACGACGGTTTTTCCGCTTCCGAAAGGTCCGGGGACTGCCGCAACACCGCCTTTTGCGATAGGGAACAAAGTGTCGATGACGCGTTGTCCGGTGATAAGCGGGGTTTTCGGGGAGAGTTTTTCAAGGTACGGTCTGCCTTTACGGACGGGCCAACGTTGCAACATACAAACGTTCACGTCCCCTTTGTCCGTTTCGACGACTGCGACCGTTTCATCCACCGTGAAAGCACCCGATTTTATCTCTTTTACGGTGCCTTTCACGCCGTAAGGAATCATAATCTTGTGAAGGACGAGCACGTTTTCCTGCACCGTACCGACGACGCTACCCGCACTCACGCTGTCTCCGACCTTTGCGACGGGGGTGAAATCCCACTTTTTCTCGTGGTCGACCGCAGGGACGTAAACTCCCCTTGCGATTCTGTCGCCCGACACTTCATAGAGTTTTTTTAGCGGTCTTTGGATTCCGTCGTAGATACCCTCGATAAGTCCGGGGGCAAGTTCGACGGACAGGGGCATACCCGTAGATACGACCTCTTCACCGGGACCGAGTCCGCTCGTTTCTTCGTAGACCTGAATGGAGGCTTTATCTCCTCTCATTTCGATGATTTCGCCGATGAGTTGCTTGTCGCTGACTCTGACGACGTCATACATCTTGCTATCCGCCATATTTTCTGCGATGATCAACGGTCCGGAAACCTTAACGATTCTTCCTGTTTCCATTATTTATCCTCTCTGTTGTCAAACAAAATATCCGAGCCGATAGCCTTTTCCACGTCGCTTTGTATTCCGCGCATACCGAAACCGCTATTGCCTTCAGCGGACGGAATGGGGACGACGACGGGATAAGGTCTTGACTTATACCGTTTGAGCAAACTTTCAATACTTATTGCTATTTTATCCGTGATGAAGATTACGGAATAATTTCTTGCGACCTGCTTGACGATTTCTCTTGCGTCGCTTTCGTTGTCAACGGGAAAGATGTCAAGACCGATAGCCTTGAATGCAAGGACGGAATCCTTATCACCTACGACCGCAATACCGTTACGCTCCATAAATTTCACGAGTCCTTTCTTTGATAAGTGACGGATTTACATGGTTCTTGATACCCGCCACGATGAGTTTTGCAACCTTGATTTCAGTGCGTTTTGCAAGATAGTAGTACACAATCGGAGACGGAGATTCAAGGTCGTTGAATTCCTTTTTCCAACCGTCGAGAATAGCGTTGTCAACTTCGGTTTCAAACTGCGCCAAACTTCCGCCGTCCGCAAGCAGTGCGAACAAATCGAAATACTCTGTGTTTTTGAGTTCGTTTTTGAGTGCTTCGTTAGAGCCGAAACACCTTTCAAAAACGTCGAGCGCAATCTTTCCGCCGTCAATGAAGTTTTCTTTGAAAAAGTCAACGTCCGCGCCGATTTTCTCCGTGCGATAAAAGGTCGATATATTCGCAACGTCAATCTTGAAAACGAAGTGCGAAACAAGTTTTTTACCGCCTTTTTTCGCTCTTTCGAGTTGTTCGCGGAAAGTCGCTCTGTCAAGGGTTATATCGACGTAGCGCGAAGTTATCCCGCCGTCCGCTATCTTTTTGGATATATCCGCGAGTGCGTCCGCAAGCACCTGACTCACTCCGTCATAATAGCCGTCAATCGCGGATTTGATATTCTCAACGCTCGTCAAACCTTCGGGCATGAGAGCGGGTTTATCCCCTGTGATTTCCGCTTTCACAAGTGCTTTTGCATTGTGGAAATCCGCGTCGAGCAAGAGTGCGTCGAGCGCCCCGCCCACGTTGAATGCGCGAAGCAATGACACCGCGTTTTCCTCTTCCTTTTCGATGAGAGTGTCAAAATCGCCTTGCGCGACGGTCTGTCCTTGTCCGAAACCCAGTTCTAGCATAACCTTAAACGCCTCGTCCGTAGACGAGCATTCGGCGAGCCTTTGCATATGCTGTGAAGTCAGCAATTTGCTCTCCATGGCTTTTATTCGAGCGTTTTCAAACAAAAACTTGTCGGACATCAGTCGAACAACTCCTTCGCGACTTTTCCTTCGGTATCCTCTCTCAACACGTCGAGTTCCGCTTCAAAAGTCAGATTTTTATCCACGCCTGCGCCTGCAAGCACCATACCGCCGTCGAAATCCCCGAACGTTTTTGACAAAGTCAGGGTGATACCCTTTTTCTTCGCGACGTCGGCAACGACTTTTTCGGTCACTATATCCTTTTCGTTTTCGGATATAATCACGACGTCGCCGTCTTCCGCCTTGTCGAGCATGCCGAGAAGAAGTGCTTTCAAGGTTTTTTTGTCAAGACTATTCAGTTTCTCGAGCACGCGAGCATAGGTCAAATCGAGTGCCCTTGATTTTGCACCCAGACCGAGTTTTCTTGCGTCGAGTTCGGCAACGGTTTCGCTTCTTGACGCGATTTCTGCGACTGCAACGTCGATTTCGTGCTTATTTTTCGCAAGATACTCTTTGCATTCGCTTGCGGCGGTAGCGATGATTTCGTCCGCTTTTATACGGGCCTCTTCAAGCACCGCGCTTGCGCGCGCTTCCGCATCCGAAATAATCTTTTCGATGATTGCTTCTTTGCTCATTTTGTCCTCTTATTACGCTACCGTAGTGACCGCAGGCATCATAACCGCAAGGAAGGATACGAGCAATGCAAGGACTGCGTAGGTTTCGACCATTGCAGTCAAGATGATTGCTTTACCGCTTTCTTCGGGGCGTTTTGCCACGAGTGCGATACCGCTGCAAGCGACTTTGGATTGGTAGAGTGCGGAAAGAAGTCCTACGACTGCCATAGGCATACAACCTGCAAACAGAGTCAAGCCCGATTCAACGGTGAGTCCGAGGATTCCGCCGAACAAGTCGATTTTGATGAACACGATGAACGCGATCAACAAACCGTAAATGCCCTGCGTACCGGGGAGCAGTTGAAGAACAAGACACTTCGAGAATTTGTCAGGATCTTCTGCGGTTACGCCCGCCGCCGCCTTACCTGCCATACCGACGCCGACTGCAGAGCCGATACCGGCGAAGATTGCCGCGCATGCCGCGCCGAGAACTGCGATAAATGTTCCGAGAGTCATATATTACCTCCTGCACGAACCGTGCATTTTTTACGCCCGAACCGCGACGTCCGTCGCGTCAGTCAGCGAATTGTATTCTTTTTGAGAGTCTATATAGGTATATTTCGTCTTCGTTGCAAACGGAATAAATTGATGTCCGCCGCCCGAATAGAACTTTCCGAAAAATTCAATGTATTGCAAACGGCAGTTATGCACGTACGCGCCCAGTGCCGAAATCGCAATGTTGAACGTATGCCCGATGATATATACGGGTATGCAGATGATATAGCCGACGAATTGTATATCCGCGGGGAAGAATCCCGCCACTATCGAGCAAATCATGTTGACGACCATTGCAACAACACCACCCGACAACGCAAGTCCGAAAAGTCGAGAGTAACTCAACACGTCTGAAAGCACGTTGACTATATCGTAGAGTTTGCCCACTCTGCCAATCATACCCTTTATTGGACCTTTCTTGCTCTTGACACCGCCTACGAGTATAAAAATCACCCCGACGACCGCCAGTGCTATTGCGATATATTTCAAGAAAGACGGCGCGTTTTCAATGAGAAGTCCGACCGCAAGACAACCTATCGCCGCAAATATGAAGTACCAGGACAACACGTCCGACACCACTGCAAGATAGTCTTTATGCCTGATGAGATTGAGCGCGTTGACGAACATACCAACGATTATCTGCAAAAATCCAAGCGCAAAACACATTACGAGCATTTTTAGCGGTTCGTCAAGGGGATTGAATAACAGTGCGTAAGACACGTTCATATCCGGAGTCGGGAAGCCTAGGTAACTTCCGAACAACATACCCCATATAGCCGTCGAAACTCCGCCCATAGCGATGATAAGCATAAGTCTGCCCTTGCCCGGGACGGGTTTTGAAATCTTGTAAAGCACGAAACCGGCAACGGCAAATATCACGCCGTACACCGCGTCCGCAACCATGATTCCGAAGAATAGGAAATAGAAGAAAGTCATTATCGGATTCGGATCTATATCCTCGCCGTACTTTGGCACCGAGAACATATTCGTAATGTCCTCGTAGGGTTCGACGATTTTGTTCGAGCGCACGAGAGTAGGCACGATTTCCCCATCTTCAGGCTCGCGGAATTCATAGACCATTCTGTCCGAAACTTTGTCGAGAATTTTTTTCAGGTCGTTTTCTTTGTCTTTAGGATACCAACCTTCGAGGACGAAGGAGCGGTCCGTCGTCGCAAATCCGTCGAGAGCGTCGAGTTTCGCTTTTTCGACGAGATAGTAGTCGTAAAGGGTTTTGAGTTTTCTGACGACCTTTTCTTTTTCGAGAGCGCGCACCATCAAATCGAATTTCTCTTTTTCTATACTCTCGATACGCGCGTTATTTTGAGAGATTTTTTCACGAGCGGTGACGTCAAAGGTGAACGAACACTTCGCGTAGTCCGCGGATTGCAAGACCGCACTCAATTCGCTTTCCTTTTCGTTCAAGCAAACCGCTACGAAAGCAGTCGCTTTTTGACCGATGAAAGTTTCGACGTACACGTCGTCTATATCGTTCGCACCGCGCACTATATCCGCCTTTGAACCGACGACCGAGCCGACGACCACTTGCACGTTTTTGCTACCTACAAGAGACGAAAACGGCGTTTCAAGGTTCTCATATACGGCAAGCGCTTCGTTTTCTGCAAGTATTTTTTGCTTTTCGGAGTCGAGTTCCTGACGGGTGTTTTTTATGCTTTCAAGCTCTTCCACGTCGCAAAGAAGTTCATATTCTTCCGCACTTATCATCGCGAAATCTTCATAGTCCATTCTTGCGATAGACGTGAAAGGGGGTTCCTTTACGGGAGTATAAACGTAGGGATTTTCTGAATTTTTGCTATCCTTTTGCGCCTTCTCTGCAAGTTTCTTTTGAGCGCGCAAGAAATCAAAGGCGGATGATATGCGGAACGTTTTTCCTTCTATCTCCTCCTTCGTGCGCGAATTGTCAAGACGTGAAGTGTTTTCCAAATCTTCAGTCGCGACGATTTCCACCAACTTGCTTTGGTGCAGCGCCTTGAAAAGATTGAATCTGTCCGACCGATGCCCGATGAGCACCAGTTTTTTCATTTCAACAATCATTTGATATACTTATCCAACAAAATTCCCACGAGTTCATCCGCTTTTTCGTCGATTTTTTTGTCTTTGCTTTCGACGTATTCTTTTGCGGAAGTCTCTCCGTTTTCAATGATTTTCGTGCGTCTTGCGTTGGCGCTTTCTTCAGCTTCGGCAATTGCACGTCGAAAATCCGCCTTGCATTGCAAAACGGTTTCTTTTCTTTCTTTTTCCGCTTTCAATTCGGCGTCAAGGACGATTTGCTTGCCCTCTTGAAACGCTTTTGATTGCATTTCCGACGCCGTTTCTTCTGCGGATTTGATCTCTTTGAGAACTTCTTCGATCATCTTACTTGTTGTACTTCTTCTCGATATCGGTGATCATATCGAGACGACGTTGATGTCTTCCGCCCTCGTACTCTGCAGTGTACCAAGCGGTGACAATGTCTTTCGCTTCTTCGGGGGTGATGACTCTGCCACCGAGTGCGATGATATTTGCGTTGTTGTGATTTTTGGTGAGTTGCGCCATATAGGTATTCGTCACGACCGCCGCTCTGATGCCGGGGACTTTGTTTGCGGATATGGAAATGCCGATACCCGTACCGCACATAAGCACGCCTGCATCGCATTCTCCGCTTGCCACTGCTTCTGCAACTTTCAAACCGTAGGTGGGATAATCCACGGAATCCGTGTTGTAAGTGCCAAGGTCGACGACTTCTGCGCCGAGGGATTGAAGCGTATTCACAACGCTTTCTTTGAGAACGATACCGCCGTGGTCACAGCCGATTGCAATTTTTTTCATAATAATAACTCCCTTATTTTGATATATAAATTATATTCCTTACTAGTTCAATTGTAAAGAAAAAATTTTTTTGCTCGCCACCTGCATGATATTAGTTTAACATTAAACCAATATGAAAGCGGTTTATATCTGTCCTTCTAATCGATGACGTCCCCAAAAAAACAAAAAACGCAAGGATTTCCCTTGCGTTTTTGTTTGTTTACGTTAGTCTTTCTTTCCGACTACGGGAGGTTTCTTGCCCACAACGGGAGGCACTTTGCCGGTGTCCGCCGCCGCTTCGGGTGCGACTTCGGGAGCGGGTTCTGCCGCTTCGGGTTTCGCAATTTCGGGTGCGGAGATCGATCTTGCATTCACGTCCGCGCCTTCTTTAACGCCGATGACGGGAGGTTTCTTCTTGCCAACGTGAGTGGGTTTTGCGGGTCTGACCTTCACGGGTGCAGGTTCGGGAGTCGGCTCCGGAGTAGGCTCGGGAGTGGGCTCTGCAACGGGTTCGGGAGCGGGTTCCGCCACAGGTTCAGGCGTGGGTTCCGCTACGGGTTCGGGTTTCGGCTCGGGCGTAGGTTCAGGAGTAGGTTCTGCGACAGGTGCGGGTTCCGCCACTTCGGGAGTATCGACGTCCATGGTCATTCCGGTGCCTGCGATTGCCGCTTTTTTCTTCTTCTTGGACAAGCCGATGCCAAGACCGAGTGCAAGTGCGATGATTGCCGCCGCGCCACAGCCGACTGCTATCCACACCCACATCGGGATTTCGGTAGAAGTCACGTTGACTTTGACGGGGACTGCGTTAACGTAGACCAACCAACCAAGCTTATCGGTGTTGAAGGTTACGAATGCATTTTCATACTCTACTCCGTCAATTTCCTCGGTCACGATTTCGGAAGTGTAATCAGTGATTTCCTTGAAACTACCGTCGTTATAAACCATGATGAGTTTATAGTTGTTGAGGTTGTCCAAGTAGGTGTTGACGGTGATGGTCATATCGTTACTACCGTGGTTGACGTCGCTGAGCGTTTCACCGGAACCGGTAATGATTCTGATATGCGACAATTGATAGATCGAAGACTTGTAGCCGTAGGAATCGATATAAGGCACCAAGGTTTCGTATGCATCGTTGAACAAGTCGACGTCGTATTGATAGATCGCGTTATTAGTGGGATCTGCAATCGAATCTTCGTCGACGTAGTTGACGATGAGTTGGATTGTCGAATCGGTGATTTGCTTATCGTTGAACTTGATGGTTGCAAGTGACGAATATTTGAGCTCATCGGTCGTGAGTGCGAAGTCGCCGGTCGTGAAGCCGATGACCTTGTAGTTGGAGTCTTCATCTCCGTAATAGTAGTCTTTGTCTTCGCCGATTGCGCCGATAGAGATATAGCCGTCGCTTTCTTCCGTTACGACAGACGATTCGTCGGTGCAGTAGCTAATCGTGTAGTTGTAACGTCCGGGAGCATCTACGATTTCTTGGATGACGCCTTCTTTGGACATGCTCTTGTACATAATCATGAAGTAGGTTTCATCGATGTCGCTATTGGACAGACCGTGGCTTGCGGACTTGGGCGAGAATTCGTACTTGAACACGATACCCTTATTGATCGCGTTGCCTTCATCGTCGTAAGTCGTCATTTGTTGTTTGCTGCTTTCAAGCACGGTGACGACGATTTCCGCGGGAAGAACGGTGATCGTATAGGTCTTTTCAAAGCTATTGTAGTTTGCGGTTTTTATATCGGATGCAGAAGTCGGGTTTTCGGGAGAAGTGAACTTGACTGCCACTTTGTAGGTGCCTGCATTGATGATTTCTCTTCCGTCCACGGAGATCTTGACTGCTTTCTTGACTGCCGCCATATCGTTTGACGCAACGCCGGTGATGGAGTTTTGGATTGCGCCCTTGACATCGTCGAAGTGGTCGTAATCATAGTAGTCAAGGCTATAAGGCGTGTAACCGAGAGAGATATCCGCCTTGGTGATGGTCAACGTGGATCTGAGTTCCGCAGTGCTGCTGAATTCATCGTCGATGACTTTGGTAATGTTTGCGACGACTAAGTAAGAGCCGACGTTGATAAGATCCGCACCGTTCACGAGATTTTCGGGGGCGACCACGCCGTTCTTGTAGTAGGAGTAGACCACGTCGAGACCGCTTACGCTACCCTTCACACTCATCTTGTCGGACTTGGAGTTGCCGTCGTAGACGGTGGAAGAGTCGGACATTCTGACGCCGGAGATAGGTGCGATAGTGACGTTGAGTTTTGCGACCTTATCGGTATCCCAAACGATGACGTAGTTGTTTGCGAGAGCGGAAGAAGTATCGATATGGACCGCATAGTAACCGCTAGTGAGAGAGGAAACGGGTTTGACGTTTTCATCAATATCACTCCAAGCACTGCCGTCGAAGTATTTGAAGGATGCGACGGGAGCGGTCAAGATTGTGGAAAGGTTATCGCCGTTGACAAGACCGGTGTAGGAGAGCTTGATTTCGGGCAAACCGCCTTCCTTGTAGAGTTTGCTATAGCTATAACCTTCTTCAACGGTTGCCGCGTGGACTTTAAGGATTGCCTTTTCGACCAAGATTTCACTGCTCGTGAGCGTGCTATCCGCAACGATATTGCCGTCCGCGTCGAACTTG
Organism: uncultured Bacteroidaceae bacterium; assembly: GCA_964550635.1. Classification (GTDB taxonomy): domain Bacteria; phylum Bacillota; class Clostridia; order Christensenellales; family CAG-917; genus RGIG4097. The sequence continues at coordinate 55,478 of CAZJZV010000007.1, forward strand.
GTGTATGCGAACTTGAAGGTGTAGTTGGTGGAAGAACCGCCGCTTATGGTTGCGGGATAGGTGCCGACGGGATAGGATGCGACGAGTTTGCCGTTGACGTCGACGGAAGGTTCGACGAACGTACCGTCCATACGCACGTATGCGCCGTCGTTTGCTTGTACGAACGCACCGTCCACAAGGTTATAACGATAAGCGTTGATACCTTCGCCGAGTTCGGAGTAGCGTTCTGCGAATGCGACTTGGTAATCCGCGACGGTCATATAGCCGTAGTTGCTCGAAACGATGACTTCGCCTTCCCCTGCCTTGTAGCCGAGTTTGCCGTCGAAGTTAGGCGCCTTGCCGTAAGTGGACTTGACTGAATCGAGTTGAGCGGTGATGACGCGGGGTTTGATTTCCGCGACGATAGAAGCAGTCGAACCGACGGTCGTGTAGTTTTTGTAGATATTCGCATATTCTGCGGCGACGCCTTCTTTTGCTTTGAGCGCGTTACCGGTGAAGGTGAACACGACGGAAGTGCTGCCGACCGAAGACGCTTTATAAGCGATAGTCACGTCGTCGGATCCGACGTTGAGTGCGATATAATCCGCATCGTCCGCCATAAATCCGCTGTTGCCGATTGAGTAATCGGAGTCGGTGCCGTAGAACTTGGTGGTTGCGTCGTACTCTTTGGAGAATGCGGTGCTACCAGGGGTTGCGACGACGGAGACCTTGATATTTTTGGGATTGATGGTGCCCTTTGCGTTGTCTACGTACGCGATAGTTTCGGTGGTCTTGCCTGCGATTGCGGAAGACGCGTCGACTATGTAGTACTTGGTATAGGACTTCGTGTAGGAGCCGAGGACGTCGGGTTTGACCGCAAGACTATCGTAATCCGCCTTAGTGATATTGTACACGTTGACGGTGTCGAGATTGTAGTAGTAGATAGCGTTGCCGTCCGCATCGGTGCCGGGAAGGACGGAGCCGAGCGCATCGGATGCGATAGCGGTCTTGCCTGCGATTTCGACGGAAGACGTTACGACGGGATAGTAGTTGATGACGTTTTCGGTGTTACAGCTGAGCGCCACGCCGTAGACGAATGCATTCTTTGCGACGACTGCCCCACTCTCATCGACCGCTACGTTCTTATCTGCGTACTCTGCGAAGTAGCTCTTGACGTAGTATCTACCGGTTTCGGTAGGCATAAGGCCGGACATGGTGTAGGAAATCTTATCGACAGAAGTGGTGCCGTCGTATTCCTTATCGGAGACGGTGAAGTTGACGACAACGGGAGCTTGAGCGATAGAAGCGCGACCGACAGCGGAGACGTCCTTTTGGATCTTGTAGTTCTTTGCGTAATCGACTTCGGTAGAAGTGCTCTTAACGCCGGTGATCTTGACGTTGACGCTCTTATTGGAACCGCTGTTCTTATCGCCGAATTCGCCCGAGACGTCGAGAGTAACGTGGTCTTTTTCTTCGGGAGCGACGCCGAAGCCTGTGACGTCGTAGGAACCCTTGATTGCGACGGTTGCGTTCTTGGTGCCGTCGTAGATCTTATCCGAGATGATGATACCGTCGGTTTGGACGGAAAGGACCTTTTGATCGAGGGTTGCGACCGCGATATTTTCGAAGTCGGAAATGGTGGATTCCGCGACGAGAGCCCTATTATTTGCGACGTAACTGCCGTCCACGAAGTCGAAAGCGACGAGTTCGTAGTTTGCAAGGACTGCGTTTACGCTCTCGGAAGTCTTACCTGCGGGAACGATGAAGGAAAGTCCGCTGATAAGGATATTATGTTTGATGACGTTGCCGTTCGCATCGAAAGCGACGGAAGCATCCGCAACGCCGTTGATGCTATACTTGAAGGTCACGTCAGCGAAGACGTAGTCGATGAAAGTGCTATCGTTTGCCCAAGCGGATTCGTCGAAACCTGCCGCGTCTTCGGGAATGAGAGTGACTGCGGATTCTGCGGCGGAGTTGGACACGTCGGTACCTTTGTCAAGGACCTTATCGGCATCTGTATTACCTTCGTACTGTTTATTGTTGTCGTAATCGACGGCGAGTTGGACTCTTGCGGGAGAGATTTCGACGGTGAGCGAAGAAATCTTATTATTGAGTTCATCCGCGGTGAAGTTGAGAGCGTAGTTGGAATTTGCTTTTACGCCGACGGACGAGACGGTGACTCTATGCGTGCCCGCGCTCGCGGTAATAATATTGTTATCGCACGCGTGCGCAAGGAGTTCGAGACCTACGTTTGCGAAGCTATCGCCAGTTGCGTAGACGCTATTCAAGAAGACGAGTCCGAGATCGACGTTGGAAGTGCCGTTGTATCTACGGTCCGCGACGGAGTATTCGATGACGTCGTCGATACTGATTTGTTTAGGAGTGATGGAACCGCTGAGATTTCTGACGGTAAGGACCATACCTTCGTCGGTGAAAGCGATTTCGATACCTTCTTCCTTGACGTCGATATTGATATCGCTTGCTCTGAGACCGGGGAAGAGCAAGACGACGTCGGTAGCGTAGTTGGAAGTGACGTTAGCGGACGGGAAGATAATGGACGACATAAGTTGCATATTATCGCCGAGACTGACGCTGATTTGGACGTTACTTGCCGAGAATTCGGGGCTACCGTCGTAGACTTTGGTCAAGGTGAAGTTGAGTTTGGTGAGTTCGATAGGCTCGTCCTTGATGTAGCAGATTTGAGTGAGAACGTAGCTATCGGGCGCGCCGACGAGAGTATAGTTGACCGCCGCATTACCTGCAAGGGTGAAGGATGCGAAGAGAACGTGTTTCTCACCGATAGACGCGTCGGGCTCGTGGGTATCTACGTTGACGTAATTTGCGGTGAAGTTGATATAGACGTCATCGGTATTACGTTTCAACTGCGAGTAGACGGCGAGCATAGCTTTCTTTTGATCGACGGAGAATTCGGGGAGCTCGGTGGAGTTGTTCATAGCTCTATCGACGCCGAAGAAAGCGGGGGTGATTTGGCTATAATCGATGGTAGCGGGAGTGATGACGAGACGAGCGTTTGCGAGAGCGGTTTCGTCGACCACCACGACGTAGTTGCTATCCGAGCTGACGAATTCAGAAGAGACAGCGTAGCCGTAGTAGAATTCCTGACCGTTGTAGGAGATAGAACCGTCCGCGTTGCTGACGTTATCATAGCGTTCACCGAAGCGGTAGAAAGAGCCGTCTGCGTGGTAAGCGACTCTGACGAAAGAACCGCTGACCTTACTTGCGAGATCTTCTTGACCTTCCGCGACGGAGAAGCCGATGCCGTAAACGCTATCGAGATCGCCGTAGACCTTTGATTGATTGGTAGCGGACGGATAGACGGTGATGGTTGCGGGGTTGATAGTGATATAGTAGCTATCGACGAGCAAGATATAATCGGTATCCGCGCCGTTGTTATCGAGAACGGAAGCGGTTCCGTCTTGGATGATGACGGAGCGCAAACCGACGTTGAGACTGGTAAGGTTTGCAGTCCATTTGAGGGTGTAACCTTCGGGGAGTGTGGAGCCGTCCGAGAGAGCGATCGAATAATCGGAGCTATCGGCGGTGATGGTAACGCTACTGGAATAGGTATCGCCGTAGTTCAAGACGTAAGGAGTAACGCGAGTTACGTTGACGACGATATTGGTCGAACCTGCGATGATTTCGCGGATAATTACGGTATGGTCGCCGGTCGCGATGACGAACTTGACGTTGGCGGAGCTTGACGAGAACGAACCGACGAGAGCATAGACGGTTTCGGTGTAGCCTTGAACGGGGCTAGACGCGCCTGCGGTGCCGAGTGCCCAAGAAGCGGTGAGATATTCTGCAAATCTCTGGTCGTTTGCGGCGAGAGTGTACGCAACGTCGTAGGAATCCGTTTCGTTCTTGATGAACTTCTGACCTGCGACGGGGGTAACGCTCACCGATCTTTGAGTGATTGCGTATTTAACGCCGCTTGCGTCGACGGTGATCGTGTAATTGCTATTGACATCGAAGTAAGCGGTGCTGGTTGAGTAGTTATATTCACCGACGTTCTCACCGAGTTCACGGGAGATGAGTTGAGTGCCGTTCACGTAGAAGTAGACGATATTGCCGACGGTGGAAGATTCTTGTGCGCCGTTGAATATATCGCCGATGAGTTTCCCGGTGGGGAGCGTAGTCATATCGACGCCGACAAGGATAGTGCCGTCCGCATCGCCGTAGACCTTGCCTTGACCCGCCTTAACGATGACGGTGATCGCCTTTTGAGTGACGATATGGGTTGCGGTGACGTAGGACACGTTGTAGTTATCGCCGAGATCCGCGGAGACTGCGTCCGAGAAAGTGATAGCGTAATTGCCGACGTTGAGATTTGCGAAACCGCTACCGTCCGCGACGAGAGTACCGTCCACTTTAAGCCAGTTGCTTGCGGTAGGCAGGAAGAGTGCGGAGCCGGTGAAGGTGTAAGTAGCGGGATCCCACGCTGCGAGATCTGCGCCGACGAGACCTTCCACGACGTAACCGATATTTTGATTGTCGCCGTATTCGCCGACGGAAGAATTGATCTTGATAGTTACGTCCTTCTTGAGAATGTTGTAAGCGGGGATTCTGACGGTTTGCGCGACGTAGTTATCGTTATCGATAGACATTGCGACCGAGTATTCGCCGACGTTAGAAGGAGCGGATTCGAGATCGGAGTAGATAGGTTCGTTGAATTCGTCGACCGCACCCGTATTTTGTTTCCAATCGTAGACGATTTGGCTCTTTGCGACTTCGGGGAACACGGTCATAGGGATTTCGGTAGGCGCGCCGGCGTAGCTGACGTTGGTACCGGTGACGGTGACGGTGACGAGTCTGCGATAGCGGAATATAAGCTCTATATTGCCGTTATTGCTGGGGATATTGCCGAGATTACCGAGATCGGTATTTTCGAGCAAGAGATTGAATTCGAGACCGTCGAGAGAAATGCTACCGTTGGGATCCGCATAGGATTGAGACGGAGAGAGCGGATCGTCGGTGGTCCACTTATTCTTAATATCTTCTACGCCGTTGCCGAACTTATAGTCGAGTTTATAAGCAACGTAACCGTCTTCGAGAGCGAAGTTGAGCGTGATCATATCCCCTCTCTTATAGACGATGGACTTACCGCCTTCGAGAACGGAAGCGACGCCGAGATCTGCGAATATACTATTTTGATCCACCGAGCCGACGACCTTATAGTCGTTTGCATCGACGAAGAAGGTGTAGCCGACGAGATCACTGACGTTACCCGCTTGGTCGACCGCCCAGAAGTAGTAGACGCGCATACCTGCACCGAGTGCGCTATTGAAGTTGAGTTTGATTTCGTTGATACTATCGAGTTTGGTACCGAGAGTTTCGTAGACTGCATCGAAGTTGTAGTCTGCGGGGTTGACGGAACCGTTGCCGAATGCGGAAAGGAACGCGCTAATCGAGAGTTTTCCGCCCGCATCGTTGAAGTCGCCGATATTTTGGATATTCTTCATTGCGTAGTAGACTTTGATACCGTCGCCGTACTGCGCAAGGAGAGAGTCCTCGAACGCGTAGAACGCGTCGAGAGACCAACCGCTCGTGAACCACTTTCTATCCGTCGCGTCGGGGATAGACGGAGTGTCGATCTGATCGATTTCGGAATAATCCTTTTCTTCGGATTCTTGGTCGAGAGTGGGAGCGTGGGGCTTATTTCTATCCACAAGGATAAGCACGCCGTCGATATACTTCTTGCCGACGAGAACCTGCCATTGACGGTGAGTTACGCCGTCCGTTTGCATGGTGTTACCGGTATAGATATATTTGACGGGGGTTTCGTTTTCGGGATCGTCGCCGACCATAATTTCAAAGGTGGTATAGTAAGCGAAGTCGAAATAGGTGAAACCGCTGGTGTCTTGTGCGCTGTGATCTCTGCCGAACGTGATAATCCAAGTCGCAACGCCGGTTGACGACACGCTATAAGTAACGTAAATTCTCGTACCGGGTTCGCCACCGCCGAAGTTTGCGGACTTACCGTCCGTTGCGATAGTGGCGGTGCTATCCACCGCGGTATCGAGATAGATATTCGTGATAACGCCGTTGAGAACAGAGATATATCTCGTATTTTCTTCCGCGTCCGTGAAGCTCAAGTTGTTGCCCGAAATGGAAGCCTTGTCTTGAACGAGAGTGACCGTGAGTTCGGTCGTTGCCCAATCCGTATTTGCGAGATTATTGCCGTTTGCGGATTTGGTGAGAGTGTAAGTCGGGGTTTCGTAGTCCGCTCTGACGTAGTACGAGATTTGGTTTTCGGTGGTATATCTGCCCGACATATCCATACAGTAGAACGTGAAGAGATAATACCCTACCCCCGTTGCGCTCGTGCTTGATTGACCGTCAAGGCCGGTGGTGACGTTGCCTGCGGTATCATAAACCGCACCTGCGTAACCGGTCTTGAAGTCGTATCTGAAACTCGAAGTCGCGCCGACTGCGAAAGGCACTTTCGTGAGCAGTTGTTCTCTCGTCCAGTTTGCGGAAGTGAGCGTGCCTGTCGGAGCGTTCACTTTCACGACCGAATAGAACCACATATAAGGAGTGATTTCAAAGTCGTCGGTGGACGGACTTTCTTCGTTCACGTTGAGATCGAGAGAAAGAGTGCTGTTGTTATACCATCTGAGGTTGTCCCAACCGTTGAAAAGGGTTGCCTCTTTGGTATATCCGTCCATATCGTCAACGGTGAGAGTACCGTTAGGATTGGTGTTGTCAATGCCCTTGACGTTTATGGTTTTGGAAACACTTGCATCGCCGTAGTCCGAAACGCTAACGTTAAGACCTGCGATGTTTTCTTTGAAATAGAATGAAATCTTGATTTGCGCACGGTTGTCGGTAGCTTTATCGACTTTGAACCAACCGTAAACGGTTGCATCGTCCGCCTTTTTGATTTCTTTATAACCGCTATCCGTTGCGACCGTATAAGTAGTTGCACCGATGGTTACCGATTTAATACCCGATGCAAAATATTGGAAACCCTTGTTGCTGTTCGTGACCGTAACAAGAACGTTTTTGTCGTTTGAATCTTTGTAGTCATACGAATATCTATCGTTAACCGTAAGTTCCGCACTCTTATAATAGGTTTTTCCGCCATCGACTGCTTTACCGTCCGTTGAGGTGTTGACGTAACTGTAAAGGTTGATCATTGCGTTATCGGCAGAAACGCTATCTTGTGCGTATTCGTATTTGCTCCAAGCATTGTTTGCAAACGGGCTAGCAGGATTTCCTTCCGCTTTGGTGACGTTGTAATTCCAGCTGTCCCCTCTCCAAGTATCGTTTTCAAAGTATCTGTTGGGAGTTGCGGTTGCATTCGTGACGATAGGTGACGCACCGTCCCAAATACTCATCGTCGATGAGTCCGTAAAGGTTGCGTTTGATGCACCGCCTGCAAGTTTAATGGTGAAATCGAAATACAAATTGGTGACGTCGAAGTCGCATTGACCCCAGTTACCCGTTTGATCCATGTAACCGAGAAGAATATTATTTTTACCCTTGGTTATCGTAGCTGACAAAGTTTTGGTGTTATCTTTCTTGAAGTTTTGGAATGTAGTAAACGATTTCCCGGTGATAGCGTTTGCTTTCGTCGCGCTATCCGTCGCTTCAACGTAGTAACCACTGTTATCATCACCAAACGCCATGTTGTCTTCATATCTATGTATCGTTGACGTTGCGGCTACCGTAATCTCAAAATTTGAATTTCCCGAAATCTTTCTAATGAAATCAGGAACGGCAAAGTTGACTGCGACAAACAATTTAGGTGCTTTAACCGCGTGTGAGTCGCTTTCTTTGATTTTGAAACCGTTCGTTATCGTAGAAACGCTATAGGTCGTATCCGCCGAAGAATCCGTAAACACACTTGTGTTGATCGTCGAAAAAACGGTGTTTTTCGTCGTCACTCGATAAGTCCAAGTACGCTTGCTTGCGTCGGTTCCCGGGAACCCGATCGAATTTGCCGTCAGTTCGTTATCGACAACAATCGAAACTGCGTTACCGTCGGAGTCTTCTGCAAACGCGACGTCGCTCATCACACTGTTTTCAGTCGTCGTCATCGTGACCATTGCGAATGCGAACACGAACACGAAACACAGTGCAAGCACAACGAGTCTTGTGATTGAAAGCGTCTGTCTGATAGTGTTGTTTCTCATAATTTCACCTCAAGTTAGCCTAAGCCGTTCTGCCGCCCGACCTCAGCCCTATAAGTTGTGTGTCTTTTTGTAGTGCCCTTTTTGTCGCCCGCGCCATGCCCATACATATATGCATACACACGCGCCCGCGTCCCGTCCGGGCATTATACAACGATATAATATATCACATTCCCCTATTTTGTCAATACCATTTTTTCATTTCCCCCAACCTCCCTCCCTTTCTCCCTATCCATTTCCGCACCCAAATTTCCCCTCTAATTTCCTCTTGGGGACGGGGATGAAAGCGGAAATCATTTCCGCTTTCATCCCCGTCCCCAAGAGGAAATCACTTCCACCATTTTCCCCAAAAAACTCCAAAAAAAATAAGCGCTTTCGCGCCTATTTCATATTGTTTCTCACTTGCCGTTCACTATACCCAAAAATCTTCGCAATCTCTTTTTGAGTCATCCCGATCTCTTTGAGTTTCCGCATGCACTCGACCATTTTTTCTCTATCGAGTTTCAAGTACTTCGGCGGCAATCCATACCCCGCCAAAACCTCATATGCTTTATCCTCAACGGTCTTTGAGTTCTCTTTGACTTCCGCCCATTCGGGGCAATCCGCATCCGTTCCGCATTCGCTCGCAATCGCGATAATATTCGACGGTTCGGTGTTGAAAAACTCGCTCGCAAAATCGAAGTCAACAATGCCCATATGTTGCATATAACAGTTATAACTCGAATAGTCATAATCGGCAGGTTTTTGCACAATTCCAGCGTTTATCGGATTGTTATGTATATAACAAAGGCAGTTTCCGACGTATTTCGTATCATAAATGGCTTGACTCTTATAGCGTTCTCTGAAGACGTATCCGACACGGTCGACTTTGAAATTGTAGTATTTCGCATATCTTGTATTTACACGCAACATATACCGTCCGAGATTCTCGACGTTCGGTGTGTAAATAAGCAAATGGCAATGGTTGCCCATAATGCAATACGCGAGAATTTTGATACCCTCTTCTTCCTTGTATTTTGCAAGGTTATAAAGATAGGTGTTCTTCATCTCGTCGGTGTCGAAGATATATTCTTTTGCAATACCCTGCACCATAACGTGAAAGCAATTTGTGTCTGAACAAGCTCTAGCGATTCTACTCATAATGGTATCTCCTTTGTGCAATAAACATTATACACCACCCACCGCCATATGTCAACTACATTTCCTCTTGGGGACGGGGATGAAAGCGGAAATCATTTCCGCTTTCATCCCCGTCCCCAAGAGGAAAAAATTAGACGAAAAAAGGCAAAGAAAAAAGCGCTTTCGCGCTTACTTTCTTAATTCGGTGCGGCGGATTTTGCCGCTGATTGTTTTCGGGAGTTCCTCTACAAAATCTATTATCCTTGGATATTTGTACGGTGCCGTTGCGTGTTTCACGTATTGTTGGATTTCTTTTTTCAGGTCTTCGCTCGGTTCCACTCCTTTCACAAGGACTATCGTTGCTTTGACCACTTGTCCCCTGACCGGATCGGGCACGCCCGTAACCGCGCATTCCACCACCGACGGATGCTCCATTATGACGCTTTCGATTTCAAACGGTCCGATGCGGTATCCGCTCGACTTGATAATATCGTCCGTTCTACCCACGAAGAACAGATTTCCGTCCTCGTCCTTCCAAGCGGTATCACCTGTATGGTATAATCCGTCGTGCATAGCGTCGGCGGTCTGTTCGGGACTGCCGTAGTACTCTCTGAACAACCCGTACGGTCTACCCTCGCTAATATCCACGCAAATCTCCCCTGCCTCGCCCATAGGGACGTCGTTGCCGTCGTAGTCGACAAGGCGGAGTTTATAGATCGGCGTAGGCAATCCCATACTACCCGCCTTCGGCGTTGCGCCGGTAAGGTTAGCGATAGTAAGCGTAGTTTCCGTCTGCCCGAACCCTTCCATAATAGAAAGTCCGGTGCTTGCTTTGAGCTGGTTGAACACTTCGGGATTGAGCGCTTCGCCCGCAGTCGTCAAGTACTTCAACGATGACAAGTCGTACTTGCTCAAATCCGCCTTAATCATAAAGCGGTAGATAGTCGGCGGGGCGCAGAAAGTCGTGATGCCGTACTTCGCGAACATTGACAACACCTTGTCCTGATCGAACTTGTCGAAATCGTAGGTGAACACGCACGCGCCGAGTAGCCATTGACCGTAGAGTTTACCCCATACGGCTTTACCCCACCCTGTTTCCGCGACGGTGAAATGCACCCCGTCCTTCTCGACGTTATGCCACCACTTCGCGGTGACGAAATGCGCGAGCGAATAGGTATGTTCGTGAGCGGCGATTTTGGGATAGGCGGTGGTGCCCGACGTGAAATACATGAGCATCAACTCATCTCTCATAGGCGCGGTATCGTCGGTCGGACGGGGGTAAACGTCGGAGTAATTTTCAAACTCCGAAAAACTGATCCAACCGTCTTTCGTGCCGTTAGATACCACTTTTATGGTGACGTTAGGGCATTTTTCGCAAGCGGTTTCCGCCTCGTCGAGAACGTTACCGGTCGCGGTGCAAATTATAGCCTTAACCCCTGCGGAATTGAATCTGTACACGAAATCCTTATCCTTGAGCTGATCGGTAGCGGGGATGACGATTGCGCCGATTTTGTGGAGCGCGACGATAGCGGGCCAAAATTCCCAGTGGCGACGGAGGACGAGCATAACTCTATCCCCCTTTTGAATGCCGAGTTTTCTGAATAAATTGGCGCACTTTGCGCTCAGGCGCATCATATCGCCGAACGTGAAAACGCGGGACTGCATATCGTTCGACACCCAAATCATCGCCCTTCTATCGGGCTCGACGGTGCCGAAGTAGTCCACGACGTCAAAGCCGAAATTGTAGGTATCGGGGACGTGCCAATCCACGCCGATCAACCTACCGTTTTCGTCGATTTGCTCTGTTAGAAATCTTTCGTACAGTTCCATAATTATATGCATAAATCCTATGCGAATACTCGATAGGATTTAAGTGGGGTTATCGTATTATCGCATTCGCTCCCGCATCGCAGGAGCGAAGACGAGATTTTTATTACTTAAGATTATTTTCGAGAGTGTCGAGTTCTTCTTTCAAGGTTTCGGGGAGTTTGTCGCCGAACTTGGTATAGAATTCCTTGATACCATCCGCATCCTTTCTCCACAAATCCTTATCGACGGTGAGAAGGTCTGCAATTTGTTCTTCGGTGAGGTCCGAACCGCTGAGATCGATATCCGCGGGATCGGGAACGTAACCGATAGGAGTTTCGACTGCGTCGACGGTTTCTTCGCAACGGCGGAGAATCCAATCGAGAACTCTCATATTATCGCCGAAGCCCGGCCACAAGAACTTGCCGTTTTCGTCCGTTCTGAACCAGTTGACGTTGAAGATTTTGGGTTGATGCTTGATCTTCTTGCCCATCTCGATCCAATGCGCGAAGTAGTCGCCCATATGGTAGCCGCAGAAAGGAAGCATTGCCATAGGATCGCGTCTGACGACACCGACCGCACCGCTTGCCGCGGCAGTGGTTTCGGACGCCATAATCGAACCGACGAACACGCCGTGATCCCAATCTCTCGATTGATACACGAGCGGAGTGGTTTGAGCGCGTCTACCGCCGAAGATGATTGCACTGATAGGAACGCCGTTGGGTGCTTCAAATTCGCTGGAAATGCAGGGGCAGTTCTTTGCGGGAGCGGTGAAACGGCTATTGGGGTGCGCCGCTTTGACGGGTTTGCCGTCTGCGTCGACCATACCGGGATGCCACGGATTGCCCTTCCAATCGATGAGTTCTTCGGGTGCTTCTTTGGTGAGACCTTCCCACCAAACGGTGTTATCCGCAGGATTGATTGCGACGTTGGTGAAAATCGTACCCTTTTGCGTGGATGCAAGTGCGTTGGGGTTGGATTTTTTGTTCGTGCCGGGAGCGACTCCGAAGAAACCTGCTTCGGGGTTGATTGCGTAAAGTCTTCCGTCCGCACCTACTCTGAGCCATGCGATGTCGTCGCCGACCGTGAACACTTTGTAACCTTTCTTGGTGTAGGTTTCGGGGGGAATGAGCATAGCGAGATTGGTCTTTCCGCAAGCGGAGGGGAACGCCGCCGTTACGTACTTGGTTTCGCCGTTGGGTTTTTGGATGCCGAGGATGAGCATATGTTCAGCCATCCAGCCTTCCTTCCAACCTTGGTAGGACGCTATACGAAGTGCAAAGCACTTTTTGCCGAGAAGGACGTTTCCGCCGTACGCGCTATTGACGGACCAAATTGCGTTGTCTTCGGGGAATTGGACGATATAACGATTGTTTTCGTCGACATCGCACTTTGCGTGGAAACCGCGCACGAAGTCGTCGTTGTCGCCGAGAGTGTCGAGAACTTTTTGTCCGACTCTGGTCATGATAGCCATATTGAGCACGACGTAGATACTGTCCGTGACTTCGATACCGATTTTGGAGAAGGGAGATCCGACCGCACCCATGGAGAAAGGAATGACGTACATCGTGCGACCTTTCATGCTGTCGCGAGCGATGTCTTTGAGCATTGCGTACATTTCTTTGGGGTCTTTCCAGTTGTTGGTGGGGCCTGCATTTTCTTTTTCTCTGGTGCAGATAAAGGTTCTGCCTTCCACTCTTGCAACGTCGTTGGGTTTAGTGCGATGATAGTAGCAACCGGGGAGAAGCTCTTGATTGAGTTTGATCATTTCGCCGGTAGCGACAGCCTCTGCACGAAGAGCCTCGAGTTGATCTTCTTCGCCCGTGATAAGGACGACGTTTTCGGGCTTGCAGAGAGCGATGCTTTCTTCTACGAATTTCTCAACGCCTATGTTTTGAAATTTCATATATACCTCCGCTGTGGCAATGCCACAAATTTATTACAAAGTTTCGTGAGCGACGCTCGCGAACTGTAAAATAGTATACTATTTTGTAGTCAAATTGTCAACGAAAGGTTTTCTAATATAAGTATATGCGCGCACGCGCCTTGCATTTGACTCACGCCGCCCAAAAAGTCGGTTTTAATATTGTTTGCAAAACAAGCGGTTTATATCATTATTTTTCATAGATAAAATGCCGTTTCGACCAAAATAAAACTTTTATCCATAAAATTCTTGAAAAAAAATCAATATGGATATATAATCTATACAATAAATTTTTTAGAGGTGCATTATGTCAATTGGTGCAATAGTCGGTATCGCAATAGCGGCGGCAGTCGTTCTTTTCGTGCTTGCGCTCGTCATCCGTACCGCCTTGAACAAACCCACTCACAAACCCGTAGAACTTGCAACCCCCGCCGCAGTCGACAAAGACAGAGCGGTCAAACACTTGCAAGAAGCAATCCGCATCCCCACCGTGTCCATGGTGGACGACTATATCGACAACACTCAAGCATTCGTCGATTATAGAGATTGGCTCGAAAAGGCCTATCCCCTTCTCAACGCAAAAGCGGAACGCACCATCATTGCGGGCTACTCGATCATCTATCATCTGAAAGGCAAAAATCCCGCGCTCAAAGGCGGTTGCTATCTCAGTCATATCGACGTCGTTCCCGCTCCCGTAGACGGTTGGGAATACGATCCGTTCAGCGGTCATCTCACCGAAGACGGCTATATCTACGGCAGAGGCGCGCAAGATATGAAGAGCCATATGATCGCCCTTCTCGAAGCGGTCGAATATCATCTCGAACACGGCAAGGAATTTGAAAGAGATTTGTATCTCTGCTTCGGACACGACGAAGAACCCGGTCAATCCATAGTCGGCGCGTCCAGTATCGTCAAATATCTCAAAGACAAGGGTGTTGAAATGGAATTCGTCGTAGACGAAGGCGGCACCGTCCTTGACGGCAATCTTCTCGGCATCCCCCACACCGTAGCACTCATCGGCGCGGCGGAAAAAGGTAGCGGAGATCTCGAACTCGTCGTCAACAAACAAGGCGGTCACGCATCCAACCCCAATCCTCCCACGGCGGACGGTGTGCTTGCAAAAGCGGTCGCAAAGGTGGAATCTCACCCCATGAAGACTCGTTGGACGGAACTCACCAAAGAAACCTTCAGAGAACTTGCTCCCTACTGCGGGGGCGGCGCACTCGGCAAAGTGTTCAAATTCTTGTTCACCAACCGCGACGTATTCTCTCCCCTTCTCAAGTTTGCGTTCACTCTCGTCATGCCTATGACCAACGCACTCGTGCGCACCACGTTTGCACCCACTATGCTTTGGGGTAGCGACGCAAGAAACGTCATCCCTAAAGAAGCAAGAGCAAATATCAACTACCGTATGATCACCGGTGAAACCGCGGACGACGTGAAAGCGTATCTCGAAAAACTTCTCAAAAAAGACGTGAAGAAGGGCGTGTTGAAAGTCAATATGCTCCAATACTCCAATCCTTCCGCAGAAGCGGACGTCCACTGCGACGCGTACGAGAATATCCGCACGTCCATTCTCGAAACCTTCGACGACGTAGTCGTCGCACCTTATATGTTCATCGCGGCAAGCGACGCGCGTTTCTACAATCCGCTCACCGACAACGTGTTCCGTTTCGGTCCGTTCATCAACTCTCTCGACGACCAAGCGCGTATCCACGGTATCAACGAGCGTCTGCACGTCGACCAACTCGAAAAGGCGACTCAATTCTTCGTGCGTTGCCTTGAAAACACTCTCGGCTAAAATCTCATAAGCCATATACGGAAACCGTCCGAAAGGGCGGTTTCCTTGTGGGCAAAAAAACTCGGTGCACTACATTTTGTCAAACGAATATTTTTTTGCATAAAGTCTTGTTTTTTTTCGGCGTTTGGTGCTACAATGGCAATCCGATTAAACAAAGGAGGAGATAAAATGGACTTCGATCAAGCCCCTATTCGTCTGGATAGCAAAATTCAAAAATTAATAATTTTGTTCGTCTTTGAAAAAATGGCGATACCGCTTGCCGAATCCACCATTCTCGACATCTGCTCCTCCGACAACGACTGGCTCACCTATATGGAATGCAAGCAGTATCTCGGTGAACTTCTCGAAACAAACCTTGTCTACAAGGTCCCCAAAAGCGAGAATTACAATATCACCCAAGACGGCACCAGTTGTTTGGCACTGTTCTACACCCGCATACCCGCGTCCATCCGCGACAATATCACCACGTACGCAAGGGATAACCGTATGCGTTACAAGAAACGGCAATCCTATTTTTGCGACTACTCCAAAAACGCGGACGGCACCTACACGGTCATTCTCAAAATCAACAACGACACCACCACCCTTATGGAATTGAAAATGGTCGTCGCCAATCGCCAACTCGCGAAATATCTCTACAAGAGTTGGGTGGACAAAGCATCCCAAACCTACGCCCTAATCCACGACACCCTTCTCGACTGAAAATAATAAAAATCCACCAGTTCAACTGGTGGTTTTTAATTTGAGGGTAAAACCCTCTG
>CAZJZV010000008.1:0-67947 GCA_964550635.1 uncultured Bacteroidaceae bacterium
TTTCTTTCACGCAGTCTTTATACTTGAAATCCATTTCCTTTCCGCCGACGATTGCGTTGAGTTCCGCAAGGTCGTTGGGGACGGTCCAGTCGAGAGTGATATTGGTGAAAGGTGCTTGCGTGCCCCATCTGGACGGAGTGTTGACGCCGTAGATGAAGGATTGGATGCATTGTTTGACTTCCTTGTAGGAAAGGTTGTCCACTTTCACGAAAGGCGCAAGGTAGGTGTCGAAAGACGAGAATGCTTGTGCGCCCGCCCACTCGTTTTGCATGATACCAAGGAAGTTGACCATTTGGTTGCAGAGAGTGGAAAGGTGTCCTGCGGGGGAAGAGGTGATTTTGCCGGGGATACCGCCGAGACCTTCTTTGATGAGTTGTTTGAGAGACCAACCTGCGCAGTAACCGGTGAGCATGCTCAAATCGTGGATGTGGATTGCCGCTTCGCGGTGAGCGTTTGCGACTTCTTCGTCGTAGATTTCGCTGAGCCAGTAGTTTGCGGTGATTGCGCCCGAGTTGGAAAGGATGAGTCCGCCGACGGAGTAGGTGACGGTGCTATTCTCTTTCACGCGCCAGTCGTTGACTTTGAGATAGTTGTTGACCGCTTTGGTGTAGTCGAGAGTGGTATCTTTAATATTACGGATTTTCTCGTGTTGTTTACGATAGAGAATGTACGCCTTTGCGATTTGGACGTAACCGCCTTGGATAAGGACGACTTCGACTGCGTCTTGGATGTCTTCGACGGACACTACGCCGTTTATTGCCTTGTCGTTGAAGGCGGCGGTGGTACGAAGCGCGAGCATATCGAGCATATCGTCGCTATAGACGGTGTTCTCCGCTATGAAAGCCTTTTCGATAGCGTGTTTGATTTTGGACAGGTCAAACGGGACTACGCTCCCGTCACGTTTTTTGACATTCAACATAATGTGTCCTCCGGGGAAATTTTTGCTTTTTCATTCTATAATAGGATTGGCGGTTTGTCAACAACAAAAATCGCAAAATGTGGTAGAATTTTTTTTGGGGTGAACACAAGATATGGTGGTTATGCATAAAAATGACGGATTTTGCGAATAGGTGTAAAAACCGTGAATTATTCACGAAACGACTATCTAAACGGAGTGAAATTTTTGGACGCGCTAAAAAGTGATATTCTAAACGGTGTTTATGAAAATCGTTTACCGTCAAACAGAATAAATTTATACATTTTTTCCGACGAGAAAATATGCAAAAAAAATTTTTATAAATTTTGCAAGGCGGTGGGTAGGTCGCGAATATCGTTTATCTCGACGTCGGGGGTGTAATCTCCGCGGTCTTGACCGTTTCTGTTCACCCACACCGTCTTTATGCCCGCGTTCATACCGCCTTTTATATCCGACGACAGACTGTCGCCTACGATGACGGCGGCGGACTTGTCGAAGTTGCGTATCTTCGAGAAAACGACGTCGAAATATTCCTTGTTAGGTTTGTTGAAACCCACTCTTTCGGATATGAATATGCCGTCGAAGTAGCGGTATAAGTCCGCGCCGGCGAGTCTTTCCGCTTGTACGCTTGCAAGTCCGTTTGACACGAGATACAAGTGGTATCTGCCGTATAGTTCGTCAAGGACTTCGCTTGCGCCTTCCACAAATTCGTGATTATGCGCAAGTTCCGTTTCGTAGTTTGCGGGCAGGTTTTTAAGGGGCGCAACGCCGATTTTTTCAAAGAATATCTCAAATCGACGACTTTTGACTTCTTGCGCAGTGTGGATTTCACCAAGTTCAAACAACTTCCATTGGGATAGATTGATTTCCGAATATAGCGAAATAAGGTCGTCCGTAGGGGGTATTCCCTCTATCGCAAGGGCGACGGACAACGCTCTGCGCTCTGCGGAGTGGAAGTCAAGGATTGTGTCGTCAAGGTCGAGAAATACGTGTTTTATCATACGTGTGTGCGCGTGCGCGCTATCCTTATAGTACGTAGCCGAGTCCGAAAACTACGGCGATTGATACGAGTGCTACGATTGCAAGGTTGATTTTGAAGAATGACATCACGAGTGCCACCGCCGTGCCGATTGCCGCCGTCGCTACGCTACCCGTCGAGTAGAATATTGCGGGGAACGTGAGTGCGGATAGGACCGCATATGGCATATAGTACAGGACGGATTTTATATACCGCGACTTGATGGGTTTGCGGAATATCACAAGGGGGAGTACGCGGGGAATATACGACGCAACCGCCATCAAAAGTACGCATATGAGTTGATAAGTTACGCTCATAATTCGCCCTCCCGCTTGTCTTTTTCAGGGAGTATCCGCTTGTATTCGCAGTCGTCGTCGTAGACGGGGAATAGCCCCGCCGTTATGCAGGCGGACAGTACGGATGCGATGATGACTCTGAATCCCACCGATATTTGATTTAGCACGGGGACGTAGTAGAGAGTGCAGGAAAACGCCGTCGCAAGTCCTATCGAAACTATGACCGCAAAGGACTTTCTGGCAGGCGGTACGATGATTGCAATGAACATGCAATATAGCGCAATCCCCATAGCGACTTGCAATCTTTCGGGGAGTAGGTCGTTGACGAGTCCGCCGAGCAACGTGCCTATCGCCCAACCAAAATATGGGGTTGTGGCAAGTCCTACGAAGTATTTGAAGTTGAGATTTCTCTTTTGTATGGATGCAAGCGCGAAGATTTCGTCCGTCACGAAACAACTCATAAAAAGTCGTTTTAAGGTGCCTACGCTACCGTCTAACTGTTGGGATATGGACAGACTCATCAACATATATCGCGAGTTTATGACGAAAACCGCAAGTGCGATTTCAAAGTAGCCCGCAAGCGCAAGCATCATTTCCACTCCCGCAAACTGTCCCGCCGACGTCAAATTCGTCGCGGATATGAGAGTGGCAATCCACACGCTAATCCCGCTTTTCACCGTCACCAAACCGAAAGTGAAAGACACCGCCAAATACGCAAAGCATATAGGCAGTCCGTCTTTCAATCCGTCGATATAGCGCAAGTTCTTTTCCATACGACTAATATAACACTTAATGACGAAATTAGCACGCAAAAAGTCGCTTTTCAATGAGAAAAGCGACCTAAAAATTCATTTTCCCCGAAAACCCGCCGTTTTATCTCTGCGGAATGGGGATTTTTTTGTGCGTGTCTTTTGCGTTTTAGAGTTTTTCGATTTTGTCGGAGTAGACGAGTGCGCCTTGTTTTCTGCAGTCGTCCATTATGCGCATGACGGCAAGCGTGTCGCTATGGGGCATATATTCGTTTTGTATTTTGCCTGCGCGCACGTCTTCCGCGACCGCGTCGAATTGATAGATATATCCGCGTTTGCAACGCACGGATTCGACGTGTTTTCCGCCTACGTAAAGCCTTGCGTGCGTGGGTTTGTAGAACATATTCGATTTGATATATCCGTCGCTTCCGCAGATTATCGAGCCGTAAGTTTTCAGTCCGTCGAACGAACTGTGCAGGTGGCATATCGCATTGTCGTAGACGAGAAGAATTTTGTCGTCGTAGTCCACGCCGTTTTGGTTGCGCATAAGGCAGGTTACGCTATTTGGATAGCCGAGCAACATTTGTGCGTAGGCGATTGGGTATACGCCGAGGTCGAGAAGGGCGCCTCCCGCGTATTTAGCCTTGTATACTCTCGTTGAGATGAACGGTTTTGCGACGTCTACGGGCAGGCAAAAATTCGCATATACGTCTTTCACAACGCCGATTTTGCCACTTTCAACCCAACTGCGTATGCGTTTCACGACGGGATTGAATCTCGTCCACATACCCTCGGTCACGTAGACTCCCTTTTCTTCGGCAAGGGATAGGACTTTTTCCGCCTGTTCCGCATTGACCGTGAAGGATTTCTCGCAAAGGACGGGCATGCCTTCTTCGATACACGCAATCAGATATTCGTAATGCACAGAGTGCGGCGTTGCGATATAAACGCAATCCGCTTTTCCCGAGCGCAGTGCGGTGCGCACGTCGTCGAAAACTTCCGCGCCGTAGCGTTTTGCGAATCTCTCCGCCCGTGAGCGCGTGCGCGAATAGACGGCGGTCACCGTGTGTCGTCCCGTTTTGGTGATTTCTCTCATCACCGTGTTTGCGATTCTGCCCGTGCCTATGACGAGCCAACGAAATGCCTGCATAATTTCTCCTTGTCCTTATATATCCATTATCGCACGAAGAAGTCGAAGTGTCAAGATTGACATATTCCGCAACAAGTGGTATATTTTCGTTGGTGACAATATGGAAAATCTCGACAATATGATGAAAGAACAAGCCGAAAAGGTTATCGTCCGCATAAACGCTCAAAAGAAAAAACAAGCGTTATTGACGGGTATGATTTTCGTTGAAGGGCTTATCGCTCTCGGCGCGGGCATTGCGGTTTTGGTGCTTGAAAGCGTGCTTATAGGCGCGATTTTGATTGCTCTCGGACTGGGTATTACCATTGCGATGAGTATCGTTTTCGTGAGCACGAACAAGAAACTCAACGCTATGCGCGACGATGCGCTCCGCTACGTCGAAATGAGCGCGGAAGCACTCAAAAACGTGCCTAATTCGGCGGAAAAAGAACAGGAATAGTTATGAATGCCTTGTATATCGTCCACGAAGTTTTGAAAAGATACGTATCGCAGGGCGGTTTTGCCATCGATGCGACCGCGGGCAGAGGGTACGATACCGCTTTTCTTTGCTCTCTCGTCGGCGAAAACGGCAGAGTGCTTGCATTCGACGTCCAACAAGACGCCATTGACAGCACCCGAAAACTCCTGTCGAGTGAAGGCAAAACGGCAACTCTCGTCCTTGACTCCCACGCAAATATGGGCAAGTACGCAGAGCCCGATAGCGCGGATGCCATTGTGTTCAATCTCGGCTATCTTCCCCACGGCGACCACTCCGTGTACACCCACTTTGAAAGCACCCGCACCGCTATTGAAGAAGGCTTGAAAATCCTGAAAAAAGGCGGCGTTATGTGCGTTAGCGTTTACTACGGCGGGGACTCCGGCTACGAAGAAAAAGACGCTCTCATCCCTTGGCTCAAAACCCTTGACGACGGCAAATATCAAGTGCTTGTCACCTATTTCCACAACTGGAAAAAGGATCCCCCTATCCCCGTCCTAATCTTCAAAAATTAAAAATGGTGAGTTATGATTAGAAATATCAGAGAAAGCGACAGAGAAAATTTGCGGACGGTGTGTCACGAAACGGCGACCGCGCCAAGTCTTGCAAGGTCGAAAGAACTCGTGTGTTTGCTCTACTGCGACAGTTATATCGATCACGAAACGGAG
The DNA here is from genome assembly GCA_964550635.1 of uncultured Bacteroidaceae bacterium. GTDB lineage: Bacteria > Bacillota > Clostridia > Christensenellales > CAG-917 > RGIG4097. The sequence goes on from CAZJZV010000008.1 coordinate 5,270, forward strand.
CATTGTTTCGCTCTGACCGACGAAAACGACAACGCAGTTGGATATATTCTTTGTGCGGTGGACCAAGCGAAGTTTGAAAAGGATTACGAGCCTTACCGCCTGAAAGCGAAGAAGATTTCTTTCATAGACGCGCTCGGACAGAAAATCGAAAACAAATTGTTCAAACGACTGTTTGAAGAATATCCCGCACACTTGCACGTGGACATTTTGCCCGCCTATCAAGGAAACGGAAACGGTACGAAACTGATAAAAACTCTCGAAGACCATTTGAAAGAAATCGGAGTGAAAGCAATCAGATTGAGCGTAGGCACAGGCAACGTGCGCGCACAAAAATTCTACGTGAAAAACGGCTACGCACGCATAGCGTATCTGCCGGGAATCGCCGCCGTCTACGGCAAAAAACTGAACGAATAACATCCGACCACACCATTCCGCAAAGATAAAACGGCGGGAAATAGTTAAAAGGCAAAAGAAAACGCACTCATTCGAGTGCGTTTTTGTTTTGCCGTCGTTCGCTTATGCGAAGAGTTTTTCAAGGTTGACCATTATGTTGCCGTTCGTGTATTCGAGTGCATCGAAGAATTTTTCAAGTCTGACGTCGCCGATGATTGACAGGACTTCGGGTTTGAGAGATGAGATATTGCCCCAATCGAGTAAGTCGTTGACGGTCATCGATTGCAATTTGGTTTGGAAGACTTTGCCGAGATTGTCAAGGGTGGTGGACTTGACGTCTTCGTCGTCGAACAAACTGTCGGGTTCGATTGCCATAAGGTCGGAGAGAGTGAAGGTCTTCATTGCGTTGTCAAGGCTACCGACTTTGACGTCGTGAGTTGCAAACGCTCTGATGACGTGCGCGCTCTTTGCGGTTACGATTTGAACCTTGCGGGTTGAGATAGGAGTGATGAGCGTACCGCTATCGTCTTGGAGATAGTTTTCACCGACTGCCGCCACGTATGCGATTGTGTGCGAGAAGGAGCCTTCGCCGACCGCGCCTGCGGGAAGGGAAGTTTTGAGCACGTAGTCGCCGTTGAAGAGAGTGTAGTCGCCGTCTTCGTCCACGATATACACGTCGTCGCAGATATTCTTCGAGAAGGTTATCACGCTATATCCCGCCTCTTTTGCCGCGTGGTATTCGGCATCGAGTTTTGCATAGTAGTAGTAAGTTACACTGCCTACAGTCTTTGCGGGGAGTTTTGCAAACGCAAGGTCGATAGTGCTACTTGACGTTGCGCTCACATAGTCGCCCGTCGTGTAGTCGATGAAGTAACTGCCGCTTGCATTCGGAGTGTAGCCGTTTTCGAGATGGATGTATATATCCATATCGGAGTGGGCGGGGTTGGTCGCATCGTAGGGCACGTACGCGCCGTTGAAGTTGACGTAGAGAAGTGCGCTACCGCCCGTGCTTACTTGGCGATAAGTCTTGCCGGAGTAACCGCTTGTGGTGGTGTCGCGGTAGTAAGTCTTGTTGTAAGTGCCTTTGCTTGCAAGGTAGATTGAGAGAGCGGGATTCAAGGAATATTCCGCATTTTCCGCGCTTGCATCCGCGCAATAGTACATATAAGGATGAGCCGTCGCCGCGATTGCAAATTCCGCCGCATCGCTTGCGGTGAATTGCGTATAACCGTAGGTTATAGTGCCGAGTTCAAACTTTGCGAGTTGTTCTGCGGTGAGTTTTTGATAGACGTCGCTACGCAGATAATACTTGCCGTTTATGTCGTAGGTGAACGTGTAGTAGTAGTTCACACCGCCGACGGTGGAAGTGTAGTTATCGTCCTTTTCGACGAGCCAACGCGCGCTTTCGTCGCTATCCGCCACGACGGAATCTTGTACGACGTCGTATTCGTTGATGCCGATAAGGTCTTTGAGATACATATCGTTGATGACGGTATCCATACTGTTGCCGAGTTCGTTGACGGGGAGATACGCCATCTTGCGAAGGACCGCGTGAGTAGTACCGCTTGCGGTGAGTTCGTAGTATTGTTCGCTAGTGTGAGAGCCGACGAATACGGGATCGGATTCGACGTAGACGCCGTTTACGTAGCGATAGAATTTTCCGCCGACAAACTCATAGTAAGTTTCGGTGGGGTTGGCGGTGATATAGGTGCGAGTCACCGCGTCGTAGTTGCCTGCGGAGTAGATGAAGTATGTCTTGCTTTCGTCCGTGGTATCCGCGGCTTCGGTGAAACTGTCGAGAGCGTTTGCTTTTGCGTAGACGTCGCCGTCGATTGCGATGACGTCCGAGAGAATGACTTCGTCAAACGCGGCGGAGAAGTTGCCGATTTTGACCTTCGCAAAGCGTTGCAAGGTGCTTGAAGACACGGTGCCTTCAACGTATGCGGTTGCGCCTGCGACTACGGCCGTTTGCATTGCGGAGCCGTTCCAGTAGTACTTGACGACGGAGTCGTCCGCTATTTGTTCCGCACTTGCGACGACGTAACTAAATTCAACCATATTACCGCTTCCGTCGTCTTTGAGCCCGACGATTTTCGAGTAACGAGTTGCGGTTTCGCTATGAATTGCGGGGTTGTAGAGCGTGTAGTAACCGCCGTTTGCAACGTAGACGAATTTGCCGTTGACATCGGGCATATAGAGGTCGACGGTAATATCGATGACTTCGTTGAGACGCATATCGTCGATTATTTCGTCCATTTTCGTCGCCATATCGTCGATCTTGGTGAATGCGAGTTTTTTAAGGACTGCGTTGCTTGCGCCCGCCACGGAGATTTCGTAAAATACGGTGTCCGCGTGCGCCGCCATAAAGGTGGAGTCGTGCACGTCCGCAATCTTGTAGACGCCGTTTTCAAAGTAGTAGTAATCGACGGTGTCTGCAAAAGGAGCGGTAGCGGTGACGTAGACGTCCATTTCGACATCGAGCACGTCGCCAAGGACGAGTTCACTGAAAGAGTCCGAGAAGTCGCCGATTGAAATGGATGCAAGACGTTGCAAAACTTTGCTTGACGCACTGCCTTTCACGTAGGCGGGAGCACCGTCGATAGCGGTAGTTTGCATTGCGGTGCCGTTCCAGTAGTATTTGACGATTGCGCTATCCGCGATTTGAGCGGAAGTTGCAAGGATATAATCGGGAGCGGTGCTATCGCTCTCGTCGGTGAGTTTCGAGTATCTCTGCATACCGTCGTGCTCGTCGGGGTTGTAGAGAGTGTAATATCCGCCGTTGTCTATGCGCTCGTATTTGACGATATTATTGTTTGCGATTTCGTCGGCGGTTGCAAGGACGAAAGTCTTTTCGTAGCGAGTGAGTCCCGCCATATCCGCGTTGTTTTCGTCGTAGAGATAGTACGCACCGTCAATTGCGACGTATTTTCCGTCGGCGGCGGTTGCGAAGTTTGCAACGTAGCGGTCGCCCGTAAAGTCGCTTGCGGCGGGCTTGTAGGTCGCTTGTTGAGAAACGTAAACGTAGATACCGTTGCTATCCTTGACGTAGGCGGAGTAGGTGATATCGATGACGTCGCCAAGGGTGAGAGTGTCGATAGACTTGCTCAAATCCTTGAGAGCAGTGTCTTTGAGAGTGAGAAGAATCGCGGGACTTTCGTCGTTGATTTCGATGAGGTCGCAAAGGCGGAGTGCCATAAGGCTATCCGTTGCGTTGTTGAGACCGCTGACGGTGGTGCGAGCGATTGCTTGGATTGCGGTGTCCGACGTGCCTTTATGCACGAGAAGGTAACTTTCGTCACCGCCTACGATAAGGCGGGTGTCCGCGGAAGGATATTCTTCGACGTCTTTGCCGTAGACTTCCATATTGACGAGAGTTTCGCCGTCGAGATATTTATCCGCGCTCGTGACGATAACGCTCGTGCCTGCAGTGCCTGCGATAGTGAGAGTGTCGAGTGCGATGAAACCGCTTTCGATAGGCGCATAAGAACCGTCCTTTTCGGCGAAGTGGTTGGAGTAGGTTTGGAGATAGAGTTTCGCACCTTCGGTGATATTGGTTGTGGTCGCCTTTTCGTATTCGACGAAACGATAATAGGTCTTGCTTTCTTCACCTTCTTCGGTGGTGGTGTAGCAAGAATTATCCACTTTATAGACGGGATTTCCCGCTTCGTCGGTGACCGCGACTTTGTTGCCGTTTTCGTCGGTGGTAGCCTTTTCCACAAAACGAAGTTCTTTATAGATGAGATTTCCTTCATCGTCCGCACCCGCGACGTAGGTCGTTGCGCCCGCTTTCACGGAGTCGATGTCGCTTGCGCCGACTTGCTCGTAGCGGTCGACTTTGACGAAGACGGGGTTTGCGCCGTTGAGAATGAAAGCATCGCAGTCCGCGTCGATAATCGTGCCGACTTCGAGTCCGTTGACGATTGAGCCGAAAGCGGAAAGGGGAGAATCTTTGATTTGGTCGAAGATTGCGTTTTCACCGAGAGTCAAACCGAAGTTTTCTTCGATTTGGCGGAGAGTCATATTGTCGCCGTCGATACCGGACAGGATTTCGTCAATCGCTTTGGTGACGCTGTTGTAGAGATTGTCCTTGATGACGGGAATATCGTAGGTGCCGAAGTCGATACCCGCAAGAGTGCCGATGTCGTCGAGAGTGATATTTTCGACGATGAGATGCACGCTCGAGCCGATTTCACTGATAGGGACTTCGAAGATAGGGGAGAAGTCGATGCCGTCGATGATTGCACCGAGACTATCGAGTTTTCCGTTCAAGCCGTATTTATCCGCGATTTCACGGAGAGACATATTCGAGAAATTGCCGAAATCGCCGATGAGCGACTTGCCGAGATCCCAAAGCGATTTATTTTCCGCTTCGCTACCCGCGTCGATGATTGCGCTTTCTCCTTCGAGACCGACTTTTTGTTGCAGGTCGCCGACGGTGATTTGAGTCGTGATTCCGAAAACGGTGCCGACGATTGCGACGATAAGGAGTATGATTCCGAGAATCATACCGAGAACGAAAGTTAACGTGCCTCTCAATACTTTCATAATAACTCCTAATTATGCGTTAGTTTTTGGTGAATATTTTCGCAAAAACTTTTCCGATGGGGTTGAGTTCATAGAAGAACTTGCAGACTGATGATTGCTCGATATAGTTCATGATCGACGGCGCCTTGTCCGACAATGCGGAGAATATCGCAAGCACGAGGAATATGATGACCGCGCCCACGACGAGTCCGATAAGACCGCCGAAAACTTTGTCTATGATACGTACCGTTTTGTTGTCGCTGTCGTGAAGCCCTTTCGTTGCGCCCTTGATGACGGTGCAGACGATTGAAAGCCCTATCGCGCACACCACGAAGAGTGCGATTGCCATGATAAGACTCGTCACGTTGTAAACGCAGACGCTTGCAACGGAATGAACACCGCTTTCGGTGATGAGAGTTTTCGCGAGCCAACCCGCGAGTTTACCCTTGAAACTGATTGAACCGAGTTCGGTGAGTTCGCCGTTTTGGAGAATGGAATAGGTGCCGTCGTTGATGAAAACGGTTTCGTTGAACTCCGCGCCCCAACCCGTCGACGCACTTGCGATTTTCTCTTGTAGGGATGCGCTCAAACTAGAATTCATCACGGTTTCGTGGAATGCGCCCATGAGAAGCAAGGACAAAAGTATCACGACGATTGTGACGAAAAAGCCTTTGAAAGATTTGCCGAATCCTTTGATGACTCCGCCCAACGTGAAAAGAAGCAACACTGCAATCAGTGCCACGTCGGCGTACCAAGTCGTATCGGCAATAATAGTGGAAAACATTTATAACTTCCTCCTATTTATAACATTATATACGCACGCGCGAACAAAATCAAGAAAAACTATTCAAAACAATTTATATGTGACAAAATGCAACGAAATTCCGCCGTTGCGATTTTTGCGGAGCGGTGTAGAAAAAGAAAGAAAAGCGCGCCTAAAAGGCGCGCGATTTTTTTAGGTTGATTGCTTTTTCTACTATTTTGCCGAAAAATCAGCAATTACCACTTGTTATGCACTTTTTCCGCAAAGCCCAATTCGTCCTTGACTTCGATGACGGTGCCGTCGTCAAGCACGCACTTTCCGTTGAAAATGCCGAAAACTTGGTGGGGTATCATGCACATAACCTTCAAATCGAAAGGCTCGTAGCGGTCGATAATCGGGTGGAAAGTGCAGTCGAATCTGCCGTCCTCACTGACGAAGTGCCAATCTTCCATATAGCGCGGTTTGCCTTCGCCGTCGCCGGGGATACGGAATTCCACTTTTGACGGAAGTTTGTGAGATTTTCCGTCGTAGAAGAGCATATCTTCGGTCGCTTGAGAAGTGTTGCCGAAACCGTAGCCGAGATTCCAACCGAAAGTTTTTCCGTCGGGCAGGCGGGTTTGCAAACTTCCCCAATACCAAGTGTTGTCGTAAGTCCACACACCGCGTCCCCAGTCGAGAGCGCCGAATGAGTCGTCCGCGGAGAAGGGGTATTCTCTGTCGTTAAGGAAGAAAGAGCCTTCCGCTTTCATGCAGTTGATTTTCGCATTGAAATAGAAGTGCTTATCCTTGTCGAAAGGAGTCGCAATTACCATACATTCTTCGGGAAATTCCGAGAGAGTGACGTCGAAACGGACGGTCGTCCCGCGTTTGTCCGCGTTGGGATATTCACCGGTTAGGCGACGAGTGGTGCCGTCGTTTTCAAACTTCATCCAAACTTTGCCGTTGTGCCATTCGCAGTTACCGCTCTCGAAGGTCGCGGGCATATTGACCTTGCCCATAGGGAAAAGGAAGATACTGCTATTCGTGAATTGCGCGGGGGTGACGAAGTCCATAATGGAAAGGGAGAGCGCACCCACGTAACCCATATCCGCCATAGTCAGACAAAGGGCGTATTCCTTGTTCGCGATATAATAGTAGTCCCACTCTTTGATGCGGGTACGTTTTGCAAGGATTTTCTTGTTGTCGTATTCCCAATTCAAGCGTTTAGCAAAGCCCGGCTCGGCGATATTTCCGCTTTCGTCGAGGAGCGGTTTCTTGACCAAAACTTCGTGTTGATTTTGCATAGTTTCCTCCAAACGATGAGTTTAAGTGGTGTTTTTGCTTGCATAAACCGTTTTTTCAGTCGATATACGGACTGATTGTCTTAATTCGATTTCAGGGTGAAATCCTTTCGGTTTCGGCGTCGCAAGATATAAAAACCCCGCTCGAAAACGAGCGGGGTTAGGGTGCTTAGTTCTCCGCCTTTCTGGTGTAGAATTCGCGTTTTTCTTTTGCGTCTTGTTCGTTCTTCGCAAAGAGAATTTGTGCCGCTTCGGGGTTTTGTTTGACGAGAGATGCGTATCTGACTTCGCCCATAAGGAAGGATTGATAATCTTCGGTGGGTTCTTTGCTGTCGAGAGTGAATGCGTTCTTGTCGGTGCCCTTAAGGTCGGGGTTGTAACGGAAGAGTTGCCAATAACCGGTGTCAACTGCTTTCTTCATTTCGAGTTGAGATTTGCTCATATTGATACCGTGGTTAATGCAAGGTGCGTACGCGATGATGATGGAAGGACCGTGATACGCTTCCGCTTCGGACATTGCTTTGACGACTTGGTTCATATCCGCGCCCATAGAAACTTGCGCGACGTAGACGTAGCCGTAGTCCATTGCGAGAAGGGCAAGGTCTTTCTTCTTGGTGCGTTTGCCGGTTGCCGCGAATTTTGCGATTGCGCCGGTAGGAGTTGACTTGCTTGCTTGACCGCCGGTGTTGGAGTAAACTTCGGTGTCGAGAACGAGAATGTTGACGTCTTCACCGCTTGCGAGCACGTGGTCAACGCCGTTGTAACCGATATCGTACGCCCAGCCGTCGCCGCCGATAATCCATACGGATTTCTTGATGAGGCAGTCTTTACGTTTTTCGATTGCGTTGAGTTGTTCAAGGGTGATACCCGTTGCATTCTTCTTTTCTTCGTCAAGGAGTGCGAGAATTTGTGCGCTTGCCTTTTCGGAGAGAGGACCGTCGTCCTTGCCGTCGAGCCATGCGTGGAGTGCTTCTTTCATATCCGCACTGACGCTTTCGAGACCAAGGAGATTGGTGATGATGTTTGCGAGAATGTTTCTACGTTGTTGATATGCGATATGCATGCCGTAGCCGAATTCCGCGTTGTCTTCGAACAAGGAGTTTGCCCATGCGGGACCTCTGCCTGCGTCGTTGGTGGTGTAAGGGCAGGTAGGTGCGCTTCCGCCGTAGATGGAGGAGCAACCCGTTGCGTTTGCGACGATCATTCTGTCGCCGAAGAGTTGAGTGACGAGTTTGACGTAAGGAGTCTCACCGCAACCCGCGCATGCGCCCGAGAATTCGAAGAGAGGTTTCTTGAATTGGCTACCTTTGACGGTGTCTTGTTTGACGACTGCGGAAGTTTCCTTGAGGGACGTTGCGTAATCCCAGTTTGCTTCGTCGTTTGCGATGGATTCGTCGAGAGAAACCATTGCGAGTGCTTTTTCTTTTGCGGGGCAGACCGCTACGCAGTTGTTGCAACCCGTGCAGTCGAAGGGACTGACTTGCATACGATATTCGTAACCTTTGAATCCGGTTGCGGGTTTGGTGACGAAGGATTCGGGTTTATCTGCGAGTTCTTCTGCGGTTGCAAGGACGGGACGGATAGTCGCGTGCGGGCAAACGAGAGAGCAGCGGTTGCATTGGATGCAGTTTTCGGGGATCCATTTGGGGACGGAAACCGCGATACCGCGTTTTTCGAACTTGGTCGTGCCGGTGGGAACGATACCTGCGGGATCAAACGCACTGACGGGGAGTTTGTCGCCTTCTTGTGCGGTGATGGGCGCGATGAAGTTCTTGAAGTATTCGTCGTCGGGGACGGGAAGAGGATCCGCACCGGTCGTGGTGGTGGTCCAGCTTTCGGGATAGTTGACTTCTTTGAGTCCGCTGATTGCATTGTCGACGCATGCGTAGTTCATTGCGACGACTGCATCGCCTTTCTTGCCGTAGGTTTTCTTGATTGCTTCCTTCATATAACGCTCTGCGTCTTCGTAAGGAATGACGTTTGCGAGCTTGAAGAACGCCGCTTGCATGACGGTGTTAACGCCCTTGGAAGTGCCGAGATCTTGGACGACTTTGAGACCGTCGAGAGTGTAGAATTTGACGTGCTTTTGAGCGATCATATTCTTCATCTTTGCGGGGAGACGGACGTCCATTTCTTCGGGGGACCATTGGCTGTTGAGAAGGAACGTACCGCCTTCTTTGAGGTCGGAGAGCATATCGTAACGGAGAACGTAGGATGCGTTGTGGCATGCGACGAAGTCCGCTTGGTCGATGAGGTACGTGCTTCTTATGGGTTTGTCCGCAAAACGCAAGTGGGAAATGGTGATACCGCCCGACTTCTTGGAGTCGTAGGAGAAGTAACCTTGTGCGTATTTGTCGGTGTGGTCGCCGATGATCTTGATGGAGTTCTTGTTCGCGCCGACGGTGCCGTCAGAGCCGAGTCCGTAGAATTTGCAAGAAATGGTGCTCTTTTCGGATGCGTCGATCTTTTCGGTGACGTCGAGAGAAGTGAAGGATACGTCGTCGCTGATACCGACGGTGAAGTGGTTCTTCTTGTCTCCGTTCATGTTCGCGTAGATTGCGTTGATCATGGAAGGATTGAATTCCTTGCTACCAAGGCCGTAACGTCCGCAGAGAACTTCCGCTTTGAAGCCTTGTTCTTCGAGTGCCGCAACTGCGTCGAGATAGAGAGGTTCGCCAAGGGAACCGGGTTCTTTGGTACGATCGAGGACGGTGATGCATTTCACGGTCTTGGGGATCGCGTTCACGAATGCTTCGGTGGGGAAAGGACGATACAAACGAACTTTCACAACGCCGACCTTTTCGCCTTTTGCATTGAGATAATCAACGGTTTCTTCGCAAGCTTCCGCACCGCTCCCCATGATGACGATGACTCTGTCCGCGTCTTTTGCGCCGTAGTAGTCGACAAGGTTATATTTTCTGCCAGTGAGTTCGCCGACTTTGTCCATCATTTCTTGGACGATTGCGGGGACTGCTTCGTAATATTTGTTTGCCGCTTCTCTGTTTTGGAAGTAGATATCGGGGTTTTGCGCAGTGCCTGCTTGGTGAGGATGTTCAGGGTTCAACGAACGTGCGCGGAATGCGTCGATTTCGTCGAAGTTGACGAGAGATTTGATCTCTTCGTAGTCGATAACGTCGATCTTGCTAACTTCGTGAGAAGTGCGGAATCCGTCAAAGAAGTGAATGAAAGGCACGGATGCTTTCAAAGTGGAGAGGTGTGCAACGAGAGCAAGGTCCATGACTTCTTGCACGCTGTTGGATGCGAGCATCGCAAAACCGGTTTGACGGCACGCCATAACGTCTGCGTGATCGCCGAAAATGTTGAGTGCGTGTGCCGCGAGCGCTCTTGCCGAAACGTGGAAGACGCAGGGAAGAAGTTCGCCTGAAATCTTGTACATGTTCGGAATCATAAGGAGCAAACCTTGGCTTGCGGTGAAGGTGGTAGTGAGTGCGCCTGCCGCGAGGGAGCCGTGCACTGCGCCTGCCGCGCCTGCTTCGGATTGCATTTCCGCGATTTTAAGAACGTTTCCGAGAATGTTCTTTCTGCCTTGTCCTGCCCAGTCGTCGCAGTTTTCTGCCATAGGAGAGGACGGAGTGATAGGGTAAATCGCCGCTACGTCCGAGAATGCGTACGCAACGTGTGCTGCGGCGGTATTACCGTCAATGGTCATTTTCTTGCTCATTGAGTGTGCCTCCATTTATTTTTACAATTATTTTTTCGTACTCACCCGCGTGTGCGAGTTTATAAAGATTATAATCATATAAACATTTTAAGTCAAGAAAAAAAGCAATAATAGGAATTTGGCACTTTCAAAATTGCCGAAATTCCGTCTGAAGAGAGAAATGAAATTTGAGCGAAAACCGCTCGATAATCGCAAACAAAAAACCGCCGTTTCAGGCGGTTGATGCGTTGTTTTCGTTGTTCGTTTCAACAAGTTTCAAATTGCATATTTTGTCAAAACAAACCGTTTATCTTGTCGTTTCTCGACGATAAAACCAAGATTTCGTCAAATCGTGATATTCAGATTTCTCATCATCATATCGAGAAGTGCGCTCAAAAGTTCGAGTTCGTTTTCTTCAAAATTTGCAAAGGCGGTTGCGAAAAATCTTCTCACCGCTTCGTCGATAAGTCCGGCGATTTTTTCACCCTCTTCGGTGAGTGTAAGACGTTGTTCGCGCTTGTCGTCTTCGGACACCGTCACGGTGATATATTTGCGTTCTTTCAAAAACTTCACACTGCGCGATACGAGTGCTTTGCTCACGTCCGCATTCACCGCGATTTCGCTCGCCGTGACAGAGCCTTTTTCAAGTGAGCTTAAAACGACTATCTCGTTGGGGGATAGTTCGTAGTCCGCAAGGGCGTTCATTTGAAAGTCCGTGTAGGATTTTTCGAGTTTGCGATAGGCGCTGAAATAGTATGCAGCGTGTTTTATATCCATGATTTCCATGCGATTAGTATACTAAATTAACTAATGAATGTCAATATAAATAGTTAACTAAATTAATTTTTAACAATTCAACTTTTATTTTGCTCGAAAAAGCGATTATTTTCGTTCTTTTTGCATAAAATCCTTGACGAGAGAAGTCGCGCGGTGCTATAACGGTTTCATCAAAAAGAGGTGTAATATGAAAGAATTTTTGGCAAACTATATCAAAACTTACGAGAACCTTGAAAAATGGATAAAGATAGTTTTTTGTCTTCTTTGGGACATCCCCGCAAATCTCTATCGTTTTGCAAAGAGTGCGCAAAAAGACGACCTTCTCGGAATGGTCATCGCAGTGTTGCTCGGCATCTTCGGCGGATGGGTACTTTTCGTCATCGACTTGCTCTGCCTTGTCTTCAAAGACAAAATCTTCTGGCTCGACGACTTCTCGGACAACTCCACCAACAACAACTCCGACCAAACCCCCAACGCCTAATCGGCTTATCATCAAATCCAAAAAATAAAAAACGAGGCGATTGCCCCGTTTTTATTTTTGTCGGTAACGTTTATTCTTCGTCGTCGTATTCGTGAAATTCTTCGTAGTAACCAAAGTTATCGTTTACTTTGACAACGGTTTCGTTCTCCGAAAGGTCGCCGATGTTGTCGTATTGTTCTTTGAACCACGCAATATCTTTTTCGGTCGCATCGTCGGTAAGGTAGTTAAAACCGCGAGAGTAGTATACAGAATCATTTGGATGAATGCTTGAAGACGAATATATCCTGCCCTTTGAAAAGACGCAAGAAACGTATCCCATGCTGCCGATTGAGTCTTCGGATAGCAATTGCGTTACGTGATACTTGTAGCGGTCGATTACGTATGAGGGAAGAAGATCGTTGATTTTGTTTTCGTAGTTTTTGATGGTTTCATAGTATGAACCGTTACCGCTATCCCAAATCACGATATTATTGTTTTGGAAAATAGTTCCTTTTTCGCCTCCGCTTATGTACTCTTTGAGAGAAGGAATTGCGGATTCTGCTTCTTCCGCGTTGTCGTAACAGACGAGATAAAGTCCTTGGTAAGCACCATTGAGATATCCGCCACTTGCAAGCAACCAATTATACATTGGAACAAGGTCCGCGTCATCTTCCGGCAACTCAAAGTTCATTTGATAGTCGTCGCCGTCGGCAATTTCGTCGGTGTGGTCGATGACGTAGGATGCGAGTCTGCCCGCGAAATCTTCGAGATTTGCTTTGTCGGCAGTGGTGTTGTCGTTGTTTTTGTCGTCGCAGGCGCACAGGCAGAGAGCGGAGAGTGCCAATACGAGTTGCTTTTTGTTTCATTGTTGTTTCCTCCTATATGGTGATTGCGACAGAATACAAATATAAAAATATAACAAGTGCATTCTGCCAATTTTTGCCACAAAATTGAATACTCTCGAAGAGAATACCTATGCAGAAATGCACCTGTTACCGAAAGGAAATAGGCATTCTCCGTCAAATATTCAATTTTGTGGCAAGGATATGATATACCAAAAGCGGGCGGGTGTCAAGTTGGCGGGAAACAAGGGTGGTAAGGTATGCGGATAGGCATATGATATGCGGGTGGTTTTTGGGAAAAGGACGGACGGTAGAAAACGATAGGGCAAGGTGCGCGGATGCGGTTTTTGGATTGAGCGACGGTTGCCGAGCGGGATAAACTCCCTGATAAAAGGACGGGTGCGCAAGTGCGCATACGTTGGGGAATTTCAAAATGCCGTATGGTCGGATTGGAATATATGGAAAGCGGGGGATTGATATATGAAAAAACGAGCATATGACGAAAACACACGTGGTGAGATTTGCATACGTTGAAACGGCAGAGAGCGGACAGATTGCCATATATGAAAACGGGTGCGCGCGGGGTATTCGCATATGGTGAAATGAGAAAAAGAACACCCGACTTGCGGGTGCTCTTTTTTAAGGGGAGATTATGTTTTTCGTTGGTACGAAAAGTGATTTTTGTGTTCGGTTGGTTTGTCTTTTCACCGCCGTTTTTATCTCTGCAATGGTGCGATTTGTCAAAACTCCAACGTTTGATTATCATTGCGATATTGTTTCAATGCGGCGTTTATCTTGCGATAATGCTATGATAAACTGTGTGTTTTGCTATTTATCGTTCATCACGATGACAGACAAGGGGTTGACGTCTTTGCCGTTTTTGCTCATCTCGAAGTGCAGGTGATTGCCGTCAAGACTCTCTTTTGCCATGCTCGTTGAGATAGAACCGATTTGTTGTCCTTTGGCCACTTTGTCCCCTTTCTTTACGTTCACGTTTTCGGACAGGGAATAGTAGCGCGACTCGTAGTTTTCCGCATGGGTGACGATAATATAGTGTCCGTCGAGAGCATCGTAGCCGACTTCTTTAACCGTGCCGTCCGCGACCGAAAGCACTTTGCCGTCTGCGGGCGCGAAGTCCATTCCGAGATGAGTGGAATACTGTCCGAGAGTGGCATTCCAAGCAAGTGCGGTTTCACTGTAATCAAGGGTTGAAGTGCAGTTTGCGGGTGCGCAGAAAGTCAGGGGCTCGACGGTGGGGACTACGTCGTCGGGTTTGATGACGGGCGTATCGTCCTGTTTGTCGTCGGGCCTGACGACGGGTTCGTCTTGCACGTTGTCGGGTGCGGTGATTGTGGGCGTTACTTCGCCGCCGAAATTGCCCGTCGCCGCCAGTGCAATAACCGTTGCAACCGACGCGATCGTGAGCAAAATCATTAGATACATTGCATTTCTTTTCATAAAGCCACCGAATCGTTTGGCAGCAACTGTCATTTTACTCATTGTGTTACCTCCGTTGGCTGAATTATTGACAGCAATTCGGCGGATTATACACAAATAAAAAAAATTTCACAATTATTTCGTTTCTCTGTTGACGGCGGTCGATTTAGATTTATAATTACAGTATGGACTACAACAAGAGTATGTATGCGTATATGCGCGCGTACCGCGAGAAAAACGACGAAATCGCAGTCGTCCGCGGTCGTAGAAAAACAAGCTTTTCCGCTCTCGACAAGGAAATCAGACGAGTTGCGGGCGGTTTGTATCGCTTGGGCGTGAGAAAAGGGGACGTGGTTATGTGCGCTCTCCCGAATATCGAACAAGCGGTTTCTTTGTTGTACGCAACGTCCTTGCTCGGCGGGATTTTTTCGCCTGTGCACCCCCTTCTTGCAAAAGCGGAATTTGAAAAGGAAGTCGAATTGCAACGCCCGAAAGTGCTTGTCGTGTCAGACGTAAGCATTGATTTTGCCACTCTTTCACGCGGCGCGAAAATCGTGTATTGTCCCTATTGGGCGCACGTATACGTCGGGTTGCCGTACTCCTTGAAATTTGAAGAATACAAGGGCGGTGGGGATATTCCCGCACTGTATATGCACTCGGGCGGTACGTCGGGCGCACCCAAAACGGTGGTGTTTTCCGCGTACTCCGCAAATGCGCTCGTGCATAATCTGCTCTCGTCCATACCGTATGATTTTTCGGATAAGGACGGTATGCTCGTCACCCTTCCGCTATTCCACGGATTCGGACTTATCGTCGGGGTGCATGCGTCCCTTTGCACGAATATGAAAGCGGTGCTCGTGCCGAAATTCAGTGGGGAGCGCGCGCTCAAAGCAATCGTCCGCAACCGCGTTACGACTATGATTGCCGTGCCGAGAATGATAAGAAAATTGCTCGATACGGACGGATTTTCGGGTGAAAACGTCCGCACGCTTGAAAACGTATACATCGGCGGGGACGCTCTCGATAGGTCTCTTGCGAAGGAATTCAACGATAGAATGAAAGACGCGGGGGCAGGGGCGGTCGCGCAACAGGGCTACGGACTCACCGAAATGGGTAGCGTATGCGTGTTGAGTCCCAAAAACTGCGATGAAAATTCCGTCGGTTGCGCAATATCGGGGGTTGATACCGCACTTGTTTACGACGAAGAAGCGGACGGATACGAATTGTATCTGTCGTCCGATCAGATGATGAGCGGGTATCTTTCAGCGGATGGCAAACTCGAAAGCGGATGCGTGGATATGGACGGCGGTAAGTGGCTTCCCACAGGGGATTTATTCGAGAAAAAAGGGGAGTATCTCTACTATATCGGCAGAAAAAAACGACTTATTAAGATTTCCGGGATGAACGTTTTCCCGAGCGAAATCGAAAGAATCGCAGGTGAATTTGACTTCGTGCGCGCGGCGGCGGCTTTCCCTATCAAAATCAATAATAAGACGTATATAAAACTCCTAATCGAAGGAGATGCAAGCGAAGTTCAACTCGAAAAGGTCAAAAAAGAGATAGAAAAACGACTGTCGCATTGGCATCGTCCCGAAGTTGTGGAGTGCGTTAAATCGCTTCCGCGGACGAATATCGGCAAGATCGATTTCAAAAATCTGAAATAAAAACGCGCAATACGGCGCGTTTTTCTTATTCTTCTATTTCTTTTTGGTACGCTTCGAGAATGGTGTCTTGGATATAAGTTCTCGTTTCCGCGTTTATCGGGTGCGCTACGTCCTTGAAAACTCCGTCGGGAGTGCGTCTTGACGGCATCGCGATGAACAAACTTTCGTCACCTTGCAGAATTTTCACGTCGTGAATTGCGAAACAACCGTCTATGACGATAGACGCAACCGCTTTGAATTTCTCGTTTTCTGTGGTGACTTTTCTGATTTTGACGTCTGTGATTGAAATCATAATTTCTACCCCTATAATGATTGATTAATCTATCAATTATATTCTACCGCAAATTCTCATTTATTTCAATAGTTATTTTTTATTTGTGATTTGCACGATTTTTCCGCGGTGAAAATATAATGCTTGTATGGAAAATCTCAATCGGGAAAGAATACATTTTATCGGAGTGGGCGGAGTAAGTATGAGTGCGCTCGCACTGTTGTCGGCAAAACGCGGTGCGGTAGTTAGCGGAAGTGACGAGAAGCGGTCGGAAACAATAGAAAAATTGAGAAACGCAGGCATAAACTCCTACGTAGGAATGAGAGCGGAAGTCGTGAAAGGCGCGGATTTGGTCGTATACTCATCCGCAGTCAAGCAGACCAACGAAGAATTGTGTGTCGCAAAGAGTCTCGGCATTCGGACGATGGACAGGGCGGAATTTTTGAGTGCAGTCGCAGGAAAATACGGCTATCAAATCGCAGTCGGCGGGACGCACGGAAAAACCACGGTTACCGCAATGCTCGCCCACGTTTTCAAAAAATTCGGGCTTGACTTCGTCGGTCACGTCGGCGGTGAAACCGAATACGGCAATCTCGTTTTCGGCGGTGAGTTTGAAAATGCGGATTTTGCAAAATTTGTCGAAAAAGAAAAGGACGGGATTTTTCTCACTGAAGGTTGCGAATACAAGAAAAATATTCTAAAACTCAAACCAAACGTCGGAGTCGTGCTCAATGCGGAATGCGATCACCCAGATTGTTATCCCGACACTCAAAGCGTAGACGAAGTTTTTTCAACTTTTCTTTCGGGATGCGAAGTGCAAATTTTTCCGTTTTCCAAAATGGAATTGAGCACGTATGCTCGCGTGCGCACGTATGCGAATAATATTGATAAAGACAGGGCGGTGGGGGTATTCTCGAATGCTCGTATGGACGTGTTTTCATATGATAATTCGAGAGAGAAAAACGGCGAAATTTGCGTGCGAAAAAACGGAGAAATAATCGTTTCCGTCGTCCTGCCCGACTCCCTGCCGTCCATGCCGTTGAACGTGGTGTTTGTGCTTGCGGTGACCGACCTAATCGGACTGCCGTCAATAGAAGTTTCAAAGACTGTCGAGAATTTTTCAGGGGTGAAAAGACGGCACGAATATGTGGGACGATTTCAGGGCGCAAGGGTGATTTTCGACTACGCTCATCACCCGACCGAAATCAAAAACGTGCTATTCGCACACCCCGCCGCTCTCGTCGTTTTTCAACCGCACACGTATTCGAGGACGGCAAAATATATGGACGATTTCGCGGCCGTTTTGTCGGGTGCGAAAACGCTTGTGCTTATGCAAACTTACGGCGCAAGGGAAGGGGAAATGAAGTCCGCGGATAGCGAAGCGATCGCAAGAGCGGTTTTGTCGAAAAATGCAGAAACCGAAGTTTATCTGACAAAATCACACCAATCAACTATTGATATTGTGAAAACACTTGCACCACGTTTTAGCGAGATTTTGTTTCTCGGCGCGGGGGATATCTACGACTTGAAATCGAAAATCGCATACGACGACGAAAGATAGTCTAGATAATATCTTCCAAATTGAAGTCCAAAATCAAGTGCATATTTCTTGACATCGTGACGAGAGATTGACACTTGCTCATTGCGTTTTGATAGTCGTCCGCTTCAATCGAGCCTTCGATTTCCGCCACCGCAACAGAGAATGCGCGCATGTCGGGAGAGAAGGTGAAAAGTTCCATATATTTGCGTTTTCCTTCCCACCAGGACGACAGTTCGCGAGTCAAAGTCAACGAGCGTTCGTCTTCTTCGTGTATGGTTTTTTCGAGTTCGTCAAGGCGGGCGTCGAGTTCTGAAAACACGTTGTCGATATAGATGCTTTCAAGTATTCCCGCGGTCAAAATCACTGCAAGCACCACGAGTGCGATAACTACTTTTTTCATTGGCTTTCTCCAAGTTTTGCGACGAAACTTTCGGACTTGTAGGGTTGCACGAAAATCTCTTTTCCCGCAAGCATCAGGAGCATTACGTCCTTTTGTTCGTATCCCTTTTCGGACAGAGTTTCAAGCACTTGCGTTTTGGTCGCGCCGTCCGTTTCGGATAGGCTCTGTCCCATGAACTTTCCTTCCATAATAAGTGCAACCGGCAATTCCGCTTTTTCGGGTTGCATTCCCGCACTTTCGGGGGTGAGCGGTTGGCATTCCGATTTCAAAAGCACCGTCATCGAGCCGTTCGTTTCGATGATTGCGTATTCCACTTCGGACGGATTGAAACAGTCCTTTCCGCGCAGCGCTTCCATAAGGTCGTCTATATCCATATTCAATTCTTTCATGACGTCGGGGAGTATGTTGCCCTGTTTTATGACGATGACGGGTTTGCCGTTGAGAATTTTCCGAAATCGTATGCTCTTCGCCGCAAATTTCGTGATGAGTATATGCACGAGAAATAGCGTGAATACGGGAATTATGCCGTAGAGTAGCGGCATAGTCGGGTCGCTCATAGGCAGACAGACAAGGTCGCTTGCGACAAGGGTGATTGCAAACTCAAACGGTTGCAATTCTCCTAGTTGTCGTTTCCCCATAAGGCGCATTGCGATGAGCAGAAATGCGTATAGGATGATACTTCTGATGAAAATATTTAGCATACGGATAGTTTTCTCTGCGCCCGCGGTTTTATGCGACAAAGAAAACTCTTTGCGAATTAAAAGATAAAAATCGATTTTGCCTACACAAACGGAAACGCAAAATAAAACCGCGTGCTTGTTTTCGTAATACGAAAAAAACACAGTCCATTTTCGGGCTGTGCTTTGGACTGATTAAATTTTCACTGTGTTGTCATAAAACCAAAACACCGCGTGCTTTTCACGTGCGGGCTAGTCGAGAGTATAGTTGCCCCTTTTCAGTTTGATTTCCTTTTCGGTGCCGTCGGGGTAGATAAGCGTCAAGTCTTTTGCCGTCTTTGAATTTTTCCAAATGCCGACAATCTTGCAACCCTTTTCAAACACGATTTCACTTCCGTCGCTATTCTTGTGAGTGACGGTTTTCGGGAAATAAAGAGTTCCTTTGCCGCCGCCTAAATCGTCGTTATGCCAACAACCCGTGTAGTAACTGCCGTCAGGATAATACATTGAGGAAAAACCACCGCGTTTGCCTTTGTATAGTTGCCCAACGTACTTGCCTTCGGGGTATTCGAGAGTCACGACGGAGGTGACTAGTACTTTTTTATTCTTTTTGACGAAATCGGCGGCGTTTACCGCGGGCGCGGTTTTTGCGGTGCCTGCGGATTTCTTCTTGTTTTTCGTCGGGATTTCGTTTTCGGGGAACGGCTTGTCCGCTTCAATCGGTTCGCCAAGACTAATTCGGTTGCCGTTTTCGTCGAATACGGCGGTGCGTTTCAGACCGTTCGGGAAATACCACACGCCCGTGCCTTTGGTTATATCGTGATCCCAAGTGCCGACGAAACGCTTGCCGTTTTTGTAGATCATCGTGCCGTTGCCGTGGATGCAGTCGTTGTCAAACGTGCCTTCGTAGTATCTGCCGTCGCCGAGATAGAAGATGCCTTTGCCCTGCTTTTTGCCGTTCTTTATCGAGCCGATATAGGTGCCGCCGTCGGAGTAGCGGATGCTTATCGAAGACGCGGCGATGGGTTTTCCGTTGTAATCGTAATAGGCGGGGTTGGAGATGGGTTTGTCGTCTTTATACTCCAAAACGTATTTGATTTTGAGATAGGGCAGATAGGCTGTGACGGTGCCCTGCAGTTTGTCGTCCACAAAAGTGCCGACTTCTTTGTTGCCGGTGTTCAGGTTTATGGTCGCTTCGCCGTTCAATTTGCCGTGAATCCACGTGCCTTCTTCCGAAGTGCCGTTGGGAAAGCGCAGTTTGCCTTTGCCGTGCGGGCAAAAGTTTTGGTCCCACTCTCCGTAATGTATGCAACCGTCGGAGTAATAGTAGGTGCCTTTGACGAAGTTGTGGTATCTGAATTCCCCTTCGCATCGTCCGCCGTCCGCGAAAAACATAGTGCCTTTGCCGTGTCTCTCGTTGTTCACCCATTCGCCTTCGTACCTATTGCCGTCGGCGTTGTAGTAGGTGCCGTGTCCGTGGAAATTTCCGTTTTTCCACCAACCGATATACGTGTTTCCGTTTGAGTAGTGGAAAGTACCTTCTCCGTCAGGGAGGCCGCCGAGCGACACGTCGCCGTCGTAATAGCCGTAATCAAGTTGAATGAAAGCCATAATTTTGCTCCTTTATTGCAATAGGCAAATTATAGCACAACCGCACGACTAATGCAATAAGCGTTTCGACCGAGTTTTGTTGCGGACGAGAGACACGATTGTCTTGAAATCAATCACGTTGAATGCGGACGCAAATATGATGAAGAAGAATATCTCGTAAAACGCAGTGAGCACCATTGACAGACTCTCTCCTGTATAGCGAGAAAGTATGCCGTGAGTGAAGTAACCGAGAAGTCCCAAGGGTAGCGAAAACGCTATCGTCCCCAAACTCCTGCCGATACCCTCGAATTTGCCCAGTCGCTTTTTCAGAGTTAGCACGTTCATGACCGCCGTGACCGTAAACGCGAGGAAACTGCCTATCGCCATAGCGTACACACCGACGACGGACGGCAGGAAGAAAATGCAGGGTAGCATGGCAACGACGCCCGCGATATAATTCACGAAAGTTCTTTTTTCAAGCCCCAAGGAATTCATGACGGGAGTGGTTGCGTTTGCGATTGCGATAGGGAAAATCAGGGCGGAGCATACCGACACGTAAGTCCCCGCGCCGACGTCCCCGAAGAAGAGTTTTCCGAGTATTTCACCAAAGGGAAGATAGAGAATGAAGAACAACGACGAAATCACTGCAGAGAACACAATCGTGACTTTAAGTTTCGATTTCACCATATCAAACTCTCGTTTTGCGGATAACGTGGCAATGTCTGGGATGAGCACGACTGACAGTGCGGAGATTATCGTGATAGGCGCCATGATGAGCGGAAGAGCCATTCCCGACACCCTGCCAAACTCCGCCGTCGCAAGACTTTCGCTCATTCCGCCCGCTACGAGTCTGCGGGGTATGACGAGTGCGGTTAGCGACGACGATAGAGAAGTCAGTATCCGCATAGACGATAGCGGTATGGTTGCGGTGATTATCTCTCTCGTGCCCTGCGGTTTTGTCAGTCGTCCGCCCGACGTAAAGAAAAGCACTATCAGGACGAGTACGCAAAGTAGGTCGCTCAACGTGAATGCAAGCGCAACCCCTTTTGCGCCCGTAAGTCCCGAAACGAGTCCGCTCGTGAAAATCACTGCAAGCACGATTTTGCCTATCTCGTCGACAAGCTCCGTAGATGAAAAACTCAGAAATTTTTTCCGTCCCCAAAACCAACTCCGCAAGGATGAATATACGCTCGAAGTAACAAGGGTGGGGAGCATAACGAGAAAAATCGGCAAGCACCTTTCGTCTGAAAACAGGAAGCCTAATCGCGAGTGCAACGAGTAGAATAAAACCGTCAGAAAAACCGACGTGCATACTCCTAAAATCAGGGATGCGGTGAGAAGTGCGTTTTGCCTTTTCTTATCCCCGTCCGCTTCCGCAATCTTTCGAGATAGGACGGTGGGCGCGCCCGCAGACAGAGAAAAGAGCAGTAGTAGCACGCTCAAACTGATTTGATATAGCCCGACGATTTCCGCGCCAAGCGACCGCGACATCCACATCTTGAAGAGAAAGGATAGAAAACGCGTCAACGTCGAAAAAATGGTTACGGTCAGAAATGATTTCAGAGTATCGTTCATAAAATACCTTATGCGAAACGAGAATTTTGATGAGAAAAAGTGCGGATTTTTTGTGAGTCGCAACCGTGATAATTTGTCGTCACCGAAAATTTTTCGGCAAAATCGGGGGTGTTTTTCTGAAATTCAGGCGGTTAGATTATCGATTGCACTCTTCCACCCCGTGCGCGCAAAAAAAATGTAAATTCAAAATAATTAACTATTGAAATATCAAAAAAGGTGTGCTAAAATATATTCAATAAATCTTTTCAAGGAGAGAATTATGAGAGATCTATCTAAAATCATCGAACAAAAAGATGCCCATGCAGATTATATGATCAGCGAAATCGCACATATCTGCAAGGACATGCCGAAACGTAGTCCCGGTTCGGAAGGCGAGAAAATTGCTTGCGAATATATGGCAGGCGTTCTCAAAGATCAATGCGGTTGCGAACGCTCCGACGTTGAACACTACAAGGAAAACCCCGGCTCCTTCTTCGGATGGATTTATATCACGCTCACCTGCGCGATTCTTGCCACGGTATCCTTCTTCTTCGTCCCTATCGTAGGCGTCATTCTTCTTGCATTCGGTTTCCTTACCATGATCTTGCAATTCGGTCTTTACAAGAAATTCGTTGACTTCCTCTTCCCCGAAAAGGAAGGCTCCAACGTCACCGCCGTCAAGAAATGCACCGGCGAAGTCAAAGGCAGAGTTTTCTTCAACGGTCACCCCGACGCAGCGTGGAACTGGCCCGTCAACTGCAAGTTCGGCGGCGCAGTCTATGAAGCGCATATCATCATCTCCGTTGTCGGCGCACTCCTTCAATTCGCATGCTGCATCGCGGCATCCGTCATCACTGCTTGCAAACCCGGTATCGCAAGTGCGGCTGCATACGGTCCTCTCTTCTGGGTTGGCGTAGCATCCCTTATCTTCATCCCCTTCGAAATCGGTATGTACTTCATGTGGGATGAAAAGACCATCGTCGACGGCGCAAACGACAACCTTACCGCTTGCCTTATCTCTATTGCAATCCTTAAGGCACTCCACGACGAAGGCATCGTCCTCGAACACACCGAAGTCGGCGTCATCCTCACCGGTTCCGAAGAAGCAGGTCTCCGCGGTGCGAAAGCATGGTGCGAAGCACACAAAGGCGAATTCGACGACGTTCCCACTTGGATCTATTCCTTCGATACCATTCACGATCCGAAGTTCCTCATGGTCAACTATCGCGACTTGAACGGCACCGTCAAAGCGGACAAAGAAGTTTCCGACTCCTTCATGGAAGCGGCAAATCAACTCGGCATCCACTGCAACAAGGGTATGGTTCCTCCTTTCGGCGGAGCAACCGACAGTGCAGCGTTTGCACAAGCAGGTTTCCGTGCGACCGGCGTCACCGGACTCAACCACGTTCTCGAAAACTACTATCACACCATTCACGACACTTACGACAACCTCAACAAACAAGGTCTTGCAGACTGCTTTGCAATCGCAGTGAAGTGTCTTGAAAACTTCGACAACCGTATCGAAAAAGGCGAAATCAAATAATTCCGTCAAACAAAAGCCGAAAGTCCCTTGGCAATCGCCAAGGGATTTTTTTATTCTTGAAAACGAAACGTTACACGTTTTCTGTCAAAGTGCGGTTTGGGGACGGAGCAAAAATACGCACAACTGCGGTTTGGGGACGGAGCAAAAAGCGGTTGGCAATATTTTTAATTGACAAGAGCGGTGGGAAAAGTTATACTTGTTATACTGAAATGCGGAGGTGCGTTATGCAAGGACCTGACGGTAGGCATCTTTTCGGCGTGGTGAAAGTCGGCGAAAAAGGACAAATTGTTATCCCGAAAGAAGCAAGAGATTTGTTTGGCATCAAACCCGGCTCTTCCCTTATGGTCGCGGCGGACAAGAACGGTATCGCCCTTTTCCACGAAGACGGGGAGATTTTCAAAGCGTTTTGTGCGGTGCTTGGGGGCGCGTATGGTGAAAATAAAAACGATTGACCTGACGAAAACATACAAGGATAAGACAGTCGTCGACCGACTCAATCTTGAGATCTGGGACGGGGAAGTTTTCGCTTTGCTCGGACCAAACGGAGCGGGGAAAACTACGACCATAAAG
This sequence comes from uncultured Bacteroidaceae bacterium, assembly GCA_964550635.1. GTDB lineage: Bacteria > Bacillota > Clostridia > Christensenellales > CAG-917 > RGIG4097. Next base: position 29,216 of record CAZJZV010000008.1, read on the forward strand.
ATGCTTTGCGGGTTGACGGAGTCGACGTCGGGGGATGCGGAGTTGTGCGGATTTAGCGTGAGTCGCGAGCCTATCGAAGTCAAAAAGCGGATAGGGGTGTCCCCGCAGGAAACGGCGGTTGCAAAGAACCTGACCGCTATCGAAAATCTCGAAATGATTGCGGATATGACGGGCAAGTCTAAAAATGACGTGCGCGTGATATACGAGAAATTCCGTCTTGACTCACAGGGCAAGAAACTCGCAAAAAAATTGTCGGGCGGTTGGCAACGTATATTGTCAATTGCAATGGCGGTTTTGCCGGACCCTGAAATCGTCTTTCTCGACGAACCTACGCTCGGACTGGATATCGAAGCAAGGCGCGACCTTTGGGACGTCATTACGGATATGAAAAAAACAAAAACCGTCGTGCTCACTACGCACTATCTCGAAGAAACGTATGCACTAGCGGATAGGATAGGCATCATCAAGGACGGCAAACTCATAGAGCTTGGCACGGGCGCGGAACTTATGGAAAAATACGGAGAAAACGGCTCGTCTTTCGACGACGTATATCTGAAAATCGTGCGGGGTGAAAAATGAATTTCAAAGGCTTGCTCAAAAGAAATCTGATTGAATCCATGCGCGATCCGGTGACAATACTTCTTGCGTTGTGTTTCCCGGTGTTTTTGTTGATATTGTTCTTCGCAATCGACAAGTCCGTCGATATGGATATATTGACCTTTTCACCCGCAGAGTTGACTCCCGGCGTCGTCGTATTCGGATATTCTATGCTCATGATGACCGAAGGAAATCTGATATGCGCCGACCGCACGTCGTCGTTGTTTTCGCGGTTTCGCACTTTGCCTATGCGGACGATTGACTACGTGATAGCGTACGCGCTACCTTTTCTTGCAATGGCTGTAGGGCAGTACGTCGTAACCTATGCGATAGCGTTTTGTTTCGGGCTTTGCTGGACTCCGCACGTATTCACGACTTTTCTATTGCTATTTCCGATAGCAATAATTTTCGTATCTCTCGGAATGCTCATGGGATTCACTTTGAATGCAGGGCAACTTGTCGGAATAGGCAACGGACTCATCACGGTGATTGCTATTTTGTCGGGTGCTTGGTTTCCTGTTGACGTCGTCGGCGGAGCGTTTGAAATCATCGCAACCGTATTTCCGTTTTACGATGCGGTCGCACTTTCAAGAGCGTTATTGCAGGGCGCGGAGTTTGAATGGTATCGGCTCTATATTCTTATCGCATACGCGGTCGCCCTTCCGACTCTATCCGTTTTCGTGACCGCAAGGCGACTTAAAAAGGCGTAAAGAGTTCATTTGCGTTGACTACTAATTCAAGGAATGGTACAATCGAAATATGAAAATTTTGTTCGTATGTTCATCAAACGTGTGTCGCAGTCCGTACTGCGAATTTATGCTCCGTCGCATGGTCGCGGAGGACGACGTCCTTTCGCGCGCAGGGATAGAAATCTCGTCGTCGGCGGTGCTCAACCATAGCAAAGAAATCTTCCCCAAAGCAGTTGTTGCTCTCAAAAACGAAGGGTTTAGCGAAGAAGAATTGCTCCGCCACAAACCGTCGCACAAGTCGAACGCAAGGGATAGATTTGAAGAAGCGGATATCATCATCGGTATGTCGCGCTTTCACAAATTGCTCACTCCCGCAAGTTGCAGGAGCAAGTATATCACCCTGTCCGAAGTCGCGGAAGGTAAGTATACTCCGATCCCCGACCCGTGGCTCAAAACGTCGCAAGCGGATTACGACAAGTCAATGGCAGTCTTGAAGAGGTATCTCGACGAGTATTTCGTCAAACTCAAGGCGCAATTCGCAAAATAACAAAAACCGCTTTTATCTGTCGAAAATAGGTCGTTAAACTATGGTTATTGATTTTCACACACATATTTTCCCCGATGCGCTTGCTCCGCGTGCATACGCTTCTCTCACCGCAAACGCAAAGGGTTTGTACACTCCGTCCCACGATTTGACTAGGGACGGTTTGCTATCGTTTATGGAGAAGTCGGGCGTCGATAAGTCCGTCGTCCTTCCCGTGCTTACAAAAAGAGAACAGGTCTTCAAAACGAACGAATGGGCGCGCTCTCTCGAGTCGGATAAGATCGTTCCTTTCGGGGGTGTCTATCCGTCCGAGCATTACAAGGAAGATATCGACTTCGTTTGCTCTCTCGGTTTCAAAGGCATAAAACTCCATGCGGAATATCAACGCTTTGTTTGCGATAGCGACGATATGCTCCGTTTCTACGACTACGCTTTTTCAAAGGGCTTGATCATCGTCCAACACGCAGGCTACGATCCCATATCCGTCGGCGAGTTGAACACGTCCCCGAAAAGATTCGCACACGTCGCAGAAGAGTTGCGCGGTGGCGTAATGGTTTGCGCTCACTTCGGCGGTCAGAGTCAATGGGATGACGTCGAGAAGTATTTGGCAGGCTCGAACGTCTATCTCGATACGTCTATGGGCACGGAATACTACGGCGAAGAAAAATTCAAATCAATCGTCGAAAAACACGGCGCGGACAAGATTTTGTTCGGATCGGATTCCCCTTGGAGCGACGCAGGCAAAGAGATTGTCAACCTTAAATCTATGCTTTCCGCGGACGATCAAGAAAAGGTATTCCACCAAAACGCGGAGAGAATATTAGGTTTATAATTACAAATAATAACCATATGAGTTTCTATGATCTCGTCTACGAGCAGGTGAAGAAAATTCCGAAAGGCAAAGTCGCAACCTACGGTCAAATCGCATGCATGTGCGGCTCCCCCAAAGCGTCGCGCGCAGTCGGCTACGCCCTGCACTCAAATCCCGATCCCGAACATATCCCTTGTTATAGGGTAGTGAACCGCTACGGCGCGCTTGCCCAAAAATTCGCCTTCGGCGGCGCGGAAGCCCAAGCCGACCTTCTCCGCACCGACGGCATCGAAGTCTCCACCCGCCTCGACAACGGCATTCTCACGTATTACGTCGACCTGAATCGCTATCGATTTTAATAAGAAAATTAATATTTTCCACGTTTTCTTATTTTTTAGCAAATGCGCATTTTGAATATTGGCGCATATTTTGTGTATAAAATTGGTGAAAATATATAATTTGAAAATATTTGCGTATAAAAATCCGATTCTGCGGAGAAAATAAAAATTTATTAAAAATTTTAATTTTAGGTATTGAGTTTTTTAATTCGCTGTGCTATTATTATAGAAACGAAGAAATTCGTTTATGGACCAACGAGCGCATTTATCGCGCTTGAAACACACCACTGCCACCGTGTTTGGCAAAACAAATCCGATGTGTTCGAGATAGAATGCATCGTTCCATCAGTGAGGGGACAATGGAAAGCACGACGAAAAAATATCGTCTGCAAAATTTTGACAAAAAAGTTAAAGTTACGTCGTCTATTTCTACGACGTGAGATTTATCGGGCGACCCGAGAGGAAATGTTTCTGCCCGAAAACCAAAAAGAAGTCAACTCAATAACAACTATCGCCCACGTTCTCGGCGCATTTCTTGCGTTGTTTTGAACGATAGCGAAACGCGTGTATCGCATATAAGCGCCTAATGCGCACGCGAGCGCACATATAAGAGGCGCACAAAACCGAATATACAACAAGGAGATATATCAATGGCAAAGAAAACCCCAAGGATCGAACGTAAGGCAGTTTATGAAACCAACGTCGTTACGTTGTGTCGCGACCGTTATAAAGACAAACTCGACGAAGTCAATGCCGAACTCGAACGCGATAATGCTCAATTGAAAGTTTGTTTGGAGAAAGGTAAACTCTCAACCGACGAAGAAGAGAAGCGCGCGCTCGCACGCGAAGTGAAGAAGATTCGCGATAAAATCGAAATATTCAAAGGCAATGAATTTATGTTCCGCGAAACCGTCGATCTTTTCGACAAGTTGGTTGATATCTTGGATTCGTTGATGATGAGAGAACAATATAGAATCATCGTCCGCAAAATTCCCGAGAAGAAATTGCCCGATCTCGTCAGAGATCTAAAGCGCGAAAAACTTAACGAACTCTTGATGGAACTCATCAGAGTGCTTGACGTGGCAAACAAAAAGTCAATGCTTTCGTCAAAAGAATTGAAAGAACAATTGCATACACGCGATATCGAAAATGCAAATTTCATGGAACGCAATGCACCCAACGAGGATGACATTGACGCAATCATGGCGGAATTTGAATCGGATACCGCAACCGTTACGGCGACCGTTGTGAATGAAACGAGCAACGTGAACAACGTCGTAAATAATAACTAAAAAATAATTAAGTGGAGGAATACACTATGAGCAAAATCGACAAAGAACTCAAAAAAGAAGAAACCATCGCAAAGAGTTTGGCTACCATCATCGAGGCACGCGAATCCGTTGAAAGCCTTGTGAAACAATACGACGAGTGGATCGACCAAGCGTTTGAACTCGGCGAAACGGAATATAGCGATCAACTCATCGCAGACCAAGTCGAGCTCGAAGAATTTTCGCGCAATCTTTCGTTCGTCGAAGTGAGAATTCGCGAATCCGCAGTGAGCGCAAGAGCTTTCGGAAAACTCAAATGCTTGCCCAACGCGATGAAGTGCTGCAAGGATTTGTCCAGTGGTCTCAATCTTCCCAAAATCGGAAAGGATATGGTTGCATTCAGAAAATCTCTTGATAATGCACGCGCATCTCTCAAAGATTTGAGAAGCGAAATGTCCGCCGACGACAAGTTCAGTAAGCTTGTGTTGAACGAAAAACTCGGCAGGAAGATTGATTCCAAAACGGCTCAAGCAATCGAACAAAAGAAACTTGCTCGCGAAGGACGCCTTGCACAAAAAGTTAGCAACAATTCGGTTGCTCCCGTCGCTTCCGGTATCGGAGCGGACGTTTCCGCAGGTATCGACGCTATCACCGCAATGATAGACGAAGAAAACAAGAAAAACTAACCTGACGAGGAAGAACAAAGATGGCAGATTCAATCAAAGAGTCCTACGTAGCACTCATTGAAATCTATAATCAACATCGCACTTTGGGGGACAGTGCATCCGCTTTGCGCATTGCAAACGAGATCATCAAAATCGCAAGATCTCAATGCGCAAGAGACGATCTTCCGAAGCAAGTGAAAGATTACTATGCGTCAAGTTCCACGCCCATCAAAGAGTGGGTTGCGGGCATGAACGTTGCGCCGTTGCAACAAAAGTCGAATGCAAACAATCCGTCCGAAGACAAAATAAAGTCTACGGACTGGTTCGGCGCGGATATACCCAAACTCACTTTGCGCGACGTAGCAGGATTGCAACCGCTCAAAGACGAGTTCACCGTGAACGTCTTGGCGCCTATGTCTCCAAAATATGCTCCTATCTATCGGAAGTATAGAAAGGAAGTCGGCTTGCAAATCTTGATGTACGGCCCTCCGGGATGCGGAAAAACGCATATCGTCAAGTGCTTGGCGGGTACTCTCGGTTGCAAAATCGCGGTCGTTCAAGTGAAAGACGTCATGGCGAATCTCGTCGGCGACGGCGCGAAAATCATAGCGGAGATATTCGAACAAGCCAAAAAGTTCGACAAATGTATCATATTCTTCGATGAAATCGATGCAATCGCCGCAAGCCGTGACGACGACGAAAGTCGCCATACGAAAGAGCAGTTGACGACGTTGCTCACGAATATGGACGGGTTCACTTCATCCACGAAACCCAATCAAATTCGTATCATCATCGCGGCAACCAATCGTCCGTGGGTACTCGATAGCGCGGTTAAGCGCGGTGGACGTTTCGACACTCAAATCTACGTCCCGCTCCCCGATTTCGAGGCGCGTGCAAGACTTATCGAGCTTGCTCTCGGGAAGGACGAGAAAGTCAAAGACCGTATCGACGTCCCCTGCGACGACGACGTGACTATTGAATGGCTTGCAGAGCGATTTGAGGGCTATTCGGGCGGCGATATTAAGGCGATCTGCAAACAGATTATCAACAGACCGCTCAAACGTGAAATCGACGCATTGCGCACAACCGGTCAGGTTGTGAGCGATCGTATAACTCGGGAAGATTGCGAGTTCGTGATGAAACGCTACATCAATTCTATCACCGACGAAATGTTGTTCAGTTACGACGCCTACGCCGCCAATATGGACCTTGCAGAATATCTTGCGCTTTACGAGCAAAAGGCAAGAGAAGACGAGGCAAACGGTATTCCGCTTCCTGCGCACGTGCAACGTTGGCTCGACGATATGGACAACTAAAACGTACCTGATGGGAACGAACTTTGACCAAAAACTGAAAAACGCTTACGTTGCGGCAAAATCGTACGCGACGCGCGGAGATGCAGTAAACGCACGAAATTGCGTGCTTGAATGCATGGAGTCTTTGCTTGAATTGTACAAAATCACAAAGAGTCCGTCCGAGCGTGCAAAGATATACGCCAAAGTTGTCGAGTTCAAAAATATTTCTTCCGAACTCTACAAGAACGGCGTGAACCAAAAGGTTAAAGCGTGGTTTTGCATTGCGGAAACCGCCAAGAAAGAAGCGCCGACCGAAAATAAGCGCGGTGCGACTTCGGACGATATGCTTTGGACGGAAAAGGTTTTTCGCAACAACTGTTCGTCCGTAATGTCAATCCGTTGCTCACTGCGGAACGGTGAGTGCTTTAGCGGGACCGGATTTAGCATATCCGAAAACGGCTATCTGTTGACGAATCACCATGTGGTGTACGACGAAAACAACGATGAGTATTGCAAAATCATATACGCTACTCCGTTCGGACAGTCGAAATCGTATCAAATAGAATTGATCGACGCGGACGAAAAGAACGACGTTGCGCTTTGCAAATACGATCCGACCGAGATGGACGGAGTTACGGCAGTCAAACGCATTGACGACTACGAAAGAGTGTCTCAAGGTATGGGAGTGTTGTCGATAGGCAACGGACTTTCCATGGGACTTGCTCCGATAAGCGGTATAATCAAGTTCACGAAAGGGACTCTCGTCACCACCGTACCGTTGAATAAGGGCGACTCCGGTTCGCCGGTGTTCAACCCCGACGGCGAATGTATCGGCATCAATTGCTCCACTACCGCAGAAGTTATTCGCGGAAATCACGTATGTGAAGCAGTGGGCATATCCAACGCAACGCCTATGTGCACCATCGATAAACTGCTTGATAAGTGGTGCGCAAAATACGACATACAATTATGAGGTTAATATGATACTAGAAAAAATCCGCGACCTATACGTTCAGGCGCGCGAACTAGCAAAAACGGGTAATAATTCCAATAGCCTTATCGTGATAAACAATATCACGGAAATTTCTAACTACGTAAAGGAACTTTATGAGCAGAGTACCAATATGGAGCGCATAAAGTGCAGAGCGCAATACGAGGGTTTTGACAACGTCGTCAATATCATCAAAGTTTGCGGACTAAAGGATGAAAGAGTAAGGGCGTTTTTCGGGCTTGCACCGTCATCCGCGCACGCTCCGTCGTTCTCCGATATATTGAACGGCAACGTTCCTCAAACACCTCAAAATGCGGGTTCTAACACGGCAAAACCGAGTGCAAACGGTGTTGGCGCACCTGTCGCAAAAAGCAAAAAGCCCGCCAATCAACCGAAAATCGGCGCCGTTGCATCGGGAGCTGATAGCACTTTCGACGACGGTAAAATAAATCCTAAATACACCCCCGATAGCCTTGACGACTTCATAGGTCAAGAGCGTGTGGTTAGGGAACTGAAACGCGAAATCAAAATCGCGAAAACAAACGGACGTCATAACCTTGACAATATCCTGTTGTTCGGCAATCCCGGACTCGGGAAAACCACTCTTATGAAATTGATTGCGGCGGAGTTGGGCGCGGAATACGAGCCTTTCGACTGCTCGCAAATGGGCAACACGCAACAAACGTTGAAGAAGATGCAAAGCTTTCTCATCCGCGTGTCCAAAATCAATAAGCCCGTCGTCATCGCATTCGATGAAATACATATGTTGAGTCGCGAATTGCAGTCCGCACTTTTGACATTGCTCAACGATAGAGTGTTCGTGTCGCCGCCCGACTTGAACGGTAATATCAAACGAATACCGATTGAAAACTTCACTTTCATCGGCGCGACGACCAACGACGAAGGCGTCCTGCCCACGATAAAGAACCGTTGCTTGGGACTCACGTTCCAACTTGTCGACTACACGAACGACGAGCTCAAACGTATATATAGGAATAAGGTCGCGTCCAAGGGCTTGACCATATCCGACGACGCAATCGAAGTTTGTATTCCGAGAAGTCGCGGTGCAATCCGCTACGTCAATTCCTTTGTCGACGGACTCGATAAGGCGCTCTATAACGACGACGGTATGCGTACCTCCTTCCATATCGACCTCGACGTCGCTCTCGCATACTTTGAGAAGAAAGGCATCGACCCCATGGGGCTCACCGATAAGGACCTTGAAATCCTGCATACCCTCGAAGAAACGGACGGTATGGGCGTGGATGTTCTCGCCGCAAGAGTCGGCTTGGATTCGAAAAAGTATCAATCAGAGTACGAAAAATATCTCATCAAGATAGGGTTCATCGACGTGAACGGCAAAGGTCGCACTCTTACGGATAGAGCATTGCGCTATCTCAACGCAACGGGCGGGGATGATGACGGCGAAGTCGCACCCGATTGCCCCGACGAAACCGACAACAACGGCGGTTGCGACGATTCTACCATCGACACAACCCCCGAAACGGCCGAACAAGATCAACCAGAAACCTCTTCGGACAACGACGTCCCGAAAGACATCATCGACGACCTATTCGGCGACTAAAAAACCAAAGGGAGAGATTACAAATGAAACAAACTAAAATCAGAACAAAAATCGACTTGTTGAAAGCACTCGACAACCTTACAAAAGTCGATAACGAGTATTTGCCTGTCAATTCAGACAAGTATAAAAAAGTGAAAGAACACAAAGATCTGATACAACTTATCGCTACCGGTTTGCCAAAAACGGCGGATATAAGCGATTTGAGTTCGCTTGACTTCGGCGAGCAGTCGCTTGAAGAATACGTAAAAAACAACAGCGTCGAAACAGTCGAAAAAAGGCTCATCTCGATTGAGAGCGACATAAACACAAGAACGTCGCAATATGCCAATACGTATTTTGAAAAAAAAGAAGCTGATAAAAAGAAAGAAGACGTTGTAATTTTTGGCGAAGATCTTATTGAGGTTTATGATACAATGCAAAGTCGGAACCATAAGAGGCTCATTGCCTTTGCCGTAGTTTTCATAGTATCCTCTGTAATTTTCGCGGCGGCGGCAATATGCTTGTTGATTGATTCAATAAAATGTTTTTTGGGAGAGAGCGGAGTGACGATTTGTTCCGCTATTTGCACCGTCGCAGGTGTGGCAGATTTTATAAACGGTGGAGCGTTTTCTGTATATGAACGCATTGATGACAAGAAAAAGACCAAGGTCAACAATGAAGCCGCAAAATCATTAAAAACTAAAAACCCCGCTATTGCTTTTAGGGAAGTAAAGAATAGTATTATTATTGACGGCAAAGCGTGCGGTGTTATTATTAATAAAACGGTGAACAATGGAGGGGAAAATACAAATGAAAATAATGAAAAAACTGGGCAAGATATTTCCACAACGAAAGAATAAGAAGACGGAAGTTGAGTCTGCACAACAGGATAAAAATCTAGTTGGCGGTGAAGATAACGGCATCACTTTGAATGCGGTAGACACAGCGCAAACGAATGACGACTACTCTTGTCTTCGTCAGGTTGAAGATTATCAAGACGACCAATCAATAAGCGAAAGCGATAAAAAAACTGACGGCGTCGCAGATTTTTCTATAGTCGATGACTCTACTGCTACTTTGGATGATGAACAACAAACTGATAGAAATACACAAGCAGCAAATAGCAGGTCGAAAGAAAACAACAAAGAGAACTCGTCATCACAGCCCAGCAATAATTCTAATGGTGACATTACTAATAGTGTTGTAATAGGGGGCAACCTCTTTGGATTGGCGCTGAATATTGTTCGAAATGGTGTTTCTAAACTGTGGGTAAAAAATAAAATTAAAGAGTCGGATAAGAAGAACGAAGTTGAGCGTGCGAAGCTTGAGACTCGAATAGATAAATATTTGCTTATTAAAATTGCGGAGAGCAAAGAAGAAATAATAAAAGAAATCAAGGGTGAATTAGATCAGCAAATAAAACACCATAATGATTTTGAGTCGGCAATTAAAGCGACGGTTGCTAATCTGTCGGATGCTTGGGGAAGATTTTCTGACGACATAATAAAACGACTTGAAAAAGTCGAAAATTTGGATTCTCAAGTTGCTAACGCAAGTAAAATCTTAGAAGAGCACAAAGTAAGAATTGATGCATTAGAAGGTCGGCAAATAGAATTCATGGAATATGCAATGGATTATATTAATTCATTGAAAAATTCTTTGGAAGAAGTCAGCAATAAAACTAACGAACTAGAAGAGGAAGTAAGACGATTAAAAGAAGAACTGGAACGGATAAAAAAACTTATCTCGTCGCAAAAGCTCGACCCTCGCTATGAAATTTGCCCTCGATGCGGATCATACCATTCGTTTGACACATACAAAAGAGGTGAAGAAGGAGAAAAACCATATTACATATGTGCAGTCTGTGGCCGAAAAGATAATGATGACGAAGATAATATTCAAATTATAAAGGACGATAAGAGTATAAATTCGGAACTTCACGTTCTAGCATCATCGGTATTGGATGATTCGATGAACAAACATGGTTTAACGAGTATAAAACGCGTGTTAGTCAAAAATAATATACAAAAAATTGGCACATCACAAGGTGGGAGCGCAATTAACAAATATTATGGAAAATTGGAGGTTTTTTCTCTCAGCAATCCAAATGAGAAAGGTGAACCACATTATACATTGGGCAAAGGGCTGTTTGATTTTAGCAATAATCGGAAATGGATAAAACTATATGGAATGAAGTATGTGAAAACAATTGAAGACGGATGTTTTAAGGGCATAGAAAGAGGAAAAAGAGAAGCATTTTGGAAAAAATACGGCTTCACACTTAAGCGCGAAGATAAGTATTTTTGCTGATTAAGGAGGAAATATGGATTTGTTGACAATAGTTTTGATAGTGGGACTATCGTGTATGACAATGGCGTTTGTATGTGCCTTATGTGTGTGTGTTAAGCAGCATTGGAGTTTCGAATGCGAACAAAACGCATTGGCATCTGCACTCAATAATAAGGCTCGGCAAAAAGATTGCGCCAAAGGTGTTGCTCATTTGACTGCTGATGAATTGATCGCGCAAAAAAACGAAGAAATTGCATCTCTCAATGATATGATAGCAAAATATGAAGAAGAACATAGGCGCAACGTCGAGGTGGAAAAGAAGCTAGAAAAGCACTACGGCGATGCAGGCATTTCTTTAAGCAATTTGATTGGATATACCGAAGACTGTAGAAAAACGCTTAAACATGATTATATTGAAAGAGGAGTAGAATATTCTTGTGATGATATTGATTATGTTTTAAAAGCAATTTTGAGAGAAGAAATTTGTATTGTTGAAAGATTGCCCAATTATTATCCACAAATAGGGGAGAAAATTGATTGCGCGTGCATGGAAGAAGTCGGGGAGAAAAATTATGGTTACATAACTCAAATTGTGGAACCCGGGAAAAAATGTGGAACTTTCGTGGTTCGCAAAGCAAAAGTAAAAACAGAAAGGAGAATACAAGAATGAAACAAATTATTACGATAGGCATCGACATTGGCACTCAATACTGCAGTGCAGGTTATGTTTTGGATAATGAATATCATCAAATTGATTTTGCCAACTGTCCGTATGGAATTCCGACAACGGTATGTTTAAGAAGCGCCGATGCCAATGAAAAAGAAAACATTGTAGAGCAGCATGATGGCAAAAAATACGTAGTGGAATCAGGCACAAATGCGGTTGATAAAATAGATACAGACTATTCTAATGGGAGCGTATATATATTATCGCCTTCACAATCGATAAAAACGCTCATGAGAAAAAATGTGAAACAAGTAAAGTTATTTAATAATATCACGTCACTAGATGAAGATTTCGAAACTAAAGAATTAGTATATAACTTTATTTGGCATGTAGTAGATAAAATAATAGATAAATTCCGCGCTAATGGAATTAATTTAAACGATTATAAATTAGTCGTCAATATGGGCTATCCGGGGAAAGATGAGTTAAATTCCAACGAAGAAGAAAACTACAAGAATGAGATTGCACGCATAGTAGGCAGTGCGTTTAATTTAAAGGTAGACGGAGCAAATGTAGAGGTTAAAGCTATAAGCGAAGCAGCGCTAGCGGCAGATTTGCTAAAAAATATCTGCTTGGAAAATAATGGATCGCCGAAACAAAAAGTTTGTACAATTGACGTGGGTGCTGGAACTACCGATTTGGCTTTTTTGAAATTGGATGAAAAAACACACAAATATTTGTGTGAAGGTCAAACGACATGCAATTTTGGGGGGAAAAGCATCGATCTAGTTCTCGGGGATCAAAGCCTGGAATGGGAACGAGAAAATGGAGGCATTCATAAAGGCGAATTAAATCCCGCTCACCTTCGTCCGGATACTATAGCAAAACGCAAAAAATGGATTTTCACCGGAAATGCCGAAGATGGTAAGATAACTGGTTATGATAATATATATCTCAGTAAGAAAATTGGTGAGTATATTGAAAACGATACTATTGTTACAGAAGAACGTGATTTGGGCACTTTAAAAACCAAATTTGAAAAATTTATAGAAGAAATTACAATAGAAGTAAAAAATAATGAGGCAGACGTCGCATTTGTTTTATTGGGCAATTCCAGTCATTTGTCTTATATCAGAGATATGATTGAGGAAACAGTGAAGCGTAAATTGAGCAATCTAATGGTGAAGGTAGACATTTCATTTTTGGAAGATGCATTAAAGAACACGCCGTTGAATTATATAAACAATTCAAATTTTATTGCCAGAGCGGCTGCCGGTTATGAAAATGATATGATAACTACTAATTGTTATGCATTTAGTTATTATAACAAAGAAAAGAATGAAAATGGTTATAAAATAATTTCGAGCAAGGGAAATCTAAAAGGATCTTATTATGACACCGAGGCGGACTATATGGTTAATAAGGAAAACAACGAATGTGATTTCGAGGTTGGCGGAACAGTGTATAGCATTAAAATACTAGAAAGCGAAGCAATGCAAAAAGCAAATGTTGGCAAGGATTTTTATTATTTAAAGGGGAGCGTACAACCTAAAAACGTAGACATTGATAAAGAAAATATAAAATATTATAAGCCAACACTAAAGGGAAAGGGCTTGAGATACAACGTAGGGTGCAGTATTGACGATCAGGGAAAATTAAGTATATGCGTCTTCGCTAATGATAATGACAAAAAGACAAGCGAGGAGAGAAAGAATTTTTTGGAAAAAGCGATTAAAACGGCAGACGCACACGGTAATCTTAGCCGTTGGTTCGAATTAAAAAATTACAAAGTATAATATATGTGTTTAATTAAGCAAAAAACCGTCCGAGAGGGCGGTTTTTTTGTGGGGGGAAATGGTGGGGGAAAGGGGAATCCTTTTCCTGTTTTTTTGTATGAAAAAGGCTCGTCGGGGACGAGCCTTGGGGTGTTGGGGGATGAGGATTGATTATTCGTTGTAGTCCTCGTATTTGTCGCGTTTTTCGGTGATTGCTTCGGTGTTGGTTTCGGCAAGCACTTTGTCTTTCGCGGGTTTGCGGTACTTCTTGACGAAGAACACGATTACGACGGCGATGGTTGCGACTGCGATGATGATCGAAGGAATCATCCAAGCAAGGTTGACGAGATTGAAGGAACTTGCTTCGGGAGTTTCGGTGGTGTCGTCGACTTTGGTTTCGGTGTCACCGGTTTGGGATGCGGGTTTGACTTCGCGCACTTTGACGGTGGAAGCAAGGGTGCCTGCATCTGCTTGCGCCTTCATATTGTCGTAGACTTCTTCGGTCACGGTTTCGAAGGTGATAGCGTCGAACATTGCGTAACCGCTTGAGAGTTTGGTTTCGTCGTCCGCGTCGTAGTCACCGAGTTGGAGTTTGAGAGTTGCGGAAGTGACCTTATCGTCGAGAGTCTTGACGTAGAAGGTGTATTCCGTCCAGCCTTCAGCCTTGATACCTTCGAAGACGAGCGGATTTTCGCTATCGTTTGCGGAGCCGAGATAGAACTCAACGCTTGCGCCTGCGCCGGTTGCTTTGAACGTACGCACGTACACGCTTACCTTATAGAAGGTTTCCGCATTGAGAGTGTAACTGTTGCTGGTGTAGAGATAAGAGCTGGGCGCGGTGTTGTTGATGACAAGGAAGTTCTTTCCGATGACGGAAGAAACGTCGTTGCCGTTCGCATCCTTCATTGAGAGCAAATCGCTTGCGGAGATGTAGTTTGCCTTCATATCCGCGTACATTTCGCGTTTTTGGAGAATGGTTTCGATTTCCGCATCGGTCTTGCCGGGGTAGGTTGCCTTTGCGCTATCGATGTCGCTTTGCTCGATCTTGTAGTTGCTTTGCTTATAGGTCTTGCCGAAGAGAGAGACGGTTTGTCCCATTTCGCTCAAGATGTCCTTGTAGAGATCGTCTTCAAGGTCTGCGGAGTCGATATCGTGTTTGGGAAGTGCGCTTGCATCCGCATAGATGACGCCGCCCTTGGTGTCGGAAGCGGATTGTTCGGTGTCTGCGGATCCCGACCAACCGGAAGGAGTGGAGAGTTCGCTTCTGGACGCTACGTTATCGGAAGCGGTGTCGAAACCGTCGGTAAGGTAGGTGATCTTTCTATCGACGTTATTGTTGAGAGAAAGCGCGTTGAACTCATCGTCGGTCATGGTGGTGAGAGTGACGTTGTCGAACAAGACGATACCGGAAGACGCTTCGTCCGCGACGTCGCCGAGATCGCCGGAGATTGCTTGGTCGTAGCCAATGCCGAGGCGGAGTTTCAAGGAAGAAACGCTGGTCAAACCGACTTGGATATAGAAGGTGTATTCAGTCCAATCGGTGGAACCGACGGTCTTGACTACGAAGTTGGTGTTTTCTGCGATACTACCGCTCGAACCGCCGGTGAGATAGATACTGAAAGTGGTTGCTTCCAAGGTCTTAACCCACACGCTGAGTTTGTAGTTGTTGTTTGCGGAAGCGGAGAAGGTGCCGGACGCAAAGGAGCGGGTGTACTTCTTGCCGTTGAGTCCTGCAAACGCAAGGACGTAAGGTGCGCCGATGCGTTCCGCATTCTCGAAGTAGGTGTCGTCTTCCGCACCGTAGAGAGTGTTGAAGGACGTTGCGACGGAGTCGCCGAACAACGCTTTGATTTGTTCGCTTGCGTCGTAGTAGTTGTCGTTGTCCGCTTGTTTGTCGAGTTTTACGATACCTGCAACGAGATTTGCATCGTCCTTGTAGGTTTCTTTGTAGGTGTTGGTGTCGTCCGTGTCGTCGCCGTTGGGCTTGTAGGTGGAGTCGTTGATGGTCCAGTTGGAAGGCACGCCTGCGTAGTTATTCTTCGCAAGGTCGCCTTGAGCGACGTTACCGTCCGTCCACTTGGTGTCCGAAACGTTGAAGTTGGAGAAACTGCCGTTGGTGAAGGACGGGGAGGTGGATGCCGCGGAAGACGCAAGGCTTACTGCCTTGACGGTGTTGCCGGTGGAGACGTCCGCATAATCGTCGTATTCGATTTCGGTCATGCTGATATTGGACACGAACGCTACGCCGTTTGCAAGGGTGGAAGAGGACCAACGATTGCCGGTGCCGTAGGTGATGCGCAAAGAGAGGTTTTGTGCTTCGAGTTCGTTGCCTTTCACGTAGAAGGAGTATTCCTTCCAAGTGGTGGTTTCGACGTTGTCATCGTCGTAGGTGGAAGTGTTGATGAGAGTGAAGGAAGACTTGTCGTTGCCTTCGCCGTCAACGAGACAGATATAAACGCCGGAAGTGGACTTGATACCTACCGTCTTAACCCAGAGAGAGATGCGATAAGTGCCGTTCTTGGAGACCGCAAATTCGTCGGTTTCAAAGAGGAAGTAGGAGTCCGCCGCGTTGGACTTGAACATAAGGGCGCGTTCGCTTTCGATTGCGTAAGGGGTGCCCGGGTGTTCGACGCCGTATTGAGTGAAGTTTGCATCTGCGGCAAGGCTGACTACGCCTGCGGTAACGTCGACGACGGGAAGAGTATCGTCGTTGCCGATTTCGTCGAGAAGGCTACTTGCAGAGAAGCCTGCGGGGGTGCCGAGAGTGTTGTTGTCGTAATCCGCCGCATTGTCCGAAACGTTTTGGAAGTTTGCGGAGATTGCGCTACCGTCGAAAAGGTTGACGGTGGAGAGGTCCACTTTTGCGTATCTTGCGGAGCTATCGCTTTCAAGGTCGACTTCGTAGTCGGTGAGTGCGCCTACGTTCGTCCACGCGTCTTCGGTGATTTCTGCAAGGTTGACTTCGTCAAAGAATGCCCAACCGGTTGCGAAAGTGCCGTTGGATTTGTAAGTGGTTTGGTTTTCGTTGAATTTGGTTGCGCTCTCGTATTCGGTATAGGTCACCGTGGAGTTGTCGTAGGTGTTGCCGGTGCCGAGCCACAAGGACATTGCGTAAGAAGTGTTCTTATATTGATTGCCCGCGATATAGAAGGTGTAAGTCGTCCATGCGCCGTTGGTGCCGATTGCGGTGCCGCCGTAGTAGCCGTCTTGGAATTGGTCGTCCGTTCTATTTGCGCCGATGCCTTTGATGAGAATATCTTTGCCTTCGCCCGAGAGTTTGAGAGTAACGCCCGCGCCGTGCACGCTATAAGTCAAGACGGACACGGAGATTGCGTAGAATTTACCTTTTTCGACGACTATATTCTTGGAAGATTTGAGACCGTTTGCGGTCATCTTTTGTTGAGAGAGCATATAGACGTTGGTGCCGATTCTGTTGTCACCGAAAGTTTTGATGGTGTTGGGGAAGTCGTTGGACGTCAAGTAGTTTGCGGGATATTTGATGGTTGCGTCGCCTTCGCCTGCTTTCTCGTAGTGAGTGGAAGCGTAGTCGGAGTAATTTTCGTCAAACTTGGACACGTCGATGATACCGTTTTTGCCAAGACCGGTGGGTGCGTTGCCGTCGGTGACGACAGACCAGTTGGAAGCCGTTGCGGAAGTGCCGACTTTGGTGGTGCCGAAATCGAAACGACCGTTGGGGACTTTGACGGTGAGAGTTTGATTGCTTTCGCGGAATTGTGCCGCGGTGACGCTTGCGTTGCCGTTCAATTCGGTTGCGCTTGCGGTCGCATATTCGGTGTTTTCGATTTCAACGAGATTCACGTTGTCGAAGAATGCGTAACCGCTCGTAAGACCGTTGGTGTATTCGGAAGTGTATTTGCCGAGACCGAGTTGCACGGTGAGAGAGGTTGCGGATTCCGCACCGCCTTCGATATAAAGGGTGTAGGTTTTCCATTCGCCGTTGGTGTTGACGTTTGCAAATTCCGCATACGCGTTGGAAGAAACGTAAATTCTTGCGCCGGGATTGGCGGATGCGCTTTGATTGCCTTCGTCGTCAAGGGTGCCTTGGATGCCGTAGGTGAGAACGTCAACGGAGAGTTTGTAGTATTTGTTCGCCTCAAGAGAGAAGGATGCGGAAGTGTAGCCGTATGCGGTGGGACCGTAGTCGTCCTTGCTTGCATCGACGATATCCGCTTTCTTGGGCATATAAATCATGAGCGCGTTGTTGACCGCGCCTTCTGCGGAAGAATAGTGGGACTTGAGAAGATTGTAGATGGTCTTATCTTCGTCTTTCCATGCGGATGCGTTTGCGGAGTAGAGCGCTTCTTCAAGGCTGATTGCGCCTGCGATGACGCCCTTGGGATAAGAACCGCTACTGTACATGGAAGCGCCTTTCCAGTCCGTTATGGAGAGGGGATAGGTCGAAGAGGACGTATCCACGACTTTGAAATCGGAGTTGGAAATCAAGAGTCCTTCGGTTGCCTCGATTTTGGTTTCTTCTTCGGGGGTGGCTGCGGGTGCTTCCGCGTTGTTGCACGCGACGAAGAGGGTGAGGGACAGCACCATAAGAAGTGCGGTCATGAGTGCTAATAAAGTCAGTCTTTTCTTTTTCATACTTTCCTTTATGCCTAATTGTGATGCGAATTTTATTTGCACGCGTTGTCCGCGCGTTATATATAATTATAGGCTATGATATGATATAACAAAATCAATAATTTGGCAAACGTATTTCATATTTTCTTGCAAATTAAAGAAAATATAATTATGAACAGCGGACTTTTTGTGGTTGAATACCCGTCGAAATTCAAAAAGAGCAACGAAAAGAGCGGTATGAAAGAGAAGTCGTTCGCGGTATTTTTCGGACTCGTAGTGGGCGCGGTCAACGGACTTTTCGGGGCAGGCGGGGGAATGCTCGTCGTGCCTATTTTGAGTTATCTTTACGGCTTGAGTGCAAAGAAATCCCACGCAACCGCAATCATGATTATCCTGCCCTTATGCGCGGTCAGTGCGGTGGTGTACGCGCTCAAAGGAAGTTACGACTACTCCATATTTCCCGCAACGATTGTCGGGGTGGTGGCAGGCGGAATAGCGGGTGCGCTCCTCCTCAAAAAAGCGAACAACGTCGCGCTCCGCTACGTGTTTTATTTCCTTATGTTGCTTGCAGGACTCAAAATGATATTTTGACAAAACAAAGCGTTTATTATCTCAAAATGCAATATAAAACGCCGATTTTGCGATTTCTCAAAACTCCGAGTGTTTTTTCGGTTTTAGAATAAACGGGTGTGGTTTTACGGCTTAAACTGCGTGAAAGTTTTGCGCATACAACAAAAAAATAATGACTTGAAAAGGATGATAAGTTTATGAAAAACGGTTGGATTTTTTATCTTCTATGCGGACTTGCGGGCGGTGTGCTTGCGGGTATGGGAATGGGCGGCGGTACGCTCACGATACCGCTGTTGACCTTTGCTATGGGGGTTGAGCAACTCACCGCGCAATTTGTCAATTTGCTTGCTTTCGTGCCTACGGGGACGGTGTCTCTCGGATTGCATTTGAAAAACGGATTGGTGTCCTTTGACCGTATAGGTTATTTGCTTTTTCCCGCCCTTTTGTCGTCGGTGGTAACTTCCTTTTTCGCATTCGACGCGGGGGATAAGATTTTGACTGTTTTATTCGGCGCGTTTCTCTCTCTAGTAGCGGTTTTTTCTCTCGCCGTCGAAACCTTGAAAAAAAGTTAAAATGGGGTATTTACTTTATTGAAAAAGTATTATATAATATCAATACTAATAACCATAATCGGAGCATCTTCGCATTTGCTTGCGCGGTAGCGGTCTTGCTTCGTGATATTACAACGTGCAGTAGAACTGCAAAAGGAACTATAAGATGTACAGAACGTTTCGTCGCGGAACACATCCAAACGCAAACAAACGCACCAAGGATTGTCCGCTTTACGATTTCAGCATTCCTGACAAACTCTATGTTTCTTTATCTCAACACATCGGCGCACCCGCAAAAGCGATAGTCGCAGTCGGCGACTACGTCAAAGAGGGACAGATGATAGGCGAGGCGAGTGGATTCGTGTCCGCTCACGTTTTCGCACCCGTTTCGGGGACTGTCAGTGCGATAAAACGTCTTTCCACCGCCAACGGCGGCGAGGCGGACCATATCGTCATCGACAACGATTTCAAGTACGACAAAGTTTCCCTTCCCGTCCTTGAAAACCCCGACCGCGACGAGATATTGGCACGCATAAAAGAAGCAGGAATAGTCGGCATGGGCGGAGCAACTTTCCCCACTCACGTCAAATTCGCACCGTCGAAACCCGTTGACTCTCTCATCATCAACGGCGCGGAATGCGAGCCTTACATAACTTGCGACTATCGACTTCTCGTCGAGCACACGGACGAATTCCTCCGCGGTGTCCGCTACGAGATGAAAGCACTTGGCGTCAAGAAAGCGTATATCGGCGTCGAGTCCAACAAGAAAGAAGCGATCGCAATTCTTGCGAACAAATGCCCCGAAGGCGGAGATATTTCGGTGCTTACCCTTGTTGCGAAATATCCGCAAGGCGCGGAAAAGCAACTCATCTACGCCATTTTGAAGCGTGCAGTCCCGCCGGGAGGACTTCCTGCGGACGTCGGTTGCGTGGTGTCCAACGTGCATACCGCACTTGCAGTTGCAAGAGCAATCGAACTCGGCGAACCGCTTTATAAACGTGCTATGACGGTGTCGGGCAAAGGCGTTGACAAGATCGGAAACTACTGGGTGCGCACAGGCACGCTCTATTCCTATATCTACGACCATTGTCGCGGTAGCGTTGACGAAGACGCAACCAAAAAGGTTGTCAGCGGCGGTCCTATGATGGGATTTGCGCAGGCGGATTTGAACGTGGCATGCACGAAAGGCTCGTCCGCACTTCTGTTCTTGACCAAGAAAGAATTTAATACGGACGGCACCACGCAGTGCATCAACTGCGGAAAGTGCATTCAACGTTGCCCTATGAACCTTATGCCCAGAGATATTGAAAGGGCAATCATCGCGGGCGACTACGAAACCACTGCGAAACTCGGCGTTATGAACTGTATCGAATGCGGAGTTTGCTCCTATTGTTGTCCGTCCAAGCGCCCGCTCGTTCAGGCGATCAGGCTCTCCAAAAAGGAAATAAAAATAAGGGGGATAAAGTGATATGTCTAAATACGTAGTTTCGACTTCTCCCCACATTACCTCTCCGACAAGCACGAGAAAAGTCATGCTCGACGTCATCATCGCGCTTTGTCCTACGCTCATCGCGTCCGTGTTGATTTACGGATTCTATCCGCTTTTCTTGACGGTTTTGAGTGTTGCGACGGCGGTATTTTGCGAGTGGCTCTTCAACGTGATCACCAAGAGAGAACAATCGGTCGGAGATTTGTCCGCAATCGTTACGGGCATGATTTTCGCACTCAACTTGCCCGCGGTCGTGCCTTTCTACGTGGCGATCGTCGGCGCGGCGTTTGCAATTCTCGTCGTCAAGATGCTTTTCGGCGGAATAGGCAGAAACTTCGCAAACCCCGCCATTGCCGCACGTATCTTCGTAATGTTGTGTTGGACGGGTGTTATGACGAAATTCGTCGCACCTATCGACCTGTCCGACGGAGCGAATTTGTTCACCTACTTTGGTCAAGCGGTCAATATCAATCTTCCCGACGCAATCACCACCGCGACTCCGCTTTCGGTCGTTGAAGGCGTGACCAGAGGTTTGAACCCCGCGGAAGGACTCAGCGCACTCGATATGTTCCTTGGCAGAATCGGCGGAAGCGCAGGCGAAGTTTGTACGCTCGCGGTTTTGATCGGCGCGGTATACCTTATTATTAGACGCACGATAGACGTCCGTATCCCCGTCATCTATATCGCATCCGTCGTGGTGTTCACCGCAATCTTCTATGCGAATACCGGTTACGTTGGCGAATATATTTGGACGTTCTTGCTCGGCGGCGGTCTTATGTTCGGTGCGTTCTTCATGGCGACCGATTATGCGACTTCACCGAAATCAACTCTTGCGGTCGTACTGTTCGGCATAGGACTCGGATTTATCACCGTCATCATCAGACGGTTCGGCTCGTACCCCGAGGGCGTGTCGTTTGCAATACTCCTTATGAATATCGCGACTCCGCTCCTTGAAAAACTTCGTCCGAAGGCGTTCGGCACTCCCAGAACGAATATCGCGAAGAAACCTAAAGAAATTATCGTAAAAATCGAAGAAAAGCGTCTTGCCAAAAGAGACGCAAAGGAGGCGGAATGATGACTGAACAAGTTGCAACCACTCCAAAAAAACAAAGATTTCTCACGAAAGACCTTGTGAAATGCGTCGTAGTACTTGCCGCTATCGCACTCGTTGCGGGCATCCTTCTCGGCGTTATGAACTGGGTTACCTACGTGGACCCCGACGAAACCATTATGAAAGAAGTCGCAACCTTCTTCGGAGTGGACGTCGGCGGAATCGCAAAATCGGAAGACAGAGTGCTTGACGAATACGTCAATTCCTGTTTCGTGGCGACGGCGGACGGAAACGAAATCGGCTATTGCTACTACACGACCGGGAAAGGCGCAAAGGACGGCACCATTGAAATGCTCGTCTATATCGGAGTGGACGGCGTAATCAAAGACGTCGTAGTCTACGAGCAGGGTGAAACCGCGGGTTATTTCAACAAAGTCGAAAAAGCAAACAAAGCAAAATACGTCGGGCTCGACCTCGACGAAATCGACGGTTTGACTTTCTACAAAAAGTCCCCGTTGTCCGACCTCAAGGACGGAGAAGTCGTCGCACTTTCGGGCGCAACCTTCACGTCTACCGGTTATCACAACGCGGTCGACGCCGCGGTGCGTGCGTACAAAGCATATAAGGAGGCGTGATTATGGCAAAAGATAAAGGCAAAATTTTGACCAACGGCATAATCACCTCAAACCCCGTGTTCAGACTCGTGCTCGGCACCTGTCCTACGCTTGCGGTTTCGACGTCCGCTTTCAACGGACTCGGCATGGGACTTGCGGCGACCGTGGTTTTGGTTTGCTCGAATATGCTCGTATCGTTGTTGCGTAGCATAATTCCCGACAAGGTGAGAATCCCTTGCTACGTTCTCATCATAGCGACTTTCGTGACTATCGTCGAAATGTTGCTCAAGAAGTTCGTTCCCGCACTGTATAGTGCGCTCGGCATATATCTGCCGCTCATAGTCGTCAACTGTATCATCCTTGCAAGAGCGGAAGCGTTCGCAAGCACGAACAAAGTCGGCGACAGCATTCTCGACGGTCTTGGTATGGGACTCGGATTCACGCTCTCCCTTACCGCAATGGGC
Source organism: uncultured Bacteroidaceae bacterium (assembly GCA_964550635.1). GTDB lineage: Bacteria > Bacillota > Clostridia > Christensenellales > CAG-917 > RGIG4097. The sequence continues at coordinate 52,038 of CAZJZV010000008.1, forward strand.
TTCATCAGAGAACTCATCGGCGCAGGTACGATATTCGCAGGCTCTCTCGGCTCGTTGACCTTTGGACTTACGCTTGCTCCCGACTACGCGCTTTCGGTGTTCGTTATGCCGGCGGGCGGATTCCTTGTGTTCGGACTTATGATGGCGCTCATCAACTATATCTCGGACAAGAATGCGGAGAAACGTAGAGCGAAACTCGAAGAGGCGGCGGCTCACATAGAAGACGCGAAAAACGACCTTGACGGCGCAGAGGAGGTGGCACAATGAGTTATTTCTACCTTATTATCGGCGCAATATTCGTGAACAACTTCGTGCTTTGTCAATTCCTTGGATGCTGTCCTTTCTTGGGCGTTTCCAAAAAGACCGACACTGCACTCGGTATGGGCATAGCGGTTATCTTCGTTATGGGTATCGCGTCCATATTCACTTGGCTCATACAAAAACTGCTCGTCGTTGCAGGGATAGAGTATTTGCAAACAATAGCGTTCATTCTCGTCATCGCGGCTCTCGTCCAACTTGTCGAAATGGTGCTCAAAAAGTTTATGCCCGCCCTTTATAGCGCACTCGGAGTTTATCTTCCCTTGATTACGACCAACTGCGCGGTGCTCGGCGTCGCAATTCTCAACATACAGTCCTACGGTGTTGCGGAAGGCATCAGTCTGTTGCAATCCTTCTTGAACGGTGTGTTCAGCGGTTGCGGATTCACTCTTTCCATACTCCTGCTTGCAGGCATCCGCGAAAGAATGGATATAACCCTTGTTCCCAAACCTTTCAGAGGTTTCCCCATCACCCTCATCACCGCCTCCATTATGGCAATGGCGTTCACTGCGTTCAGCGGTATGATTAGTTAGGAGGTATGCGATTATGAATACGTTAATTTCTGCCGCAACCGTCGATCCTATGACGATACTGTATTCAGTGCTCGTCCTGTTCGTCACCGCTCTCGTGCTCGGTATCCTGCTCGCGGTATGCGGAAAAAAATTCACGGTGCAGGAAGATGAAAGAATAGGTGAAATCACCAAGAAACTTTCGGGTGCTAACTGCGGTGGTTGCGGTTATGCGGGTTGTGCGGACTTTGCAAAGGCACTCGTAGAAGGAAAAGCGGAAGTGGACGCTTGCTCGGCGACTCCCGCAGAAAACAAAAAACAAATCGGAGATATACTCGGCGTATCGGTCAGCGGTGAAGAAACCAAACTCGTTGTCTGTTGCAGAGGTGGTAACAACGCGACCGATAAGTACGAATATATGGGTTACGGCGATTGCAGAAGTATGGAACTTCTCGGAGGCGGGCGCAAACAGTGCAAATGGGGTTGTCTCGGTATGGGCTCCTGCACCGACTGTTGTCCCGAACACGCTATCGACGTGCGCGACGGCGGATTTGCCTACATAGACCACGAGAAATGTATCGCGTGCGGTAGGTGTATCGTCGCTTGCCCGAAGGCAATCATCAAACGTATACCCAAACAAGCAAAAGTTTACGTCGCTTGCTCGAACTGTCTACGCGGTGCGAAAGACGTCAGAGCAATGTGCAAAACCGGTTGCGTAGGTTGCGGACTTTGCGCAAAAATCTGCCCCGAACACGCAATCGAAATGGTGAACAATCTTCCCGTCATCGACTACTCGAAGTGTATGAGTTGCGGAAAGTGTTCAGAAAAGTGTCCGTCGAAGTGCATAATCTATCTCGACGAATAATCATGATTAACAAGGGCAAACGCCCACAGGAGAAATAATATGGAAAAAATCGCTATAATTGACCTTGGCTCCAACTCTGCAAGGCTGGTTTTGGTCAACATACTCGAAGGGGGATATTTCGTGGTGTTCGACGAACTGAAAGAAACGGTTCGTTTGGGACAGGATATGGATTGGGACGGTTTCATCAAACCCCAACGTATCGCACAAACCATAAAAACACTTACGATGTTCCGCCGTTTGTGCGACGCAAACCATGTTGACAAGATTTTCGCCTATGCGACCGCTGCCGTCAGACGCGCTAAAAATCAAAAGTCCTTCCTTGACGAAGTGGCTATGACTTGCGGTATCAAAATCAAAGTCCTGTCCGTCGAAGAACAAGCGATGCTCGTCTATCAAGGCGTCATCAACTCTATGGACATCCCCAAAGGACTCATCATGGAAATGGGCGGCGGTAGCACCAACCTTATCTATTATAATCGTAGAAACCTTATCCACTACGATACGTTGCCTTTCGGTTCCGTCACTCTGACCGACCTGTTCAAAAACGACAGTTCGGAGCCCGAAGAGCGCGCAAGAAAAATCGAGGAGTTCATCGGCGAACAACTCGACAAAATCCCTTGGCTCTCTCAAGTCGAACCCGACACGAATTTCGTGGGCGTCGGCGGTGCGTTCAGAAACCTTGGCAGAATAAGCAGAATTATCCGCAAATATCCGTTCAGTATGACTCACAACTACGAAGTCCCCGTCGAAGAGTTTGACAATATCTATTCCATCATCAGAAAACTCGACCTCGACAGCACGATGAAAATCAAGGGACTTTCGAGCGGTAGGGCGGATATATTCCCCAGTGCGCTTGCGGTTATGAAAGCGGTGCTTTCTCGCTTCACGTTCGAGAAGATAACCATAAGCGGTTGCGGACTCCGCGAAGGCGCAATGTTCCGTTACGCCGTCCCCGGTGTAAACGAACGCCCCATAAGCGACGTGCTTGGACATTCTCTCCGCACCCAAATGAAGTACTTCGACATCAACGAAGCGCACGCGGAACAAGTCTACGACTTGTCAATCCAACTCTTCAAGCAACTCAAAGTGTTGCACAAGATGCCCAGAACTTACGTGAGAGTGCTCAAAATCGCGGCGTTGCTCCACGATAGCGGTATGAGAATCAAATACTACAACCACCAGTTGCACTCCGAGTATATCATTCTCAACGCAAACCTTTACGGCGTACCGCACAAGGATATTATTCTTGCGGCACTCGTTGCGTCGGGGCATAGGAAGACGTCCGAAATCTCAAGGGAAGAAATTGCAAAATATAGCAGTTTGTTCACGCAGGAAGATATTGATGCAATCAGAAAACTCAGCGTCATTCTCTGCATAGCGGAGAGTTTCGACCGCAGTCAAAGCGGTGTCGTCAAGGGTATCGACTGCGACGTACTGGGCGATAGCGTAATCGTCAAGACCGCAACCGACGGCGGAGATTGCTCTCTCGAAATCAGAGACGCAATGTCATCCGCGGCAGAGTTCAAAGCGGCGTATGGAAAGAACCTCGAAATCCTATAAGATAGTGCTTGCGTCGGGTTCGCCTCGTCGCAAGGAACTTCTTGAAAAGGCGGGGTACGACTTTGAAATTCTCGTGCCCGACGTGGACGAAAAAAGTGTAAGCGACAAGAGTCCGTCCCGTCTTGTCATCAAGGAATCAAGGCTCAAAAACCGCACTGCCGTTGAAACGTTCGGACTTGAAAACGACGTCGTCATTTCGGCAGATACGATAGTTTATCGCAAAAAAGAGTACGGTAAACCCCGCGATTTGCAAGATGCGGTGGATATTCTCACCACGCTTTGCGGAAAATGGCATAGCGTTTATACAGGGGTTACGGTGCGCGCATTCGGCAAGGAAAAGTCCTTCGCGGTGCGCTCTCTCGTCCGTCTGAAACACTTGTCTGAGCAAGAAATCAAAGACTACGTCTACACGATGAAACCGCTCGACAAAGCGGGCGCGTACGCAATCCAAGAAAACACTATGGTCGAGAAATTCGTGGGCAGTTATGCAAATATCGTAGGACTTCCCATCGAAAGACTTCAAAAAGAATTACAAAGGTTGGGTGTATTAAATGGCTAACGTCGAATTGTCAATAGACCTTGGCAGTAAGTATATCACGGTCTGCCAGACGGGGATTGGGCTTGTCTTGAAAGAGCCTGCAATCGCTATCGTCACCAAGGTTAAGGATAAAATCGAAATCCGCGAGGCAGGTTTCCGCGCGGAAAGCATTTTGTCCACCGCTCTAGGCGGCGCAAAACTCGTGTCCCCCGTGCACGAAGGGTTTATCGTTGACGAAGAAATGTTCACCCTTATGCTCAAATACTTCCTTGACAAAATCCTTCCGAAGTCCATATTCCCGCACAGGATTAAGGCAATCGTGTCCATAACCTGCGCAATGACCAACTCGGACAGACGACTTGTCGAGAAGTGTTTCGTGCGTGCGGGTATCAAGGAAGTTACGCTCGTCGAATCTCCGCTTTCTCTCATCGCGTATACGGGGAGTATCGGCGGACTTTTCGTGGATATGGGTGCGGGGAAAACTGAAATCGCATCCGTCACCAATCACGGTATCGCGTGCGGTGTCGCGGTGAATATCGCGGGAAATACGTTCAATAGCGCGATTATCGACTATATCCAAAAGATTTACGGCATAAAACTCGGCGACTATACCGTCGAAAAAATGAAGAAAACCGCCTTGTCGTTCTACGTCAACGATGAGGGTAGATACGTCGCTAGCGGAAGCGGAAACGACGGAAGTCCCCGCTCGATAAGCGTGTCGGCGGAAGATATGCGCGAAGCGGTCATTCCCCTTGTGGACGACGTCATCGAAGTGATAATGTCCGTGCTCGGACAGACTCCCCCCGAACTCAGTGCGGAAGTGTTGAGAAAGGGCATATTCATCACAGGCGGATCAACTCATATTCCCGGACTCGTGGAATATATCGAACAAGCAATCGAACTTCCCGTCACCGTGCTCGGCGACGTCGAAAACGCGGTTGCGCTCGGCGGAGAAAAATTCTTCGCGGACAAAAATATGCTCAACAATTTGCTGGGCATAACTCTCGACTGATATGAAATCATTATCCGATTGCTACACCTTATATAACGGGGTTGAAATCCCTTGCGTAGGCTACGGCACCTACAAAACTCCCGACGGAGAAGTGTGCGCAGAAGGCGTGCGCGTTGCGCTTGAAAACGGCTACCGCCATATCGACACGGCGGAGTTTTACGCGAACGAAAAAGGGGTTGGCGAAGGGATAAGAAGAAGCGGTATATCTCGTGACGAAATCTTTGTCACGACAAAACTTTGGAACACTCATCAAGGCTACGATTCCACGTTGTTTTCCTTTGACGAATCCGCAAAGAAACTCGGCGTTGACGTCGTGGATTTATACCTTGTTCATTGGCCTATCGCAAACGATTTTCGCGATGTTTATCCCGCTCGTTTTCTCGACACTTGGCGTGCTTTTGAAGAACTCTACAAAAGCGGTCGTGTTTGCGCAATCGGGGTTTGTAACTGCCTAAAACACCACTTAAACGTGCTTTTGGGTGAATGTGAAGTGAAACCGATGGTCAATCAAATCGAATATCATTACGGTTTCAGAGATGAAGAAACGGTTGAGTTTTCAAAGCAAAACGGATTGATCGTCGAAGCGTGGGCACCTCTATGCAAGGGTAGATTTTTCGGGCTTGATCCGCTCAAATCCGTCGCGGAAAAATACGGCAAAACCGAGGCGCAAATTCTCGTGCGTTATATCCTTGAACACGGCGCACTTCCTTTGCCTAAATCGGTTACCCCCGCAAGAATCATAGAGAATGCGGACGTGTTCGATTTCTCTTTGTCCTCCGAAGACGTCGCTTTGCTCGACACGTTTGCGGGAGTGGGCAGACTCGGCTCGCACCCCGATCACGTCACTTTCTAAAAACATATTCGGACAAAAGTCGCAATCGCAAAACATTTTAAGACACTCTTCGGAGTGTTTTTTGTTTTATCATTTACCTATGAGAAAAATTGTTGTTACGTCAGGTAAAGGCGGAGTCGGGAAAACCACCGTTACCGCTTCTCTCGGTAGGGCGATTGCGGACGAAGGGTTCAGAGTTGTGCTTGTGGACGGGGACGTCGGTTTGAATAATCTCGACGTCGTGGTCGGAGTGGAAAGCAAAGTGGTTTTCGATATGGGGGACGTTTTGACAGGAAAATGCCGTTTGTCGCAAGCACTCGTGGACGATAGGGAAAGCGCGGTCAAAGTCTTGCCGTCCGCGGTAAATAATTCGGTGGTAACCGCACAAGCGTTTCGTGGACTCATCGACGGATTGGATGACTATGATTTCGTGCTTATTGACTGTCCTGCGGGGATAGAAGACGGATTTCATCGCGCGGTGTCCGCCGCGGACGAAGCGGTCGTCGTTACGACTCCGTCCGCCTCCGCAATCAGAGATGCGGACAAGGTGATTTCCTTGCTCGGAAGTTACAAGTTGCGGGATATATCCCTTGTTGTAAACCGCGTGCGTTACGATATGGTCGCGCGGGGTGAAATGCTCGGCGCACTGGATATCGGCAGACTTCTACGTCTACCCGTCGTGGGGATAATCCCCGAAGACGACTGCATAACACTATATCAACAACTGGGCAGAGTTCCCGATTTCTCGATGTCCGAAAAGTCTATGCGCGCGCTCGCGGACAATATCATCAACTTCACGAAAGAAGCCAAGGAGCCTATGAAAAAAAGGAGGTGGCTTTTCATATGAAACCCGTGAAACTGATGACCGAAAGAATGAAAAACATGCTCGTCCGCGACAAAATGGGTGTGGGAGAAGGTTTTTCATCCGCACTCAAAGGTGACGTTGAAAGATTGCTACTCGACTATTTCGCCCTGACCGACGTCGATTTGAGAGTCGACCTTGACGACGACGGATATTATAAAATCCGCATTGTCGGCACCGCTACCGCCGTCAAAAGTTTTTCGTCAACCGCGGATATGCAAACAAAAAGGAATATATAACGACCGCCTTGCATAAAGTCTTGCAGAGGTGAAAATATGGAATTTGACCAAAACAAGAAAATCGACGTGCAAGTGAGTCAAAGCGATTTCGTAGAAAATCAAGTTGAAAGAAAAAAGAAGTTTTCATTGAAAGATAAGGGTATCGACCTTCTCGACGTAGCGATAGTGCCCGTTGCGGTCGGCGTATTCGTATCTCTCGGATTTTTATTTGCGGGAGTATTCGGCGCGATTTCGCCTATCGTCGGCTCAACTCTCGGCGCGCTTGGATGAAACTCAAAATCAATCCGCTTTTCTTCGTGCTTGTCCTTGTCATGATTGCATTCGGGCAGGCGCGTTATCTTATATGGACTTTCCTTGCGGTTACGGCGCACGAGTGCGGGCACTCTATCGTGGCGCGGAGTCGGGGGTATATGACGAAGTCGATTGAGATTATGCCTTTCGGTGCGGTCATGAGCCTTGACAACGATATGGACAGATTGTCGGGGGTGCTTGTCGGACTGGCGGGACCTATCGTCAATCTCGTGCTATCCGCCTTGCTCCCGGGGATATGGTGGTTATATCCGTCCGCCTATCCATACACGAAACCGTTTTTGGAAGTCAACTTGTCCCTTGCGCTTTTCAATCTGCTACCCCTCTATCCCCTTGACGGCGGTCGGGTGGTCGTAGGTGCGTCCAAAAACAAACTGAAAGCGGTGAAAGGAGTGAGAATTGCGGGGATTGTCGCGGGGGTATGTTTCCTTGCGCTATTCGTGACGTCCATATTTTACGACGTCAATTTCTCTCTTGCGGTGGTGGGGATATTTCTCATCTACGGCGGAATATGCGCGGGGGCGGAAGAAGAGTACGTGAGCGTATTTTCCCCCGGCACGAAGGACTATTCGGCGGGGGTTGAAGATAAGTGCGTTACAATCGACGGCAAAGTCCCCATATCCCGCCTATTCAGGTTTACGGGGCGGAAGTCGCGGACGGTATTCAAGGTGTTGACGGACGGCGGAGAAGTGGTCATCGACGAAGAAGATTTGAGCCGTCTTGCAAGGAAAAACAAACTCTCCGCTCCTATCGGAGTGGCGATTGAAAAATTAAACGATTGAGCGCGCACTCGTTCGATTTGACAAAATCCGCTCGCTATTATAAAATGGCGGTATGGAACAAAACGACAACAACAATCAAAATCAAGACCAAGAGAAGAAAGGGTATACCCCTATGACCGAGAGCCAAATCAAGCACGCGCGCAAAATTTCCACGATAATATCCGTGATTGCGGCGGCGGTTGTGCTTGTCATCTACTATCTCAAAAAGAACGGCATCATTTGATTTTTATCCACTTCGGCGCGCAAGCGCCTTTTTCTTTTCGTTTCCGTTATTTCCCATATGCTCGGCGGGGCGTTGACTTTTTTTGCTATATATATTAAAATAATAATATTATTATAGTAAGCGCGTTAGGCGCGGGAGCGAAAAATGTATTACGTAGGTATTGACGTCGGCGGTATGAGTCTCAAAGCAGGCGTAGTCGACGAGAACGGCAACGTACTTCACAAAAAAGCGGTGACCACCGAACCCGAAAAGGATAGTATGGAAATCGTCGCGGATATCGAAAATCTCGTGAGAGACGTCGTGACCGAAAGCGGTTTGACTCTTGACGGAATCGACGGTATCGGTATGGGATTCCCCGGCTCCGTTTGGGACGCGAAAGGGGAAATCGTGTATTGTTGCAATATCAATCTCGTCAAAATTCCTATCGTGAAAATTCTCAAAAAATCCCTTGGCGTAGACAATATCAAAATCAGCAACGACGCAAACTGCGCCGCTCTCGGCGAAACGAAATTCGGAGCGGGCAAGGGCGCGATGAATAGCGTGCTTATCACTCTCGGCACGGGACTGGGCACTGGTATCGTCGTGGACGGCAAACTGCTCACCGGCAATCGCTCGGCAGGCGCGGAAGGCGGACATATGCAAATCAACATCGGCGGTCCCGTCTGCGGTTGCGACAAGAAAGGACACTATGAGGCGTACGCTTCCGCAACTGCGCTCATCCGCCAAACCGAAGACGCTATGGCACGTCACCCCGAAAGCCTTTTGCACGAAGTGGCAAAAGTCGAGGGCGTGAACGGCAAAACGGCGTTTATCGCTGCAAAACAGGGTGATAAAGTGGCGAATGCGGTGGTTAAACGTTATATCAAATATATCGGTATGGGACTTGTGAACTTTGCAAATCTCTTCTATCCCGAGATTATCATCGTCGGTGGTGGCATTTCGAAAGAAGGGGACGTCCTTGTCAAACCATTGCAAAGATACGTTTCAAGAAACGTCTACGGCTCACAATATAACCCCAAAATCAAGGTGGTCGCGGCAATCCTCGGCAACGACGCGGGTATCATCGGCGCGGCTACGCTTGCTATGTAACGATGCAAAATTACAAAGATAAATTGGACGATATTTTGCTCTCCGTCGAGAAGCCCGCGCGCTACACCGGCGGTGAGTGGAATACTCCCGACTTCAACAAAAACGCAAGAGCAAAATTCTGCTTTTGTTTTCCCGACGTCTATGAAATCGGAATGAGCAATCTCGGATTGCAAATTCTCTACGACGTCATCAACCGCGAAAAAGATTTCGTCGCGGAGCGTTGCTACGCGCCTTGGATAGATATGGGGCAGAAGTTGAGAGAAAACGATATTCCCTTGCTTTCTCTCGAAACCGCAACTCCCCTTAAAGATTTCGACGTCATCGGCTTTTCGGTGCAATTTGAACTTTTGTATTCAAACGTGCTTTACATGCTCGACCTTGCGGGTATTCCCTTCTACGCAAAGGACAGGGGGGAAGAGTTTCCCATTATCTCGGCGGGCGGTCCTTGTGCGGTCAACCCCGAACCTTTCGCGCCGTTTTTCGACGTGATTTTCATAGGTGAAGGAGAAGAAATCGACCTAGCGCTTTTGCGCCTTGTCGCAGAAGGTAAGGAGAAGGGTTGGAGCAAAAATCAAATCCTTGAAAAAGCAAAAGAAATCGATGGTATATACGTCCCCGCACTCACGAAGGAAGGGGAAAAAGTCGTGAAAGCGGTCTTGCAAGACTTTGAAAACGCACCCTATCCCACGAAACCGCTCGTACCTAATATCGAAATCGTCCACGACAGGGCGACTTTGGAGTTATACCGCGGTTGCGCAAGCGGTTGTAGATTCTGTCAGGCGGGCTACTACTACCGCCCAATCAGAGAGAGAAGTGCGGACAAGTGCGCGGAGTACGCAAAAAAAATGGTGGAAAGCACCGGATTTGGTGAAATCTCCCTTTGCTCTCTTTCCACAAGCGACTATACGGGGCTTATGGACCTCGAAGGACAACTCCGCCCCTACGTCGAAGAAAAGAATATCACACTTGCTTTGCCGTCCTTGCGTTTGTCCAGTTTCACGAAAGATATGGCGCAGTCGTCGAGAAGAAGTTCGTTGACTTTCGCGCCCGAAGCAGGCACTCAAAGACTCAGAAACGTCATAAATAAAAACGTAACAGACGAAGAAATTATGAACGTCGGCAAGGCTTTCGAGGCGGGTTACGACAGTGTGAAACTCTACTTTATGATGGGACTTCCCACAGAAACCGACGAAGATATTGCGGGAATTGCGGATATTTGCCGAAAACTTCGGGAATTATATATTCAAATCCGCCACAAACGTACCTTGAATATTTCGGTGTCTTGCTCGGTGTTTATCCCGAAACCCTGCACCCCTTTCCAATGGGAAGAGCAGATTTCTTTCGACGAAATGTTGCGTAGACAAGCACTTCTTCGCAGATTGCTCCGTGAAATCAGGGGGGTAACTTTCTCTTGGCACGGCGCGGAAACTTCCGTGCTCGAAGCCGCTTTGGCAAGGGGGGACAAACGTCTTGCGCCCGTAATCGTGCGCGCGTATGAATTAGGCGCGAAGTTTGACAGTTGGACGGAGCATTTCAAGTGGGACGTCTGGACGAAAGCATTCGAGGACTGCGGTCTGACTATGCAGGAATACACCTGCGAAATCCCCGAAGATAAGGTCTTGCCGTGGGATTTCATTGACGTCGGAGTCACAAAAAAATACCTTCTCGGTCAACGTCATCTCGCCTATCAGGCGGTCACCACGAAAAATTGCAGGGAAGGTTGCAACGGTTGCGGAGCGAATAGGCTCGGGAGGTGCACGATTATATGATAGTCTTGAAATATCGCAAAGTCGGCACGTCGAAGTTTATCTCGCACGTGGACCTTTTGAAACATATGTCGCGCATTATTCGTCGTGCGGAAATCCCCGTGAAGTATTCGCAGGGGTTCAATCCGCACGCATTGATATTCTTTTCGTCCCCGTCCGTGCTCGGAGTAGGCTCTGTCGCGGAGTACGTTTCAATCGATACGGATATGACGGCGGATGAAGTCTTGTCAAGATACAATTCGTCCGTCCCCGACACGCTCAAAGCGGAAAGGGCGTTCGTTTTCGACAAAAATCCGAATATACAGGGCTTGAACGTGTGTGCGGACTACGTGTTCGATACGCCTTATTTCACTCCCGATTTCTCGGACGGACTGAATATCACTTATATGAAAAAGGACGTCGAAACCACCGAAGATATATCAAAAAAGATATACGGCTCGTTTGACGCGGACGGAAAATTAGGGTTGAAACTTGCCTCGGGCAACGTCAATCTGCGCCCCGACCGTCTCGTCCCCGCGCTCAACGAAAAGTTCGGACTTGACGTCAAAATCACGGACGTCGTGAAAACCAAACAATACGTCCTTGTCGGCGGAAAAGAATACGACGTGGACACCTATCTCGAAAACAAAATTTTGTGAGAATATAAATGAAAAGTTTGCTTATTGATTACAATCCCCGTTGCGTGCGCGCCGCTCTTGTAGAAGACGGCGACCTCGTGGAATTTCACGTAGAGCACAACGCGATGCGCGGTATCGTCGGCAATATCTACAAGGGTAAAGTCGAAAACGTCGTGTCGGGTATGAAAGCGTCATTCGTGAATATCGGACTTGAAAGAAACGGTTTTCTTTACGTCGGCGAATCTCTCGTGGACGCGGGAAAACTCAAAGAGGGCAGAGAGTTGACCGCAATCAACGTAAGCCCCGGCGACGTCATTATGTGCCAAGTCGTGAAAGACGAATTCGGCACGAAAGGCGCAAGACTGACAACGGATATTACTCTCCCGGGATACTTCCTTGTGTTGCTTCCCAACAGCACGTTTTTCGGGGTGTCGAGAAAGATCGAAAACGTCGAAAGACGCACCTATCTTGAAGAGTTCATAAAATCCATTTGTCCGCAGAATATGGGGTTTATCATACGTTCTGCGGCAGATAAAGCCACGGATGAGGATATTGTAGCGGAGGCGAAGAGTCTTATCGAGTTGTGGAAAAAGGTGGAAGAAGACTACCAAAAAGCACAACCAAAAACCCTTGTTTTCAAAGAGGCGGAACTCCTTGAACGCGCTATCCGCGACACGTATAGCGAAGACGTCGAAAGCGTCGTCGTCAACGAGCCCGCGCTTGCTGAGCAACTTCGCGAAAAGGCGGGTAAAGTCAAGGTCAGCGTATACGACGGACAAAGAAATATCTTCCGCCACTACGGCATTGCGGAGCAAATCAATAGACTTGCGGACAGGCGCGTAAACCTTGAAAACGGCGCGTATCTCATCATCGACAAAACCGAAGCACTCACAGTCATCGACGTGAATACGGGGCATTTCGTCGGGGGTAAGGACCTTGAAGATACCGTCTACAAAACCAATATGGTTGCCGCGGACGAAATCGCAAAACAGTTGAGAGTGAGAAACATAAGCGGTATAGTCGTCATCGACTTTATAGATATGACCGTCGACGAGCATAAAGAAGCCGTCATGGACAGATTGAAACAGGCACTCAAAAAGGATAGACTCAAAACTTCCGCCGTCGAAATGACTGCTTTGGGCCTTGTCGAGTTGACGAGAAAAAAGGCGAAACTACCGGTGGATAATTTCATGTTGTCCGACTGCCCCGACTGCATGGACGGGCATACCGTGTCCGAAATGCAAATGCTTTTCGTCATCCGCGACGAATTCGTGGAGTTTGCGCTCCGCGAGAAAAACAAGCCTATCGCTCTCATCAAGGTCAATCCGAGAGTTTTCGACACTCTGTTTGAATTGCACTACCTTCCCCGCGAAGTCTTGAGAGTGTGGAAGGGTAAGAAAATCTATTTCTACGCGGACCACAATTGTCATCACGATAAGTTTGAAATCGTCGGCGTCGATTCCGTAGACGCGCTTCCAAAGGAAGCGAAATACGTCGACGTTTACGCATTCGGCGCGTAGGTATTGCATTAACCGCGCAGTTGTGTTATCATAGACCGCAAGAGGAAATTATGAAAACTTGGCAAATCGAAAACCTAAATTGCATTAAAGTCAAAGAATCCACTCTCACTAGGGCTGAAAACGAAGTCAAAATCAAGATGAGTAAAGTGGCGCTTTCGTCAACCGACGTCGCGTACTTCGCGGGCGACCACGAAGGCACTCTCGTCCCCGGACATAGCGGTATCGCACTCGTCAGCGAAGCGGACGAATCCTTGGGACTCAAACTCGGCTCTCGCGTGGTGGTCAGTCCTTTCATTCCTTACGAAAGCCACGGCGTGAAAAAAGTCAAGGTTATGGGCGTAGATACGGACGGACTTCTTTCGGACTTTGTCTGCGTGCCGTCCGAAAACGTCTACCTTCTCCCCGACGGCATCCCCGACGAAGATGCAATTTTCGCAGAGTATATCGCTCTCGGCAACAACGTCTTTGAAAATATGGACTACGAAAAGGGTGATTACGTCGTCATCGTCGGCGCAAGTACTCTCGGTCTCGTCTTGTCGCAACTCGCGCTATATTACCAACTCGTGCCTATTCTCGTCGATTTGGATGCGGAAAAACTCCGCCTTGCAGAGCATTGGGGCGTGTATTACACTTTGAACCCCACCTACGACAACCTTGAACGTAGGGTAGAAGAAATCACCGGCGGTAGAATGAGCGAATTTTCGGTATTTGCAGGGGAAGGGCTTCCTTTCACAAATACCGTCCGCCTTGTGCAAGATAAGGGCGTAGTCATCATCGCAGGCTATTCCGCCCACGCAAAACACCAACTCGATATGGACACCGTACTTGGCAAACAACTCACCATAAAAGGCGTCGGCAACGGCTACGGCGAAATGTCGTCCGCAATCAATCTGCTCGCCAACAAAATCATAAAAACGGACGGACTCATCACGAAACGTATCTACTTCGACGAAGTCCCCGAAATGGTGAGAGAATGCGCGGAATACCCCTACCAACACAACAAAATCCTGATCAACGTTGACTGAAAACCCCCAAACCCAAACGAAAAGGCACTCATCCGAGTGCCTTTATTTTTTGTCTAGCGATAGTGCATGTTTTTCCTCTTGGGGACGGGGACAAAAGCGGAAATGATTTCCGCTTTTGTCCCCGTCCCCAAGAGGAAATCAAAGGGAAAAAGCCACTGTTCATAGGGAAATTGCAACAACAGTTTTTGATGTGGAGAATTTAGAAATCGGGTTTCGTCCATGTCCCCAAGCGGAAGCAAAACATAACTTATATACGCACTCATCTTACTTTATCCGCAATATGCGGGCGGTGTCGCTACAAGAGACTGTCGCCTGCATATATCATACTTGCAAAGCAAGTATATCATATTGCGATAGCAATATATCATGCGCAACAAAGTTGCGTATATCATTAAAAAAACACTGCGAGTTGCAGTGCTTTTTTTGTTTTATTTCGCTCCCGCGAGATTCCCGCGCTTCGATCGGAATGACAAAAAAATAGCACTCACGGTGAATTGGTGTGAGTGCGTACTTGTTTATTAAAAACAATGTGTTGTCGATATAATTTATTCGCGGTCGGATAGGCGGTCGAGAGTTACGTTCAAATAGTCGGACAGGACGATTAGACTTGCAAGTTTGGGGTAGCCGTTGCCGCTCCGCCAGTTGTGTACCATTGCTCGTGTGAGTCCGGTGTCTTTCGTGATTCGATATTCGGTGACGCCCGCGCTTTCCATAATTTCGTTCAGATTGTTTGCAAATGATTTACGGTTGCTTTTTGCCGTGAAATTGCTTTCTTCCGCTTTTCTGCCGGTGAGATATTCAAGGGAACAACCAAAGTAGTCCGCGATTTTGATTAGGTTTTCAAAGTCGGGACAATATTCACCGCGGAGCCAACAATACAATGCCGACAAATCCGCACCTATAACAAGCGCAAAATTTTTCGGAGCAATGCCGTTTTCTATCAAAAGTTCATTCAATCTCTCGGATAACGTAGCCATAGCAACCTCGCTTTATAGAAAAAGTATGCTATTTTTGCTTCAAAAATACTTGCAATAGGAGAAACCATTACATATAATGGAATAAAAGGAGAGTTGTTATGGAAAACTTATTTACAAAAATCGGCGAAACTATACTTATGGAAATCGAAGAAATTGATAACGTAGAATACCTTAATAAAGAATTGGGGTGTTATATGATGATAACGATGAAGAATGGGGAGAGATACGTTTTGAGTTTGATTGACTCCAAAAACTGACGATGCATTTCCTCTTGGGGACGGGGATGAAAGCGGAAATCAAAGAAGAAAAGCCACTGTTCATAGGGAAATTGCAAAAACGGTTTTTGATGTTGAGAATTTAGAAATTGGGTTTTGTCCCTGTCCCCAAGCGGAAATCACATCACCAAGAGGACTGGTGAGTGCGAGTATATCCAGTCACAGTTCCCCCTTCCTCACGTGTTTCCCCAATCGACGTTCCCCCTTGAAAGGGAACCCACGTCGCCTGCTTGCGCAGGGGGCAACACTCGGCGCTCGCATAGAAAAGCGTCGTGTCTACTTGTGCCACTGCGCTTTGTGTGCGCCGCTTCGCGAAATAGAGTGCGCACAGTCGCTTGTACTTTATCGTCGAGCTCGGCACTCGGAGTTCTCGCCGCCGTTGCGGCTCGTGTGCCGTCTTCGAAAAAGCAAGTGCGTACTCACGCACGCTCACAGTGTAGTGCTTGTAAAATTGCGTCTAAAACACGCGTGCGCACTTGTGTGCGACTGTGTTTTGGGCGGAGTAAATAAAAAAGGCACTCGGGTGAGTGTCCTTTTGTTGTAACACAAAACCACCAGATAGTCTGGTGGTTCAGTAGAGGTTTACCGGTGA
>CAZJZV010000009.1:0-57081 GCA_964550635.1 uncultured Bacteroidaceae bacterium
CGCCGTGGGTTGTGTTTTTTTTTTTTGACTTTTGGGTGTTTTCAACTTTAGGGGCGTCTGGGGCAGGCAGCAAAAATACGCACAACTGCGTATTTTTGCTCCGTCCCCAAGACGCACCCACACCTGACCGAAACTGCGTAGCAATATAACTTCTCAAAGAGAAATATCACTGCTTAAGCAATATCACTTCGGCAAAGCCGAAATAAAACTTATTTATTTTTAAGGTTTCCGTTCTCGGAGATTCCCACGTTACGCTCGGAATGACGGATAATAAGTTACGCACTTTCTATGCGTGTTTGTTCTTATATGAGTGCCGTTCTGGAATCGGGTCAGTTTTTTCGGTTAATTATTTGCATTTGCTCTTGATAATTGGTGCGCAGTTTGGTATACTGTTATCTATGATAACAAAACTTACCGTTGTTAAATCTGAAAGCACTAACGTGTTTGTCAATCAGGGTATCGAACTCGCTCTATTCGACAAGGTCGAAGAAGGGGAGGCTATACTCTATCTTTGGACGAACGAGAACACCGTCGTCATCGGTCGCAATCAGGACGCGTATCAGGAAGTCAACGTCGATTTGCTCGAATCGGAGGGCGGTTTGCTTGCTCGTCGTCTGTCGGGTGGCGGGGCGGTCTATCACGACCTTGGCAATATCAACTTCACCTTTTTCGGCAGGACGGGGGACTTCGACGTGGAGCGCAATCGCAAGATACTGTTGTCCGCTCTCAAATTCCTTGGACTCAACGCGACTTTGACGGGTAGGAACGATATTGAAATCGACGGTTTCAAGGTCAGTGGAAACGCATACTACCGCAAGGACGGACACGAATATCATCACGGCACTATGCTTGTGACTTCGCCGTCCGAGAAAGTGGCGCGCTATCTCACTCCGCCCGAATCGAAATTCGTTGGGAAGAAGGTCAAGAGCGTGAAAAGTCGCGTATCCTGCCTGACCGCTTTCGACGAGAATATCACGAAAGAGAAGTTTGCGGATGCGATTATCGACGCATTCAAGGCGGAATACGGATTGCCCTGCGAAGAAATGCAACCTTTCGCACTCGGCGGAAACGCAATTATGGGCGGGACTATGATTTTCGCGTCCGACGATTGGCGTTACGGCAAGAAAGAAGAATACGACGTGTACGTACCGCTGACGGTGGACGGAAATAAAATCAACGTTGCGGTCGCGGTCAAAGACGACGTCGTCACCGCCGCGCGCGCGTATACGGATAGTATGGATAGCGAGATTTCCGAATTTTTGGAAAACCAAATCATCGGCAAAAATCTCAAAACCGATAACAACGAATACCTTGAAGAGATAAAGAAGGTGTGGTATGAAATATGATTTAGTAATATTGGGCGGTGGCCCCGCAGGCTATCCCGCGGCACTCAAAGCAGCGGAACTCGGAAAATCCGTCGCACTCATAGAGAAGTCCTACGTGGGCGGTACTTGCCTTAATCGCGGTTGCATCCCGACGAAAGCACTCCTGCACTCGTCCGACCTTTACTCATCCCGCGCGGATTGGGCGGAACTCGGCGTGAATGCGGACTCCGTAGCGGTGGACGAAAACGCTGTCTACGCTCACAAAGATAAACTCGTGGAAACCTTGCGACAGGGTATACGCACTATGCTCAAAGCGGGCAAGGTCGCATATATCGAAGGGGAAGGCAAATTCGTGTCGCGCCGTGAAATCGCGGTCGGTGACGAAATCATCGAAGGGGATAATATCCTTATCGCAGTTGGTTCTTCTCCCGCAAGACTCCCGATAAAAGGCATCGAATACGCACTCAATTCCGACGACGTTTTGTCATCACCCGTGAACGGTGAGAATATCGTCATCATCGGCGGCGGCGTCATCGGAATGGAATTTACGTCCTACTTCGCGGGACTCGGAAAGACGGTCACCGTGGTGGAAGCAATGGACAGAATTTTGCCTATGTTCGGCAAGGAAATCAGCGTGCAACTCTCTTCCGTGTTGAAGAAGAAAGGTGTGAGTTTCGTCACGGGTGCAAAGGTCGTGGAGATTTCCGAAAACTCCGTCAAGTACGAGAAAAACGGAGCGGAAGAAGTTATCCCTTGTGATTCCGTCGTGATTGCGATAGGCAGAAAAGCGAATATCAAGGATATAGGTCTTGAAAACGCAGGCGTGAATACGGACGGACGTTTCATCGTGACGGATGAAAAAATGCGCACGTCCGCAGACGGTGTTTACGCAGTCGGCGACTGCAACGGCAAAGTGCAACTCGCACACTTCGCGACCGCATCCGCATACGTGGCACTTGCGGATATGTACGGATACGCATGTGATATAGACTTGTCTGTCGTGCCGTCCTGCGTGTATACGTCCCCCGAAGTCGCTATGGTCGGCGAAACCGATTTCGACGGCGCAAAGGTGGGCAAATTCCTGCTCGGCGGAAACGGCAAATCTTTGATCAACGGTTCAAACAGGGGCTTTATCAAACTGATTTGCGATGATAAAGGCGTTGTTCGCGGCGGTGAACTCTTCGGTTACGGAGTGACCGAACTCGTTGCCGAAATCGCGCTCGCAGTCAAAAATCATCTCACCGCAGACGATATTGCCACCACCATTCACGCTCACCCGACTATGTACGAAAGCATTTTCGAGGCGGCACAAAAAAACAAGTTTTAAGCGGTCTATCCGCAAAGGAGAAAATATGGGCAAGAAAACACCTCTTTACAACAAGCACGTCGCTCTCGGCGGTAAAATCGTTGAGTTCGCAGGCTACGATCTCCCCGTGCAATACTCGGGAGTTATCGCGGAGCATAACGCAGTCCGCAATGCAGTCGGTCTATTCGACGTTTCGCATATGGGCGAATTGCTCGTCTGCGGTGAAAGAGCGGAAGAAGCAATCAATGCAATTCTCACCAACGACATCCGCGGTATGTACGACGGTCAAGTCCGCTACTCCCTGCTCCCCAACGAAAACGGCGGGGCGGTGGACGATATTCTCGTATACCGTGAAAACGGCGAAAAATTCTGGATCGTAGTCAACGGCGCAAACGTCGAAAAGGACGCGGATTGGGTGGAAAATCATTTGCCCGACTACGTGAGTTTTGAGAACAAGTCCTACGAAATCGCTCAAATCGCGGTGCAAGGACCGAAGGCAATCTCTCTCATCTCGAAACTCGTCGCGGAAGAGAATATCCCCATGAAGAATTACTCTTTCAAGACGAACGTCAATATCGGCGGAATTTGCACGTATCTTTCTCGCACGGGCTACACCGGTGAGGACGGATTCGAAGTGTACTGCCCGAACGACGATGCGGAAAAACTCTACGATATTCTTCTCGAAGCAGGGGAAGAATTCGGTGTTCTTCCCTGCGGACTCGGCGCGCGCGATACTCTCCGTCTCGAAGCGTCCATGCCCCTTTACGGACACGAACTCGGCGACGATATTCCCGTCAACGAAGTCGCGCTCAATTTCGCAATCAAAATGGGCAAGGAAGATTTCATCGGCAAATCCGCTCTCGAAAACCACGAACCCGAATACGTCAGACTCGGTGCAAAAGTCGTCGGAAAGGGTATCGTCCGCGAACACTGTGACGTGTACTCGGGGGATGAAAAAGTCGGTATCTCCACAAGCGGTACGCATTGCCCGACTTTGGGTTATCCCGTGTGTATGTTGAGAATCAAGAAAGAATACGCCGACAAACCCTTGTGCGCGGACGTCAGAGGCAGACGTATCGAACTCGAAGTCGTGCCTATGCCTTTCTATAAGAGAGCAAAATAACACAAACGCAGTCTTATCGGCAATCCGTTTCGCTATAAGCGCGAACCGCCTATGACGGCTATATAAAACGGATATAACAATATAAAATAACCATAAAAAATAAATTCTATGCAAAGCATAGAGCAGGAGATAATTATGACAAAGTATTCAAAAACCCACGAATGGGCAGACATCAACGGAAACGACGTAACCGTCGGCATCAGCAAATTCGCATCTGAAGAACTCGGCGATATAGTGTACATTTCCTTGCCCGAAGTCGGCGCAACTGTCACCGCAGGGGAAAGTATGTGCGAAGTCGAATCCGTCAAAGCGGTCAGCGAAATCAACGCACCCGTCTCCGGCACCGTCGTCGAAGTCAATTCCGCTCTCGAAGACGCTCCCGAACTCATCAACGAGGACGCAATGAGCGCATGGATTTGCAAAATCGACGCATCCGATATTCCTTCCGACCTTATGAGCGAAGAAGATTACGAAGCATACGCAAAATAATAGGTGAATTATGGCAGACTATCTTTCCTTGACCGAGGCGGAAAGACAGGAAATGCTCAAGGCAATCGGCGTTGATAGCGTCGACGGCTTGTTCGAGGATATTCCTAAATCTCTCCGCGCAGGCAAGTTGAATTTGCCCGACGGCAAATCTCAGCAGGAAACCTTCGATTTCATGAAGGCTCTCGCCAAAAAGAATAGAGTATACGACAGTGTTTTCCTCGGCGCAGGCTCCTACGACCACTATATTCCGTCGGTCGTGAAGTCCATTTGTTCTCGTTCGGAATTCGTCACCGCGTACACTCCCTATCAGGCGGAACTTTCCCAAGGTATTCTGCAAGCAATATTCGAATATCAAACCATGATTTGCAACCTGACCGGTATGGACGTCAGCAACGCATCTCACTATTCGGGTGCGACGGCGGCGGCAGAAGGTTGTATCATGTGCGCGGACAAAGTGAAGAGAGTCGTAACGTTCGACAATATCAATCCCGACGTTATGGACGTGCTTTCCACCTACCTTTCCGCAAGAGGTATAGCCCTTGACGTGCTCGACAGCATCGACGGCAAGGCGATTTTGCCCGATGATTTGGGTGCGGTCGGTGCAGTCTACGTCGAAAACCCCAACTTCTACGGACTCTTGGAAGACACCACCGCAATCGCGGACGCTTGCCACGCAAGCGGTGGTAAATTCGTGTTGGGATCGAACCCTATCGCACTCGGTATTCTCCGCACTCCGCGCGAGCAAGGCGCAGACGTAGCGGTCGGCGAAGCGCAACCCCTTGGACTCCCTATGAGTTTCGGCGGTCCGTATATCGGATATATGGCGACCACTTCAAAGGAAATGCGCAAAATGCCCGGTCGTATCGTCGGTGAAACGGTCGACCACGACGGCAACCGCGCGTACGTGCTTACACTCCAAGCCCGCGAACAACATATCCGTCGCGAAAAAGCGACGAGCAATATCTGCTCGAACGAAGCGCTCTGCGCACTCACCGTGTCCGTATACCTTGCGGCAGTCGGTGCGGTAGGACTCAAAGAAGTCGCAACCGCTTGCGCATCCAACGCTCACTATCTTGCATCTAAACTCCAAGAAAAAGGCGCGCGCCTTGCATTCGGCGGTGAGTTTTTCCACGAGTTTGCAACAATCACCGAAGGCAAAGCGTACGAGATTATTTCCGCTCTCGAAAAGGAAAATATCCTCGGCGGTCTTGCCCTTGACGGAGATACTATTCTTTGGTGCTGCACCGAAAAGGCGACCAAGGAAAGTATGGATAAAGTCGTAGAAATCGTAGGAGGCGTGCTGTGAAAACCTTGTTTGAAATTTCCAAAGACGGCAAAAGGGCAGTGACGTTCGCCCCCTTGAGCGTGCCCGAATATTCATTCGATAAGAGTCTTGAAAGAGAGTCCGCACCCGTTCTTCCGTCGGTCGCGGAAGTGGATCTCGTCCGCCATTACACCGCACTTTCAAAACGTGCTTTCGGCGTTGACGACGGATTCTATCCCCTTGGCTCCTGCACGATGAAATACAACCCCAAAATCAACGAAGAAGTCGCGAACCTCGAAGGGTTCACCGCAGTGCATCCGCGCCAGAAAGTTGCAGATATTCAGGGTTCACTTGAACTAATCGAAGTTTTAAGTGCCGATTTGTGCGAAATCACGGGTATGGATGCGGTCACGCTCCAACCTTGCGCAGGCGCACACGGCGAGTATACCGGACTCCAACTCATCAAGAAATACCACGAGTCGAAAGGGGATAAAAACCGCACGAAAATCATCGTCCCGGACTCCGCTCACGGCACCAATCCCGCATCCGCCGCTATGGCAGGTTTCGAGATTGTCGCGGTCAAATCCAACGACGAAAAGGGTGTTGACCTTGACGAATTGAAAAAGGTCGTCGGCGACGACACCGCCGCTCTCATGCTCACCAATCCGACCACTCTCGGTCTGTTTGAAAAGAATATCGAAGCCATCGACGAAATCGTCCACAACGTAGGCGGATTGCTCTACTATGACGGAGCAAATCTCAACGCGGTTATGGGTATCGTCCGCCCCGGCGATATGGGCTTCGACGTCGTGCACCTTAACTTGCACAAGACCTTCTCAACTCCTCACGGCGGTGGCGGTCCCGGTAGCGGTCCCGTCGGTTGCAAGAAAGCGCTCGTGCCTTATCTTCCCAATCCCTGCGTGGTCAAGACCGAAAACGGTTACGACTTCGATTACAGCGAAGAGAGTATAGGCAAAGTCACTGCATTCTACGGCAACTTCGGCGTGTACGTGAAGGCACTTGCGTATATCGTGACTCTCGGCGGAAAGGGCTTGAAAGAAGCATCCGAAACCGCAGTCCTAAATGCAAACTATCTCAAATCCAGAATCGAAAGCGTATACCCCACTGAAAAGGGTAGACGTTGCATGCACGAATTCGTCGTGTCCCTTGAACAACTCAAAGAAGAAACCGGAGTCAGCGCAATGGATATTGCAAAGGCAATGATAGACGGCGGAATCCATCCCCCTACGATGTATTTCCCGCTCATCGTCCACGAAGCGCTTATGTTCGAGCCGACCGAAACCGAAAGCAAAGACACTCTCGACGAAGTCGCGGAACTTCTTCTCGGGCTCTATCGCAGAGCGTTCGACGATCCCGAATCCTTGCACACCGCACCGCACAACGCAGTCATTTCTCGACCCGACGAAGTGCGCGCGGCAAGAATGCCGATACTTCGCGGATAAAAACCAACGGGGCGTTTCGCCCCGTTTTTTTTATTTGTTTAATGGGCAGTGCGTTTATGGTGAAATAAATATATAATATAACAACCAGAACATTAAAAAAATTAAAATAACTGTTTACTTTGTAAACGATTGATGATATAATAATCGTAGAAAGTTTCGGAGGTAAAATTATGGCAGCAAAAAAAGATTATTTTGGTCTTAGTTACATCGTCAGCCTTATCCTTGCAATAATTCCCTTCACTGCATGGATTCTCGGCGTCATCACTCGTTTCTCGGAAGGCAAAATCGTTGCAGGTATCATCCGTATCTTCGGCGGTTGGCTCATCTGGGTACTCGACCTCATTTTCATGATCGTCAAACACAGCATTTGCCGTATTCTCAATATCTAATGAAGGTTGAGATAGAAAACAAACTATTTGAAGATAAAAAGCAAGCCTTGACTTGGCTTGCTTTTTGTCATTATCCCGTGGTCGTGAAAGCGGACGGAGAAGAGAAAACGTTCATATCTTTTCTTGACGCAAGCGAATATATCGAGAGTTTGTTTTCGTAGTTTGGATAAAATAAGCAAGAAAAAGCATCGCTTTCTGCGGTGCTTTTTCTTGCTTATTTATTCTGTTAAGCCGTCATTTTTAGTATAACAGAATAAATATATCCGCACCGCACTATGATAGAGCGTACTTATACGTGGCGGTTCTCGTTCGAAGAAGGCACAAATTATCAAAAAAATGGTTCGGCAACTAACTTTTTTACGTTCAAACAGTTGACAACGTATATGCATATGAATATCATATAGTTCGTAAACTAACTAAACGCTATTTTACTTGCGTAAAGGACGGTGCGATGGACAAAATCGTAGGTATGGAAATAAAGTGCCTGAATAACCTGATACGGAGATATTTTTGCTCGTCGTCGCTCATGAAAGAGTGCGACAATTTGACGGGTATGCACGGGTTCATTTTGGGTTATCTTTTTGAAAAAACGAGCGAGAAGCAGGAAGTGTTTCAAAAGGATATAGAGAAGAGGTTCGACATCCGCAAAAGCACTGCGAGCGAAATCCTAAATCTCATGGAGAAAAACGGACTTATCGTGAGAGAGAGCGTGGACTACGACGGACGGTGCAAGAGAATCGTGTTGACGGACAAGGCGAACGAACTCTGCGCAAGGATAGACGAGCAGTTTGAGGACACCGAAAAAATGCTCACGGACGGCGTGTCAGAAAAGGATTTGAAGACGTTTTTCGGCGTCGTCGAGCAAATGAAAGCAAACGTATCAAAAAGTTTAGAACAATAACGAAAATCAAATTTCGGCGCGTCGCGCAGAAAAGGAAAGTATATGGAAAAAGTGCAAAAACAGAAAAAACCCGAAGGTGCGGTGAGAAAACTGGCGTCTTGTATAGGGGAGTACAAAACTCCGTCCATACTTTGTGCCGTTCTCGTCGTATTCGAAGTCATTCTCGAAGTTTTGATACCTCTCGTTATGGCGCAAGTCATCAACGTGGGGCTCGTCGAAAACGCAACGGAATTCACGTTCATATTCGAGTTTGGCAAGATCGCAGAGCCGATTTTCACGGTCTACAACAGAATTGAATTCATCTGCATATGCGGAGCGATCATCGTCGTTATGGCGTTGATTTCTCTTGCGTGCGGAATTTTGGCGGGTAAATTCGCGGCGGAAGCGTCGTCGGGATTTGCGTATAACGTCCGCGTGAAGATGATCAACAAAATCGAAAAATTCAGTTTCGCAAACCTTGATCACTTCAACACGGCAAGCATCGTAACTCGACTCACAACCGACGTTGGTTTCGTGCTTATGGCGTATATGACGATAATTCGTACTCTCGTTCGCTCGCCCATAATGCTCGTGCTTGCGCTCACGTCCGCTATCACGATAAATCCGCGTATGTCCATCGTATTTGCGGTGACTCTGCCCATCATTCTTATCGTGCTTCCCATCGGCGTAAAACTCATCTTCCCGAAATTCATGAAGATGCTCGACGAGTACGACGGAATGAACGAGTCCACCCAAGAAAACCTTACGGGTATCAGAGCGGTCAAGGCGTTCGTCAGAGAGGACCACGAAACCGAGAAATTCCGCAAGGTCAGCGCAAGAGTGCAAAAACTCCAATTCGACGCGGAAAAATGGCTCGTTATCGCAATGCCTTTCTTGCAAGTCATCATCTACGCAAGCATACTCATTCTCGTGTGGGTTGGCGGAAACGAAATCATAGACGGCAATATGCAAATCGGCTATCTGAGTTCGTTCTTGACCTACGTCATGCAAGTGTTCATGTCTCTTGCGATGGTGGCGATGGTGTTCGTGACTATCGTTATGTCCCGCGCGAGCGTGCAACGTATAGTTGAAATCTTCGACGAGAAGATCGATATCGAAGACGACGAAAACGCAACCGACGACGAAGTGGCGGACGGCTCTATCGACTTTGAAAACGTCAACTTCTCTTACAGCAAAAACCCCGACAATCTCAATATCGAAAACTTGAATTTGCATATCAAGGCGGGAGAGAGAATAGGCATACTGGGCGCAACCGGATCGGGCAAAACCACTCTCGTGCAACTCATACCGCGCCTATACGACGTGCTTGATGGCGAAGTCAAAGTCGGCGGCAAAAACGTCAAGGAATACAAGATCGAAAAACTCAGAGATTCGGTCGCAATGGTCTTGCAAAAGAACGTTTTGTTCAGCGGTACGATAAGAGAAAATCTGCTCTGGGGCAACCCCGACGCAACGCAAGAACAAATCGAACACGCAACCAAAGTCGCACAAGCGCACGACTTCATCACGGCCTTCCCGAACGGCTATGAAACCGAACTCGGTCAAGGCGGTGTGAACGTGTCCGGCGGACAAAAACAAAGGTTAAGCATAGCAAGAGCGTTGCTTAAACACCCGAAAGTGATGATTATGGACGATAGTACGTCCGCAGTCGACACCGCAACCGACGCGTCTATCAGAGCGGGACTCAAGAACGAATTTGCCGACACGACGGTCATCATAATCGCACAACGCGTGGCATCCGTCGAAGATGCGGATAGAATTATCCTTATGGAAAACGGCAAGATTAAGGACATAGGCTCGCACGAAGAACTTATGGCGTCGAGCGAAACCTATTTCGACCTTTACAACTCACAACAAAAGGGTGGCGGAGATTTCGACGTCGTCAGCGACGGCAAAGGAGGTTCTGACAATGAGTAAGAAAAAAAGTTTGTTGAGTAGAACTCAAGTTGAGAACCCAATGGAGATTTTGCGCAGAATACTCAAACTGTATCTGCCTTATAAAGGACAAGTCATAATCGCGCTAGTGTGCTTGATTTTGAGCACTATCGCGACCGTTGCCGGCACTCTTATGCTCACTCTCATCATCGACGGATATATCGAACCGTTGATGAACCACTCCACCGACGTCACCATGGGCGGATTTGCGACAATGATAGGGGTTATGGCGGTGATATACGCACTTGCGGCGGGCTTGCACTACGTGTTCAACTTCATATGCGTGAAGGTCACCACGAAGATTATGCAAGACGTGCGTGACGATATGTTCGCCAAGATGCAAAAACTCCCCGTCAAATTCTTCGACACTCACACCCACGGCGATTTGATGAGTTGTTACACCAACGACACGGACACTCTCCGTGAATTGTTGTCGAACGCAGTGCCAAACCTCATCTCGAACGCACTCACCATGATTGCGGTGTTCTGCGTGATGATGAGCTATTCTTGGTTGCTCACACTGATACTTCTCGTATCCATCACGTTGATGTCGGTCATCGTGAAGTATATATCTGGCAAGTCGGGCAAGCACTTCATGAACCAACACCGCGACTACGGCGCACTCGTCGGATTTGTCGAAGAGCATATCGACGGTCTGAAAGTCGTCAAGGTCTTCTGCCACGAAGACGCGGAAATCAAGGACTTCGACAAGTACAACTCCCAACTCACCTACTCCAACCGCAAAGGTCATACGTACGCAAACGTCCTTATGCCTACTATGAACAACTTGGGATACGCCAACTATGCGATAGTGGCAATCGTCGGCACGATATTCTGCTCGCCAATCGGCATACCGTCCTTCCTTGCGATGACGGTCGGCAAACTCATTGGCTACGTGCAACTCACCAAGCAATTCAGCAACCCGCTCGGACAAATGGCGCAACAAGCGAACGTCATATTGCAAGCGATTGCAGGCGGAAAGCGTATATTCGAACTCATCGACCAAACTCCCGAAGAAGACGACGGTTACGTCACTCTCGTCAACGCGAAGACGGACGAAAACGGCAATATCATCGAATGCAAAGAGTATACCGGCGAATGGGCGTGGAAACACTTCCACAAGGCAACCGACACCACCACCTACGTCAAATGGCAGGGTGAAGTCGAGTTTGAAGACGTGTCCTTCGGCTACGTGCCCGAAAAGACCATTCTGAAACATATCAATCTCGTAGCGCAACCCGGACAAAAAATTGCTCTCGTCGGCTCGACCGGTGCGGGAAAGACCACGATAACCAACCTTATCAACCGTTTCTACGACATAGACGACGGCAAAATCCGCTACGACAATATCAATATCACCAAGATCAACAAGGACGATTTGCGTCACTCTATGGCAATGGTGTTGCAGGATACCCACTTGTTCACCGGCACCGTCAAGGATAATATCCGCTTCGGCAAACTCGACGCCACGGACGAAGAAATCTACGCGGCGGCAAAACTCGCAAACGCGGATTACTTCATCTCCCACTTGCCCAACGGCTACGATACCGTCATCACCGGGGACGGCGCCAACCTGTCCCAAGGACAACGCCAACTTCTCGCAATCGCAAGAGCGGCGGTCGCCAATCCCCCCGTGCTCATTCTCGACGAGGCAACGTCGTCAATCGACACCCACACCGAGAAACTCATCGAACAGGGTATGGACCAACTCATGCAGGGCAGAACGGTATTCGTGATAGCGCACAGACTGTCCACCGTTCGCAACTCAGATATGATATTGGTCATCGAAAACGGCGAGATCATCGAGCGTGGCAACCACGACGAACTCATCGCGCAAAAAGGCAGATATTACCGCCTTTACACCGGCTCGTTCGACCTCGAATAAAGAAATATCAACCACAAATCAAAAACCGCTCTTCATCGCAAGAGCGGTTTTTATATGTTTTGTTTATGGACATAACAAGGATAAATCCGCACCACCTTAACGAAGTTAATATTGACAATTATATTTATTAAGTTGTATACTATGGTTGCGACAAACCAAATATTTTATTGCGAAAGCCTGTTCACTCTTGTTAACAAGTGTGTTTTCGCAAGCATAGCTTTCGTAATAGAAGTTGCATGTGGTTTGTCGCAGAATCAGCGGGAATGCACTTGTTATATTTTTGCGGACGTATCGAGTGCATAACGCACTCGACTATTTTTTAGGAGGAGCAAATATGAAAAATTACAAAGTTGTGTTCGCTATATTATAGCTATATTTATACTGGCGTTTTGTCTTGTCGCTTGCGATAATTCCGAAGAAAGCGATAAATCACAATCACAATTGCAGTCACAATCACAATTTGAATACACTCTAAATAGCGATGGTGAAAGTTGGACGTTGTCTAATTGTACTGCTTTTGGAGTCACAGATATTGTCATTCCGTCTACCCACCCGGACGGCAAACCAATAACAATAATAGGCGTGGATGCCTTCGATGGTTGCAGCGGACTGACGAGTGTAACAATTCCCGATAGTGTGACATGCATTGATGCAGGTGCCTTCTATGGTTGCAGCGGACTGACGAACATATCATTTGGTGAAAACATCCAATTGACGAACATTGGTGCTTATGCCTTCGAATGTTGCAGTGGACTGACGAGTGTAACTATTCCCGACAGCGTGACAAGCATTGGTGAGTTTGCCTTCCATGGTTGTAGCGGACTGACGAGTGTGGCTATAGGTGACAGTGTGACGAGCATTGATAGTGATGCCTTTCATGGTTGTAGTGGACTTACGAGTGTGACTATAGGTGACAGTGTGACGATCATTGGTCCATATGCCTTCTATGGATGTAGTGGACTGGCGAGTGTGACTATGGGTGACAGTGTGACTAGCATTAGTGTGGGTGCCTTCGAGGGTTGCAGCAGACTGACGAGTGTAATAATTCCCGACAGCGTGACAAACCTGTTGTCGTCTGCCTTCGATGGTTGCAGCGGACTGACGAGTGTGACTATGGGTGACAGTGTGACTAGCATTAGTGGTGGTGCCTTCGATGGTTGCAGTGGGCTTACGAGCATTTATTACACAGGCGACGTTGCCGGCTGGTGCGGAATAAGCGGACTTGACAATATTATGTCTAGTTCAAGAATACTTTATATCGGTGGTAACAAAGTTGAAGGCGATTTGATAATTCCCGACAGCGTAACAAGCATTGGTGAGGGTGCCTTCTATGGCTGCAGTGGGTTGACGAACGTAACAATACCTGACAGTGTGACGAGCATAGGACATGGCGCCTTCCGTGGTTGCAGCGGACTGACGAGTGTGACTATTCCAGATGGCGTGACTAGCATTAGTGATCGTTCCTTCTATGGTTGTAGTGGGTTGACGAGCGTAACAATACCTGACAGCGTAACAAGCATTGGTGGTGCCTTCGATGGTTGCAGTGGGCTTACGAGCATTTATTACACAGGCGACGTTGCCAGCTGGTGCGGAATAAGCGGACTTGACAATATTATGTCTAGTTCAATAACGCTTTATATCGGTGGTAAAAAAGTAGAAGGTGATTTGATAATTCCCGACAGCGTAACAAACATTGGTAATTATGCCTTCCGTGGTTGCAGTGGACTTACGAGCGTTACTATAGGCAACGGTGTGTCGAGCATTGGGAATAGAGCCTTCGAATGTTGCATTGGACTGACGAGTGTGACTATTGGTAGCGGTGTGACGTTCATTAGAGAGAGTGCCTTCTTGAATTGCAGTGGACTGACGAGCATTACGTTTAAAGATACGACGACATGGTATCGCGCCAATTGTGAAACGGAAGTTGATCTCACAGATGCATCGCAAAATGCAACGTATTTCACGGACTCTTATTATAATTATTATTGGTACAAGATGTGAGTTGAAATGAAGGTGAAAGAAATGGCCCGACGGTTGTCGGGCTGTTTTTTATGTGATTTTATGGAAAGACTGTTAAAAAAATCACGACCGAAGTCGTGATTTTTTGTTTGTCGTTTATCTTACTCCCATTCGATGGTCGCAGGGGGTTTGGTGGTGCAGTCGTAGACGACGCGGTTGACTCCGTCGATTTGACTGATACGATTGCTTGCCGCGCGGATGACGGAGTAGGGAACTTCCGCCCAGTCTGCCGTGACTGCGTCGTGGGTGTTGATTGCACGTAGTGCGATCATATGACCGTAGAGTCTTTCGCCGTCTTTAACACCGGTGGTGAGAGAATCGTTGATGATTGCGAAATATTGCCAAATCTTGTCGCCAAGACCTGCGTTTTCGATTTCTTCGCGGAAGATTGCGTCTGCTTCGCGGAGAATTGCGAGTTTTTCGCGGGTGATTTCGCCTACGCAACGGACGCCGAGACCGGGACCGGGGAAGGGTTGACGATCAACGATGAAATCGGGGAGTCCGAGCGCTCTGCCGACTTCGCGAACTTCGTATTTGTAGAGATCGCGTACGGGTTCGATGAGTCCTTCAAATCCGATGTTTTCGGGAAGACCGCCGACGTTGTGGTGGGATTTGACGAGCTTGTTTTTGCCGTCCGTACCGCTCTCGATAATGTCGGGGAGAATGGTGCCTTGAGCAAGGAATTCGATTTGACCGAGTTTCTTTGCTTCGTCTTGGAAGACGCGGATGAATTCGTCGCCGATGATCTTGCGTTTTTGTTCGGGATCGGTCACGCCCTTGAGTCTGTCAAGGAAGCGATCTTCCGCATCGACTGCGATGAGGTTCATGCCGAATCTGCCTTTGAAAACTTCTTGAACTTGCTCGAATTCGCCCTTGCGGAGAAGACCGTGATTGACGAATACGCAAACGAGAGATTCGGGAGCCGCCTTGTGAATGAGGGCTGCGCAGACCGAGCTATCGACGCCGCCGGAAAGGGCGAGGAGGACGCGTTTGCCTTTGAGTTTTGCAGAAAGTTCTTCAAGTTGCTTCTCGATGAAGTTTTTGTCCATAAGAAAATTCTCCTGTGAAATTTTGATTTCAGGAGAATTATACAACAAAAATTTGAGATAGACAACAATATGAATACTAAAAATCGTTCGAGTGGGACAAAAAGTTTTTAGTTTTTTCGCTCTGCGGATTTTCAAAAACCTGATAGGGCGTGCCGTACTCTTCGATGACGCCGTCCGCCATGAAGATGACTTTGTCCGCAACGTTTCTTGCGAAGTCCATTTCGTGGGTGACGATGATCATAGTGCTATCCGCGCTTTTGAGTCCTCTGATGACCTTCAAAACTTCGCCGGTGAGTTCGGGATCGAGAGCGGAAGTCGGCTCGTCGAAACAGAGAATATCGGGGGAGAGCGCAAGTGCGCGAGCGATTGCGATACGTTGTTGTTGACCGCCGCTGAGTTCGCAAGGGTATGCATTCGCCCTGTCTTTCAACCCGACTTTGTCAAGAAGAGCGTATGCTTTTTCGTCGAGTTCGGAATTTGCTTTTTTGCGCATATCGAACTTTAATGCACGCAGTTCTGACATTTTAACACCGCTTTTGCGCATTTCCTTGATTTTTGCGTTTATGTTTTCCTTGGCAATGAGACCGGATGCCAGTCTAACGTTTTTGAACGCAGTCATGTGCGGGAAGAGATTGAAAGATTGGAACACTAGTCCGAAGTGCAGTCTTTTTTTTCGTATGCTTTCCGCGCTCTCTTTCTTGCCGTTTTTCTCACCGTCGAACAGGATTTCGTCGTTGACAACGATTTGTCCTTCGTCCGCGGTTTCAAGGAAATTAAGGCAACGGAGCAGGGTGGTTTTTCCGCTTCCCGACGAGCCTATGATGGCGACGACTTCCCCTTTTTCTACGGTGAAATCAATGCCTTTCAGCACTTCGACGTCGCCGAATTTTTTCTTCAAGTTTTTGACTTCGAGTATGGACATATTACACCTTGTAGTAGCTTAATTTCTTCTCGATCCAGTTGAAAAGGAGAGTGAGTACGCCGACGAATATCAGATAGAACGCGCCCGAGTAGAACAACGGCCATATGAGTGCGGACGCCATGAGTTGTTCCGCTTTCATGATGAGTTCGCCGACCAATATAACTCTCGACAGTGCCGTATCCTTGACGAGAGTGATGACTTCGTTGGACATAGGGGGCATAATGCGTTTGAACACTTGGGGAAGCACGACGTAGAAGAAGGTTTGAGTCTTGTTCATACCGAGCACCTGCGCCGCCTCGTGTTGACCGACGGATATGCTTTGGATACCGCCCCTGAAAATCTCGGAGAAGTAGCAAGCGTAGTTGAAAGAGAACGCTATGACGACGGCGATGAAACGCCCCATATCCTGCAAACCGTAGTTCAAGATGAAGTAGGTGTCGACGCTTGCGAAGATATTGTAGTCCAAGAATCCCGGCACGTAGTAGATGATGAAAATTTGGAGCATAAGGGGGATTCCGCGGACGATCCACACGACGATTTTCGTGAAAATCGAAAGGGGTTTGAACTTGCTCATCGAGCAGAAAGAGATGAGAAGTCCGAGGGGCAGAGAGAAAATCAACGTGAGTGCAAAAAGCAAACACGTGATTTTGAAACCGTCCAGTAGATATAAGGTTACTTCGCCGAAATTCATAGTTTATCTCTCTTGTTTCGATATATTAACCGTTGATTTGGTCGGAATAGTCGGTGATGACGGAAGTTTCGACGCCGTACTTTTGAGCGAGTTCGAGAATGGTTCCGTCCGCCGCGAGTTCGACGAGTGCCGCATTGACTTTCGCAGTGAGATCGCTACCTTTCTTGAAACCGATTGCGTAAAATTCGGATTCGGATTTGAGTGCGTCGATCATCTTAAGTCCCGCGAAGTCGCCTTTGCCGACGATGCTATTTGCGAGTTGGTAGTCAACGACTGCATATGCCGCCGCGCCCGTCGTGACTTGAAGAATTGCATCCGTTTGTTTGGTTGCGGTGCTGACGGTGCCGTTGCCTGCCAAAAGGTCGTTGGCATAGCTTTCGCCCGCAGAGCCTTTTTCCGCGTAACCGGTCTTGCCGACAAGGTCGGATGCGGTTGCGATTGCGGAGTCGGACTTGACTACGACCGCTTGTGCATTGAGCATATAGTTGTAGGAGAAATCGACTTTGTCGCCACGTTGGATACCGTCTTCGTCCGCGGCGTTTGCGGTGAAGCCGTTCCAAAGGCAATCAACGCTACCCGTGTTCAAGTCGACGTACTTATTGTTCCAGTCGATGAGTTTGAAGATGACCTTGTAGCCGAGTTTGTCGAAGACCGCTTTTGCAAGGTCGGTATCGAAACCGATAAGGTTGCCGTTTTCGTCCTCGTAGTTCATAGGCTCGTAGAGGGTGTAGCCGATCGTGACGAGTTTTTCATCGGAGTTGTTGTTGCAAGCGACGAGCGCGAACGCGCCGACTGCGAGCATTGATACGATGAGAAGTGCGCAGATGATTTTTTTCATAGTTTTATCTCTCCAAAATTTATTTTTCGGTTTAGCGATTTAGCGCATTAAAGCGTTAAACTACTTGCATTATATATAGCGACGGCGGAAAAGTAAAGCGTTTTCGCAAACTTTTTCAAAAATTTTTTCAAACTCTGCGGTTTTTCGTTCTCACGCGCATAGGACGAAGTCCCGCACGTATCCGCGCGGCAATATATTTATCCGCGGTGGGCGGTTGTAGGCGGTCGAGTGAAGAAAAAAATCTTGACAAGCGTTCAAGGTCGGTGTTAAAGTGGTGTAAACCGATGACGGGAAGAAACCCGACATACGCGCTAAAGAGAGTCCGCGGCGGTGGGATGCGGATAGCAAACGAGTCGGAGTTATGGGCCCCCGAGGGGCTCGGCGAAAGGGAACGAGTAGTCGAGCACGCGTGTCTGCGTGAAAGGACGGACTGTGTTGGCAGTTTTGAGTGGTCGTGACGGCGACGTCACGTCAAGCGCGGTGGCACCGCAAAACGATTGAGTTTTGTCCGCGTGGAACAGAAGTCTGTTTCACGCGGTTTTATTTTGTCTAAACGAAGAGAACCGCGTGCATAATATAAGGAGGTCGCTATGGCAAAGAAAGAAATACCCTACAAGATTTATCTGGACGAAAAGGAACTGCCAAAAGAATGGTATAATCTGCGTGCGGATATGACGGATAAAGGCGGTCCGCTCCTGAACCCCGAAACGAGAGAGCCGATAACGCAGTCCGAACTCGAACGCATTTTCTGCACCGAACTTGCAAAGCAGGAATTGAACGACACGGACCGTTTCATCGAAATTCCGGACGAAGTGCGCAATTTCTACAAAATGTATCGTCCGTCCCCGCTTGTGCGTGCGTACTGCCTTGAGAAACTTCTCGACACTCCCGCGGAAATGTATTACAAGTTCGAGGGCAACAACACGAGCGGTAGCCACAAACTCAATAGCGCAATCGCACAGGCATACTACGCAAAGGCGCAGGGTATAAAGGGCGTGACCACCGAAACGGGTGCGGGACAATGGGGTACGGCACTCAGTATGGCATGCGGGTATTTCGGACTCGACCTTACGGTGTTTATGGTCAGGTGCAGTTACGAATTGAAACCTTTCCGCAAAAACGTTATGCAAGTATACGGCGCAAACGTGATACCGTCGCCGAGCGACACGACGGCGGTCGGGCGCAAAATGCTTGCCGAAAATCCCGACAATAGCGGTTCGTTGGGCACCGCAATTTCAGAAGCGGTCGAGTTGGCGACTACGACTGAAAATACACGATACGTGTTGGGAAGTGTGCTAAATCAGGTAATGTTGCACCAATCAGTGATAGGAATTGAGAGTAAAGTAGCAATGGAGAAACACGATACGTATCCTGATTTGGTCATCGGTTGCGCAGGTGGCGGGAGCAATTTGGGCGGACTTATCGCGCCGTTCATGTGCGACAAACTGAAAGGCAAAGAGAATCCGCATTTCATCGCGGTCGAGCCGTCGAGTTGTCCGAGTCTGACGAAAGGGGAGTATAAATACGACTTCTGCGACACGGGCAAAGTCACTCCGCTCGCGCAAATGTACACTCTCGGCAGTGACTTCATCCCGCCCGCAAAGCACGCAGGCGGACTCCGTTATCACGGTATGAATCCGATTTTGAGCAAACTCTATCACGACGGCTATCTTGACGAAGCAAGGGCAGTCGAGCAAAAAGACGTATTCGACACCGCAATCCAATTCGCAAGGGTGGAAGGAATACTTCCTGCGCCCGAAAGTGCGCACGCAATCAAGGTTGCAGTGGACGAAGCGCTGAAATGCCGAGAAACAGGGATTAAGAAAGTTATCCTATTCGGACTCACGGGAACGGGCTACTTCGACCTTATGAGCTACGAGAAAGCGTTAAACGGCAATTTGTGACCCGATTGGGATTGCGGTTTTCGTCTTGGCGTTAAAGTAGGACGGGACACCCGTACCCGAAAGAAAAGTGCGTATATTACGGTTAGTTATTGACATTGCAGATGAAATAATGAAAACAAAACAGAAAAGCGACGGAAAAAGCTCCGTCGCTTTTCAAATGGAGAGAAAATGATTAGTCAAAAATTATCGACCCTTTGAACTGACTCGATTCGGTGCCTATGGCAGTGAATGCGGTTGATTGCATATTTATCGTCGTAGCATCCTGACTGTTTTTAGAAGTATCAGGCACTACGTTAAACGTATCGTTCGCGAACCCGTCCGACACCCATGCGCTTGATCTGCCCAAACCCGAAAGCGCATAAGCAAGGGTGTTGAAATCTTCTCTGCACGTCAAATCGAACGGCGAAGCCGTTTTTGTGCCGAATTTTTCTACGTATTCGTATCGTTCAATGGAATTGCCGACGTTATCGACGACTTTAATCTTGTAAACACCGCCTTCGTTAGCCGTCCAAGTGGCGTTTCTCGTATTGTTCGTCAAAGAGAGTTGGCTCGTTATATCGACTTCGCTACCGCCGTTTCTCGAAACCAAAACTTTTTGTATACCTGCGGTTGCATCGCTAAACGAGAAAGAAGTGCTACCGTTCGTATGCGACATAGTCGGCGCAGTGGTATCGGTGATATAAATATCAAGCCAAATACCGTCGCTAGTGACATAGGTATCAACGTCACCTGCGCCCAAGCCTTCTCTAAATCCGGTTCCGCCAAACAAGCCTAATTCGTTGTAATATGTGATGCGGTGATTTGTGCCGTCATTTATTCCGTATTGTGCCAATCTTGCCGCAGTCAATGTCAAATCGGCGGTCATGGGGTGAGTGTTACTCGTACCACCTTTCTTTTCTGCCGACAAACTGAAATACGTTCCTCCGCTTTCTACGGTCGTGGTATCGCCGTTTGATGACGGCTTATTGCTGTGGACATGGTATTTTTTACCATCAGCGGTACCATCGCCGGACAAAGAAAGTTTGTTGTGTATATCGCCAACTGCGCCATTTATAATTGCATAATAAGCACTGCCTGAAAAAGTGATGTACCAACCGTAATAATAAGTTTTATTATCTCCTTCCCAGCCAACATTTGAAGATAGTTTCAAGTAAGTATAAACGGCGCCACTATCGTTTGTATGAGTTGCTGTCAAAGAAGAAATAACCGTACCGACAGGACCGTTTTTGACGGTCAAACCGGAGTTGTAATCTGCGTAATATGCATTGGCAGCGAATGAAAGGTCGCTACTTGAAGTCTGCAAAAACACGGACAAACACACACTCAAAGCAAGCACAAAGAGCAGGGCAAAAACAACGACTTTCGACGTTTTGGAAATGAAGTTTGTTTTTGCGGTTGAAGATTTCATTGTTGCTCCTTGTTTTTTGGTGTTTTTTCCGTCCCCGGCGATTACGTCACAAGGCATTTTGCGCTATGCCCTCTGCGATGGCTTTCTATGCGCCGAGCCTTGCTCCTTTTTCCCCTTCTGCGAAAAACTACGCCTGTGCCAACAGAGTGCGTAATCAAATTGCCGTAGGCTTGTTTTCGCAGTGGGGATGCCCCTGTGTTCCGCTCGGAATGACATGGTGGGGATGCTCCTGTGTTATGCTCTGGATGACGTAGTGCTGTTCCAATCTGTCATTGCGAAGGACAAGGTCCTGTGGCAATCTCCTGGAAAGGCACCATATGAACGAAGTGTCTTTTCTCAAAATGACATTGATTGCCGTGCGCATATATGTATGGGTGTGCAGGCGCGCGGTTTACGCACTATCATTTTATAACGGATATAGCGATTTGACAAGTGTTTTTCTTGGAAAAGTGGCAAAAACTATATTTTTCCAAGGGTAAACCGTGCAAAAGCGTTGCAATCGAAATGCGAAAAACCGCAAAAACCTGTGTTTTTTCAAGGGTAAATGAGTTTTGGCGGTTTTTGTAGGAGCCGCAACCGCGCGCAAAATTTTTGCAGGAACGGACGAAAAACGGAGCGCAAAACGCAAGGGGCGAAACTGCTCGAAAGCCGTTCAAGATTGAACTTTTCCCCTTGAAAAACACGGTTTTTTTGATTGCACAAAAAATTATTTTTTTGAATTACCCCTGAAAAAACGTGGTTTTTTGCACTTTTTTGAAAAATTTTCCGCAAAAGTCGCAAAAAGTGCTTTACACGATTGATTTCTAATAGTAGAATGATTAGAGAATATCGTGCATATGTGTGTATGCGTGTGTGGTTCGTTTGGTTCGTTTCGTTCCCACGAGATTCCCACGCTACGCTCGGAATGACAAATCATAGACAAGGATTACATAGATGAAAAACCGCAATGCTAAACTCAATCTAACTTCAAAAGTGGCACGCGCCACCGTCTTTGCATTGCTCTTCGTCCTTGTCTTGAGCGTTTGCCTTGTGACCGCATTCGATGTCGACTCAACCAACAACAACGTCGCTTTTGCTTCAAAGGACGGAAGTGCAAGTTCTACCACCTACGGTTCAGTTTCTACTCTTACAACTGGTTTTAAAACTAATCTCAAAGACGTAGGTAGCAATTTTGCATATAGTTGGTATGTGTATACTTACATAGTTTCAACAGGCACTGGCATGACCAACAATTCAACTGCTGATACGGTATCTGTCAAACTCGTCCAAGACGGTAGCGGCGAATATGCAAACTTTGTTTATCGTAAACGCTATAATTTTACCGGAACTGTTTTGGAACTTGTGCAAGGCGGTTTCTTCTCTTCCGTCACAATTTCGGCAACCGCAACGGGCGGTAATAAAGGTGTTGATTACGGCATTACCGCAAGCACAACAACAAGCGGTAGCTATAGCTCTGTTGCGGCAGAAAAAAACAATACAATTAAAATTGGCACGACTAAAACAGCCGCTCTATCGACTTCAACAAAAGGCATTGAAATAGATTTTCAAGGAACAGACTCAAACGATCCTACGCTCACTTTTAAGGACGTAGTTTTGACTTTCACGAGAAATCCTAATTTCTCTTTCACCGCAGCGACTGTATCGGGTGCAAACTTTGCATTGCGCAATAGATCTGATTTTGTATGTTTGGCAACCGACGTTTCTATGGGGTACAACGATTATAGCAACGTAACGTTCTCCGTAGAGCCGAATACGGCGAATAGTCAGACCGCATATGCAAGTGGCGGTAGGGAAATCAAAATGCTCTCCACAGAGTTTACCCCTATCGGAAATTCGACTTATCAGTTCAAAGGGTCCATTAAAGGCAACGGATGTACGATTAGCGGGTTGAAGTTGGCGACCGGCGGGTATTCCGGGTTGTTCGGGAAACTAGGCTCGGGCGCAAGTGTTGAGAATTTGACCATTTCAGATGCCAATGGCAGTGGCGGGACTTCTTCTTCGAGAGGTATTCTCGCAGGTAGCGCGGAAGGCACGGTTTCTATCACTAATTGCCACGTTTCAGGCTCTATCTCGGGTACCATTCAAATTGCAGGTCTTGTCGGCTACGTGAACGGCGCAACGCTCACTATCACCAACTGCACCAATAACGCTACCGTAACCGGTTCAGGCTATACCACGGAGAGTAATACCGGGAATATGCGTTCATGTATCGGCGGTCTTGTCGGCTATGCCAACGCTTCCGCTACGGTGACTATCACCAACAGTAGCAATAAGAGCGGTGGTACGATTACGGGGCAGAGAGGCGTCGGCGGTCTTGTCGGCTATGCCTACGGAACTCTTACTATCAGCGGTAAATACTCTTCCGAGTCCTACACCAACAGCGCAACCGTAAACGGCGGTGTCGACGTCGGCGGTATCGTCGGCTATATGAGCAAAGGTTCGGTGTCGGATACGTCCAACAACGGCACGATCAACGGCAAGTCGGGCGCGGATTATAATAGCTATTCAATCGTTCAATACGATGCGCATGCGTATAGCGATCAAACCGTCGCAAATATCAACGACGGAAGCACGAACACGAAGTATTACTCCGAAAATAAAGCATCGATGAGCTTTGTCGTTCAAGTCCCTGCAGGTACGGTCGTGAGCGGTTTCGCGATCACAAACGCAAACGATACGAGCGATCAAACCGATCGTGCCCCTGTGAGAGTGTTCATTTTCGGTTCAAACACTAACACTATCGGCACGTCCAACGTTACAACAGGCGGTGGCGTCGAGTACGGCACTATGTCGGGCAATGCGAATTGGACTGAAATTTACAACAGCAATAATATCGGCATCGGAACTGCCAATTTTTATAGAAAGGATATTCAATTTAGTAATATATATAGTTATACTTATTATCTCGTGTACGTGAGCCATGGCACTCACGGTAGCGGTAAACTCCAATTCTCCGAATTCGATTTGCTCTACTCCGAGAACGTCGGCGGTATCGTCGGGCGCGTGGATGCGGCGGAGGATAACCGCGCCAGTATTTCGGGCGCAAGCAACGGCGGTAGTGGGGCGGTATCAGGTGGTACGAACGTCGGCGGTATCGTAGGCTACGATAAATACGGCAATATCAACACTTCCGCAAGCAACGCCGGTGCAATCACGGGTTATGCAAACGTCGGCGGTATCTTCGGCAGAAACAACAGTACAGGCTCAAAAGGTATCAACCTTGCGGCTACAGGCGACAACCAAATCATCAATACGGGCGCTATCACTTCCGCGGGCGGTAACTATATCGGCGGTATCGGCGGTTATACGCAGGACGCAATATTCAGCGGTGCTATCGTCAACACTGGTACGATTTCCGCATCGGGCAAGTCGCACGTAGGCGGTATTGGCGGTTACTTCTTTGGCAGTCGTCGCTATTTCAACGAAAGTAACGTTGAGGTCGGTACTTTCACAAATAGCGGTAACGTGTCGGGCGGCACCTATACAGGTGGTATCGCGGGACTTTCTGAATACGGCACTATCGGCACGTCCTATAACTCGGGCAGAATCGAAGGCGGTAACTATACCGGCGGTATCGTAGGACAAGTTACGGATAAAACCACAGTTAGCAATACTAGTATGCGCAATACCGCGGTCGTCAAGGGTAGCAACTACGTCGGCGGTATCTTCGGTGATTGGAAGTTGAAAGAAGCCAGAAATCTTGGCACGCTCGAATCCTACGGCACTGTTGCCGGCACAAGCTATATCGGCGGTATCGTCGGCAATCTCAACACCAATGGAAAAACCTTGTCGGGTACATTCAAGGTCAGTTATGAATACGATAACACAAACTACGCTCAAACCTACGTGAGTGATGGTACGACGGTCACCAACAACCACGAAATCGTGTCGCATTCGGGCAGTTTCGGCGGTGGTTTGTTCGGCTACACTTCGGGCGGTTCGACTATCACTTTCAATAATGGAACTCAAGTCAGTGGCGAAATCGACGCTTACGAAGGAAATATCGCGGGCGGTCGTGCTACCGGTGTTGCGGTAGGCGGTGCGGTCGGCGCAAATATCGACGTTACTCTCAACTTCGCAAATTGCACTTCAATTCCTATCTACTCGAATATCATCGGCAGATCTTCGCAAACCGTCTCAATCAACGGCACGGACTACGCAAACGCAGGTATGATCGGCGGTGTCGTCGGTTTCAACGGCGGTACGCTCACCGGCAGAGACGGAGTTTATATCATTCAAACAGGTAGCGTTTTCAACGTCGTTAACGGCTATTACGTCGGCGGTATCGTCGGCTACAATACAGGTACGGTCACGAACTGCCGTTCCAACGTTTCAAATCTCGGCGGTGACGATTGGAGAGCGAACTACACCGGCGGTGTCATCGGCTACAATACCAGCGCAAACGTTTCGGGCGTATACGCAAATTCCAATATCAAAGGTTACAGTTACATTGGCGGATATTTTGGTTATACTTCCGCCGCTTTCACTTTCAGCAATATCGAGCACTCCGGCACTATCGAGGCTTGGGGTAGTTACGCAGGCGGTTTCGTCGGTCAAGCAGCGGCAAACGTTACGTTTAGCGGTTGTACTAATTCGGGCGAAATCGTCGGCACAGGCAACCGCGTAGGCGGTTTCGTCGGTGAGGCAACTAGCGTTACGTTTAGCGGTACGAACTTGAACACCGCCAATATCACCGGCGGTAGCTACAGTTCTTCAAGCGGTCGCTCAAACGGCGATTATACAGGCGGTTTCGTCGGCAAAGGTACGATAGACGTTGCGGCGGGCGCGAATTTGCGTGCGGTCGGTGTGGTCAAAGCGTTCGGCAATTACGCGGGCGGTCTGTTCGGCGAATGGACTCTGAAAGAAGTCAGAGCGGTCGGCACTCTCGAATTTTACGGCACTGTCGCGGGCAAGGGTTACGTCGGCGGTATCGCGGGCAAATTCGACACCGCAAACAAGGCTCTGACCGGTACGTTCAAGGTCGGCACCACTTATGATAGCGTAAACCGCACGAGCAATGGTTCGGTCGAAATCGTCGCACATATCGAAGCGTTTGCAGGCGGTGTGTTCGGCTATGCGTCCGGCGGATCAACGGTCACTTTCGTGAACGGCACTTCGATCTCGGGACAACTAGACGCGTGGGAATCCAAAATCACAGGCAACAACGAAGCTTCGGGCAACGTCGTGGGTGGCGCGGTCGGCGCAAACGTCGGCGTAACTCTTGATTTCAGTGCCTGCACGACCACTCCCATAACTTCAAATATCATCGCAAGAAGGAGCGCAAACGTCTCTATCAACGGCACAACTTATGAGACCGTGGGTATGATAGGCGGCGTCGTTGGCTTCAATAGCGGTACGATAAAGGGCAACGCAAGCAATTATCTCATCAATGCGGGCAATTCAAATATCTTCAATACCGTCGCATCCGCAAAGTATACAGGCGGTGTCGTCGGCTACAACACAGGCTCTCTCACCAACTGCAGAGCGGCTGCAATCGTAGGTTACTCAAACACCGGATATAGACAAAGTTACACCGGCGGTATCGCGGGGTACAATAGCGGTACGGTCTCGGGTGTGTATACAAATTCCACGGTCTACGGCGTGGGGTATACCGGGGGTTACTTCGGGTATACGACCGCGGGGGTGAGCAACGTCTATCACACCGCGACAATCACCGCATCGGGACAGTACGTGGGCGGTATCGCGGGTAACGCAAGCGGGGCAACTTTTGCAAACTGCTACCACAAAGGCACTATCACAGGCGGTACGAACGTCGGCGGTATCGTGGGCGGCGGAACTCCTACGCTCCAAAACTGCTACGTCGAAGTGGACGATAGCAATCTTCTCACAGGCACTACGGTCGGCGGACTGTCGGGCGAAACAGGCGGGACGTTCACTAACTCGTGGGCGATTTACTACGGCTCGAACGCATACAGCAAATGCACCGTCAATGCAGGCAAAGCGGTCAGAATAGAGGACGATTTCAAGAGCACCGCAAAGGTCTATCCCAACAACGGTAATAATTGGAACGTTATCGCATCGAATAGCGTGACGTATTTCTATATCGCAAATCTCTCGGTGGTGAACGGCAGTTATCTCGGACTGTTCAAGATGACGAACGCGGTAACTCCCACAAGCAGTAATATCGAATACAACAAACCGAACTATATCGTTAGCACCGCAAATGCGGACGGTTCGGTTGCGTTCAACAGCGTTCAATATATGGGTAGCACCGCAAGCAGTATTCAGGTCAAGAACTGCACAATAAACGACGCAACTGCGAATATCGGCGGGCAAAACGGCACTAACAACTTCACTTACAACGGCGACCATAAACTCAACAAGACAAATTATACACTTCTCACAGGTGTAAAATATAACAAGGCGACCTTCACGTTGACAAGCGGTGACGACGTCAACGTTTCGAGCGCAGGGTATAAGTTTAAAATCGTCATTAGTTACGACTCTACGGGCAATGAAAGCACCGCGAATAATGACGTCGAAAACCCTGTTTTGGGACAAAAACTCAACGTTCAAGGTCAAGCGATAACCGCATTCGATCTCAGCGCCGCAGATGCAATTTATTGCTACAACGGACCCGCCTACGGTATGGAAAAGGCTCCGAACGGCAATGACGGTTACAATATAACCAAATTTGCAACGCAGGGCGTCGGCGTCCTTGAATATGCAAGCGACTATACGACGAAATTCTATATTTACAGTGCTTATTTCGGCAAGATTGTCTACAACGCAAGCAGTAACGCGAATTATACGACCGTCACGATGACTCCGCCTACGGTGAGCCTTACCGACGGTGTTCTTACGGATAGAATCCAAAAAGACAAATCTATCTCTTTCAGCGGTACGGCAAACTACGCAAATTCCAAGGTTCTCTACTATACGCTGGTGGATTCGGACTTCGGCGTGAGAGCGAACAAAACTAGAGATAATACTTGGGGTAGCGAAGACAATCCGTTCGTCATCAGCAACTGGATCTATCTCGTGCGTTTGAGCGACATAGTCAACGGCACTATGCAACCTATCGACTCGGTCGTGGGCTACTCGAAAGCGACCGGCGTGTCGTCGAAAGCAACCACGATTTTCTACGACGGTTGCTACTTTGAAGTGAGCGCGGATAT
Organism: uncultured Bacteroidaceae bacterium; assembly: GCA_964550635.1. Lineage (GTDB taxonomy): Bacteria > Bacillota > Clostridia > Christensenellales > CAG-917 > RGIG4097. The sequence goes on from CAZJZV010000009.1 coordinate 28,051, forward strand.
CGAAATTCCCGCAGGCATAATCTTCAATCCTATCGGCGGACGAGTGGTGAACAACGTGACTTCCTACAACCAAGGTATCACTTCCGCGACTTCCCCGACAGGCACGAAAGTCAGTTATTTCGGCGGTAATTTCGTGGGTGCGAACGGCATCAGAAATATCAATATCGGCAATCATTTCAACTATACGACAAACGCACCCGACTTCGTCGGTCTGTTCGGCTATATCGACGTCTTGAAAGCGAATACGGGCAAGGCGGGCGTGAAGAATATCGCGGTCAGCGGAACTATCAAGGGTACGGACTACGTGGGCGGTATCGTCGGCTACGCGAAGAACGCAGTCATCGATTCGGCTTACGTTTCGGCAAGCTCGACCGCAACTTGCACTGTCGGCGGTGATGATTACGTCGGCTCTATTGCGGGCTATCTCGGCGCGGGTTGCGAACTCTACACCACGAACGTTGCAGACGGCACGGTATCGAGCCAATACGTCACCGTTCAAGGCACGAACTTCGTTGGCGGATTCATCGGCGCAATCGAACAAACCGCAGGTTACGATGCGGGCGGTAACACCTGCGTCGTGGGCGGGAACGGAAACAAAGTCCTGAAACTCGTCGGAAACGGCACTATCACCGCAACCGGCGATTACGTGGGTGGTATCGTGGGCGCGATCAAGAGCAACTCTTCGACGAGCATAACCAAATTCGCTCCCAACTTCGCAAGGAATACGGCGAATATCTCGGCGCGTAACTACGTGGGCGGTATCGTGGGCGCGGTTCTCGGCTCCAACGTTATCTCGCTCGAAAACGCGGAAAATTCCAACGCGAACACTTGGTCGTATAACGGCACAAGCACCGGCAGTACCGTTTCGACCGTGGGTGGCACCGACTACGTCGGCGGTATCGCGGGCTATCTCGACGGCGGAAACAACCTGTTCACCAGAGTGTTCTCCACCGCAAACGTCAACGGCGGAAGTTACGTGGGCGGTCTTGTCGGTCAAGTCAAGGGCGGTACGTTCAACTCCTGTTTCGTCACCGAACCCGGCACCAACGTCGTGGCATTCTCGACGGATAAAGTCGTGGCAAGCACGCAGTATGCAGGCGGTATCGCAGGCTCGGCGGACGGCGCAAACGTGTCCTTCAACGACTGCTACGTGCAAGGTTTCAAGTGGAGCAGAGTCAGCACGTCTTCGGGCGGTGTTGCGGGCTATGCGTCATCCACCGTTAAATTTGAAAATTCGTGGGCGTTGTATCTTGCGATCAACGCCGACTACACCACCGTTTCCAAAAACGGGAACGGCAAATATATCATTGCGGATCCCGAAGTGGAAAGCGACAACAACTCGGCAGTACAAACCGCGACGATTTACGAAACGTTCGTGTTCGCGGGATTGCAAGCAAACACCACTCTCACCGGTTCGAGCAATATGAGAGCGGTCAAGACGGCAAGCCAAGCAGGGAAGGGCATAATCCCGCTCGGCATTACGCTTCCCACCCATAGCGGCGCGCTCACCAACGATACGGACAAAGTCCAACTCGTCTTCTACGACGTGAGCGGAACCGAAACCGCCACCGACAACGCTTTCAATGCGGAAAACGATAGCAGTTCGAACGCTACGATGCTTTATATCTATCTCGCAATCGGCAAAGAGTCGATGTCCGTCTGCCGTCGTCAAGTGGTGTTCAACAACGTTTCGGACTACACCAGCGCAACCGCATGGCAAAATGCGTACTTGTCCTTGACGAAACCCATTCAGTACAGGGCAAATCAATACAAAGCAACGGTCTCGCTCACGAACACCGCAGGTCCTTACGAAGGCGCGTTCCAAATCTCGTTCATCGCGAATTACACCGTGTCGGGCGGAACGCTTTCGGGCACCTACGTTTACGTCAGCAGAAATACGTCTTTCAGTTATTCTAAAAACAGTTCGGTCGCACCGCTCATCATCGCGAATATGACCGATTGGAATAATTTTGCAAACACAGTACGTGGAACGCAAGGCACTTGGACGGGCGCCGTCAAACTGACGGCAAATATCGGCACGGCATCCAATCCCGTGACTTTGCCCGCAGGTTACTGCTCAACGACCGACATTAATAAATTCCGTTTTGGCGGAACCTTCGACGGCAACGGATATACGATCACCGTCAATTTGACGAATAGCAACCAAGGCACTACAAATGAAATTAGTCTCTTCCCGCAGGCGGCGGGCGCGACTTTCATGAACTTGACAGTTGCAGGCTCCGTCGGCGTAGTGACCACCGATTCAAACGGCAATCCCACCGCCGATGCATCCGCGGCAGGCAGTGATATCGGCGCATTCGTCGGTATTGCACGTGGCAATCTCACTTTCCTGAACTGCAAAAACCAAGCATTCGTCAGTGGTGGTATGGGACACAATACCGGTGGTCTTGTCGGCACGGCGGGCAACAACAACGTCACTTTCATCGACTGCGTCAACGAAGGTAGTGTTATCAGTGCCGGCAACTTCTCTTCAAACGGAACGGTTCAATTCGGCGTCGGCGGTATCATCGGTTCTACCGGTACTTCGACTACGGGTTCTGTAATTCTTGAAAGTTGTCGTAATTCGGGTCCCATTGCGTCCGATGCAAACGTCGGCGGTATCATTGGTTTGTCCGCAAGCACCTGTACCATCAGAAACTGCGGTAATACCGGCAACGTAACAGGCGCATCCGCATACGAGAGCGATACTTGCGTAGGCGGTATTGCGGGTATCGGCACTCAAGACGGTAACTTGAACATATACGCATGCTACAACACCGGAGATATTCTCGCTTACGGAAACAAAGCGGGCGGTATTCTCGGCGGTGACAGTCAATATACAACAGTCGGTTCGAAAGAAACGAAGATTTACTATTGCTACAACACAGGCTCGGTCACGACGGGCGGTCCTAGTCCTAAAACGTCAGGCGGCGGCGGTGTTCAAGCGGCAGGTATCGTCGGCACTCTGACCTATATCGACATTCAATATTGCTACAACGTCGGCACGATTAGAGCAAATGGTGTTGTTTATACAGGCTCTGCCGCAGGTGTTAACGTCTTCCCGCATGCTCGTATCGGCGGGATCGGCGGATATGCAGGCGACAATGCAAAGATCGTCTTGAAGAACTGCTACAACGTTGGTTTGATAGTTATCGGCGGTAACATTAGAACCGCAACAGGCGATTATAACGACTCGTCTTATGCAGCGGGTATTTTGGGCGAAATCGAAGATAACTTCTACAACAGCAACGTTGATATTGCAAACAACTATTCACTGAAATATCAGGTTCACAGACTATACAAACTAAAAGACGGCGGCGGAACTGCTCCGTCAACTGCGGACGGTGGTTTGCAATCCGGTTGGGATAGTTACGAATGGCAAACTTATGCCCAAAATACGACGGACTGTTCTTACAGCGGTGCGGTAATTGATTCCATTGCAGATTTCACTTCCGCTTATTTCAGCGGTGCGAGCGAAAGGATTATACCTTTGGCAAATGCCGCTACCTATTCGAACATTATTTCGAACAAAGTTGTTGACGGAAGTGGCAATGAAATCCGTACCGACCACCTTAATTCAACCGACTATAACACCGGCAATTCGGCTGTTATGAATACCACAGGCACGAAGACCTATGGCGGTGCTACAACCGTTACCGCAACCAACGTCAATACCGGTATTGAAAACGGCGCTCTCGGTGGATATATCTACGTTTACGGTTGCTTGCCTCAACTTGCGTGCTTCGCACTCGACACCAAGAACGGTCTTGCGATGACTTCCATGGGTTACGGCTACGACGAAGTCAACGAACGCTACGTTTTGCAACCCGCAGGCGGTGTGGAGAATCCCTATATCATCAAAGACGGCATTGACTTCATGAGTATCAATGCAATCACGCAATCTAGGGGGAATCATTACGATTTTGCAAATGCCAACATAGAATTTGCAGATAGCACCAACAACCTGTCTGGTGATATTTGCACCTATATTAATTTGCCTACGCAAACAAGCGATATTGCAAACGCATACAAGTTCACGAACGGCAAGAATAATCAATCCACCGCAGGCAAGAGCTATCATATTTATTCAGAGGGCGCAGTTGTCAAACAACAAAAGAACTACTTTGAAACGGGTGTAAACTCCTATTCGGGTAGCGGTCAATGGAAGTCGAGAAATGCCTACTACAACGGCTCTTCTTTGACGACAGGGGCGGAAATATACACAGTCAATATCTATCCTGTGGGTATGTTCGGCAATAGCGGTAACCGCTCGTTCAAAGGTAACATTGACGGCAGACTCAAGACTATCAATGCGAACAATATCCACCAAACCGTTTGGGACAATTCGTCCAAAGCGGAAGTCAGGGGATTGAAACTTGATAGAACGATAGGACACTCGGCGGACGTATATGCGGGACTCTTTGCATTCATAGAGAATGCAACGGTGTCGAATATCAAAGCGTCGGGATCTATCACCGGTAGGTCTATATCGTCGGGCGGTAACGTCCACGTCGGTATCGTCGGCTATGCGAAAGGGGAGTCCACCATAGACGGTTTGGAAGCGGTCGGCTTGACCATTCAAGCGTTGAACGGCACGGGCGGAAGTCGCACGAACGCGGTCGGCGGTATCATTGGCGTTGCCGAACCCGCAAGCGAACAAACTCTCACAATCAAGAACTGCAAAGTGTCGGGCGCAACCACCGTCACCGGCTTTGCTCCCAATATTGGCGGTATCATCGGTTTGTCGTCGTCCTATAACAACGCAGGCGCAAGCGCGCAGGTCGTCGTCCAAAACTGCAACGTCCAAAGCGCAACCCTGTCCACAACAGGCACGAAGACTCTCGTCGGCGGTATCGTCGGCAAGTGCTCGGATAACGGCTCTCTCACCGTCACAGGCTCGTCCGTCGGCACGATCGGCAATCTTACCACGTCCGATTCAAACTACTCGGTCACCATAAAAGGCGACTACGCAATCGGCGGTATCGCGGGCAATGCGGTTGCAAACGCCAATTCCAACATGGCGTTCATCGACTGTACGGTCTACGGCGACGTCGTCATCGAGCGTACCGGTACGACCAACGATTCCACTTACGGCACCGCAATCGGTGGTATCGTCGGCTACATTTCAAACGATGCAAACGCATTCTCACTCTTCCGTGGCGCACTCGGATTCCACGGCACCATAAACGCAAGCGTAGGCTCTGCAACCGTCAAGAATATCGGCGGCGCGGTCGGATATATGGGCACGTCCGCAGTATTCGACTCGATCGACGTCAATATCTACGGCAAAATCGTCACTCCCAATGCGGGTACGACCGAGAATATCGGCGGTTTCGCGGGCTACAACGCGGGCGGTACTCTCGACGGCGAATTCTTCGTCGCTCCCGTCCTTGACTGCGAAAATGCGAACTACGTCGGCGGTTTCATCGGACTCAACGGCGGCAACACCGCTATCACGCGTACTTCTGAAATCTACACCGCAAAAGAAAACGGCACTTCGGGTAATCCCGTCGAAAACGGCGGTGGTTCAATTCTCGGCAAAAACTACGTCGGCGGGTTCATCGGCGGTAACTCCGCAAGCGGGGATAGCGGTCTTTATATCGGCGCGAAAGAGTTCCTCGGCGCAAGCTTCGGCTCGGACGGCGACAAGGCTAATATCATCCTTTATTCTTCCGTCGACGGCAAAGCGTATATCGGCGGTTTCCTCGGCAGAAACGAAGGCAATCTCTACGGCGAGTATTGTCAGGTCGTCAACGCAGGTCAGGTCGGCGCGGGCAATTCATCAAAGGGTACGTCGTCAACCTACGTCGAAATCATCGGCGGCGTCATCGGCTCGAACGGCGCAACTTCGACTATCGTCTTCGGTGCGAACGCAAGCTTCCAAAACAACGGTCAGGTCGGCAATAGCGCATATACCACCGCATATCAGAAGTTCATCGGCGGTATTCTCGGTGCGAACGCAGGCACTTTCAACAATACGGGTATCCTTGTCAACACCGGCAACGTCTACGGCTATGAGTACGTCGGCGGTGCTATCGGCTTGCTCATAAGCGGTACCATTAGCGGTACGCTTTCAAACGGCGTCAGTTCGTCGGGTGAGTCGTTTGCCGCGGACTCCGACGCTTTCGCTTGCGACGAAAACGCCGCAACCACCGGCTCCGCCACCGTCACCGCAGAAAAGAACGTCGGCGGCGTCATCGGCGCAATGCTCGGCGGCGCAACAATCGGATCTTCTTCCGCATCCACCCACCTTTACAACTACGGCACCGTCACCGCTACGAACGCTATCTCAAACGCGGGCGGTATCATCGGGCTTATGTACGGCACCATTCAGGGTAGCAGTGCAAATAAGGTCGTATTTGAAAACCACGGTCAAGTCGTCGCAAACAACTTCGCGGGCGGTATCATCGGCGTCGTGGACGGTCTCATCGACAACGCGTCCTTCTCCAACTACTCCGCGCAGATGGAATTCGGCGGAAATACCGCTATGGGCGGCGCTATCGGCGCAATCACCACCGGTTACGGCAACACGCACTTCCCGTCGTCAACCGTCACTTCGGTCGGCACAAATTACAATACCAATAATATCGCAACACATATCACCAACACCCACTTCGCCTATCAGGCTAGCGAGGGCAGTACCGACCAAGTCACCGTCACCGCAAACGGCTCCAAAGACGGCGAACAAACTATCGGCTCCACCTACTTCAAAGGCGGTCTGGGCGGCGTCATCGGCGTCATCAACGCAAGCGATATAAGCGATACGAACTACTGGAGCGGTAACTCCTACTACGTCAACGGTAACGTCAAGGGTACGGGCGTCGACGGCGTAGGCGGTCTTGTCGGCGCAATCGACGGCTCAAAGGTCGTCATCGAAAACATGCTCGTCTATCAGTCCGCTATCGAAGGCGCGAACAACGTCGGCGGTATCGTTGGCTACAACGCGTCGGGCGTGACTTCCGCTCCTTCTATCATCAACTGCTTCAACGTCAAAGGTACGATCGCGGGTACGTCCAACTACGGCGGTATCGTCGGCAATGCGGTGAACACCTACACCGACGGTTCCTACTGGATCTTGCCGTTCTCGAACGACGTTCTCAACAAGGTCGACCCGAACAATATCAGCGGTACTTTGAACGCGTCGTTCAACGTGGCGGGCAGTGGCAAGAGTGGATATAAGACCGCTCTCACCGCAGTCACCACCACGAATACCGACACCACCACGACAAATGGCGAAACCACCAAGATCGTTACCACCACAACGACCACCGGCGGTCAACTCTTCACGTCAAATAGCGGCGCGACTCTCACAGGCGCGGCGGATATGAACACGACGCTCTACTACGCAACCGTCAAGGTCGTCACCACTTCCACTCTCGACACGACAAATGACGAGTGGACTACAACCGAAGCTACCACCACCACTTACACCGCGGTCGGCACACCCAAAGACATCCTGAACTTCTCGGTGTCCTATATGTCCGCAAACTCCGGCGAGCCGTCCGCTCTCGGTTACGCAAGTTGGGAAGCGCTCGCAACCGCATATAACCCCGATATTCTCTACAATCCCGCTCACGGCTTCGGCTCTTACGGCGACGCGGGTAATATCGTCTACTCGACAGGGGATATCGAACACGGTTTCTTCTACGTCTATGCGCAGGACGGCGCAACAGGCGCAAACGCTACTATCTCGGTGGATATCACAGGCAACGAACTCGCTCAGTGGAATATCATCGCGAATACCCCCGTCAAGGGCACTATCGACAACTCCGCGATGACCTACGACAACTCCGCTATCGAAGTCGGTCATATCTACACCAAAGCCACCGTCCCCAACGGCTCGGGTTACTACGTCTACTTCTACGGCACCACGCCTAACCCGAGCGATAACAACGCAGAATCCGATTACTCCGCTCTCGACGTCAGAGGAAAGAGCAGTAGCGGTCAGACCGGCACTATCTACTTCGATTGGGACACCAACGCAAAAGAAAGCTCGACAAGCAATTACGGCGCAGTCGGCAACGTCCTCGTCTACTTCAGAAAGGTCACAATGGAATCAGGTCTTGTCTACAACGGTATGCAACGCTACGCGCCTATCGTCGATATGACCTACAAACTCGACACCGCAAGCTCGTCCACTGACAGTATCAATCAGTCTTACTACTACTTCGCGGGCACCACGGACGGCTCCGTCAATACCGCTACAAACGCAGGCACTTACGACGTCAAAGCAAATATCTGGTTCCGCGACTCCGCAGGCGAAGTCATCACTATCGGCTCGGTCGACTCCACCGTCAACAACGAATACAAGTGGACGATAAATCAACGCGAACTCGAACTCACCGATAAGACGAGCACTTCCGTCGGTATCTACGACAATACCTACAAACACTACGTGGAATTTGTCGTCGAAAACTCCGTCTACGACGGCACCGAACTCCTGAAACTCCTGTCTATCAAGGCGGAAGGCGCAACGGTCAGCACGTTGAACAATAGCATGCCCACCTTGGGACAAAATAGCACCACTGCGTACTACACCGAGTCCAACGGCGAAAGTTCCACCGCCGAAAACGACTGCTCTTATACCGTGGTCGGCGGGGCGTATTCCGAAGCGTCGTCCGTCCAAACTTACACCTATACATTCAGAGTCTACTTCAATCAGGCAGGCTCCCACAAGGTCGAAGTTTCCGCAAATACGAACGACAATATCGGCAAGAACTACAAACTCGGCACCAACACTCTCACCGTCCAAGTCAACAGACGTAAACTCACCATTAGCACGACTTATTCGGGCAGTGCTCCGTACACCTACAACGGCGGTGCAAGTTACCAAGGCTTGACGAGAATTACTATCGGCGGTAGCAACGCAAACGAAGGTTTCGTCGGCACCGATTATAACTCCGTCAAATTCACCGTCAGCGGCACTGCAACCGTAGGTAGTTCGCAGAAAAATAACCTTATCGCTATTAGTGATCTCAACAGACAGGGTAGCTCTATCTACTACAACGTGATGGCAACCGACGCCGCAACCTACAACGTGACTATCACCAAGCCGAGCACCGCTTCGGGCGTGGCTAAAAACTATACGATTTCAGGCTCGTCGTCGTTCAGTTGGACTATCGCAAAATACGACATAGAGACGAGCGGTCTGACTATCAAAGATACCACCGTCACCTACGACGGCAAGGCGCATTATATCGATTCCGAAGGCGGTAGCGGTACCGGTAGCTCCAACCAAGAAACACTCGGCAAAGAAACCATTACGTTCAGAGTCAACGTAACCTATTCGGGTACGGGCGGTTCTAGCTTCGCGGTCAACGTCGGAACTTACACCGCTTCCATTAGCGCGGATAGCCAAGGCTCTACCGGCGGCACCGGCACCGTCGTAAGAGAGAACGGATGCTTGTCCAAAGTCCCCGTCGAAAACGCGGCGGACAACTACAATATCACCTTCAAAGGCACCACGACCGGCACTGCGACGTTGACCATCAATCAAGCGGAAATCAAGGTTACCGCTTGGAACGTCGGCTCCTACGTCTACACAGGCTCCAATCAAGGTCCGTCCGTCACGAAAGTGAACGTCGGCGGAACAGATTGCACGTCGATTGCCTACTCGAACAACCAAGTCACGATTTCAAACGTGTTCGGCAGTGAAACTCTCACTCTCACCGCAACCGGATTCAGAAACAAGGACGCAGGTTCTTACACCGCAAAAGTCACCGCAATCGCAAGCGCAACCGGAAACAACGCGGCGGGCGCAACGCAAGTCGGCAACTACAAACTCGTCACGGACAATTCCACTGCGTACACGATTGCGAAATCAAAGATTTCGTTCACCTACACCGGCACAGTCGGCGACAAGGTCTACGACGGCACGACTAAGTACGAAGGATTCAACGCGTCGAGTTATTCGATTTCGACGTCCAACGGCGGTTCGACTTCTAACGGTGCTATCACTCTCAGTGACGCGCATTACTGGAACGGCACGTCCGCAGTGGCGGATACCAACGTCAAGACGGGTACGCAAGCGTACAGCGTGCGTTTCAACGCAACTCTCAAAGATAGCGCAAACTACGAATGGACTTCGGGTAGCGGCGTCTACACCACTTCCGCAACCGCGCATATCACTCCCAAGGGATTGACCGTCACTCTCAACGACTACAACAACCGCGCGTATAAGTCCTTCGACAACGACGAGAACTACGCAACGATAACTTCAAGCGGCGGCAAGGATGCAAAGAGCAAATCTCAACGCACCGGCAAAGGTATCACCGTCAGTGGATTCATCACTTCGGATTCGGGTATTGTGCTCGACGCATTCTTCAGAGAAGAAAACAGAAACCGTGCGGACTTCGACGAGTACGTCAACGGCATTTCAAAGGATGCAAACGGCAACTATTCGGCGGGCAGTTCGGACAAGAAGATGCTTGAATTCAAACTTTCGTCCACGAATAACAAACATCTCAACTACTACATTGCGGACGTAGAACACAAGGGCGGTTCGAGTGCGCTCGCAACTGCGATAACGGCGGCTTCCGCACCTACGCAACTCTACGTGCTTTGCAAGGATTCGCAAATCACTTCGACCAAGATAAATAACGTTGCGACTTACAAATCGTCCACGCTCTCTATCGAAATCACGAAGTACACCGCAAAAGCGGACTACAGCAACACCACTCAAAGTTACGCAAAAGCGGACAACTCCTACAATACGGATTGGGTGGAAGTGACGGGTAAACTCCGCGTGCCTAGCTCGTGGAAACTCGACGTGGAAGTCGAAGTCGAAAACGGTTGGATGACCGAAAACGGACAAGCAAAAGAATACAAGAAGTACACTCGTATCGTCGGTCGCGCGTCGAGCGCAAATCTCGGTGCGACACTGAAGTCTGCAAGCGGTAAAGACTTGTGCGTGAATCTTCGCAACCAACCTACTCTCGTCATCGGCTACTTCGTGGCGACCGCAGACGGCTATCAAGTCGGCTCAGTGGCGGGCTTGCTCATCGCAACCGAATACTACAAGGGCAACTTCAAGGACGAAACGAGCACTACCGAAGATAAGGCGTACAACTTCAACGTCGTGCCTATGGCAGTGCCGACCGGTGTCGAACTCGACACGTCGACCTATCCGACCACTTGGGAAGGTTTCCTCGAAGCGTACTACACCAAATATAACGTGTCTTACGACATAACCACGCACCCCGCGTACGCAACCTATCAATCAGTCGCCGCTGAGTATAAGACCGCAACCGGATTCGATCTCGAAGAACCCGCTTACGGTATCTATATCTACGAAGACAACGAAGAAACCGGTTACTACTACTGGCAACCTATCGAAATCGAAATGCCCACCTACACCAAGTTCGTGCAAGTGAACGACTTCGATATGATCGTCACCGACCGCGACTTGCAACTCTTGCAAGAATCCTTCGGTAACAACTGGGGCGCGGGCAAGACTTATCTCTCGAACGTCGTCTTGTTCAACGTAGGCAGTGTCGCAGTGTTGAACAATTCCGTGTTCGCAGGCGACTTCAACGGCACCTACGACGGAGCAGGATACACAATCAACCACCTGACCATTCTTGCGAACGTAACGAGCGGAGACGTCGCAAATATCGGTATGTTCTCGCATCTCGGCGCACCGTCCACCACGACTTCGTCGGGTGAACCCACCGTCAACACCAGCGAAATCACTTCGATCAATATCCGCAATGCGAATATCCAAGTATATGACTCTCGCACGAGCGGTACGCTCAACGTAGGCGGTATCGTCGGATATGCGCAACTCGCAAAGAGTATGACGAATTGCACCTTCCACGGAATCATCAACGTCAACTCCGCAGGCGCAACCGTGAACGTCGGCGGTCTTGTCGGCAAGGACGAATCGTCCGTCGAAAATCTCACCGTAGGTGAAACCACTATCACGAATACTCCCGTCTACGCAGGCACCGTCGTCGCAACAATAACCGTGACCGCATCCACTGCAAACGTCGGCGGTATCGTCGGTCTTGCAAAGGCGGAAAACACCTATCAAAAGGTCGTGTCCGTCAGTGAAATCTACGTGTTCTCGGCGGGTACGGTCAATATGGGCGGTATCGTCGGCACGTCCGCAACCGTCACGGACGGTCACTATCTCAAGAATGCAACCTTCACCGTCAACAACGGCACCTACACCGCCAAGACGAATGCATACGGCAGTGCAAAAACCTACGACGAACTTTACAACGGAAGTAATTCAAACTATAATAGTAGCGGAGTGATGGGCGAAACAGCGACCACAAAAGGCGCACTCGACTTCGTCGCAGACGTTCAACCTCTTGCAAGCGCAAGCGAAAACGCAACGATTGCGCCGAGAGAAAGTATGCGTCTTGCGGACGTCATCGACACCTACGTGTTGAAGTACGAAATCTCCGAAACCACTATCACCATTGACGGCAACTCCGCAAGAGCGTATCAAAAGGCAGGCACGAGTGCATACGTCGGCACCGCAAAAGGCACGACGAGCAGTCGTATAGGCATTGCAAATCAACAGCACGTCAACCTAATCACGGCGTTCAACTATATGAACTTCTCACTGAAGAACAATATCACGATGTACACCGGCTACACTCTCAAGACGTCCCCCGAAGCGTTTATCGGCTCGGTCACGAGAGTGAATAACGCAATCATCAACGTGCGCACCGCAGTGGACGGCAAGACTCCGCAAATGTTCGCGCACAACGCAACAAACTCAAGCCTTGATTGGTACGGAATAATTCGATAGGCGGAGAATAACCGAAACCGCTACTGCACAAATAGCGGAAAACGCAACAACTAAAAACTAACCGTGGCGTAAACACGTTACGCAAAACGGAAAACGGAGAATATGGAAAAGAAGAAATCCTACAAAAAATACTTTTACGGCATTTTCGTGCCGGTACTGGTTATGGTAGTCGCCCTTTCGATGGCGGGGATTTCTTATGCTTGGTTCTCCGACTCCGTGACCGCGGAAATCTCCACGATACACCTGTCCACCGCAGAGATTTTCACCCTTGAATTTGTCATCGGGGACGGAAGCAACGTCTACGAAGGACAAAAAGCCATTCTGGGCACTTCGAAAGTCAACAACCAATTCCCCATCGGAGCGGACGGCGGTCATCTCGTGACGAGCCAATACGCAACTCAAAAACTCGGTCTCGAAGACGGCACCAACCTTTACAATCTCTACATGCAGGACGCACCATTCGGTCCTTACGTTAGCGAGCAAGAAAAGGGCGCAAGACTGCCTTTACGTCTCGATACCGACGGGAAAACCGTGGAATTGAAGGTTTCAATCTCCAAAGTCGAAGTCAAAAAGGAAGGCGCGGATACGCTCACCATAAACATTCCGAGCGTGTCAGGGGATGGCAAAAACTACGGTGTGGACGATATTTCACTCGGTTTCACTTGGTATCTTGAGTCGGGCGGAAAAACCTATTCTCCATACGGCGAAGTGGATACCGCATTCAAGGATAAAACCCTTGCAAGCGGTCTCGATACGACGAGCAATATAACCTTGTCCGCAACAACCGCAGGTCTTGAAGACGGTGCAACAAACGCTACGTTCACCATGGTTTTCGCACCCGAAAAACTCTATTGGGCGCAATATAGCGACACCGATTGGGAAAAATCCGTGTCCGAAGTCTACACCGATTATTCCAACGAAAACGGTGCGTTCAAGGAAAAATTGACAGACATCAACAAGTATTCCGCAATCGCATATGCGGGCGCCACTTTCAAATTCGACATTCAAATCGAAGTGGTTTCCATCAGTGAAAGTTAGGAGGGTAGTCAATGAAAAGATCTAGTTTGATATTGATTTCTGCGATTATGCTCCTTACGGTCATAGTCGGTGTGGTCGGGATCACTGCGGCGTGGTTTGGCGATATAAAGAGCGCAAGCAACGTCGTCACTATCACGTCCGATCAACCGTCGGGCGCGGCGACTATCGTCACGGGCAGTGAGTCAAGCTCGACAAACAGCACGGACACGAAACTGCGCCCCGCTATCGTCGTGCCTGAAAAATGGCTCGCGGACCACGACGGTGAACTTGCAAATATCCCCGTTATCGGCGCAGGAGCGGAAGCAAAAGTCACGGACGGCACTCTCGTATCCGTCGCAAGAGCCGCGGAAGTGTCCTTCGATTTCCAATATTCGGGCGCACCGCAAAACGGTTTGGTGTCCGAAGTCGAAATCAAACTTGCATCCGTCACCCTTGAAAATCCCCGCTCCAAAGACGAAAACGACAACGTTGTAGTCAACACGAGTCTGACGGACTACAAAGAACAATTCGTGGTTGCGATGACATCCTACACTCGCGATCAAGACGCGTTCAATTTGACGACGAATAGCGGTGATTACGCCTACAAGTCGGTGACAAAAGACATAAAAGTCACGGACGATAACGGAGTCGTCAACACCGTCAATGCGACCGTATACGAACCAAAACAAGACAATAGCACGTCCACGACTCTGAAAGCGCATATCTTCTCGGGCTCTCAACACACCATAGTCGTGACCGTCTATTTCAAAAACGTGGACGAAGAAACGCCCCCTGAACTTATGGACGTCAATCTCTTCTTCAACTTTGAAATCAATCTCGTGCAAGCGACGGCATAAGGTGAGCGTATGAAAAACAAGAAAAAAATAGTCGTAATACTCATTGCCGTTATGCTCCTTGCTTGCCTTGGCTCCGTGCTCGGAGTCACCCTTTCGCGTTGGTCGTCGGGGGAAGGCGATACCACAGTCGCTCCGCAAGTCGGGGTGGTGGACTGGAACGTCTACGCAAAATACGTCAAGACGGCGGACGACGGCGTGGGTTTGCGTATCGTCGGATTCACCGGCACGACCGCAATAGAAGACGTGATTTTGCCAAAGAATATCGGCGGAAAGAACGTCGTTTCAGTGTCAAATTCGCTCTACGCCGACACCACGGACAAGAGCATTCCCAAAACACTCAAAATCCCTACTACGATAACTTCAATCGACGCGGGCGCGTTTTCGGGACTCACAAACCTTGCGGAAATCACCTTTGACGGCGCTTCGCAATGCAATATCGGTATGGGTGCGTTTATGGGTTGCAATGCGGTGAAAACTTTCAACGCGGGCGCAGAAAGCAATATCGTTTTCGGCACGCAGACTCTTTCGTCTTCAACGGTATCTGCGTTCAGGACTTACGTGGGTTTGCCGTCCACGACGGTGATAACAATCGGCGAAACCGTACTCGGCGCGTAATTTCCGCAGGGAACGATGATTTTTGTCAAGCGGCGTGATTGGACTTCACTAAAACGCTCGACGATAGAAAAATTTCGGACTGTGTTTGTCCGCCTATGATTAAAATCAATTTGCCGTTCGCTTCGCGGACGGTTTTTTATTGCAAAATTCAAGTGCGTATGCTAAAATATAGCGGTAATAGGGAGTAGTTATGAAAAAAGATAAATCAAAGAGAAACGGTATCAAAGTTTTCATCGGCATTCTCGTGCCGCTCGTGATTTTCACCATGTTCCTTGCCGTCGTGTGCAACGATACGACCATAACGGTGGGGAAAGGCAATCTCAACGGACAATATGCGACCGTCCTTGCCTCAATCGACGGAATAGTGGACGCAAATCCGCGCTACGTGGACATCGCTATGCTCGGCTCGCACGACGCAGTGACCGCAGTGCTAACCGATGAAACGCCCCTTGACTATCACGATGCGGACACAATTCTCGGCAAAGTGGACCCCATTTCGTCGGGTATTCAGTATCGTTTCGGCAAGACGCAGGCGGTAGGTCTCGGACAACAACTCGTTCAAGGCGCGCGCTTTTTCCATATCAAATGCACCGACTACGACGGCGAATGGTACGGCACTCACGCTCACCTTTCGGGCAAACTCTCCGACCATATTCTCGAAGTCTTGAAATACCTTGCAACCCCCGAGGCAAAAGGTGAAATCGTCAGTCTTTTGTTCCAAACCATGTATATGGGCGACGGCGTGACTCTCGACACTTTGCACTCCGCTCTCAACGACGTGCGCTATGAAGGGAAGTCCTTGTTCGACTACGTCTATATCGACAAAGCGGACACTTTCGACAACGGCAACGGCGGTGTGAGAATAGGGGAACTCACCTACAACGACCTCACCCAAAACGGCACCGCACCCGGTGTGGTCATCTTCGACAGAAGGGAAACGAAAGTTTTTGAATCCGATTGGGAGGGCAGTAGTGCGCTCACCGCAAAATGCTACGATATGGACGCTTGTGCGGACCACGAATGGCATAGCAGTATCGGGGAAGAAAAACTCATCGGCAAAATCAACGAAACTTGCGATAGAATCGCAGGCGACGCGAAATATCAAAACAAACTTCGCATGAACCAAACGCAAGCATCCTTTGCGGTCGGCTCTGCAAAAGAGTTTTTCGAGATAATCGGCTCGTGGTCTTTGCTCCGCTTTGCGAAGGACTACAACGTCGCTCTCATCGAGAACGAAAACTTTGAAAAATGGCTCACCTATATGCCCGTATTCCAAGTGGACTTCTGCAATAGCGACAACGGCGACTTCAACAACAGAGTGAATGCACTGATCTATCAACACAATCAAAACACGGTGAACGACATTTTGGGCAGATAAAAGGTCGTTTAGGGTGGTGTAAAACACCGATTACGGCAAAAAATCAAAATAACAAGACAAAGAAAACCGCTCGTTTTTCGGGCGGTTTTTCAGTTGAAATCGGCGTGATTTTTTGTGCTTTTTCAGTCGAAATACGTATGATTTTTCGTGGTTTTTCGCGAATATAATTGCAATAATATGCGTTTTTATACGCAAGATTATACATTTTTTGCATACTCGTTTTTCCGCGTTTTTAGCACTTGCGTTCGGTGCCTTAATTTAATTAAGCATCACGCATAATAATTGTTTGACATACTAAACTATGTGTGATAAAATTTCTATACCACTATTGTATTTTTATGCGATTATGCATAAAGAACGGTATAATCAAAAGAAGATTGCACGGCTTTTCGTGCGAGCAGGAATCTATGGCGCGTATGTTCGGCGAACTGAAGAAAAAGTATTTGACACTTGCGATAATCAAGAGCGTTGTCGCGGGTGTTTTTCTTGCGCTTTTCGCGGTCGGCGCGGTCATGCTCGGTATAAAACTCGGCGCAGTCAAACTCGATTGGTATTTCTATCTCGTCATCGCACTCGGTGTTTTCGGAGTTGCTTTCGGCGTGACTTTCACTCTCACTCGTCGCTCGGATAAGTCCCTTGCTAAAATGCTCGACAATGAATACGCACTCAACGAAAAGGTGCAAACCATGGTCGAATTCGAAGGACAGGACGGCGATATTCTCAATCTCCAACGCGAAGACGCCGAAAACGTGCTTGCAAACCTTCCGAAGAAAAAGATTTCATTTGCGAAGATTTGGCAGTACGTCGTGATTGTCGCACTCGGCGTTTCATTCATCTTGGCGGGCACAATCGTGCCTTCGAGATACGTCGCTCCCGCATCTCCCGACGAATTCGTTTTGAAAGAGTGGGATTTGAAATCTCTCGAACAACTCATCGAAGACGTCAAGTCGTCCGACCTCGAAGACGAAGTTATGTTGCCCGCGGTGTCCGCACTCGAACTTCTCAAAGAAGACCTTGCCTCCGCAAAGACAAATTCCGCAATGCGCACCGCAGTCAGAAATTGCGCGGCGGCTATCGACGGGGCGGTCATATTGGCAAACACGTATAGGGACGTCGCTCTCGCAATGAATTCCTACACCGCTCTCGACGACTTCAAAAAGTCAATAGTCTACGCTTGCGACTCGTATAAAGGGGAGTCCGCCTTGAATTCAATCACCGAAGTCAAAGCGGCGCAAAAACTCTCCGAAGGAAAAATCAGAGAGAAACTCGGCGTGTTCACCAACGCTTTCGTGTCAAAAATCAAGGGATATTCCGCAAAAGTCGAAATCAGGGACGCAGTGGACGCATTCCTCACTCCGCTCAACGAGAGTATGGCGGATGAAAAAGTGGCGGAAAAACTCCAAAACGACGCTTTGTATATCGCTTTGTCGAATTTCTCAACCCCCCTTGGCACCGTGCTTGACGAATATTTGTGGCGTGACGACTTGGATACTATCGTGTCGAGCGCATGTACGGATTTCGTCACCGCGGCATCGAGCGAACTCGTCGTTCAAGTCTACAACGCAATGATGGACGAGATGATTATGAACACGCTCTCGAATATTTTCGACGTGGCTCTCGCCCCCGAAGAACTCGATTTGCCCGGCATATCCGGCGGCGGTTCGGAGAGTGAAGACAGTCCTTGGCACGGCGGCGGTACCGGTGATACCGAAACAATCTACGGCGGAAACGACGCAGTATATGACCATAATACCGTGTCTCACGTGCCGTATGGTCAGGTGTGGAACAGTTACGTTAGCAAACTCTACGAAAAACTCAACGACAAAGAGTCCGGTTTGAGTGAAGAAATGAAAGCATACATCCAAAACTATATCAGCATTCTCGAAGGCAGTGCGTCAGGATCTGACGGCGGAGAGGACTGATCGAAATAAAAAATACACATATGGAGATATAACCATGGGTAACGAAGAAAGAGTAAAGGAATTCAGCAACGTCATCAACAGAATCAGAAACGAGTTGCACAAAGACGTCGTCGGACAAGAAGACATCATCGACAACGTGATTATCGCAATCATCGCAGGCGGTAACGTATTGCTCGAAGGCGTACCGGGAGTCGGCAAAACCCGTCTCGTGCGCTCTCTCGGAAAAGTCCTCGGACTTCCGTTTTCCAGAATTCAGTTTACTCCCGACCTTATGCCGTCGGACGTAACGGGTACGAACGTCATCGAAAAGGACGAAAACGGCAAACTCAATACCGTTTTCCAAAAAGGACCTATCTTCGCGAATTTGGTGCTCGCGGACGAAATCAACCGCGCCACCCCGAAAACGCAATCCGCAATGCTCGAAGTTATGCAGGAGCATAAGATTACCGTTGCAAAGCAAACCTATCAACTCTCCGAACCTTTCTTCGTCCTTGCAACCGAAAACCCCATCGAGCAAGACGGCACCTATCCGCTTCCCGAAGCGCAAATGGACCGTTTCATGCTCAAACTTCTCATGGGCTTCCCGACCACTTCGGAGTTGAAAGACATCGTTAACATGACTCAAATCACCATGGACGAAACCGCGGAAGCAGTCGTTGACGGCGCGACCGTCCTCGAGATGAGAGAAATCGCAAAAGATATGCCCGTCATCGACGACGTGTTGCACTATGCGGTGAGCCTTGTCGCAAATTCTCACCCCGAACTCGACTCCACGTCTAGCGCGGCGAAGAAATATCTCAAATACGGTGCGTCTCCGCGTGCGGCGCAAGCACTCATCACCTGCGCGAAGGTCAGAGCGTTGATGAACGGCAACTACAACGTTTCCTACGAAGACATCGACGCACTCGCACACCCCGTGTTGAGACACAGAATCAAAATCAACTACACCGCAATTAACGAAAAACTCTCCGTGGACGACGTCATCGATCGTCTTGTGGAAGAAAACAAGAAACTCTGCAAATAGTAGGATAAGCGCATATGAGCAAATTAGCGATAACGGACGAGTTTCTCAAGGAAATAGAACTCCTTGAAATCCTCGTAAAAAATAACGTCGCCGGCATGTTTGGCGGAAATCACAAGAGTAAGTCTTTCGGCTCGTCTTGTGAATTTGCCGATTTCAGAGAATACGTGCCCGGGGACGACGTTACCAAAATCGACTGGAATGCTTTCGCGCGCTTTGAAAAACTCTACACGAAACAATATCTCGACGAACGTCGCTTGCACACCGTCATCTATATCGACGCAAGTAGATCTATGGATTTCGGCAAAAACAAGAAGGCGGAGCAGTCGTTGAGAATTGCGGCTATCCTTGCCTATCTTTCAATCATCGCTATGGACAAAGTTTCCATATTCGCGGTGCGCGACGACAGTGTTGAAGAAGTCGTCGTGAATATGGCGGGGAAGGAGTCCTATCTCAATTCGATAGGCAAATTGAACGAAATCGAATTTTACGGCGACAGTCGTATGAGCGAAGCGATTTTGCCGACGAAGGTCGGTTACGGCAACGGTTTGTCCGTGGTCATATCCGACTTCCTGACGGACAACGACTACGAAACCGCTCTCGAACATATCATCTCGAAAAAGAGAGATTTGCTTTGCGTGCAAGTCCTGTCCGCCGAAGAACTCAATCCGAAGGTCAGGGGCAAAATGCACCTGTTCGACTCCGAGGATACGAACAAATTTTATCGCAAAAACATCAACAAAGAGATTATCAACGCTTATAGAATGGCTCTTGAATACGTGCAAAACAGAATAAAAGACTTCTGCAACGCTAGGGGCGCGGACTATTTGCTCGTCGCGGACGACGATTCCGTCGGCAAGGTCTTCTTTGAAAAGTTGACTGATATGGGGGTGCTGAAATGAACTTGTTATATCCGCTCGGATTGTTAGGCTTAATCGGCGTTCCTATATTGATAATCATCTATATTATCAAAAATAAGTATACCGAACAAACGGTCACTTCCACGTACATTTGGACTCTCAGCGAGAAGTTCCTGAAGCGTAGGAATCCCATCAACAAAATCAAAAACCTGATCAGCCTTATTCTGCAACTTTTGGCGGTCGTATGCATTTCGGTTGCTATCGCGCACCCGACTCTTGCGCTTCCCGGGAAAGCGAACGACTATTGTTTCGTGCTTGACGCATCGGGCAGTATGAATGCGGTTTCGGACGGCACCACTCGTTTTGTCAAGGCGAAGAAGAATATCGAAGAAATCATTCTCGGCGCGGGCAACGGCAGTTCGTTCACACTTATCAGCGCAGGGGATACGTCGTCGGTCGTCTATCGCAACGTTACGGACAAAGAACAGGCTATCAAGCTTCTCAAGGAAACCGAGATTTCGGGCGTTCAAGCGGACTTCGGCACCGCTCTTGCAAACGCACAAGAATATTTCGACGCAATTCCGTCGTCAAAGGTCTACTTCATGACGGATAGCGACTACAAGACAAGTGAAAACGTGGAAATCGTCAACGTCGCAACGAGCGAAGTCAACTACGCGTTGCTCGACGCGGAATGCTCGATTTCGAGTTCTAATCTCATCGTGCAAGGCAAAGTCATCGCATTCGGCGGGGACGGCATTTTGAACGTCGAAGTATTCGTGGACGACGGCACGACTCCCGTCGGCAGACAAACGGTGTCCGTGGTCAAAACGGCGGACAAAATCGACTTGTCTTTGGATGACGAAGAATTGTCTTCTTCGATTGCCGAAAAAGGCACGAATTTCACGGTAACTTGCGCGGACGTCGGCGACTATCAATCGGTGAAAGTCGTCATCAAAAACGACGACGCAATCGCCGCGGACAATCAAATCGTGCTTTACAACGTCAAACACGACACGTCTTTCGACACTCTCATCGTAAGTGATACGCCGTTCTTCTTGAAGTCGATGCTCAACGCTCTCGGTCATAGACAAATCGACGTCATGGCGACCGCGGATTACGATGCGAAAGCGTTTGCGGGCTTGAATTACGGCTTGTATATCTTCGACTCGTTCACTCCGTCCGAAATGCCTTCAAACGGTGCGGTGTGGTTCTTCGACCCTGCGACCGTCGCAAATTCGGGCTTCACTTATCAGGCGGATTCGGGGGACTATTCCACGAAGATTTTGGGGTATAGCACCTCCACGAAAACCGAAGTCAAGAAACTTCTCGACGGCATCGATACAAGCGCGGAAATGTATATTTCCAAATACTCTAAATACAGTCAGGGCGCGGACTTCTTGACCGTGCTCACTTGCGAAGGCAATCCCGTCGTCTTCGCGGGCAACAACGGCTACAACAATAGGGAAGTGGTGTTCGCATTCAGTCTGAACCACTCCGACGTGCCGTTGACTTATAACTATCTCAAATTGTTCGATAATCTGCTCAAATACACGTTCCCGCAGGTTATCGATGAAACAAACTATTTTTGCGGTGACGTCGTCAAAATCAACGTCCTTGCAAATACGCAAAGTTTGGTGGTCGTGACTCCGTCGGGGGAAGAAGAATATCTCTCCACGGAATCCGCAGAATGCGCGTATAGTCTTTCCGAAGTCGGTCTTTACACCTTGAAAGTCCGCACCGGTAACGGCGGTACTTACTCCGAACGTGTTCTGCATATGTTCTCCGAAATGCCTTACGCAGAGAGCGCAACTATATCAGAAGCGGACAGTTTCTCGATAGTCGGCACTCCCGTCGCGGGCGGTAAAGACGGAATCTACGACAACCTTCTCGCACTCTTTATAATTCTTGCCGTGTTCTTCCTTGCGGACTGGATGGTGTATTGTTATGAGCAGTATCAGCTTCGATAACGCCTATATGTTGCTAATCGCGATCCCCATCGCGGTATTGCTCGCAGTACCGTTCTTTTTGGCTGTCAAAAAGGACAACGCGAACTCGCACAATATCGCATCCGCTGTCTTGCACTTGTTGATGGGATTGTGTATCGCTTTCGCATTCGCGGGCACTACGGTGGAAACTACGGTCACCGAAACGGACGTTTACGTGCTTGCGGACGTCTCCTATTCTTCGGAAAAAAATCTCGACACTATCGACAACTATATCGAAGAGTTGAATGCAAACCTTCCCAAAAACTCCAAACTCGGCGTGGTTTGCTTTGCAAAAGAACAACAACTTCTCGTACCACTTGGCAAGTCCGTCAAGAGCGTAAAGGCGGCGGATACCGACTTGCTTGTGAATAGCGAAACGGATATCGAGAGCGCGCTCGACTACGCAAGCACCCTTTTCCGTGACGGAGTCATCAAGAGAATCGTGCTTATGACTGACGGCAAACAAACGCACGTCAAGGACTCCAACGCTTTGAAGAGAGCGGTGGATGCGGTGCGCGCGGAAGGTATTTTCGTGGATGCGGTCTACGTTGATAACAATATCTCTCAAGATGCAAAAGAAGTGCAGATGATGTCCGCGGTCGCCACTCAAAACACCTACTACGATAAGGCGGAAGAAGTGGAAGTTACCGTGCGTAGCAACTACCAAACCAACGCAACCGTGTCGCTTTATAGGGGCAATCTGAAAGTCGAAGACAAGATTCTCAAACTCGAAAAAGGCAACAATACGCTATCTTTTGAACTCGATACCGGGGAGAAGGGCACTTATGAATATGAAGTCGTCGTCAACGCGGACGGGGACGAAAACCAACTCAACAACAACGCAAAATTTTCTCAAACGGTTTCAAATTCCGTCAACGTGCTTTTGATTTCCGAAAAGGCGGAAGATATTGCTGAAATCGAAGAAAGATACGACGGCAAAGCAAAACTGACCTCTTTCAGTCCCACCGAAGAATTGCCCGTGTCCATTGAGGAATTGTGTGAATACGATGAAATCGTATTGAGCAACGTGGATTTGACGAACGCAAGAGATAGCGAACTTTTCCTTGACAATCTCAATATTGCGATTTCCAAATTTGGTAAGAGCCTTGTTACAATCGGCAACGTCTACACGCAGGATAAAGAAGAACTCGACTCCCTTGCGAATATGCTCCCCGTGAGATTCGGCAATGCGGACAGAAATTCCAAACTCTACACGATAGTCATAGACTCGTCGAGAAGTATGGAAACTTTCTCTCGTTTCGCAATCGCGAAGAGCGCGAGCAGTCAACTCATCTCCAAACTCAACGAAGGGGACTATGCTTGCATAGTCGCTTTCAACGGCAACTACTATACGGTATTCTCTCCCGAAGAGATTTCGGACACTCCCAAAGCGGGACAATCGTACTCGTCGAGAGATAGGGCGCTTAGTGCAATCGAAAGCATCGAAGCGGAACACGGTACCGTCATCAGTTTCGGTCTGCAAGAAGCGTTCGCAAAAATCAAAAATCTGCCCTTTGAAGAAAAACAAGTCATGCTCATAAGCGACGGTTTGACCGTTGAAAACTTGGGGGCGGGAAGTCTCAGCGAAGACGAAAAAATCACGAACGTCTTGAACGATATGAGCAAAAACCGCATCGCCGTGTCCGTCATCGACGTGGGCAGGGGAGCGGATGCGACTTCAACCGCGGAACAAGCAAAGAAACGTCTTGAAAAAGTCGCAAGTTTGACGGGCGGAAAGTATACCTACGCACCGTCTATGGACGCACTTCGCGACGTCGTGTTCAGCGAAGGTATCTTCGACGATTTGACGAACGTCGTCTTTGACGACGAACCCGCAAACGTCATAGTGGCACGCTCGTCCGACGTCACTTTGAACGGCGTGAGTTTCGTGTCTACCGACTATATCACCGGCTTCATCTATAGCAAAGCAAAATCGGGCTCTACCACAGTGCTCGAACTCTCTTACGAAGAAAGAAACGTTCCGCTTTACAGTTATTGGAATTACGGAAAGGGCAGAGTTTCCACGCTTGCGACCTCTCTTGCACATACTAAAGAATGGGATAACGCAAGATTGAGAACTCCTTTCTATGAGAATGTTCTCGCAACGAATATTCCGAGCGAAAAGGCAAATCATCCTTTCACTCTCGAAACGGTGGAGGAAAACGGCTATATCAACGTGACCGTAACTCCGTCGAAAGTATCAAACGACGTAACCATGAAAATCACTCTCACCGCCCCCGGCGAGACCGCAAACGCAGAAAGAATTACCGAACAAAGCGATATGACTTTCGCGACGTCTTGCTACAAGTATAGTTTCGCGACTTACAACGTGGGCGAGTATCATCTCGTCGTGGACTATATCACCAAAGGACAACACGCATATTCCGCAAGCTACTCCTACTACGTGGCGTATCTCCCCGAGTACGATAGTTTCGCGGTCTACGATATGGGCGTGCTCCACAAGATGATCGGCTCCGAAGGCACCGTTATGGACGGCGATGACGTGATTAGAATCGAAAACGACGAGAGTATGATCACAAGTTACGTTGTCAATATGACCTTGATTCTCCTTGCAATTTGCGTAGCGTTGTTCGTCGCAGACGTCATCGTCCGCAAGATCAAGTGGGAAGATATACGAAGCCTGTTTGGCAAAGGAAGGAAGTAAAATGAGAATTGCAAACGTAAATTTGAAAAAGATTTTGGTTGCGGTGATTTGCCTCGTCCTTGCCATAACTATGGTTGCTTGCAACTACAAAACCGCGACAGAAAATGGCACTCCTACGACGAACGGCACTACGAACGGTGCGACCGACGGTGATACGAGCGGCGGCGGAGAGAGCGGCGACGATACGCAAGACGTGTTCACTGTCAAACTCAACACCGCAATTCCTTATGCGTATTTGAGCACGGTCAAGGCGATATGGACGGACACCGAGAGCAACAACGGCGCGTTCTACTCTGCAAACTTCGACAGAAACGGAGTGGCGACGGTGAGCGGACTTGACGGCGATTTCAGAGTCACCCTGTCCGAGCCCCCCGAAGGCTACACCTACAATCCGAATATCTACTTTGCGAACAACGAGTCGAGAGACGTCGTGATTTCGCTCTACGAATTGAAAACCTTCGACAATCCCAACGCGACGGGTTTGGACTCATTGGATCCTTTCATCATGAAGGAAACGGGCGCGTACAGAATCCAACTCACCGAGAGAAACTTTGAAAACGGACTTTGGATGCGCTATATTCCGTCCTACAAGGGCAACTACTCAATCGAGTCGATGATTGACGTGACCGCGAACAAAATCAATCCGATATTGGATTACCACCACGGCAACAATCAATTTGTCAATTCGGAAGGCGAACAAATCATAGGCGGCGGAGAGTCGAACACGTACACGAAGAATTTCCGTTGGGAGTACGAGTTTTTGAACGTGGGCAACGCATTCAACTTCCACGTATACGCGACCGCGCTTGACAAGGGCGCATTCCCTGTAAATATCGACTTCATACTTGAAAGGGACGGCGAGTTTACGGGTGACGACGGCAGATTGAACGTTGAAGCGGTGGAAAGCACGCACGACTTTACCGCACTTGAAAGCGTAGCGTTCAGCGACAAGACGACGGCATTCGTCGTATACGGCAAGTACGACGGCAACAACAACGTGCTTGACGGCTCGAAAGTCCACTATGCAGGGGACGAATACACGACGGAAGCGGAGAAGAAAGCGAACGACTACTACTACGTGCTTGACTCTGCGGGGAACAAGAAGATATTGTACGCGCAGATTTCAATCGACAACGAAGTCATCGAAACGGATTCGCGTAGCGGATTCTGCGACGCAATGAACGCGCCGAGAAAGATCGAAGGCAAAGACGAAAACAACGTCAAGAGATACTATAACTACGTGGGATTTATCTCGACCTACAATTCGCACTGTGAGGACGGATATTATCCCGTGACCAAGGAATTGCAACTCTTCTTGCAACGATTCAGCACGTCGAGAAGGTTGTTCAACGACGGCAACGGCATTGGCGAATACAACAATAGCGGAGTGCTGTTCCTGTCGTCCGAAAGCAATCAATGGCTATTTGCATGCGGAGTATTCGCGTAAAGGAGATGGGGATGAAAAGGAAAAGAATTTTGATTTTGGCACTGGCAATTCTCGTCGTACTTGCGTTGACCGCGGTATTGACGGCGTGTTCGCACCGCCACGAAGTGATGAAATGGCGCGTCACGAAAGAGCCTACCTGCACGACTGCGGGCATGCAAAGGGGCGCGTGCGTTGATTGTGGCGAAGTGGTGGAAGAGTCCGTCCCGACAGTTGCGGAGAATCACGTATGGGGTGAATGGGAAGTATCCATTCGTCCGTCTTTCAACCGTGACGGCAAGGGCGAATTGAAGAGAGTATGCAGGGAAAACGCGGAGCATACGCAGATCGTGAGCATACCCAAACTGTCCTCAAACGGCGCGGGCTACGAGGAATACGAGATATTCAAAGAACCGACCGTCGTTGAAGAAGGCAGGCTATCGGCGGTATATGCGAGCGAATACGGCGACATAGCGTTCACTGTGAACGTGCCGAAGAAGGAATTTGACGAAGAATCCGTTGAAGACGCGGTGCTTATGGGCTCGTCGAACAAGGATTTGATAAGAAAAGGTAGCGGAGTTGTGGACATTGGCTACAACGAGAACGGCGGACACAACTACGGCGCGTTCAACTACGTATTCGGCACCGACTACACCTACACGAACTACGCGGGCGACGGACAGGAAATCTGGGTATCGTTGACGTCGGGCGGAGACGTATTCGGCGTACTGCGGAAGAAGAACACCGACGGATCGGTGCTTGTGATGCAATATCCGTCCGCGAGCGAGCTTGATTTCAACGGATTCCATTACAGGATATCCCGTGCGGACAGAGATTTTTACGGTGCGGAAGGCTTGCTTGCAAACGCTTATAGTTGGGGCAAGAAGAACGCCAACAGGGACTTCAAGCAGGGCGTACAGACCACCGAAGTCACGAACACGAGCGGAAACGTCGTCAACCCGAACGGAGAAAGAGTATATTGGTTCAGGTTTGGCTACTACAGCATCCCGCAGTACTTCTGCAAGATAGAGTGCAAGTTCATGCTGACCGAAAGCGGAGCGTTGCGCTATATATTAATGACCACGGACACGTACGTGCGCGATCCGGGTGCGGACGACAACGACAAGCAGAACGACCAATTCTACTTGCAACTTGATCCTTCGACGAACGATACTCTTGCGTATCTCTACGAGAACTGCGGTCGCCCGGTCTATAACGAAGTTGTAGAGTATTATCAGGAACTGAAAGCGGACTATCCCGACGAGCCCGAGCACGAATATACCGAAAACTCCTTCAAGGTGGCGGATTTCGACGTGACGTACAAGAACAGAGAGGTTTCCGCGGAATACAGCGACAAAACTCCGACCTTTATGACGGGTGGCGGAACTGCCTCCGAGAACATATTGGTGCTTGTTGCGCAGAACGTGCAACCTGCGACGGCGGGATTCAGTTACGATCCGCTTTCGATCTACAGGATCACCGCAAACGGCAGATATATCAAACTTGACTCCACGTCTACGACCGATCCCGTCTGGGTGGTCGGACCCGACGGACTGGGCAGAATAAGCATCAGATCGAGACTTGCGGGCGAGATAAAACTTGCTTTCAGGACGGACGGCGGATGCGAGAAGATAGTCACGATATACGCGAACTACTCTGCGCCGACCATGCTTCGCCCCGCTATCTACGAATATCACGATTCGGGCTATGAGTGGAAGGAGTCCACGACGAACGCGATGAACGCAACCGTATACGCAGGGCAGTCGTTGACGATGAAGTCCGTGATAGACTCAAGTCTGCTTGCCTACGTGGACGGCTCCTACGAAGCGACAATCGCAAGCGGTCCCGCGGGCGGAACGTTGAGAGTGAACGAAGGTGCGGGCACAGTGAGTTTCACGGCAAGCGAAGTGGGCGAATACGTCGTCGAGATGAAATCCAAACTCAAATCCACCGTAATTGCGAGATTGACGGTAACGGTTGTTGCACCTCCGTCGGTGGAAGGACTGTTGCAAGGGGAGTATACCGCGAAGATGAAGAAGTTCGATGCGGAAATAACCTTTGCCCCCGCGGACACGGAAGGCAAAATCTACGCCACAGTCACGACCAACAAAGGCACGGAAATATTGCACGTCTACTACGACGTGGAGTATAAAATCGTGCGCTCCGAGCACGCGGACGGCGCAAAACTGGGCGTAGCAATCGAACTGAACGAAGCGTACAAACTTGTGTTTGCGAACCCGACAGGCTTCGGCAGTGGCAAAGAACGCGCGGTAATGTATGAAAAAGAAGAATGAGAAAAAGCACTGCAAGGGCAGTGCTTTTTCAATGATATACGCTTTGCGTATGATATATTGCTAACGCAATATGATATACTTGCTTCGCAAGCATGATATATGCAGACGACAGTCGCTTGTCGCGACACCGTCCGCATATTGCGGATTTTTTAGTTTGGTCGGGTGTGAGTACGCACTTGCTCATTCGAAGACGGAACACGAGCCGCAACGGCGGCGAGAACTTCGAGTGCCGAG
>CAZJZV010000010.1:0-54379 GCA_964550635.1 uncultured Bacteroidaceae bacterium
TGTCACGCTGTTGGGAATAGTAACACTCGTAAGACCACTGCAATAATGGAAGGCACCATAACCAATACTTGTCACACTGTTGGGAATAGTAACGCTCGTCAGTCCACTGCAATAAGAGAAGGCATTCTCACCAATACTTGTCACGCTGTTGGGAATAGTAACGCTCGTCAGTCCACTGCAATCACGGAAGGCATATTCGGCTATACCCAAAGTACCGTCCTTCAATACGATTGTTGTGTTGCTGGGCATTGAGCCTTTGTATTTGTAAGCAACTTTACCTGCATAAACTAGTCCATCAGGTTGATTATCATACCAAGCAGTTCCATCGAAGGCAAAACGACCTATGCTCGTCACGCTGTCGGGAATGGTTATGCTTGTCAGTCCACTGCAATCACGGAAGGCACCATAACCAATACTTGTCACGCTGTTGGGAATAGTAACGCTCGTAAGACCACTGCAACCATCGAATGCATAACTACCAATGCTAGTCACGCTGTCGGGAATAGTAACACTCGTAAGACCACTGCAGCCACGGAAGGCACCCGAGCCAATATCCGTCACGCTGTTGGGAATAGTAACACTCGTAAGACCACTGCAACCAGAGAATGCATAACTACCAATGCTAGTCACACTGTTGGGAATAGTAACGCTCGTCAGTCCACTGCAATAAGAGAAGGCATACTCACCAATACTTGTCACGCTGTTGGGAATAGTAACACTCGTAAGACCACTGCAATAATGGAAGGCATCCTCACCAATACTTGTTACGCTGTCGGGAATAACTGCATGCGTTGAAGCGCCTATATATTTTGTTATGGTAACGCCGTAATCTGTTAATACGTATTCGTAGTCAGAAAACTCGGACAAATCAAGCCACGCGGCGTGTAAGGTCGAATCATCTTGTAAATTTTCCCAAAAATTATCTTTTATTGTTGCATTGTTATCCGTAATAAACGTTCCGTCTAAGGTCTTAAACCCAATAAAACTATAATTTGTTTTCGTAGGGATTGGTATAACTACGTCGTTTTTGTTTTCACTACATACAACTGAAATAGTTTGTGTGTTTTTGCCGCTGTTAAAAACGCCGCCAGCTGCATCTAATGCGATCTCTACGGTTTTTCCATATGTTATTTCTCTGTTTAGGGTTATCGCATGATTGGGCATGACCGTATTTTCATCAATTAGTTTTCCGTCGAGATAATAGTTATACATGGTGCTCACATGTGCTTTTTTGAGTTGTGCTAAAAGCAGTGAGTCTTCTTCAAGTGAACAGACGACTTTACCGTCTATGGTGACGTCGTATTTAGTGTCGCTATACCAATTTGCGTAATACGTCACTTCTTCCCAAATGCGCGTGTCGGTATCGAATTTTTTGGCGGTTCTTGACGTGCGGCCTTTAGGTTCGGTATACCAACCCATAAATTGATAGCCGTCTCTCGTTGCTTCGGGGGCTTCTTTGAGTATGCTTCCGAGTTTTATCTTTTTTGACCAACCGCCGTTTCCGCCGTTCGCGTCAAACGTAACTTTAATTTTTTTGTTTGAAGAAGAGAACTTCCCGAGTTGGACACGCTTATATTCCGACATATATTCCATATCTTCGCCGATAAAAATGTGGTCATTTCCATCCTTTCTAAAATAATATTTATCGGTTTGTTTTCCAAACAACTCGTCTTTATATGTGAAAGAAATGGTGTTTCCTTTTATTTTCCAAGTGCCCTCGTCTATAGTTTCTTCGCCATAAAAGTCATAATAAAACTCGTACTTGCTTGAAGTAAAACTATAAAATTCGTTGGGATTGCTTACGTTGTAGTAAACACCGCGAACACCAATAAGGCAGACCATCAATATAATTGCTGTGATCAAAACCAAAGTGGATGGCAAAACGACTTTGAGTCCCCACTTTTTAAGGAAATCAAACACTTTCGTTTCTTTGAATCTTTCCCAGAGTTGTTTGGCTTTTTCGCTAGAGTTTTTATGATTTTTTTCTTCAATCGCCGCTTGCTTGCGCTCCATTTCGGCAAGGCGTGCTTTTAACGTCTCGATTTCGCTTTGCGGTTCGGGGGTTGCGGTTTCTTCGGCTTGAGGTTCTTCGTTGTGAATCAAATTTTCACTCTTGAGTTCATCGCTCACGCTCGTATCGTTGACTACGACGTTTTCAGGGTTCTCAACTGCCACTTCTTGTCTCGGCTCGTTTTGTTCCACTGGTGCCGGCTGTTCGGTCGGCTCCGTCGTAGTTACACTGGTTTTTCTTCTGAAAACCGCGTTGCAACTTTGGCAGATGTATCTATCTTCTTGCACGATAAATTCTCCGCCACACTTTGGACATTTCATATTAGTCCCCTCCTAAAAAAAATATTGAGTGCGAACTTACACCCGATATTTGTGCGGAGCAAAAATATAACAAGTGTATTTCTCGCTAGATTTTGCTACAAATCTCATTGCTACAATCGTGAAAGCTATGATATGCGAAAATATACACCTGTTACCAGAGAGTAATAAGCGTTTCACGACTATATTAAGATTTGTAGCACCTTAATTCTACTTCTCCGCACAAAAATTGTCAAGACCTTATATTATTCATAATATAACCCACCCCGCCTTGTCCTTCCGGACAATGAATAGGGGCATCCCGAACGAAACATAGGCACCACACTCCCACGCACCCGCTGTTCGCACCGTTACCACATGCCCACGCACCAAAAGCATAACAAAACCAAAACCATCATAACTAATCGTTCCCCCATTGTCATTCCGAGCGTAATACAGGGGTATCCCCGCTGCGAAAACTAACCCCCCCCCATATTTAACATGGTTGTTATCTTCTTATTCCCCCCCAAACTCCGACCATTTATATTTTTTCTCCGACATTCAATACTTCAATTTGCTCGATTTTGTTTTCCTTTGCCCTTATATCACCCACCTTTTTTCATCTGTTTTACCCGATTTCTTGTCGCCATACTTCTTTTCATTCGCTCTTGTCCAATTTTGTTACTCGCATCCGCCTTATTTCTTATTCTTAACCCCCTTTTCTTCCCATTTTATCTCATATCCACCTTCTAAAAACCCGCCATCTCTTACAACTCAACTGTTCGCAAAATACCATTAAACTATTCGCAAAATGTAGAAAAACTCACGAAAAAAACCGCACCCCCACTCTTTTCACGCCCCCGCCTTTCCCTATTATCATCCCACACCCCCGTCCACAAACCACAACCTAATCATCTCATCCAATCCCTTCCCCTATGTCATTGCGAGGAGCAATATAGGGGTATCCCCACTGCGAAAACCAGCCTACGGCAATTTGATTGCGCACTATGTTTGAACAGGCGCAGTTTTTCGCAGAAGGGGAAAAGGAGCAAGGATCGGCGCACAAAAGCCGTCGCAGAGGGCATAGCGCAAAGTGCCTTGTGACGTAATCTCGCGGGAGCGAAGCACACAATCGTCATATCTTCGCACTCCCCTTCTGTCATTGCGAGGAGCAACGCGACGCGGCAATCTCCAGGGACGGCACCGCTCACAGTCATTCAACCATTTTATCTGGCGCAAAACACGACGATAAATATCTGCGGTGAAAGCCCGTTAGGGCCAAAACGGCACTTATACAAGCTCTTCGCCTGTTTCTTCTTCGTCAAGCACCGCAATTCATTACTATTCCCACGTCAACACAATCTGTCTATCCCCCGCAATGTCCCCAACGTTAAACCAATTTTTATATGCGTTTACTTCTTAAAAATCTATAAAAACGAATGTTTCACGTAAAACATTTTGATAGAATCGAACCACAACCCCGCGAATTCCTGTGCAATTCTTTGAAATGCGCAACTGTTCCGTCCCTGCAAGCACACTATAGAAATCCCCGCAAAAATCTATTGCTTTATTTTCTCTCGAGCCAAACAATTTCTCATCCCACCACGCATAAAAACAACAGAAAATCGCCCTGTCATTATCCAACCCCGTTATCCCCGATCTTACACGTTGCCCTTTTATCTTTATGCCAAAACTTCACCCATTTCCCTTGCACACCGAAATCCAACCCGGCATTTGCACAAGTTTAATGTTTCACCGTCATCGTTTGAACCGTTCATCGTCTTGTCCCCGCTTTATTCACCCCTATGCTTCCGATAATATATTCACTCACACTCTTTCGGAGCGTCTAACACCAACCCCATTTAACTTTTCCCAAAATTCTCCGCATAAAATACCCCAATCACCAACCACCAAACACAATGCCCCTGAAAATCTATTGTTCATTTTCGGCAAAACCCGTATGCAGACTCGGATCGCACTCCTAAAAAACAACAGAGATTTTACCCATCATCTCGTCCGTATTTTCAAAAACTCACTGAAAATTCGATCGTATTCAATCAAATTCGCCCGTTAAATCAACAGAAAAATGCAACTCCCCAAACCAAACACGCATATTTCCCTTTTGCCCGTTAATACTCAGAAAGAAAAATACACAAACTCTTTGCATATTGGGTTGCAAAAGGAATACACAAGCTCTTCACTTCACCTAATAATATCACATGCCTAAACCAACCTATCCCAAACCGACAACAATCTGCTCTGAAAACAATCAATTCTCGGCAATCAAAGCGCAAGCCGAACAACGTCTCATATTCGTCGAACACCCTCAACTCACTTAGTTTTAAATAAAATTATACCACTCACACCGCCAAACTCGTCTTATTCTGCAAAAGGGAACCAGTAACGTAGTAACGGGACACTAGTATAAGATAACGCCATAAACCCATACAAAACTAATCTAAGCCTACTAGAATCTACGCTGTAAATAATCGCCCAAGACCGTCTACAAGCAAATAATACTACGCCTAAACGCTCGCCGGCACTTAAACTTTCTGTAGATTGACAATGCCCGCACAACCAATGCACCGATTTTTCCACCCTGCAAATGTAAATTAACGATAGCAGGGCAGTGTAGTTCTGGCGCAAACTCTTGTCGTAGTAAAAAACATCTATCAACACCCGTAATTTCATCAATCAAACAAGTAGCAACCCCACCAAACGCCTGCTCATCTATCATAGCAACACAATATCAATCCACAAAACCACATCTCGAAAAACACCAACTTCACCGTAAAACAGGCAAAATATAGAAAAACGAGTGTTTCACGTGAAACAGTGTACAGGCGGTGAAATTTTGTCCAAAAAATATAGGTTTCACGTGAAACATCTCGGGATTGGTATCGCGTTTCACGTGAAACGAAAAGTTCTTGAAAATTTCAAAAATCCCTGTGAATAGTGGGTTTTTCGGCGCTATTTGCCTGCGAAAACTCGGCAAAAACGGGAAGAAAATTATTTTTTCGCCCTTTCTTCATCTAAAAATTACAATAGAAAAATTGCCCTTTTCACCATTGAAAAATCGACCTTTTCGGTTTCGCAAAAAATATAGAAAAATTTTGCAGGTTTCACGCTTTTTCTATAAAACCACAATTTATAGCAAATTTTCTATGTTTTAGCGTCAAAATATAGTGTTTAGCGCCTGTGAAACCATAGAAATTATTGGCGATACACAGACGTTTATGCATTGTTGTAGCTGCTTTTCGTTGGTTTTTCTGCTAATTTTCATAGAAAAATGCCATTATAGCCGCAAAAACTACTGCTTTTTCTGATGTTATGTGCATGTTTCTCGGTTTTGTTTGAAAATCCCTTCTTTTTTGTTTTGCCCGTTGGTTTCTTCGCCCTTGTTGTTTACTTTGTCGAGTTGTTTAACATTCTGTTATTCTGCAGTTGATTCTGGTTCTTAAACTGTTTCTTTTCAGTTCTTTGATCATCAAAAATACTCTCTACGTTATAACAAAATGTCTCTTTCATTTGATTTTATCTGCATTTTGCGAACAGTTATATAAGATTTTGCGAATAGTTGAGTAATTAGAGACAATCTGGGCTTGTGTGAGTATATGGATATGCGTATGGTTGCGCGCGAAAAAGTTTTATCCGTGCGTAAGTTAACGTGTCAAATGTCTTTTCTGCCGATCAAATAATCTACGCTTACGTCAAAAAAGTCTGCCAATTTCCACAAACTTTCGATACTGGGTTCTTTTTTTCCGTTGAGCCAATTGCATACAGTACTTTGATTGACGTGTATGCTATTTGCGAGTTTACTTTGGTTCAAACCCTCTGATTTCAACAGTTCTTTGATTCGGTCGATGATGATAATTTCCATACTTGACATAATATGTCCAAGGGCATATAATGTGATTGAAACTTGCCCTTGGGCAATATTTTGGAGGAAATAACCCATGACTAACATTTCAAACAAGTGTAATAATTATGACGCTGACGTGAAACAGGCAGAAAATCTTCTGCGCTTTAAAAAAGTGATTTTTATCGCGCCGTGCGTATTGTTCGCTATTTTAAGCATTGTACTTTGGATTGCAACGAGCAATGCAACAATGCTGGCATTGCTCATCATTCCCGTTGTCTACGTGATTGTTATGGCGATAATTTTGCCGATGATATTCGACAAACACTGCAAAGCAATAGTTGATGAGTACTTCAAATACTATAGCGTTAGCAACAATGAGAAACAAACACTTCTTGCAGACGTAAGCAAATATCAAGAATTGCTCGGAAGAGAAGTTAAAAACGTTTCGGCGCCTTGGTGTGTTTTGGTAAACGACAATCAAGGCTTTACGCAAAAAATGAGAAAAGATAACGTGTTGTTCACGCGCAACATTAACAACTCTTTAAAATGCGTATCTGTTTTTCCGATCTTAATAGCAAAGGAAACATATTTTGGTGCTCACGCAGGATACGTTAAGGGGCTTGTCGCATATGACACCGGCTGTCTTACTATCCCCATTGACGACATTGATCATTATAGAGAAAATATGATGACGTGCAGTTTTGGTGCGGACGCGTTGTGCAAAATCACTTTTTCTAATTCCGCTATGATGGATGCGCTTATCCCTAAAAAGGACTTCTACTATCAAACTTCAAAGAAAGAAAAGGAAGATTGAAATTCTCAACAATAAACATAAAACTAAAAGGCGAGTGTATGCTCGCCTTTTATTATTTGCTACTTGAATTACGCACCGCTATATTTGTAATAAATACGCGAGAAATCTATCGTTTTGGGTGGAAAATGGGACATTTTGTTACATTTTTAAACTTTTTATATGAAAACACTTGTAATAAGCGGGTTTACATTGTACAATTATGAAAAAAATTCGGAGTTTTTACTATGGATAAGAAGGGTATTCATGACGGCCATAGGGATAGAGTTAGAGACAAAATCCTAGCGTCCGGATTGGAGAAGTTGCCCCCGCACGAAGTGTTGGAATATTTGCTTTTTCACGTAATTCCTAGAAAAGATACAAACGCCCTAGCGCACGAACTTATTAATACGTTCGGCTCGTTTTCCGACGTTCTCGCGCAGGATGCGGACAGGCTTATGGCGGTAAAAGGAATGACGAAAAATGCGGCTATTTTCTTATCTACGATGACGGACGTTTTCAGGTTTTATATCAAGGACGTCGAAAGACCGCGCGAGAGTCTTTGCGGGAAGGGTAAGGCTAAATTCTATATCCTGTCCCAAGCGTACGGAAAGAAAATCGAAGAGTTTTACGTCGCGAGTTTGGACGCGAAAGATAATTTGATACGGTTAGAATGCTTGTCCAAGGGTAGCGGAGATACCGTTATGGTCACCGCAAGGGACGTTACGGACTTTGCTTTGAGGACGGGAGCGGTGTCAATTATTATCGCACATAATCACCCCGCGGGCAGTCTGCGCCCTACCGACGAAGATATCAATTTCACGAGAAACGTATTGTGGACGCTGGACGGCATAGGCGTAACCCTGCAAGACCACTATATTGTGGCGGGACAGGACTCGTATTCATTCGCGGAAGACGGTTTGATAGATGCCCTAAATCGTGAAAAAGCACTCGCCGCCGCGCTCAACTCCTAAACGCAATAAGAACATGTTTTCTTGACACAATTAAAGTCCCTACTAGACAGTAGGGTTTTTGCTAATTATGGCGCAACGCGGTTGAGCGCGGGTGTAGCACGTTCAAATCAATATAGCGGAATGTTAGTTCTGATTCGTCAAGTGAAAAATTTCTTAGCTCGTATAGGACTGACAAAATCGCAACAAAAACTGCTCATCGAATATTGCGGACTTGCCGCCTAAAAATAAAAAAAAGTGACACTTTTAGTGACAGACGGGCGGGAAATGGGGGGAAACAGGGGAAAATAAGGGGAAAAATCAACCGATAAAAAGCAAAAACCCTACTGTTTAGTAGGGTTTTTCTAAATCGGGCGTAGCATAAGGGTTCGTAAGGAACGAAGTGACGGAATAGCGAAGCGGGTGAGTTTACTCACGTGAGCGAAGCGTTAGCTCTGACCGTGGTCAGGGGCGCAACGCAGTTGCGCAAGTGCGTAGCACGTTCGAATCCCTTTCAGTATAAAGAAAAACGCCTATTCGTAGGCGTTTCTCTTGGCGTAGCATAAGGGATTCGAACCCCTGACCTTCTGGTCCGTAGCCAGACGCTCTATCCAGCTGGGCTAATGCTACACGATTTTATTAAGCAGTGTTGATATTATAGGTCCGTGGCGGATTTTTGTCAATCATTATGGTGAAAAAAGTGCGTTAGTGCGCATATTTCTCACTTTTTACGGACGGGTTGATCGTGCAGAAACGGCTTGATATAATTGGCGTACACTATGGAAAATAGCAAATATCCCGCGATGAAAAACGGCGCTATGCAGAATATGATGCGGTTTTCTGCAAGAAATCCTACCGCTTTACCTATAGTTGAATTGCTCCCGACCGCACTGCCGACTATGTTTTTCTCGGGAACCATACTGATTGTATCGTCGTCGCTATAGATGATGCGATAGTCGCTTGTGGCGGATTCGCCAAGTCGTCCTAATGCGTACTTGTTTCCCGCGCGATAGACTACGATTTCACTTTCCGCGATATTAC
Organism: uncultured Bacteroidaceae bacterium; assembly: GCA_964550635.1. Taxonomy (GTDB): domain Bacteria; phylum Bacillota; class Clostridia; order Christensenellales; family CAG-917; genus RGIG4097. The sequence continues at coordinate 8,951 of CAZJZV010000010.1, forward strand.
CTTTGTCCACTGCAACTATGGTATTGGCAGGATAGTCAAACTTTGCAACCGTAGTAAGAACGTAACCCTTTTCGCCAAGCGTCGGGACGTCCGCGGACATAATCATGGCAATTTCTATGGCGCACAACGCAACGACAACGACGATAACCGCCGCCATAACACCGAAATAAATATGTTTCACTGTCTTCTCGTCGAGTTTTTTGATCTTCATACCATTGCCATCCACATTCATTTCCGTCACCATTATACAAACTCCCTGCGCATTTATCAAGCTGTATTGTAAATGAATATAAAAATTATTGTCCATATATCAAACAAATCAGGCAAGGAGAAGGCGCATAAATATAAGTAATATAATTTGATATTAGCAAATACATTTGCATAATAAGGTCCATGTTTAGTATGCAACGCGTGTCAACAAGACCACGATTTAATTTTTGAAAATCAAGAATGGGCAACCAAATCGGTTGCCTGTTTTTTTGTTGTAAGAAAACTGTCGGAGTGTTTGGTTGTTCTATTGTTGGCGGATGCTGTTGTGGAGACAGCAAAATACAAGCAAACACGAGTGCCATATAGATGTGCAAAGTATAGCAGAAAGATGTTCCATGAATTGCACAAAAGAGATGGCTGATATGTTCAAAGAATGACGCATAGAAGAAGAATAAAACAGCCCGATGTTGTGTCGGGCTGATAGGGGGGATTTAGTTGATGAGAGATTGGTTGGGGTGAGTTGTTATAGGTTGTCTGGGTGTTTTGTGTTTTTAGTGGTGGTTGGGTGGGGCGATGGGGTTAGGGTAGGGCGTCGATTTTTTCGTAGATGAAGGCGGAGAGGAGGTCCCATTTCGCGCCGACGTCCATATGGCCGGAGCCTGCGATTTCGTAGATGCGGTCTTGGGGAATACTGGAGTAGGTGTTGCCGCCGATTGAGGCGTAGTAGGGCACCGTACCGTCCCCTTGTTTGTCGCAGTTGCTATCGGTGAGAAGGGTATAGGTGTTCGATTCGCTATCATAGGAGAGTCCCGTGACGGTGGAAACGCCCGTGCCTACGACGTAGTAGGAGTTGACGCATTCGGAAGCGAGTGAGCCGTTGACGAAGAGGGAGTCGTAGTACGATTCGATTTGAGCGGCGCCTTTTTTGAGTTTATAACCGTCGGGGCTGGCGTAGTCGCCGTCTTGAGCGAGGATTTTTTCGCCGTCGTCGTCGAGATAATATGCCCAATCTCTAGTGAGATAGAAGTCGTAGATTTCGTCGCGGGTGGTGAGCGGATTGCCGTCCACGATTATGCCCTGATACTCACCGCCGTACTGCGCGGACGAGAGATACTGATAGGACGGCACGAGGTGCATAAGGCCGACGTTATTGAAAAGGAAGTCGCCGAGTTTGTCGATGAAAGGTGCGACGGTGGATTTGATGCCGGGCATATCTTCTTCGGACACGCCGAATCCCGCCAAGAATCTTTCGATATATTCCATAGGGCATGTGAGAGCGGCGAGCGCATCGAAGGAGCCGAGAGTTGCGGGCGCGAATCCCATATAGAGTTTTGTCTTATTGCGGTTAGCCTCATTGCGCGCAATGAAACTATTGACGACGGGGCCGCCCATACTATGCGACATAAGCACGACTTCATCATAGCCTTTTTCTGCGATATAGTTTTCGAGTTTTTCGCCTGCGTCTGCGGGGGAGAGTCTCCAATCGTAGTTGAAGACGGACACGTCGTACTTATTGCCGTAGCGCGCTTTAAGGTTTTCGACGAAGGGTTTGTAGATGCCGAAAACGCCGTAGCTTATATCCATAACGTAGCCGTATTGGTCGAGCGGTTCGTTGTTGGCGGGGATTATGTTGGGGTTGTTGGACACGCCGTCTTGGTTGAGGGACAAGTCGTAGAGAAGTGTTCCCGGTTCGTATGAGAGCGCGTTCATAACAAGAGTAAATATAGACGAAAATTCGTCTTTGAATAATCCAAGGATTTTCTCGATATCGAGCGCACCTTCATCGTTCATAGCGTCTTCGTAGACGGAAAATTCGGTATCGAACGGTTCCCAGACCGCCATACCTATTTCGCTATCGTAGAGACCGCCCGAGAAGAGCGCAGTCACGTAGATGATGCCGCGTTTAGGTTCGGGGTCGTTGTTGCAAGCGACCAAGCCGACCGCGCAAGCGAGAAGGATGAGCACCAAAAGAAGTGCAATCAAATTTTTGTGTTTCATAAAACCCTCTTATCATAAGTAATAATAAAATTATACACCGCATACGCGCTCATTTCAATAGTAAATTTCAAAAGGATTATCGGCGGCGGAAGTCTTGAAAAAGCGGAAAAAGAAAAACGCAACGGATTTTCGTTGCGTTGTATGATTTTGACCGAAAGCGGAGTTTATCTTGTTGTTTTAAGCGAATAAAACTCAATATCCGCGAAGTCCCGTGGTTTTTACTTTGCCGTCGAAGAAGGACAACCATTCTTCCGCGGTCTCTTTAGGCACTTCGGTGTAGCCGTGGGAAAGGCATTCGTCCCCGTCTTTGTAGCGTTGCAAAAAGTATTTGTCCGCGCCGTCCACGAAGGTCGCGATTTGTTTTAAGTCGTTCTCGGTGTGAAATTCTTGCATTATCGTGGTGCGAAATTCGTAGCCTATTCCCGCCGTTTTCAGAAAGTTTGCCGTTTCCTGAATTTTGGCAAAGTCGAGTTTTGGGACACCTGCGGTGGACGCGTATTTTGCGGGGCTGTTTTTGACGTCCATAGCGACGTAGTCCACAAGGTTTTCGCCGACGAGTTTTTTGACTGCGGTAGGGTTGAGTCCGTTGGTGTCGAGCTTGACCAAAAAACCAAGGGATTTCAGTTTCTTGCAAAAGTCCGCAAGGTCGGGTTGCAGGGTGGGTTCGCCGCCCGATACGCAAACTCCGTCCACGAGATTTTTGCGTGCGGTCAGGTAGTCGAACACTTCGTCGGTCGGAATGGATAACGCTCTGCCAGTCGCAAGTGTGCCGTTATGGCAAAACGGACAACGGAAGTTGCACCCGGGGGTGAATACGGTGCAAACGATTTTGCCGTCCCAGTCCACCATTGAGAATTTTTCAAAGCCGCAAATTTCCATACTAATCCGCCTTTACGCTTTTTGGACGTTTCTTGTGATGATAATATTTTTTGTGTTGATGGGACGCCGCTTTCGCAGTTTCCACGGGTTTATCTTGCGCGCTTTTTTGAGCGGGACGTTGTTTTTTCTTTTTGGGCATATGCCGTCTTGCTTCACCGCAGGATTTCGGATGCTCGGCTGCTAGTTGTTCGAGAGTTTTTTGTTCTCGTCTGCACATTGCTTCCGCAACAAGCAGGGTAATGTGTGCATCGTCCGAACTCTTGTGCGGGGTGAGTCCGTCGATATTGACTTCGTATTCCGCAATCATTTTTTCGAGAGCGATTTGGTTTTTCTCGTCGAAAATGCCTTGGCATATGCTCTGCACGTCTATGAAGGAAAAGTTGAAACAGGGCATATGGTAGCGACAACACGCATAGTTGATGAAGCGCGCGTCGTTTCCGATCGAAAATCCGACCACTTTGCGACCTTTCGTCGTAACGATTTTTTTGATTTCGTCGTAAAATCCCGGGAAGTTTTCCTGCGACTTAAATTCACTGACGGGGTAGGCAAGCTTTATGCCTTCGTCTTCGTCCGCTTCTTTATCTTTTTTCTTCCAAGGACCGGTGTGAAAATAGGATTGCGGATTGATGAGAATATCGCGTTTCTCGATAACGTTAAAAAGGGCGTCCGTAAGGACGTAACCGAAACTGCAAATACTTTTGCCTTCACTGCATTCAATATCCAAAAACAAATATTCCACGTGAACAGTATATCACAAGTTGATTGCTCGTTCAACTATTTTGGCTTCCCTTAAGCGCAAAGATAAAATAAAAACGTTTTCCGTTTTTTTGGAGAACGTTTTCTATGTGCGCCAAAATTTTTTGAAAATCAATAGCAAAGATAACTTTTGGCGGCGGGACTTTCCCGTAGGGAAAATTATGTTGCCTGGGTGGTTATTCGGTTTTGGGGAAGGTGTCGGAGGTTTGGATGAGTTTGTCGGTGAGGGCGACCATATAGTCGATGTTTTCGGCGAATCCGCGCTTTATCCAAGTGGTGAGTATGCTGACGAATGCGGAAATCATCGCGGGGACGTAGTACTCCGAAAAACTCTTCGGGAAGGGTACGATTTCGTTGATTTGCCAACGGGATAGGCAATATTCGGAGAGTTTTTCTTCGGCGGTTTTGAATAGGTTTCGTTTTTGAAGAAGAAGGAAAAGTTCTCGCCTTGTTTCGATGAGTTCAAATGCGGAGCGGTATACTTCCGTCATAGTCTGCTCGCCTACAAGTGAAGTCGGCTCCCAGTTGTCAAGAAAATACGTGATACCGAAACCCAACAAATCGTTTTTTGACGAGAAGTTGTTGTAGAAGGTTTTGCGCACGACTTGCGCGCGCTCGCATATCCCACTGATACTGATTTCGGAGTCTTCCTTTTCTATGAGAAGTTCCATATATGCGTCGAGAATTAGGCGTTGAGTGCCGGTATATTTACGTCTTTGAACGGTTTGCATTACACACTTCCTTTTTATTTGTATAAAATAAAAAACCTACTTTCATACTTTTGTTTTTTCGTTGGATTTATAGTACACTATTTTCAAAAATTACACAAGTGAGTAAAATTAAATGGGCGAAAAAATCGTGAAATCGGGGAGCATATCAAAGGCTTTTGCCGCGTTCGTGGTCAAATTCAAGTGGGTATTCGTGGCGGTATTCGTCGCGCTCACCATACTTTGCGTTTGCCTGATTCCGAAAATCAAGGTGCAATACGACCTATCGTCCTACCTGCCCGAAGAGAGCGACGCAAATCGCGCTATGTCCCTGCTCAAAGAGGAGTTTGACGACAAGGGTATGATGTACGTAATGGTGAAAAATCTCTCGAAAGAAGAAGCCGTAGGCGTGCAAAACGAACTTTCTGCAATCGACGGTGTGGGCGCGGTAACCTACGTCGAAAGCGAAAACTACAAAAACGGCAACGCCCTATACACCGTGTCCCTGACCGACTACGATTCCACCGAAGCAGCGTTTGCCACCACCGAAAAAATTCTCGACTGCCTTGACGAAAAGGATGCTTATTACACGGGGCAGTCCGCCTATTCCTATTTCACAAAACTCGAAACCGAAGAAAGCATCATAAAAATTGGCGTAGTCATCGTGGTCATCATCTTGATAATGCTGTTGTTCACGTCGAAGACCTATTTTGAACTCGTGCCGATGATTTTGGTTTTCGGGTGTTCTATCGCACTCAATATGGGCACGAACGTGCTATTCAACGGAATATCCTACGTATCGAATCTCGTGTCTCTCGTTTTGCAACTCGCGCTATCTCTCGACTATTCGATAATTCTTTTGCATCGTTTTATGGAAGAGCGCGCGCTCACGGACAACGCAAAAGACGCCGCCGTAAACGCACTGTCGAAAGGAGTCGTGGAAATTTTGTCAAGTTCGCTCACGACGATAGGCGGACTTGCGTCGCTTATGTTTATGTCCTTGCCGATTGGTGTGGAAATCGGTCTATCCCTTGCGAAGAGTATAGTGGCAAGTCTAATTGCGGTCATATTCCTTATGCCTGCTTTGCTCGTGCTTTTCGACAAACCGCTCATGAAGTCCAAGCACAAGAATTTCGTGCCGTCCGTCCTGAAACCCGCCCGCGAAATTGTCAAGGGCAGACGGATTATCGTGCCTGTATTTATAGCGATAATTCTCCTTTCCGCAGTGGGGCAGTCCTACAACACCTACGCTTTCAATATGAACGGCGGTAGCAAAATCGTCGTGGGGCAGGAAGCGGTGCAGGAAGGCGGATTCGGCACTCTCAACTCTCTCGTCGTCATCGTGCCGAAAGGGGACGGAGACCGCGAAAGACTTATGGCGGAATACGTTATGAGCAAGGACGAAATCGACTCCGTGACGGGACTTTCATGCATAGACATAGCCGCACAAATGGGCGGAATTTCTCTCCCCGACGGTGTGGAGCATATCTATCTCACCGACTCTCTCACCAAAGAAGAATTTAAAACGCTTGCCAACGGAATGATGGCGGCGGATACGGGATTGGATATGAGTGCGCTTGTTGATAGGTTCGTGACGTCGATTTACGACGGCTACTGCACGCAAAACGGTATTGATAATACCGCCGACGTGAAAATCAGAGTCGTGGATTTGCTCGTGTATCTTTACAACGACGACGCATATTCCGCACTGCTCAGCGATTATAAGGATATGCTCGGGCAACTCGTCTTTGCGAAAAACAACCTTGAAAGCGACGAATACACTCGCTTGACCTTCAATATCACGTCGGGTATAGAAAGCGAAAAAACCTTTGCGATGATTGCCGATTTGAAAGAGAATTTGGGAAATTACTACGAGAATTTCTATATCACGGGCGAAAGCGTAGTCTGCTACGATATGGCGCAATTCTTCCCGAGAGATAACACGTTTGTGAGCGTATTCACAATCGTATTCGTGTTGATAATTTTGCTCTTCACCTTCCGCAATCTCGGCTTGCCAATCATACTCGTGCTTGCGATACAGGGCGGTATATGGATAAACTTCGTGATGCCTTTTCTTGCGGGCAACTCGATTAGTTTCATCGGCTATCTCATCATAAGCGCGGTGCAAATGGGCGCAACGATAGACTATGCAATCGTCTTGACAAACCGCTACAAAACCACAAAGCACTTGTACGTGTCGAAGTTTGAAGGAATGGCGCAGGCGGAAAACGCGGTATTCCCCACTATAATCACGTCGGGTATCATTTTGACGGTCACGGGATTCACCTTGGGACTTGCGTCGTCCGGGGTAGTGGCGGGGCTTGGCAACTTGCTCGGCATAGGCACGTTGACTTCAATGCTCGTCGTACTTTTCGTCGTTCCGTCCCTGTTGCTCACGACCGAAAAAATCACGGACAAATTGGATATAGTCCCCATTGTCAAAAAACTCTTCCGCAAGGAAAATCAATCCACCGCACCCAAATGCCTATACGACGAAGAATACGTCCGTGAATTCCCAAATCAAAACTTAAACAATCAAAATTAAACGCATAAAACCTGCATTTTGCAAATTCAATGAAAAACAAACGCAGTTGAATTGTCGCGGCAGTGGCGTCAAAACTCAAAACAAACACAACCAAAAAACAACAAAAGGCAAAAAGAAAAGCGCACCGTTGCGGTGCGCTTTTTTATGCGGGTTATCTTAATAGATGCCTTGGGCGACCATTGCGTCTGCGACTTTCTTGAAGCCTGCAAGGTTTGCGCCTGCGACAAGGTTGTAACCCATACCGTAGGAGTCGAGTGCTTCGCAAATTTGAGAGTGGATACCCTTCATGATGCCTTTGAGTTTCTCATCGACTTCGCTTGCCGACCAAGAAAGACGTTCGCTGTTTTGGCTCATTTCGAGACCGCTCGTCGCGACACCGCCCGCATTGACCGCTTTGGAAGGTGCAACGAGTACGCCGTGGGATTGGAGATATGCGAGTGCTTCGTTGGTGGTGGGCATGTTGGAAACTTCGTTGAGAATGGGGACGCCGATTTTGACCATTGCTTCCGCATCTTCGAGAAGGATTTCGTTTTGACGCGCGCAGGGCATATAGATGTCTGCTTTGACGTTGCCCCAAGGTTTCTTGCCTTCGACGAATTCGCAACCGAATTTGTCCGCGTAGTCTTTGACTTTGTTGCGGTTGGACGCGCGCATTTCAAGGAGATAATCAACCTTTTCACCGCTCACGCCGTCTTTGTCGTAGATATATCCGTCGGGACCGGAGAGAGTGACGACCTTTCCGCCGAGTTCGCTGATCTTCTTGCTTGCGCCCCATGCGACGTTGCCGAATCCGGAGAGACAGAAAGTCTTGCCTTCGATGGATTGACCTTCGTGACGGAGGACTTCTTCGAGGAAGTAGGTTGCGCCGAAACCGGTTGCTTCGGGACGAATAAGGCTTCCGCCGAAGGAACGGCCTTTGCCGGTGAGAACGCCGTTTTCGTAGTCGCCCACGATTTTCTTATATTGACCGAAGAGATAGCCGATTTCTCTTCCGCCGACGCCCATATCGCCTGCGGGAACGTCCATGTTGGGACCGATATGACGATAGAGTTCGTTCATGAAGCTTTGGCAGAAACGCATGATTTCGTCGTCGGACTTGCCGGTGGGATCGAAATCGCTGCCGCCTTTACCGCCGCCCATGGGGAGAGAAGTAAGACTGTTTTTGAAGGTTTGTTCGAACGCCAAGAACTTCATGGTGTCAAGGGTGACGTCCTTTTGGAAACGGAGACCGCCCTTGTAAGGTCCGATAGCGTTGTTGAATTGGATTCTGAAACCGCGATTGACGTGGTGTACGCCGTTGTCGTCCATCCAAGGAACGCGGAAGATAATTTGACGGTCGGGTTCGACGAGTCTTTCGAGAATAACGTTTTTGCGGAAGAGTTTCTCGTTTTGTTCGACTGCGGGCGCAATCGAGGTGAGGACTTCTTTCACCGTCTGCATAAACTGAGGTTGACCGGGGTTCTTCAGTTCTGTTTGTTCAATGACTTCACTGATGTAAGACATAATCACTCCTTTTATCACAGCAGTTGCCGAATTTTAATAATTGAATTATAGTCCTGTTTTTCGATATAGTCAATGCCGATTTAGTACACCTTTTTTGTGTTTTTGTCGGTTAAATCACACAAAATATGGTTATGACAAAATAGTTGAAATTTGATATTGAAAAAGTAAACTATATGTGTTATAATATCTAACATAAAATATAATGTAGCAAAATTGATAGAAGTCGGCGCTCCCTTTTCGGAGCAAAAAGGCTTTTTATCTTGAAAAAGGAGAATTTTATGGAGCAACGAATCAAGAAAGCAAAACTTTTCCGTACGTTGAAGGTCATCTATTATTGCCTTGGAATGCCCCTCCTTCTTCTCGCTGTTATGGCGCTTTCGTCCCAAATCTACGGACGTTTCCCGTTTGCCGGCAACGGCGACGACGCTTTCCTCAGCGCGATGATCAAGGTGTTCTTCAATTCCCCGGCAATGTACAGCGTGTGGATTGCACTTGCAATTTGGGTCGTTATAGGACTCGTGCAAATCATCTGCAATATCGCGATCAAAAATCGTCATTCAAAAGCGATGGTCGTGATAGCGGTTATGTTGGTCGTCCTTCTCGTCCCCGTGTTCGTCATCGACGCGGTCTACTCCGCAAAAGTGGATGAAATCGCAATCCAAGCGGGCGAACTCAATAGTGCGATAGAAGTCAAAGACTACAAAACTCAACTTTCCTACTATCGCTACAATTCAAGCGGTAAAGAAGGCGCAGGCACCAAGACGTCCTACACCGACGAACTCATCGACGACGTCGAAGGATTCCTTCGTGTTTACAACGTTCCTTTCTACGGCGATGAGAAACTTTCCAAAGCCACCAACTTCGCAAACCAAGCACTTTTCTACGATGATCCTATCTTCAAGGCGGCAGGTTTCGACTATAACGGCGACGGCGTCATCAATGAAAACGACCACGTCAGAGTAGACGCAACCTTCGATCATAAGTCCATGACAGAAGTCGACGGAAGATTCTGGTTTGATGAATTCACCTTCACCAACCTGAACGGTGAAAAAACCACCATCGAGCATAATTTCTATGCGGCGGTCTATGAACAAATCATTCCCGCTTCCTACGGCAGCATCGAAAGCACCGTAACTTACGCAAACTACGTTTGGTACAATGCGGACAAGTTCGTCGCAGTCGACGAAGACTATATGCCTAAAAAGGTTGACGGCGTATACGGCCCCGCATACTACAACCAAAACGGACTCCTTGCAGACGGCTATATCTTCGATATAAACGTTGCACTCAACATTCTCGAAGCATATTATCAATCTCAAGCGGATATGGAGACCGCATATGCGGCATATAAAGCGGCAGGCGGCACTCTTGAAGAAGACGACCTCAAATCCGAAATTCTTGAAAACGCAAACGATAGACTCGAAAAACACTATTTGGATAGCGGAGACTCGTATCTCGTCGATTTGTATGAATCCGAAAACGCGGCGGCGGCAGGCTATTCCCTCGACGCAGGCAGACTCAACATGATCCTTTCCTCTCTCGGAGCGAACATAGGTAGCGCAGGTCTCATCGACAGCGCAATGGGGCTTGTCGGTATGATCGGTCTCAGCTTCACGCTTTCCGACATCATCGGTTTGATTTCCGCGGATCTCGTGCCCGTTATCGACACTTTGCTTTCTGACGACATCAAGTCCTTGACTTTGTCCATCGGCAAGAATAGCGCAGGCGCAGTTGCAATCACCGCAACCATCACCAACACCGGCGCATCCGCAGAACTCACTCTTGACGAAAATCTCAGCCTTGAACAAGTCAAAGGTCTTCTCGATCTTCTCGGAATCAACAACGACGCACTCGCGGCAGTTCTCGGCATGCTCGGTCTTGCCGTGACCGCAGACGATGCAGTTTCTCAAGAAGCGTTCAACAATATGATCGTCGGCATTCTTGAATCTCTCTATTCCTTCGCATCCCCCGTCATTCTCCCCGTATACGATTTCTACGCGGTTGAACTCGACGAAAGCGCAAGTGCGGAAGACAAAGCATACAACGAATATGCGGCGGCATATGCACAATATATGAGAGCGTCTTACGAAGGCGGAACGCACGGTTATATGGCACACTGCCGTCTCATCGGTTCCTCTCTCGGCGACGGTTCTTACGACGCATCCATGGGACTCTCTTCCCTCACCGAAGTGCAACAACTTAAAACCGACCTCTCTTACAAACCTGAAATGTACTCCATTCTCATCGTGAGAGATATGCTCATGACCTTCTCGGTATTCGCACTCTTCTTCACCGCAATGTACTATATCGCGGCGGACAGAGAAATACTCTGGGCAACGGGCAAAATCGAAGGCAAAGCAAAGAAAGCCAAAAAATCCAAAAAGGGTGAAGTAGCACCCGAGGAGAACGATGCTTTGCTTGACGTAGAAAATACGGAGGAGGTGTAAGAAAATGAGTAAGAAAAATAAAAAATCTGAAGTTACCCTCGAAGCAACTCAAAACACCAAAAAGTCCAAGAAATCCGTCAAAGGCGTGGCAGGTCTTCGCGTCGCACAAGCAATTTGCTACGTGCTCACCTTCCCTGTGATGATTCTTCTTGCATTCCTCATCTGCATGAAGATAGGCGACGGCGCACCCAACTATACCTTCTGGCCCTACGTCAGCGCAATCATCTTGGCGCTCTTCGGACTCATCTTCCTCATCGTCGCTCTCATCGTCAACCGCAAAGGCACGAAGAGAAAAGCAATGCAAAGAACGGTTTCCATGCTCATCTGCGTGGTCGTGTTGACCGGCGTATTCGGACTTGCGTTCGACGTCATCCTCCCCGACACCATTCAGAACTTGACTTCAAACACTTTGCTTGTGGAAGACGCATTCAACAACTATGAAGAAAAAGCGGACGAAATCATCGGCTATGCACACGAATTTGCTCGTTTGAACCTTCTCAACGGCAACTACGACGGCAGATCTTACGACGTGTTGACGAAAAATATGCCTGATGCCGCAGGAAACGAAACAAATGAGCTTCTCCTCACTGCAGAGGCTTATGCAAGCCTTGAGAATGCAAGCGAATATCTCGGCTGGGATGAAGAAAACGGTTGTTTCATCGAAAGAACCTACACGAAGGGTCTTAGCGAACCTGACGTCGAACTTTACAACTGGATTTATACGAACTACATCTTGACCGATTATAGATATGCGTTTGCTTCCGAACCCGGCTATGCAAATTCACCTGCAAACGATCCCAGTGGTTACACATCTGTCGGCAGACACGCACTTTGCCGTGCGCTCGTCGATGAATATTCCGAAGCATATAAGAAACTCTGCGCAGAAGGCATCCAATCCACCGGCTTGCTCGGCAGCACCGTGAGCGGCAACCCCAAACTCAGCTGGCTCTTTGCAAAGAACTATGCGTCTATGGACCTTGACGGTTATCTCGCACTCAACGACGACAGCGGTCTCGGTTATGCAACCGACAACCGTATGTCCATCCCCGTTGTCCTCCGTCTTATCCTTAACGATCGCTACAGCATCACCGACAACGTCAACCTTGAAAAAATCAACGTCAATGAAGTTTATGACGGCGCCATCAAAAAGTCAACCACTTATGCAGGTTACTTCGTTTACATGCACAGACCGGAAATAGCAGAAGAAATTCAAGCCGCAAACGCTGATATAAGCTATGAAAACGGTCTCAGCACCACTTATTACAAAGCAAGCGACGACAACTACTACTTCGTCTATGAAGAAGGCGGTTACGTTGAAGGTCTTGTGACTTGGTGTGTTCTCGACATGCTCGGCACTCCTATGGCAGTAGCATCCATGGGCAACCTTACGACTATGTTGGTTGATCTTGTTGGAAGTTATATTTCCGGAATGGATCCCACCGATCTTATTAACGGTATGTTGAAAGACAATGCAGGTGATCTTCTCAACGAGAAACTCATGAACGTCATCAAAGACGCGACCAACGGTCAAAGATTGTATCTCACTCTCTGCTACAACGACCAAGGTCAAACCGAAATCAACCTTGTGCCTCAAGCGGTCGAAGTCGGCGTGCTCGGCTATCAATATATGTCTTGGTTGGAACTCGGACACTTGCTCGTCACCATTTGTGGAGTGTTGTCTCTCAGAAACATTCTCTACATCTTCGGCGCGGTTTCAGTGGTAATGGTATTCGCGATTGGCGTACTTAGCGCACAAATCGAGAAGAAGAAAGAAGCGGCGGAAAACGAACCCGAAGTTGAAGAAGTCGCGGACGAAGCGATCGACTTGGGCGACGAAGTCCTTGACGAAATCGCATAAGCGAAAAGCAACAACAAACACAAAAGCACTGCCAAGCGCAGTGCTTTTTGTTTGTGAAGTGTCAATGTTTTTTGAAGAATAGGGTGCTAATATATAAATGCTTGTCGAAAAGCGGGCGCAAAGAAATATGCCGTGAAAAGTGGCGGAGTTTTTTCGTCGGGCAATTTTTTCATAGAAAACCGCACCGTGTAATTTTTCTTGAAATACAAGGCGGTATGTGCTATAATTCTTCACAGGAGGTCGGTATGAACTACGAAATCGCCAAAGGATTGTTGGACATAGGCGCGGTCGAGTTGAACGTCGAAAACCCATTCGTGTGGGCAAGCGGCGTCAAGAGTCCCGTATATTCCGACAACAGACTTATCTTGACTTCCCCCGACTTGCGCATTGCCGTTGAGAACGCAATCGCAGAAACCGTCAAACGCGAATACCCCGACTGCGAATGCCTTATGGGTACCGCAACGGCGGGAATAGCGCACGCGGCAATCGTAGGACATATGCTCGCTCTTCCCATGGGCTACGTCAGAATAGGCGCGACGGGAAAGGGTAGGCAAGTGGAAGGCAAACTTGAACGTGGGCAAAAAGTCGTCGTCATCGAAGACCTCATATCCACCGCAAAGAGCGTGCTTGAAAGCGTAGCGCAACTTCGTCAAACGGGAGCGGAGGTGCTAGGCATGGTGTCCATTCTCAACTACGGCATGAAGAAGGGCGCAGACGCAATGGAAAGCGCATCCGTCAAGAACGTAAGTTTATGTTCTCTTGACGACGTTGCCACCGTCGCAGTGCAGACGGGGCGCATCACCGAAGGGCAGAAGGCGCAAATCCTTGCGTTCAGGGAAAACCCCTTCGACGATAAGTGGCAGAATATCTAAAAGGTAAACAAAACCATAGCAGTGTAACCGCCTTGCGCGGTTATTCTTATATTGTCGCGTGCGCGCGCGTGAGAAAATAAAAAAATCGAAATCCGCCAACAAAAACGAGTTTTCGATTGTTATATATGTAGGAGAACTTATGAAGAAAGAAACGCTTGATAGGGCGATGCTACGGTTAAAGCAGGGGGACGAATCCGCTTTTGACTACGTGTACGACAACACGTACAAAGTGGTATATTTCACTGCGCACTCTATCTTGCGCGACCGCCAGTCCGCCGAAGACGTGATGCAGGAAGTCTACGTGAAAGCGCTTGGGAGCATAGGAAGTTACAGCGACGGCAATGCGCTTGCTTGGCTCACGACGATTGCAAGACGGCTTGCGATAAACGAGTATAACAAGCGAAAGCGGGAAGTCCCGACGGAGTTTGACGAAACGTCTTTGGGGAGCGCGACTCTCCCTGACGACGACGAGATAGGGCTCCTATCCCTAGCGGAAGAAGTGCTATCAGAAGAAGAATTCAAGATTGTCGTTATGTGCGCCGTGGCTGGCTACAAACGACGAGAAGTAGCAAAACTATTAGACTTGCCAACGTCCACCGTGACGTACAAATATCAGGAAGCGTTGAAGACGCTCCGCAAAAAACTTGAAGGAGGTAGCGACGAATGAAAGACTTGGAAAAAGCATTGAAAAAGCAAGCGGAAAGCATTCTGCCGAATGCGGACGTCAAGGCTAAAATTCTTGAGCGCGCGACTTCCGAAGAAAAGGCGGAGAAGGTCGCTCCCGCAAAAAGACGCGCTCCGAGAAGATACGTCTATTCCGCGATAGCGGCGGTGCTTGTTGCGTGCATAGGACTTGGCTTTGGACTCGGTTTCGGGCTTGACAAAAACGATACACCCGTCGCGCCTCTGCCGTCCGATACCTACGTTGCACTGTCAATCAATCCGTCGTTTGGGATAACCGCGACCGTAGACGGAGTGGTGACCGAAGTCACCGCACTCAACGAAGACGCGGTGCTTGTGCTATACGGAGAAGATTTCACCGGCAAGAGCATAGACGAAACCGCGACTGCGCTCGTTGAGTTGTCCGCAAGTCTCGGCTATTTGCAGGCGGGCGGAAAAGCGGAGTTCACCGTATGCAACGACAACGACGACTACGCAAGACAAATCGAAAGTGCGATTTCTGCGAAAATCAACGAAAACGAAACTTTATCCGCACTGAACGTTGCGATAAACTTCGATTTTGGCGGAAAGGCGTCCCTTGAACAAAAGGCAAAAGAAGTGCTTTCGGGTGTGAACGTCGGCGATCTTGACGCAAATGAAATCAACAAACTCCTGAACGGTTTCGATGAAGAAAAATTGAAAGCGTATGCTGAGAGAATAGATATGGAATTTTCATCCACTCTCGCCGTCATCTTGCAGACCGCAAGCGACCTTTTGACCGCGATAGAAGAATACAAGACCACGTTCAACGTGCTTTCTCTCGTCTCCGCAGTGTCCGATGCAAGCGAATGCGTGAAACTCTATCTCGGCTATCTCGGCATCGAAGATACGACTGATTTGTTCGGCGCATTCAAGGATACGTTTGAAACCCACGGCATCCAAGAAACGATCGACTTTATGCATGACCTGAGCGACGGCGACGGAGTCTACGCCTTCGATATCGAACTCATTCTCAAGGCGGAAATCAAAGCAAATAAAACAAAATAAAAATTTTTTTCCGAAATCACTGACAAAAACAGATTTTAATTTGTTATATATAGTGAAACAAACAAGGAGATTATCGTTATGAAACTCAAAAAATCAATCGTTGCAATCATCGCACTCGTTGCAGTATGCGCACTCTCTCTTTGCGTTTTCGTCGGATGCAATAACGGCGACAATGAAACCCCTGCGGCAACCAACAATGCAGAAACTCTCGGCACCGCAGTAGCGGCGGCGGCACAATACATGGGCGGCGCGGCAGCAGGCGCGGCGGCGGAAGACGCGGACAATTTCGAAGAAGGCGTAAACCTTGAATTTGACGCATCCGCAAGTGTAAGCGGTATCGGCAAGTTCGTGAATAGCGCACTCGAAGCAGTCAAACCCGTTGTTGAAAGCGTTATGGAACCCATCGTCGAACAAGGCGTGAAAGCAGTCCAAGAGCTCGTCGGCGACAAGGACGTCCAAGTTACGACCGCAGAATCCGACAAAGACGGCTACAACACCAAATTGATCGTTAGCATCTACGACGTCGATGAAAACGGCGAAAAAGTCCTTGCAGACGAATACGTGCTCTATTTGAACATCGAAGACGGCAAAGACATCGAAAGCAAAGAATTCAACTACACCGCATCCATCGTTGCGAAAGTCAACGACAAAGAAGTCGAAATCTTCTCCTTTGACGGCACTGCGGCATACGATGCAGAAATCGGCTCCGTCGCATTCAACTTCAGTCTTGGCGCGGCAGGCATTGCAGACGTTGACTTCACTGCAACCGCAACCAAAGACGGCAACGTCGTTCTCGCAATCGACACTGCGGCATTCGACAGCTTCAATGCAGGCGTTGAAATCGAAATCGGCAAACTCGACGAAGGCAAATACGGCGCAATCGTGACCGTTACCGGCGACGCAGTGGTTGACGTAGTAATCGCAAAAGCGAACGCAAACTTCAAAGCAGTCATCAACGTTAGCGCGGCAGAAGTCCAAGCAAACGAAGAATACAACCTTGATTTGGCAGGCTCCGTTGAAATCGGCGTGTCCGTCACCTACGGCGAAACCGTCTACGCATTCGACGGCGCAGCAACGCTCAACGGTCAAGCGAAATACCTTGTCGGAAGTGATGATCTCACCGTCGGCATCAAAGGCACCGTAGCGTTCAACTACAGCAACAATCAAGCGGAATAATATTACATAATTTCTCCCCTAAATTCCCGCTTCAAGCGTTCTCCGAAGCGGAAAACAAAGAGCGGTGCTAGTCACCGCTTTTTGTTTCTGACGGGGCGTGGCGATTTTGAACAAAACTCAAAATTTGCGCATAGACAAGTCGGGGGAGCGGGGGTATAATGTAGGTGTGCATATGGGGCAAATGTATAACCCACCGCGCGAAAACAAGTGAAAGAGATTTCACTCCCGCAAAACGAAATAACATTTTTGGAGGTCATTATGGCAAAAAAATCATCAAAAAGCACTATCAACTCCGTCGTTTGCTACGGCCTTATACTTGCCGCACTTCTCGGTCTTGTGACAATAATTCTCGTTGCGGAAGGCAGTTGCCGATACGAAGGCATCTGGTGCGGACTTGCGACGACGCTCGTACTTGCTCTTGCCGGCGCTTGGTATGGTTGGAACAACGCAAGACTCCCCGGAGTCGGCGGAAAAGTCGCATATATACTCACCGTCCTTATCATCATCGCAACCACGTTGTTCGTGCCCATCTACCTGTTTGCCTAATCGCAAACTGCCGATTTAATCACGGCACAACAACCAAAACAGAACAAAAATTCCGCAAGCCAACCCCTTGCGGAATTTTTTGTTGTAGAGTGATATTGTTTGTTCCAAACAGTGATATTGTTTCACAGTGATATTCTTTGCTGTCGCAAAGAGTGATATTGTCCGACGGCAGTGAGATTGTCCTACGGACAAGTTTTTGTGGGCGAAGCTCGCAGAGCGAATATCACTCGGCGTAAGCCGAATATAACTGCGTAGCAATCTCACTTCGGTTTGCCGAAATCTAACTGCGCAAGCAATAGAACTAAAAAAGCACCGTGGGGACGGTGCTTTTTTTTGAATGCGTCGGGGGATTTGGTTACATGACTTCGGGGGAGTCGATGCCGAGAAGGGCAAGTCCCGTTTTGATTGTGCGGGAGACTGCGTCGGTCAGGAGCAGACGCGCGTTTTTGGTCTTTTCGTCGTCGACGACGATACGGTGTCCGATATAGAAACGGTTGAATTTTTCCGCAAGGTCTACGACGTGACGGGTGACGTAGCAAGGCTCTCTCAAGCGCGCGGATTGCTCGACGCTTGCGCCGAATGAAAGCACGCTCTTGACGACTTCATATCCTTCGTCGTCGAGAATGGACGACCAGTCCACGTTGCTCGCGTCATACGCACCGCCTTTGCGGAGTGCGCTACGTGAGCGCGCGTAGGTGTATTGCACGTAAGGGGCGGTTTCGCCGTCGAAGTTGAGCACCTTATCAAACGAGAAGACGACGTCTTTGATACGGCTATTCCACAGGGCGGAGAAGACGACTGCGCCCACGCCCACGCTTTCTGCGATTTGTTCTTTGCCGTCGAGGTCGGGGTTCTTTTCCTGAATGATAGCGAGTGCTTTTTCGACCGCTTTGTCAAGGACTTCTTTGAGCCAAACGACGTGACCGTGACGGGTTGACATTGCTCCGTCTTCCATGCTTACCATACCGAAAGCGATATGCTCCATATCGTCCTTTCCTGCAAAATCCATAAGTTCAAGCACCTTAAACAGTTGCTTAAAGTGCAGATTCTGCTGATACGCGACAACGTAAAGGCATTTGTAGAAGTCGTAAGTTTTTTTGCGGTAGTACGCCGCGGCTATATCTCTGGTTGCATACAAAGTCGCGCCGTCCGCCTTGACGAGAAGGCAGGGGGGCATGTTGTATTCGTCGAGATTGACGACTTCCGCGCCTTCGCTTTTCACGAGCAAATTTTTCTCGCGGAGTATATCGAGACAAGCGTCCATTTTGTCGTTGTAGAAGGATTCGCCCGCGTAGGAGTCGAAGGAAATTTTCAAGCGTTTGTAGATTTTTTCCACCGCGCGCATGGTGATTTCCTTGAACACTTCGAAATAGAGATTTGCTTCCTTGTCGCCGTCTTCGATACGCTTAAACCAAGCGCGTGCTTCGTCGTCGAGAGCGGGATTTTCTTCCGCTTCTTGGTGGTAGCGGACGTAGAGAGAATTAAGGAAATATTCGTCCTTGCCTCTGATTTCGTCGATAGACGACCACTTTCTCGTAGCGACGATGAGTTTGCCGAATTGCGTACCCCAGTCGCCCAAGTGGTTGATACCCACGACGTCGTAGCCAAGGTGCTTGAAGATACGATAGAGCGCACCGCCGATGACGGTTGTGGACAGGTGTCCGATATGGAAAGGTTTCGCGATGTTGACGGAACTATAATCTATGCAGATAGTTTTTCCGTTGCCCTCGTCGCTTGCGCCGATAGCCTTGCCTTCGTCGTTTTGTTTGAGAAGGGTGGAGAGTTCGCTTGCCAAAACTTCGCGCTTGAAGTAGACGTTAAGATAACCGCTGACGACGTCGAATTTTTCGACGACGGGCAAACCTACGAGTTTTCTTGAGAAGTCGTAAGCGATTTGCGGGGGGGCTTTGCGGAGTTTTTTTGCAAACTTAAAGCAGGGCAGACAAACGTCTCCCAATTTAGTGTCTTTCGGCGTTTCGAACGCTTCTACGATTTCGCTCGCGCTAACTTCGTCGGTTGCGAGAGCGGCTGCGAGTTCGTCTTTATAAAACATATTTCTCCTTGAGCGGATTTCTCCGCGTTGTGTTCTGATTAAACGTTGAAGCGGAAAAGGACGACGTCGTTTTCTTGCATGACGTAATCTTTTCCTTCGCTACGGACCTTACCTTTTTCCTTTGCGGAGTTGAAGGAACCGCATTCGAGCAGGGTTTCGTAGTCCACGATTTCGGCGCGGATGAAACCTTTTTCAAAATCCGAGTGGATTTTGCCTGCTGCTTGGGGTGCTTTCGTACCCTTTTCAATCGTCCAAGCGCGAGTTTCCTTTTCCCCTGCGGTGAGATAGGATATGAGTCCGAGAAGTGCGTAGGATGCGGAAACGAGTTTGTCGAGTCCGCTTTCTTCGAGTCCGTATTCTTCCATGAAGATTGCTCTGTCTTCGTCGTCGAGAGCGGTCAAATCTTCTTCGAGTTTGGCGCAGAGCACGATACAACCTGCGTTTTCGTCCTTGGCGCATTTTTCGACCTGTGCGGTATAGTCGTTTCCGCCGAGAGAGTTTTCATCGACGTTGGCGACGTATATGACGGGTTTGGATGTGAGCAAAAACTGTTCGTCGATAAACGCCTTGAAATCGTCGTCGACGGGGAGAGTGCGGAGCGGTTTTCCGTCTTCGAGCCACTTTTGCATTTTCTCGAGACGTTCCACGTCGTCGGCGTATTTTTTGTCCGCTTTGAGCATGGATTGCGCCTTTGCAAGACGTCTTTCGAGCGCTTCCATATCCGCGAAGATGAGTTCGAGATTTATGGTTTCGATGTCGCGGACGGGGGAAACCGAGCCGTCGACGTGGGTGATATTTTCGTCGTCGAAACAGCGCACGACGTGGACGATAGCATCCACTTCGCGAATGTGGGACAGGAATTTATTTCCAAGACCTTCTCCCCTTGACGCGCCTTTGACGAGTCCCGCTATATCCACAAATTCAAGGGTGGTGGGGGTGATTTTTTTGCTATCGTAAAGGGCGGCGAGTTTATTCAATCTCTCGTCGGGGACGGCGACCACGCCAACGTTTGGTTCTATCGTGCAGAAAGGATAGTTGGCTGCTTGAGCGCCTGCTTTGGTTATTGCGTTGAAAAGAGTGCTTTTGCCGACGTTTGGCAAACCTACGACACCGAGTTTCATTTTTCTCCTATGCGCGTGCTAAACCGCGCGATGCGTTAATACAATAGTTTAGTATAAACGAAAACGGGAGAATAGTAAAGAGAAAATGAAAATTTGGGAAGCGGTAGTTCTCGGGATAGTGCAAGGCGCGACGGAATTTTTGCCCGTATCGAGTTCGGGGCATCTGCTACTTTTTGAAAAATGCGGGGTCGGGGAAGAGGACTTATTTTTCAATATCTGCTTGCATTTGGGGACACTGTTTGCGGTGCTTATCGCGATGAGAAAAACTTGGTTGCCCCTTGTCAAAAAACCGTTCAATCGCACGAACGGATATATCCTTCTTGCCACCCTTCCGACCGTCGTCATCGCAGTGATTTTCAAGGTGTTTTTCCCAACGCTTGTGGACGGGGAATACCTGCCGTTCGGGTTTATGGCGACGGCGATTTTGTTGTTCCTGTCCGAAAAGTTACAAACGACCAAAACGGCAGTTTATAATGCGAAAACGAGTATGTTAACTGGCGTTATGCAAGGAATAGCGGTTTTGCCCGGCGTATCGAGAAGTGGCAGTACGATTGCGATTTCAACCCTTCTCGGTGTGGAAAAATCCGCCGCTTCGGAGTTCTCTTTTTTGTTGTCCGTGCCTATCATCGTAGGCTCTGCGCTATACGAAGGAATCGAGATTTTCACGACGGGCGGGGAGATTTTTTCGGTGGGTATTGTACCCCTTTTGATAGGCACACTCGTATCGTTTTTGTCGGGACTTATTGCCATAAAAGGATTTTTAGGTTTTGTCAAAAAGCACTCTCTTTCGGGCTTTGCGGTCTACACGTTTTTGTTGTCGGTCGTCTGTTTCGTAACGTATTTTGCCCTTTAACCTTTTTCACGATTTCTCGGACGGGCGCAATTTGCTTGACACGGTTTTAGATTTTCTATATAATGTTCAAGCATTTATATTATTATATAATGACATCAAATTCCTATATGGAGGCAATAGAGTTATGAAACAAACCTACCAACCCAAGAAAAGACAAAGAAGCAAAGTCCACGGTTTCCGCGAAAGAATGAAGTCCACTTCGGGCAGAAAAGTTCTCAAACGTCGTCGCGCAAGAGGTAGAAAAGTCCTCACCGCATAATCATCATGCAAAGACAGTTCAGGTTAAAGCGGAGAGCGTCTTTTAGTTACGTGTATCGCAAAGGCGATAAGGCGTCCGCCCGTCACCTGACGCTTTTTTGTGCAAAATCCCGAGAGGGATTGAAGATTGGCATTTCCGTATCCAAAAAGGTCGGGAATGCAGTTACGAGGAACAGGGTAAAAAGGCTGATTCGCGAAGGGCTAAATCCCATCGTGGACGGCATAAACCCGAAATTTATGTACGTCGTCGTAGCAAGGGAATCCGCCGCTTCTCTCGACTATCACGAGATGGTCGCAGAGGTGCGCAAGATTTTTGACAAGGCGGGCAAACTATGCTGAAAAAGGTTTGCTTTGCCCTGCTTCATTGGTATAAATCCACGCTCAGTCCGTTCATCGGGCGCAACTGCAAATATACTCCCACCTGCTCGATGTATGCCTACGACGCTATCGCGCGATACGGCGTGATAATCGGTTGCATTATGGGTGCGTGGCGCATTCTGCGTTGCAATCCGTTTTCAAAAGGCGGTTTCGACCCCGTTCCCGAAAATTATCGAGGAAATGCTAAATGGCTCGTTTAGACTATAGACGTAAGAAGATGCTCAAAATCTATGCGGTTGTACTCGTTCTCGTGGTGTGCTGCATAGCCCTTTGCGCTTGCAACAACGAAAGGGGCATCTACGACGTTTCTGACAAAAACACTTCCCCCGAAGTCACTCACTTTATCGCGAAATTCATCAATATTCTCTACGAGGGCATTGGCGATTTCGGTTGGACAATCGTCGCATTCACCGTCATTTTGAAGTTGATACTTTCTCCCCTTGACGTATGGCAGAAGGTTATCGCGCGCAAAAACGCAAAAGCTATGGAGCGTATGAAGCCCCAACTCGAAGCGTTGCAAGAAAAATACGGCGACGACAAACAACGCATCCAACAAGAGCAAATGGCTCTTTACAAAAAAGAGAAGTATTCCATGCTCGGTGCGTGCTTGCCTACGATAGTGACTCTCGTGGTATTCTTCATCATCTTCGCAGGATTTAGAGAAATGGTCGGTTGGAAGTTCGCAAACGACTATCTCAACTGCTATCAAGAGTACGACAAAGTTATGGTGGAAGAACTCGGCGACGATTGGAAAGGCGCGGACTTCAAGTACGTCGGCGACAATATCGCGGAGTACGAGAGCGCAAACGACAAGGCGCAACAAGCCGTTTACGACTTCTATTTCAGCGACGAGCAAAAGTCCAATAGAGGTTTCCTTTGGATAAAGAACATCTTCGTCCCCGACAGTTGGAAGACTGAAGTCCCCGATTATCTCACGGTTACGGGGCAGTCCGGTTTCGCAACTTCCAAAATGGAAGGGCTGATGCAGGACGAATATAACACCGTCATGGGCAAGTGCGTCGGTCAAGGCGGCTGGGGCAAGAACGGCAAATGGAACGGATTCCTTATCCTTCCCGTGCTTTCTCTCGCGATCAGTATCGTTTCCCAAAAACTGCTCACCAAAGCACAAGGCACTCCTCCTCCCACCGGGGACGGCAAGACGGCAAACCAAACCCAAGCAAGCATGAAAGTCATGCAATACATGATGCCTGCAATGGTCGGTGTGTTCGCGATATTGTATTCGTCGGCGTTCGCACTGTATATGCTCGTCAGCTCGTTGACTTCGACCGTGTTCCAACTCGCGTTCAATCTCGGCGGAAAAATCGTTGATAACGTTCAAGCAAAAAAGGCTTGACAGGAGAAATATTATGAAAAAAAGTATAGAGGTCAAGGCCTCGACAATCGACATCGCAGTCGAAAACGCACTCCTTGAACTCGGCACCACCAGAGATAAGGTCGAAGTCGAAGTTCTCCAAAAGGGAGGTCTGTTTTCAAAGGCGATAGTCAGAGTGACCGAGATTGACGGCGCCGCGGTTATGGCGGAAGAGTTCGTCAACGGTATCCTCGAGAAGATGGGACTCTCGTCAAGAGCCACCGTCGAGGACAAAAACGGCACTCTCTATATCGAAATCGCAGGAGAAGATAGCGGAGTCGCAATCGGTTACCGCGGAGAAGCACTCGACGCTTTCCAATATCTCGTTCTCACCTATCTCAATCAAGAAAAATGCGACTTCAAAAAGGTTGTCGTCGACAGTGAAAACTACCGCGAAAAACGTCGCGAAACTCTCACCGCTCTCGCTCTCCGTCTTGCGGAAAAGGCGCATCGTACCTGCCGTAAGATCGAGCTCGAACCCATGAATCCGTTTGAAAGAAGAGTCATCCATAGCGCACTTGCGGATAGCGAAATCGCATCCACCGCAAGCGAAGGCGAAGATTCTCAACGTCACGTGGTCATCATTCCCAAGGGCGTCGAAATCAAAGAAGACCGCAAAGGTCGCAGGGACGGCAGAAGGGATAACAGAAGGGACGACAAACGTCGTTCGGATAGAAAGGACGACGACAGACCTCGTCGCGAAAGAAAACCCCGCGAAGAAGAACCCGAAGTCCCCGACGGCAACGTCTACCGCTACTTCACCGAGCAAGACGACTTCGTCAAACCCGCGGCGGTCAAGACCGGTCCTCCCAAGTTCAAGAGTTTCGGCGGAACGAAAAAATAATGAAAACCATAGTTGCAATTTCAACCCCGAGTGGTTCGGGCGGCATCGGCATATTACGAGTTTCCGGAAAGGAAGCCGTGAAAATCGCGGATGCCGTTTTCCTTGTAAAAGGCAATCCGTGTGCGGAAGTGCTACGCTCTAATCCGCTCAAAATGTGTTTCGGCGAGTTTGTCGGCGAAGACTTTTCGGACAAGGGATACGCGGTATTCTTCCCCGAAGGGAAATCTTTCACCGGGGAAGATACGGTTGAGTTTTATCTCCACGGCGGAGTGCGCATTATGCGCGGAGCGTTGCGCAGTGCTATCGCGAAAGGTTGCGTGACCGCGGAAGCGGGTGAGTTTACCAAGCGCGCCTATCTCAACGGCAGAATGTCCCTTGCGGATGCGGAAGGCGTTGCGGATATGATAAACGCAGAGAGCAGTGCTGGACTTCGCGCGGCGTATAGACTTATGCAAGGCGGTGTGTCCGCCAAAGTCAACGAGATAACCGACGACCTTCTCGACGTGATTGCCACCCTCGAAGCGTCACTCGACTATCCCGACGAAATGGAAGACGAAGTCATCCCCACAATCGAAGACAGAATCCCGTCCATTCTCGCGCGCATACACGCGCTCGCGTCCACGTCCTATATAGGAAGAATGGCGAAAAGCGGAATAAACGTAGTCATCGCAGGGGAGCCAAACGTTGGAAAATCGTCATTGCTCAACGCAATTCTCGGAGAAGACAAAGCAATCGTTACGGATATAGCGGGCACGACCAGAGACGCGATTTCGGGAAGTGTGGAAGTGGACGGAGTCCTTATCAACTTCACGGACACGGCGGGACTTCGCGACAGTGACGACACGGTCGAAAGCATAGGTGTTGAAAGAGCAAAAAAGGCAATAGAAGGAGCGGACGAAATAGTCTACGTTTTCGACGGCACCAAGGGGGGAAATCTCCCCGACGAAGTGCAGGGAAAGGACAACGCTTTCGTCGTCTACAACAAGTGCGACAGAGAAGATTTCATCGCGCCCGACAAAGCGGACAAGGTGTATTGTGTGTCCGCAAAGACGGGAGACGGAGTTGAAAATCTCAAGTCCGCATTGTCCGCAATCTACCGCGACGGAGAAGTTGACGGAGCGGACGTAATAACTTCCGAGAGACACTTATCGGCACTTTATCGTGCAGAAAACGCACTTGAACATGCCGTTCTTGCAAAAGACGAAACAATCGACTGCGTGCTTATCGACTTGAGAGAGGGCTACGACGCCCTTGGCGAAATCACCGGTGCGACCGCAGGGGAAGACGTTGTAAACGGCATTTTCTCAAAATTCTGCGTAGGCAAATAAAGACGAGCGACGATAGTCGCTCTTTTCAAAGGATAATTATGTATGACGTTATCGTAGTAGGTTTAGGTCACGCAGGCGTTGAAGCCGCCCTTGCGTGCGCAAGACTCGGGAAACACACTCTTGCGGTGTGTACGGATTTTGCTACGGTTTCGTATATGGCGTGCAACCCCGCAATCGGCGGCACTGCAAAGGGGCATTTGGTGAGAGAAATCGACGCACTTGGCGGACAGATGGGGCTCACTGCGGATGCGACTTTGTTGCAAATCAAAATGCTCAACACCGCCAAAGGTCCCGCGGTTTATTCTCTCCGCGGACAACAGGACAAAAACCGCTATCACGAAGAAATGCTCTCCGTGTTGCGCGGGACTGATAGCCTTGAAATTATGGAAGGGGAAACCTCCGAAATTCTCACCGAAAACGGAAAAGCGGTCGGAATACGACTTGCGGACGGCAGAGAGTTTTCCGCGCGTGCGGTCGTGCTTGCGACTGGCGTCTATCTCGGCGGAAAGGTCATCATCGGCGACTACGTGAAGGAAAGCGGGCCGAGCGGTTTTGCCCCTGCAAACAATCTCACTAGTAACCTTATAAAACTCGGTTTGCCTATCCGCAGATTCAAGACGGGTACGCCCGCGCGTATCTACCGCGACAGTATCGACTTCGACAAAATGGAAGTCCAAACCGCAGAAAATACGGATAGATTTTCTTTCATGTCCGACCTTTCCACGTTTGAAAGCGAAGACTGCTATTTGACCTACACCAACGCGGAAACCCATAAAATCATTCTTGACAACATATCGAGAAGCCCGCTCTATAATGGTTCAATTCACGGAGTAGGACCGAGATATTGTCCGAGCATCGAAGACAAAGTTGTCAGGTTCAAGGACAAAGAACGCCACCAAATTTTCGTAGAACCCGAAGGACTCGGCAGTGACGAAATGTACATGCAAGGTATGTCGAGTTCGTTGCCCCACGACGTGCAAGAGAAGATGTATCGCACTCTCCCGGGATTTGAAAATTGCAGATTTGCAAAATATGCATATGCAATCGAATACGATTGTTTCGATCCGCTATCTTTGAAACCGTCCCTTGAAACGAAAGTCGTTGCGAATTTGTTCTCCGCAGGACAGGTCAACGGCAGTAGCGGATATGAAGAGGCGGGCGCGCAAGGACTTATGGCGGGCATAAACGCGTGCTTGAAAATAGACGGAAAAGAGCCGTTTATTCTCCGCCGCGACGAAGCGTATATAGGCGTGCTCATCGACGACCTTGTGACCAAAGGCACCAACGAGCCGTACAGAATGATGACCGCAAGAGCGGAGCACAGAATCAAACTCCGTCAGGATAACGCCGACTTGCGACTCACCGAGATTTCTTACAATTTGGGACTTGCCACTCGCGAAAGATACGAGAGAATGCTCAAGAAAAAGGACGAGATTGCAAGGGTGTTGAAAGAGAGCGAAAAGACCATAGACAGAGAAAAGGCATTCGCACTTTTGGACAGTTGGGGAGAGCCCCTTCCGTCGAAAACGCCGACACTTGCGGATATGATGAAACGCCCCTACGCAAAGGCGGAAGACCTTGCCGAGTTTATCTCTTTCGACTGCCCGAAAGACAGTCTTACGGCGGCGGTTATCGAGATGAAATACGCAGGTTATCTTGAAAAGGAAGACAGTGCAATCAAAGAGCAAAAGCGACTTGAAGAAAAACTCTTGCCCGAAAATATCGACTATTCTGACATAAAAGCACTGCGCATAGAAGCACGTCAAAAGCTTGACAAAGTGCGCCCTCTGAACCTTGGGCAAGCGTCGAGAATATCGGGTGTATCGCCTGCGGATATTGCAGTATTGATAGTTTATCTACAGAAAAACAAACTGTAAACTACCGATTTTGGCAAAACTCACAGAAAGCGACGATAAGTCGCTTTTTTCTTTTGCGCGAACAAAGTGCAATCGCAAGCATTGTCGGGCGGTTGTTTTCTGTTGGGTACTTTTGTGATATTGCTTTGCGGTTTGACTGAAACGCATTCTAGACTTTGCACCGAAATCGAACGGCAAGCATATACTCTCGTGTGAAAGTTTTCGGAACGGACGGTATCAGAGGATTGGCAACGGAATTGCTTTCGGCGGATTTGCCTTATGCGCTCGGCGCCTCTCTCGGCGACAAAAAAGTGGTCGTCGGAAAGGACGTGCGCACGTTGTCGTCGGCAATCGAAAAAAGGTTGATTGCGGGGTTGTTGTCCGCGGGCGCAAGGGTGATTGTCGTCGGCGCTCTCCCCACACCCGCACTGTCTTACGCGGTTGCAAAAGAGAATGCGGACTTCGGCGTTATGATAACCGCAAGCCACAATCCGCCCGAATTTAACGGATTGAAAGTTTTCGGCGCGGGCGGAGAAAAACCGCCGTTTGAGATTGAAAGGGAATTGGACGACAGAGTTTCGTCGGGAAAGTGGACGAGCGGAAAAGTCGCTCCCCCTGTCGAAGTCAAGGACGACTACGTCGGCAAATACCTGCGCCACGCATTGTCGCTATTTGAAAATTTGGATTTGCACGGTGAAAAACTCGCACTCGATTGTGCGTGCGGGTGTATGACGGTGCTACCGCCGTTGTTTGAGAAATTGGGCGCGGAAGTCCGAGTTGTCGCGGGCGTGCCGTCGGGGGAGAGAGTAAACGTCGGGTGCGGTGCTCTCTTCGCGGACGAATTTGCAAAATCAGTCGAAAAAGACGAAATCGGTCTGTCTTTCGACGGGGACGGGGATAGACTCATCGCGGTCTGCGACGGAAAAGTGTATGACGGCGACAGAATACTTTGCGCTCTTGCCGAAAGCAAACTACGCAACAACGAGTTGAATCCGCCTATCGTTGTCGGCACTGTGATGACGGGCAGTGAAGTTGAAAGGTGTTTTGCAGGAAAGGGGATAACTCTTGTCCGCACCGAAGTGGGCGATAAGCACGTGTCCGAAAAAATGCAGGAAACAGGCGCGATTTTGGGCGGTGAAAAGAGCGGTCATATCATACAAAAACACCTTGCGCCCACAGGGGACGGACTGCTCACCGGATTATCCCTGCTGGAAGCGAAACGTATTCTCGGGAAATTGCCTTACGTGAAACCGAATGCCTTTTACGATTTCTCATTTCCTAGCCAAAATCCGAAAGCGGAATTTGAAAATGCGGACTTCTGCCTGAAACTTGACGAAATCCGCAACGAAATAGGGGATAAAGGGCGGTTGATAGCCCGTCCGAGCGGAACAGAACCCCTTGTTAGAATAACGGTTGAGATATTAGAAAGCGAATTAGAATGCCGAAAACGCATTGAAAAAATACTTTTCACAAAAAATTAACAAAAATGCAAAAACTTTTTCAAACAGAAATCAAAAAATGTAGGTTTTTTGGCAAAAATTCCGAAAATGTGCAAAAAAACTTCACAAAAAAGCATTGACAGTAACTCATAGCGGTGCTAATATCTAATCGTAATCACGAGATTACATCATCTCGCTCATAATTTTCCCCCTTATCATAGCGGAGGGCGTCGAACTTGTGTCGACGCCCTTTGCCTTTAGTTGCTTATGCGTCGTTGCCGTCGGCAATTTTCGGTGGAAATTGTTCTGACGGCACTAGCAACGCAACTTCTACCGCACGAAAATTTTTTGCTACAACCCGTACATAATCTGTAACCCAATTCGTATTCCGCAAAATTTTCGTTTTGGTGTTAAAGCGGGCGGGACACCCGCACCCGAAAAAAAAGCACTTTCGTATGGAAGTGCTTTTTTTAATGATATACGTTCCTGACGGAACGCATGATATATGGCATTCGCCATATGATATACGCTTCGCGTATGATATATGCCTGTGGCATATTGTGGATTCAATTTTGGAACGTATATTATATCATGCTTGCGCAGCAAGTATATCATATTTGCATATCAAATATATCATATCGTGAAACGATATATCATTTAAATGATGGTGCGCTCCCGCGAGATTGCGTCCAAGTCACTTTGCGCTATGCCCTCTGCGACGGCTTTTTATGCGCCGAGCCTTACTCCTTTTTCCCCTTCTGCGAAAACTACGCCTGTGCAAACATAGTGCGTAATCAAATTGCCGTTGGCTTGTTTTCGCAGTGGGGATACCCCTGTGTTTCGCTCGGCATTATTCGCTACACTATGAGCGGGTGTGAGTACGCACTTACTCATTCGAAGTCGGAACACGAGCCGCAACGGCGGCGAGAACTCCGAGTGCCGAGCTCGACGAAAAGTACAAGCGACTGCGTGCACTCTATTTCGCGTAAGCGGCACGCATAAAGCGCAGTGGCATAAGTAGACACGACGCTTTTCTATGCGAGCGCCGAGTGTTGCCCCCTGCGAACGCAGGCGACGTGGGTTCCCCGTAGAGGGGGAACGTCGATAGGGGAAACACGTGAGGAAGGGGGAAAGGTGATTAGGGTGTTAGCACTTGCCTTAATAAAACGTGTATGTCGTAATAAAAAAACTCCGCGGGGCGGAGTTGTGATTATTGAAGGGATTTGATGATTGAGTCGGCGGCGATTGCGCCGTCGGCGCAGGCGGTTACGATTTGTCGTAGGGACTTCGCGCGGACGTCCCCGACGGCATAAACTCCGTCCACGTTCGTTTTCATTTCTTCATCGGTCAGGATATAACCGTTTTCGTCTTTTTCGACTTGTTCGAAGCCGTCGCTTGCGGGTGTTCTGCCGACTGCGACGAAGAGTCCGTTCACGTCGAGAGTGGAGATTTTTCCGTCCTTTACGTTCTTGATTTCGACGGCGGAAAGGGGAGTGTCGATAAGGTTTTCAATCGTGCTATTCCAAACGATTTCGACGGTTGAACGTGCGATTTCGTCGGATAAAGTCTTGTTTGCGCGAAGTGAGTCCCTGCGATGAACGAGATAAACTTTGCTTGCGAAACGGTTGAGATAGAGTGCGTCTTCGACCGCGGTATCCCCACCGCCGACGACGGCTACGGACTTGCCTTTGAAGAATGCACCGTCGCAAGTTGCGCAGTAACTGACACCCGCGCCGAGAAGTTCGTTTTCGCGCTCCGCGCCGAGTTTTCTCGCGTTTGCTCCGCTTGCGATGACGACGGTTTTGCTTTCGTATTTTTCACCGTTTGCAATGACGGTTTTGACCTTGTCCGTCAAGGATATTTCGGTGACGTCTGCGGTCAGAATTTCGCAACCGAAACTCTTCGCTTGTTCCGCCATTGTGCTTGTCAAAGAGAAACCGTCCGTCGATTTGACGCCGGGGTAGTTGACGATTTCGGGGGTGGTGGTTGCCTGTCCGCCCACGAAAGTCTTTTCGATGACGAGAGTTTTGAGTCCGCCCCTTGCGGAGTAGATACCGGCGGTCAACCCTGCGGGGCCCGCGCCTAAAACGATGACGTCGTACATAAAGCCTCCAGACACAATAATTCGTCTAAATTATATCCTTGACCGCAATATTTAGTCAACTTTTTTGTGAAAGGCAAAAAACTCTTTACAAAATGTTAATCTAAACTTATAATAGTCAAAGTATAAAGGATAATAATATGGAAAACATCGACATCATTGAAATTTTGACAAACGGCAAAAATTACGAGGGCAAAACCGTGACCGTAGCAGGTTGGGTTCGTACCGCTCGCGACAGCAAGACGATGGCGTTCATCGCACTCAACGACGGGACGTCTCTTCGTCATCTTCAACTCGTATTCGACAAGTCGAAATTCGAGGACGAGGCACTTTCCAAGTGTCTTAAAAACGGCGCATCCGTGCTTGCGACGGGCGTAGTCGTTCCCGCAATGAACCAAGGTGACCACGAAATCAACGTCGAAACGGTCGAACTTCTCGGCGATTGTCCCTCCGACTATCCCCTTCAAAAGAAGTATCATTCGCTCGAATTTTTGCGCAGTATTCCCCATTTGCGCCCCCGCACGAACACTTTCAACGCAATGCTCCGCGTGAGAAGCAAGTTGAGTTTTGCGATACATCGTTTCTTCCAAGAGAACGGCTACACCTACGTGCACACTCCGATAATCACGGGCAGTGACTGCGAAGGCGCAGGCGAGATTTTCAGAGTCACGACGAATGGTTATGCGGATGCAAAGGTCGCGAAGGACGAGGCGGAATACATAGCCAACGACTTTTTCAGAAGAAAAGCGGGTCTCACCGTCAGCGGACAACTCGAAGGCGAAGTCGCGGCGATGGCGATGGGCAAGATTTACACGTTCGGACCTACTTTCCGCGCGGAGAACAGCAACACTCCTCGTCACGCGGCGGAGTTTTGGCAATGCGAACCCGAAGTCGCGTTTGCACGCCTTCCCGACATTATCAAAATCGCGGAAAGCATGATCAAATATATCATCAAAGCAGTTCTCGACGAATGCCCCGAAGAAATCGCTTTCTTTGAAAAGGCGTTTGAAGCGGGTTTGAAAGAGAAACTCACGAAAGTGGTTGAGAGCGATTTCCAAATTCTCGACTACGCGGACGCAATCAAAATCCTTGAAAAAGCGGACGTAGACTTCGTCTATCCCGTCGAATGGGGTCTTGATTTGCAATCCGAACACGAACGATATATCACCGAAAAGGTGTTCAACAAACCCGTTTTCGTCATCAACTATCCCAAGAAGATAAAGAGTTTCTACATGAAACAAAACGACGACGGTTTGACGGTCGCGGCGACGGACTTGCTCGTCCCCGGCGTTGGCGAAATCATCGGTTGCAGTGAGCGTGAGGCGGACTTCGACAAACTCAAACAAGCAATGGTCGAACGCGGTATGAATCTCGATGACTACACTGGTTATATGGACCTTCGCAAATACGGCACCGTCCCCCACAGCGGATTCGGACTCGGTCTTGAACGCATCATGATGTACGTCACGGGCATTTCGAACATCAGGGACGTACAACTTTACGCACGCACCGCAGGCGACCTTATGGCGTAAGTCGCAGACAGATAAACTACTATGTACAAACTGAGAATCCCCGACGGATACACCCCGAAAATGTCCGTGCGGGAAACCGAAAAAGCAATAAAATTCGTCAAGGACTCCTTCCAACGCAACTTTATCAGGCACTTCGGATTCGAGAGAGTATCCGCTCCCTTGTTCGTCAAGAGCAAGACGGGCGTGAACGACGACTTGAACGGAGTGGAAAGAGCGGTGCGTTTCGACGTCAAGGAGCAGAACGGCGTGGAAGCGGAAATCGTACATTCCCTTGCGAAGTGGAAGAGAATCGCTCTCGACAAATACCACTTCCAATGCGGAGAAGGATTGTATACGGATATGAACGCAATCCGCAGGGACGACAACTGCGACAATACGCACTCCATTTACGTCGACCAGTGGGACTGGGAAATGGTGATTTGTCGGGAACAACGCAACGTTGAATTCTTGAAAAAGGTCGTTTGCAGAATCGTCAACGCGATATGCGACACCCTTGAAGAAACCAAAAAAGCGTTCCCCGTCATCGACTTGAATCTCAAAAGGGAAGTCACTTTCATCACTACGCAGGAACTTCTCGACCTGTACCCCGATATGACGGGACACGAGAGAGAAACCGCAATCACGAAAAAGTACGGCACCGTATTTTTGATGCAGATAGGGGGAGCGTTGTCGAACGGTCAACGTCACGACGGGCGCGCACCCGACTACGACGATTGGACTCTCAACGGCGACATACTGTTCTACGACAAGGTTTTGGGCGAAAGTCTTGAAATCTCGTCGATGGGCATAAGGGTAGACAGTGCGGCGCTTCTTCATCAACTCGAACTTGCAGACGCACTCGACCGCCTTGCAAACGACTATCACAAACGTATCGTAGCGGACAAACTTCCGCTCACTATCGGCGGCGGTATCGGGCAATCGCGACTTTGCATGTTGATATTGCAAAAGGCGCACGTAGGCGAGGTTCAAGCATCGATATGGCCCGACGAGATAGTGGCAAAATGCGACGATGCGGGCATACACCTTCTCTAAAACGAAAATAAACTAAAACGGCAATATATTATGGAATTTAGAACTCATACTTGTGGTGAACTCAACGAAACAAACGTCGGTCAGAAAGTCAAACTTTCGGGCTGGCTTTCATCGACTCGCGATTTAGGCGCGGTCATCTTCTTCGTGCTCCGCGACTTTTACGGCTATACGCAGGTCGTCGCGTCCACGGACGAGATGAAGGAACTTGTGAGAAGTATCCCTCGCGAATCCACCGTATCGGTAGAAGGCAAGGTCATACTTCGCTCCGCTCCCAACCCCGATATGCCTACGGGACTCATCGAAATCGAACCCGAAAAGATTGAAATTCTCGGTCGTTGCTACGAGCAACTTCCCTTTGAAATCGCGACCAGCACGCAGTCAAGAGAGGATACGCGTTTGAAATATCGCTTCCTCGACCTGCGCAATCCCGAAGTCAAAGACAAAATCGTCTTCCGCGCGAAAGTCGTGAGTTGGCTCCGCAGAAAGATGACGGATATGGGATTCCTTGAAATCACCACTCCCATTCTTACGAGCAGTTCTCCCGAAGGCGCACGCGACTTCATCGTGCCGTCAAGACTCCACCCCGGCAAATTCTACGCCCTGCCTCAAGCACCGCAACAATACAAACAGTTGCTTATGGCGTCCGGCTTCGACAGATATTTCCAAATCGCACCCTGCTTCCGCGACGAAGACGCAAGAGCGGACAGAAGTCCCGGTGAGTTTTATCAACTCGACACCGAAATGTGTTTTGCAACTCAAGAAGACGTCTTCGCGGTTATGGAAGAAGTGTTGACGGGTGTGTTCACCGAATTTAGCCCAAAGGGCTACAAGGTTGACAAAGGACCTTATCGCAGAATTAAATATCTCGACGCAATCCGCGATTACGGCTCCGATAAGCCCGACCTTCGCAACCCCCTTATCATCAAGGACGTGACGGATATTCTCGAAGAGAAAGCGCCTTTCTTTGAAAAGGGTAAGACGATAAAAGCGATAGCGGTAGACAACTTCACGGGCGCAAGAAAGTATATCGACGCGCTCACCGAGAAGGTCAAAAACAACGGCGCAAGCGGTATGTACTGGTTCAAACTCGACGAAAAAGGCGAGATGGCGGGCGGTATCACGAAGTTTGCAGTGGATGCAAAAGACGCTCTCGTCGAAAGACTAAATCTCAAAGCGGGCAGTTTCGTCGCAATCGTAGCGGAAAGCAAGGACGCTTGGAAACAAGCGGGTTATCTCCGCACCGAACTCGGTACGAGTCTCGATTTGCTCGAAAAGGACGCATTCCGTTTCTGTTGGATAGTGGACTTCCCGATGTACGAACTCGACGACGAAGGCAAACTCGGGTTCTGCCACAATCCGTTCAGTATGCCCCAAGGCGGACTCGACGCACTCAACAATATGAATCCGCTCGACGTGCTTGCATATCAATACGATAGCGTTGTCAACGGCGTCGAACTCA
Source organism: uncultured Bacteroidaceae bacterium (assembly GCA_964550635.1). GTDB lineage: Bacteria > Bacillota > Clostridia > Christensenellales > CAG-917 > RGIG4097. The sequence goes on from CAZJZV010000010.1 coordinate 43,781, forward strand.
GCTCGGGCGCAGTCAGAAACCACGAACCCGCCATTATGGAAAAGGCGTTTGAAATCGTGGGTTACGGCAAGGAAGTCATCGAAAAGAAATTCTCCGCACTCTACAACGCGTTCAAGTACGGCGCACCCCCTCACGCAGGTATCGCACCCGGCGTAGACCGCATAGTTATGTTGCTTGCAGGGGAGCCGAGCATCCGCGAAATCATCGTATTCCCGATGGACAGAAACGCGAGAGATATACTCATGGGCGCACCGTCCCAAGTCAACGAGCAACAACTCAAAGACGTTCATATCAAACTCGACCTCACCGAAGAAGAGAAGAAGAACGCCGAACAAGAATAGTCAACGTCCGCAATCGGACCACCCGAAAGGGAATAAATGAACATCGACTCTCAAAGGAGTAAATTATGAACAAAAAACACGTCATCAGCACCATCGCAGTCGCGTTGATTCTCGTCCTTGCCCTCGGCGTACTCGTCGCATGCAACAAGTACGAATGGGAAGGCACCACCCCCGCCGATAGCTCCAAACCCGTGGAATCCAACGGCGGTTACTACGTCAGACAAGGCGACTACGCCTTCATCGTCAACGGCTACGATACGAACGAAAGCATCGACAATTCGTGGGGTACTCCCGTCAAAAACGGCATCGTCAGAGTGAAAGTCAACGCAGACGGCTCTTTGGACAACTCCACCGCAACGGTTATCGTGCCCAAACAAGTCTACAATTCCTACGCAAACGGCGGAATAGCGGTCTACGGCGAATGGGTTTACTATGCGACTCCCAACACCGATAGCGACAAAAACGGCACCGCATCCACCACGCACACCGACTTCATGCGCACCAAGACCGACGGTTCAGTCACCCAACTCATCATCACCGTCAATTCTCGTTCGAGCGAATATTTCTTCACCGAATCCAGAATTTTGTTCTATCAAAACAGCGCAATCGAATACGTCGATTTCAGCGGTATGAGCGGCAAGAAGTCCTCCGATAATATGAAGGGCGTCACCACCGGCACTCTTGCAACCGACGTGTCTTCCGTCCAATGGAATTACGGCTCCGACTACATCGTCTACACCAAGAACGAAACCGGCGATACGAGCTATGAATTCTGCAACTATATCTACACCGTCAAAGCAAACGGCGAAGGCGGAGAAAAACTCGTTGCGGACAAATATACCTACTTGACGGATGCGGAAAAGGCAAATTACGTGGACTACTTCCCGACCAAAGTGTTCAGCTACTCTCTCAAAGGCTCCTACGTCGAGAGCGACGGCAAGACTACGATTTACTACACCAAGTCCAACTATATCAATAGCACCACCGAAAGCACCGGTCTTTACTGCACGACTATCGGCTACGGCGAGAAACTCGATGCAACCCGCGAAAAACATCTCACCTTCACCGATCCCACCGCAATTTACGCTTTGGGTTATGAGAAAGGCGCGCTCGTTACTATGAGCAATAAGAACGTCTATCTCGTGTCCGACAACGCAAACGACGCAAGCGACGTCTACAAAAATATAGTCGTCGGCAAGAGCGTGACCGTGCAAGCAGTCGTCGGCGGCACCGTGTACTATTCTGATAGCGACGGCGCGAAGATTTACGCAATCAATCTCGTCGCAAGCGAAGGCAAATATACCAACGAAACCGTCGTGCTCAGTGCGAAGTTCAACGCATCTTGGCTCAAACTCGATTTCGCGGGCAACAGACTCTTCTTCTTCGATAGCAACGATTATAACTACGTGCATTACGTCGACCTTGACTCCTATGCGGGCAAAGCAATCGACGAAACCACTTTCGTAGGCATAATGAACCAAGCGGACCTCGATGCAAAAGAGGCGGCGGAAAAATAATCAACACCACGTCCCCGCATAATGCGGGGACGTATTCTATTTTTATGAACGTACTCGTGACAGGCGGGGGTAGGGGAATAGGCGAAGCCATAGTCCGCACCCTTGCAAATAAATATAAAGTCGCTTTCACCTACAACCAAAGCGAAGAAAAGGCTCTCTCTCTCGAAAAAGAACTCGAAGGAAGAGTCAAGGCTTTCAGATGCGACGTTTCTTCCGCGGAAGACGTGAAAAGAATGGCAAATGAAGTCCGCTCGTCTTTCGGCAAAATCAATATGCTCGTCAACAATGCGGGCGTATCTATGACAAAACTCTTCCAAGACTTGTCCGACGACGACTGGCGCAAGGTTATGGGCGTCAATCTCGACGGCACATTCTTCGTGACGAGAGAGTTTGTCCCCGATATGATTAGCGCGGGTTTCGGCAGAATCGTCAACGTGTCGTCTATGTGGGGTATCAGCGGCGCAAGTATGGAAACCGCTTATTCCGCGTCGAAAGCAGGGGTGATAGGGTTGACCAAAGCACTTGCACAAGAACTTGCCCCGTCGGGTATCACCGTCAACGCGGTCGCTCCCGGCGCAATCGACACCGATATGATGCACGAGTATTCCCCCGACGAAATCACCGATTTCGCATCCACAATCCCCCTTGGCAGACTGGGCACTCCCGACGAAGTCGCTCATGCGGTGGATTATCTTCTCTCCGCGTCATACGTGACTTCCGTCATCTTATCTATCGACGGCGGCTTTTAGACGGCGCTATTTGGCGCATAACTGTGTCAACTACAAAATCCGACACCCTCACGTACGCCCAGTACGCTTCGGTCGTCGGATTTTTTGTTTCCTTGCTCTGCATCCAAATATCGCCGTCTAAAACTTTTCTTATTTTTCTCGTTCTTCATCAATTTATCGCGATTTTCCCTTTTTATATATATTTACTATGATAGATATACTAAATTTCCTTATTGACACTTTTTGCGCTATAGATTATAATAAATACGTATCAACTTGAAGCTCAAACACAAACTAATCAAAAAAAACACAACAAAGCATTTTTCATAGGAGGATAATTATGAAAAAGTTTGACATCAAAAAATTGTTGGTTTTGGTGCTCGCACTTGTTCTCGTGTTCGCACTCGTCGCATGTAACGGCGGCGGCAGCGGTGACACCGACACGGATACAAATGACGGCGGCAGCTCTAAGCCGAAGCCGAAGCCCACTCCCGCTCCCACCCTTGGTGAAGGTCAAATCACGACCGCAGATTTCTTTGAAAAACTCTGGAACGGCGCATCCGTTATCGGTTCTGAAGAAATCGGCGACAACGACGATATCGGTCTTGAACTCGGTCTCAGCATTGGCGTGACCAACGACAAAAACGAAATCGTTGACCTCGGCATTGATATTTATGCAATCCTTGACAGAGACACCAACGTGAACACTGCGGCAAAAGTCAAAATCCACGACCTCACCGGTTCCACGGACAACAACTGGCTCGCAATCTATTTCTTCTTGGATGATCCTTACAAAGCATACGTTGATTGGTCCTATGGCAACAATGAACAACACTTCCAAGTCGGTTTCGATGCAGGCTTCAACGGCACTTGGGCATCTGTCATCGACGGATTCTTCAATGATACCAAACTCGGCGGCAAGAACATCGACGCACTCATTACCACCTTCACCAAAGACATGGGCGATGAATGGGGACTCACCGGTCTCATCAACTCCGTGACTAGCGTCTTCGGTCTTGACCTTGACAGCCTTATTCAATCGGTCGTCAAGATGCTCGGCGCAAAAGATGCAAACACCAGCGATGGCATCCTCGCACTCTTGAAGAGCATCGGCGGTATGCTCACCGGCGAAAGCACGAAGAACAACGTTTATCCCTGCACGGCTGAAGACGGCGTCTACACTGCACCTCTCACCACCGCATGGGGACTTGTCGGCATACTCCTTGGAGATAGCGCAAACGACATCTACGTTGACGCAAACGAAAACGAAAAATATGATAAAGACACCGACACCGAATTCCTCCGTCACGAAGAAAGCTATATCGGTACTGCACTCGGCGGTCTCAACGTCAAAGAACTCGCTCTCCAATACAAACTCAACAGTGACAACGAACTTGACGGCTTGACCATCAAAGCAGGTATCGGCCTCGATGACAAGAAGAACGGCAAAGTCTTCGATCTCGCAATCAACATCAATAGCCTCAGATTCCACAATCTCCACACCATCGCAAACCAAGCGGCGGCGGCAGATGTCTTCGGAATTGACGTTAAAGATTATGCAGAATTCTTTGAATTCAACCTTGGCATCGGCGCAACCCTCGCAGGTGATGCTCTCGTCATCGGTGATTACAACTTTAACGGCGCATACGCAATCGAACTCAAAGGTTTCATCGACCTTCTCAACCATGAAAACAACAAGACCGCTCTCGAAGCAGTCGTGAAGTACAACAACACTGCAATCATCAACGCAGTCTACTCCGCACAATCCAGTTTCGATAAATACGGTCAAATCATCCTTACCGTTAACAACGCTGTGAAATTCTCGGATGGCGGAAAACAATCCGTCGTTGGCGCTCTTGCAAAAGAAGTCATGCCTTTGGCAGTCAAAGCACTTATTGGCAAGAACGTTTGGTATGTTGATGCAAACTCCAACGGCCAGTATGATATTGGCGAAGAAGAGGACGTAACCGAAGAAACCGCAAACGCAGTTGAAACATTTGTATACAACAGCGTAGCACTCCAAGATGCAGGCATTGCACTCGCAAACGCACTTTACACTGAATCCTTCGCAAATGCAGCGGCAATCGTGGCAGAAGGCGCAACCTTCACCTATGACACCAACTTCAAGGGCGCAGTCATCCAACAAATCGACCTTGTTGATCTCTTCGCAGGTCTCTTCGGCGGCGAACCTTCCTACACTGCACCTTCTGCGGCAGAAGCAGAAACTGTGAAAGAAGTTTCCAACAAAGGAACCCTCACCTACAAAGATGCAGACGGCAACAACGTTTGGATCGCAAACGTCCAAAAGATCGTCGTAGCAGTTGCAAACGCACTCAGCAGAACCAATGACGGCGCAGTCGTTCTCGAAGTTAAAGACGTGTCCAAGGTTATCGGCGCAATCTTCGCAGACAATCACGGTCCTACGTCTGTCGATGAATTTGTCAATGGCAACACGGCAAAGAAACTCAAAGGCCTCTTCACTGCAGAAAACGAAGCATGGATCGCAAAGACCTTCGCAGGCAGCGCATGGGTTGAAGAAGATAGCTCCATCATCAACCTGTTCAAGAGCGGCGTGAAGATCACGATCACGGATGCTCCCACCATCGCAATCGACGTTGATCTCGTAGGCGATGCAAGCATCTCCCTCAACCTCTCTGCAAGCATCGAAGAAGCAAATGCTGCACCTAGCTATGACAGCGTAACTCGTCCCGATGGTATTAGCGGATACTTTGATGAATCTCAAGGTGTCTACGAAGTAGAAACCGGCAACAACGCAGGTGTATGGTGTGTTCTCTCTATCGCAAGAGAAGTAGAAGCATAAGCACACTTTAGCTTAAACAAACGACAAGCACTCCCTCGGGAGTGCTTGTTTCATTCTTGCGGGACGCAAGAGAGAAACAATGAGATATCAACAGAAGTTGATATGATATATGGCTTGCGCCATATGATATACTTGCTTTGCAAGCATGATATATGCAGACGGCGGAGTGTATATTACTCCGCCGTCTGCATATTGTGGATTTTTAGTCTATTATACAGTCATTCCCGCTGCATTTTGTCATTCCGAGCGTAGCGTGGGAATCTCATGGGAATGAAACGCTCAAACTAAACAACTCCCGTTTCAAAAAACTTGAAATAACGGGGCGGATGTTGTATAATGTGTCGTATGGAAGATTTGGTGCTTAAAAAATCCGAAAATCCCGTGTTTGCAAGCGCGCAAGACGTTGTCGACGCGTGCGATTTTGCCGAAGAGTTTTGCGCGGAGCTCGCAGAACACAAGGCAAGGCTCACGGGAACAAAGGAAGAAACTGCGACTGCGCGCCTTATTCGCGACCGTTTGCATGCCGAAACGGATGCTAACGTGCGCCTTGAAGCGTACAAATCTCGTCCCCTTGCAGGCAGGGGGAGTGCGATATTGCTTGCGGGGTGGTATGCGCTATGTTTGGTGCTTTATCTTCTTTCCTTTGCGTGCGACGGCATAGGCGGAATAATCATCACACTCGTATCTCTCGTGTTGTTCATTGCGGGGGTAGTGGTGTTTGGAGCGTTATTCTTCGGAATGGGCGGACGGCTTGAGAAATTGCTCCCCGTCAAAGTGTCCTACAACGTCGTTAGCGAGCGTTGCCCGAGCGTATGTGAAAAGGGCAAGGAACGCACCTTAATCATCGCCGCAGGGCACGACAACGTCTACGGCGCGCGGGTTACCGACTTCGACAAGTTGAGAAAAGTCGTGATAGCGGTCGTGCCAATCTCTCTTTCTATGTTCGTATTGTTTGCCGTATTGAGAATGGCGATCGGCATAGACACTGTTGCAAAGACGACTTCATTCATCGTGATATGCGGATTTTCGTCCGCGACGGGAATAGCGATGCTTGCGACGTTCTACTCTCGCTCCCCGAAATACGTGCGCGACAACGGCGGAATGGCGACTTCAGTTGCGCTTGCGACGTTTGCATATTTTGCGGAAAATCCGCATTTGCTCCCCGACGACGTTCGACTCGTATTCGCATCGTTTGGCGGAGAGAATTCCGCACACGGCGGAAGCAGAGCATTCGTCAACGCTCACCCCGAATTTGAAAACGCACAAGTCATAACGATAGGGGAAGTGGTCGGCGGAGATTTCACCATACCCGAAAACGACGGTTTTCGCAATATCAAGACGTCCGAAACCGTCAGAAGTGCGCTCGTGCGCTCGGCGGAGTTGCAGAATATTCCCGTAGTGGTGAAGCGCAACTCGACGATAAAAGACAAAATCGGCTGTTTTCACGGCTTTGTATCAAACGCATTTTCCAAGTCAAACGTTTCTTCGGCTACCGTATTTGCAAAGGACTTCGATGCAAGTGCGGAAGTCGTCCGCAGAGAGGATATCGAACGGCTATTTTCGCTGAGCGTGACCGCTGCGTCTTTACTCATGGAGGACGATTTTGGAGCAAAACAAACTTAACGAAGAAACGGAACAAAAGGGGATTTTGGGCTATCTAACCGATTCAAACGCCCCGCTTACTCTTTCACAAAAACTCAAAAAAGTGTTCAAAAGATATTTCATCGACGCATTCACCGGAATGGCGCAAGGGCTTTTCTGCACCCTTATTGCAGGCACCATACTTGCGCAGATAGCGTCTTGGTGCGGAGATAACTCGTTCGCACACGTTTTGGGCTATATTGCAAGCATAGCGAAAATGCTCATGGGTGCGGGTATCGGCATTGGTATTGCAAACAAACTCGGCGCAAAACCGCTCGTGATATTCACCGCAGGCGTGACGGGTATGATAGGCGCATTCGCGGGAAATCTCGTCAATTCTATGGTGTCTGACACTGCGTTCGCTCTCGCTTTCGGCGCACCAGGCAATCCTATCGGTGCTTACGTCGTTGCGGTCTTCACCGTCGAAATCGCAGGTTTATACGCCGGAAAAACCAAGTTAGATATCATATTGGTGCCACTTGGAATGATGCTTTTGTCCTTGGGCGGTATCTTCATCGCATGGCCTTTCATCCGCCTTATCGAACTTCTCGGAATAGGTATCGCACTTGCCATTCAAGCGGGCGTGGCGGTCAAGATTATCGTCGGAATTTTCGTGTCCGTCATCATGGGTATACTTCTCACGATGCCCACGTCGTCCGCGGCAATTTGGATTTCCGTCGCGGCGGCAGTCCCCGCGGAATACGCAGACGCTCTCGCTATCGCGGGCGGAGCGGCGGTCGCAGGTTGCGCCGCGCATATGGTCGGATTTGCAGTCGCAAGTTTCCGTGAAAACGGAGTCGGCGGACTTATCTCACAGGGGATAGGCACTTCAATGCTCCAAATCCCCAACATTATGCGCAAACCGCGTATCATGCTCCCTGAAATCATTGCAAGCGTATTCAGTGGGCTTGTCGCAGTGCTTATGGGGCTTCGTTGCAACGCGTCTGGCGGCGGTATGGGTACGTCGGGACTCGTCGGAGTTTTCGGCGCGATAGACGCGTCGACTGGGTTCATCCCCGCTTGGCAAATCGCACTTGCGATAATACTCACCATGTTTGTGATACCCACGGTCGTGTCTCTCGGAGTATCCGAATTTATGCGCAAGAAAGGGTATATTGAGTTTGGCGACCAACAGTTATAATTGACAAGAATTTTTTGGGATACTGCAAAAAGCACTGCGAAACGCGGTGCTTTTTAATTTTTTCATCACTTTTTTGAAAAATGTTCGTTATTTTACACTTTTTTAAAAAAAGTTAACTATTGACATATCCCCAAACTTATTGTATTATTATTTATAGTATAGTATTTGTAGCGTAGGCGATCACCCGTTTGCGCATAAAGGAGGAAATTATGGACAATGTCACTAGAGCAAAGATAAATCTGTTTGCGATACTCCGCAACCTCGAAGATCTTTGCGAATTGGATCCCGTATCCAAGGAGATAGCGAAGAATATCAAACCCATCGCGGTTGAGTTCAACGTTCCCGAAGTCGGTAGCGCGGTGATCGCGTTCAAAGACGGCAAATGCACTTTCACCAGAGGCAAAGGCAAAGCCGCTTTGAAACTCTATTTCACCTCTCCCGAACACTTCAACAAACTCGTCGACGGCGAAAACACTATTCCGCTTTTCTACAACGTATTCAAAGTCGGTTTCTTGCTCAAAGAGTTTATGCAACTCTCTGACAGATTGAGCTACTATCTCCAACCGAAGCCTGAAGAGAAGGCAAAACTTCTTGAGGATCCTGCTTACTTTGAAACCAACACCGTTCTCACCGCATACACCGCATTCTTCGCAATGGCGGAAATCGCAAACAGCGACTTCGTCGGCAAGGCGTGCGCAAACCGTATGGAAGACGGCACTATCCTTTGTTGCATCGGCGAAACCGGTCCCGCAATCAACTTCAACGTGCGCAATCACAAGCTCTATGCTTCCAAAGGCAGCTTGACCGATCCCAAGGCAACCATGAGATTCTCTTGCCTCGAATTCGCACACAAGATCCTCAACGGCGAAGCGTCCAGTTTCGGCGGTATGGGTAGCGGTGACTTCGCAGTCTTCGGCGCAGTCGATATGCTTGAACAAGTTGCGAAACTTCTCAACGTCGTCAGCGAATATCTTGCATAAGGAGTGTTATTATGAATCTTATTTACGAACCTAAAAAAGTTATAGACGTAACAAAAAGCCAAGAAACCTTCAAACGTGCGTTGAACGTCATCCCCGCAGGTATCTACGGTCACCTTGGCCCGTCCGAAGGTTGTATGATCCCCGTCCAAAGCTATCCGCTTTATATGTCCCACGCGAAGGGCGCATATATCTATGACGTAGACGGCAACCGCATCATCGACTGGATGTGCGCATACGGCCCCAACTATCTCGGCTACAACGATCCCGACGTAGACGCGGCGGCGGCAGAACAAAGAAAGAAAGGCGATTGCACCACCCTCATTTCCGACGTCACTATCGACTTCGCAGAAAAAATGTGCGAAACCATCGAAATGGCAGACTGGGCGTTCTTCGCAAAGAACGGCGGCGATGCAACTCAATTCGCAGTCATGATCGCTCGTGCATACACCCATCGCAAAAAAATCGTCCTTACCAAAGGCTACTATCACGGCGTTGCTCCTTGGATGCAAAAACTCGGATATAGCGGTGTCACCGAAGAAGATCTCGTCAACAACCTCTATATTGACTGGAACCATCCTGAACAATTCGAAGCACTCTGCCAAAAATACCCCGGCCAAATCGCAGGCTTCATCTCCACGCCTTACATGCACGGCAACTTCACCGACAACGTGCTTCCCGAAGAAGGCTACTGGCAAAAGATTCGCCAAATCTGCGACAAGTACGGCGTAGTTCTCATCATCGACGACGTCCGCGCAGGCTTCCGTATCGACTTCCAAGGCTCCGCACACAAGTACGGTTTCCAACCCGATATCGCTTGCTACTGCAAAGCAATCGCAAACGGCTACAACGTGTCCTGCCTCTGCGGTAAGAAACATCTTCTCAACGCAACGTCCGACATCGCATACACCGGCAGCTACTGGCTCTCAGCTGTTCCTTTCGCGGCAGGTATTGCAACGCTCAACAAAGCAAAAGCAATCAATGCAACCGAAGAAAACGCGAAGAAAGGCAAGAAGCTCACCGACGGTCTCAAAGAAATCGCAAAAGACAACGGCTTCGATTTGTCCGTCACCGGTGAACCCGGTATGTTCTATCTCCGCTTGAAGAACGACTTCCCCTCCACTATTCTCCATCAAGAATGGGTTGCGGAATGCGTCAAACGCGGTGTATTCTTCACTTCTCACCACAACCACTTCGTCAACTCTGCAATCAGCGACGAAGACATCCAATACACTTGGGAAGTTGCAGACGAAGCATACAAGATCGTCAAAGCGGCACACCCCAACGCGAACTTCATTAAATAATGAAAGAGAAATGATGATAAAAAAGCACTCCATGCGGAGTGCTTTTTTAATGATATACGTTCCTTACGGAACGCATGATATATTGCTAACGCAATATGATATACTTGCTTCGCAAGCATGATATATGCA
>CAZJZV010000011.1:0-50029 GCA_964550635.1 uncultured Bacteroidaceae bacterium
GTCTGCATATTGTGGATTTTATATTGAAAAAAATTAATTTTTTTCGTAGTAGTAAGAATCATCTATACCTTGTCGATTTAATAATAGTTTTTTTGTCATTGCGAGCGCAGCGCGGCAATCTCGCGGGAGCGCACTACGTCAAAGTAAGTGCGTTATATTTTGGTTTCGATTTCCTCTTGGGGACGGGGATGAAAGCGGAAATCATTTCCGCTTTTGTCCCCGTCCCCAAGAGGAAATCGCGTGAGGAAGGGGGAAAAGTGATTAGTGTACAAGCACTCTCGCTATTTCGCTATCATTGAGAGCGATGACGGCACAACCATCCCCGGAGATTCCTTCGCCTGCTCGGAATGACAGATAGAGTGTGTACTTGTTTTTGTTGGCAACGCAAATAAAAACACCGTCCGTGTGGACGGTGCTTTTTTTGTTGTCGTTTGTCTTATTTGACAAGTTTGGACGGAACGAGCATGTTTTGGCAGGTGGTCATGATGCTGTTGAATTGAACTGCATAGCTGTCGCCTGCGCCAACGATTTGCACGCAACCTCTTTCAACTGCTCCAACGAAACCGTATTTGTCGGTGAGAACCGCGATACAATCGTCGGGGGAGGGGAACTTGAAGAGAACGAAGGGGTACTTGACGTTCTTCTTGCCGGATTTGGTGTTTCCGTTTTTGACGCGGAGGCTTGCGTAGATGGCAGGATAGAGTTCGTTGCCGTCTTTATCTTTGGTAGGACCGACCTCGAAGAGATAGGTTCTATCAGGTTGTTTCAACGTCCAATCGCTCATGGTGGACCAACCGAGCTTGTTTGCTACGGAAAGTGCTCTGGTGATGAGGTAGAGGGACAATTTGACTTTGAGATATTGTTCCCAAGGTTGATCCGCTTCGGGGACGAAGTTCGGCATGGTCTTCATCAGCGTGAGCATGAGGAAGAGGAATTTGAGAGTCGCGGGCTTCGCAATGTTCTTGAGAAGGGGAGCGACGATGCCGAGCATTTCGAGAGGGGAGTTACCTTTGAAGACACCGAGAAGGCTCTTGATGGACTTGAAGTACATTTTGGTGACTTTGAGACCTTCGTACTTGCTGCCGTCTGCCATTTCGATGAAACCGGGGTATTCGCCTTGATAGACTTTGAAGCGTTTGCCTTCTTTGGATTGTGCCGCCATATCTTCGGTGAGGAAGACGATGTAGCAGGCGAGAGGGTGTTCGTCATCCGCCGCACGGAATTCGACTACCGCGTTGATTTTCTCGAAAGCTTTGACTTGTTTGGGGTCTTCTTCGAGGGGGACGCGAAGGGCGGGGAACGCCGCTTGGAAATATATCTGTGTAGTCAAGACATCTTGTTCGCTTGCTTTCATACTACACCTCCATTAGTCTTCGTCAGTCCAATCGTCTTCTTCGATTTCCTTGCCCATGAGTTCCATAACGGTTTCCATGATGCCTTGGCTGGAAAGTTTGTACATTGCATACAAATCTTCGGGTTTACCGATAGGACCGTATTCATCGGGGATACCGATCTTGGTGAGGATGCATCTCTTGCCGCTTTCTGCGAGAGTTGCCGCAACTGCATCGCCGAGGCCGCCGATGATGTTGTGTTCTTCAACGGTGACGATACGACGAGTCTTGACTGCCGCTTCGACGATTGCTTCTTTGTCGACGGGTTTCAAGGTGTGCATGTTGATAACTTGAGCAGACACGCCTTGTTCTTCGAGCATTTCACCTGCGATGAGAGCGTCACGAGTAGGAACGCCGCATGCGATGATGGTGATGTCGTTACCGTCTTTGAGCTTCATTGCTTTGCCGATTTCAAATTCGAATTCGTCTTCGCTGTTGTGAAGGAGGGGTTCCATACCTCTGCCGACGCGGAGATAGAAGGGGCCGTTGACGTTGACGCAAGCTTTGATTGCTCTGGAGCATTCATATGCGTCTGCGGGGATAACGACGGTCATGTTGGGGATAGCGCGCATAATTGCGAAGTCTTCGATACAGTGGTGGGTGGTGCCTGCCGCGCCGAAGGAAAGTCCGCCGTGAGTTGCGATGACTTTGACGGGGAGTTTTTGATATGCGCAGTCAGTTCTGATTTGTTCACCGCCACGGAGGCATGCGAAGATTGCGAAAGTGGACGCGAAGGGGATAAAACCGACTTTTGCAAGGCCTGCTGCCACGCCGAAGAGGTTTTGTTCCGCGATACCGACGTTGAACATTCTGTCGGGATATTGTGCACCGAACACGCCGGTGTTGGTTGATTTAGCAAGGTCAGCCGTTACAGCAACGATACGAGGATCATCTGCCGCGATTTCGGCGAGTGCTTGTCCGAAGGCTTTGCCTGCAGACATTTTGTTTGCATCATATGCATTCCATGCAGTACCCATAGTGTTCCTCCTTATTTCATGAAGTCTGCGGAGTCGGTCTTGTTGATGTAATCAATGATCGGCTCGAGATCTTTGTGGTTGTCGCCAAACGAGATGTAGTGGCTGGTGACTTTTCCTTGATAATCGGGGACGCCTGCGCCCTTGGTGGTGCTGGAGATGATGCAGATAGGACGATCTGCGCCTGCCCATGCTTCCGCGAGTGCTCTGTCGACGTCTGCCATATCGTTACCGTTGCACTTGATGCACTTGAAGCCGAACGCTTCCACTTTCTTGTCAAGGGGTTCGAGTCCCATAACTTCTTCGGTGGGTCCGTCGATTTCGAGTTTGTTGCGGTCGATAATCCAGATGAGGTTTTTGAGTTTGAAGTGTGCTGCCGCCATTGCTGCTTCCCAGTTGGAGCCTTCTTGGCATTCGCCGTCGCCGGTCATAACTACGACTTTGCTGTCGACGTTCTTGAGCTTGAGTCCGAGCAACATACCGACTGCCATAGGAAGTCCGTGACCGAGGGAACCGGTGGACGCGTCGCAGCCTTTGATCTTCTTGCTGTCCGGGTGCATGCCGTATGCGGAACCGGTCTTGTTGAATTTGGTCTTGACTTCTTCGATGTCAAGGTAGCCTCTCATAGCAAGACAGGGAACGTATCCGAGTGCGCAGTGACCTTTGGACATAATGAAGCGGTCTCTTTCAAGCATATCGGGATTCTTGGGATCTACGTTCAAGTATTTGAAGTAGAGAGCAACAAGCATATCCGCTGCAGAAAGCGATCCGCCGATGTGACCGGACGTGGCGTTGAACGTGGTTTCAATAATGTTGATACGCAGTTCTTTCGCCTTTGCTTTCAATTGGTCAATAGTGACGTTGTTGTTTGGCATTTTTAGCCCTCCTACATAATTTTCCTTTTTTGCTAACTATATAATAGTTTACAGTTTAAGTATATATTATAAATGGCAATTAGTCAATACCAAATTTTCAAGAATAGCGGTATTTTTTTTGCACAACATATCTGCGGAGGAAATATGGAAAATAATTACGTTAAAATACCGTTTATATTTATTATATCTTTCTTGCTTTTTACGGCGGCGGTTTCGTCGTTTTATGCCCCTGCGCCCGCACACGCATACGCACTTACGGATATGGTAGGGGAGAAAGTCGTGCGGTTTTACGAAGAAGATATAGCGGGTGAAAAATTCATATCGACCATCAACCCCGCAAGAAAAGCGCGTATGTGCGAAACCTACGACGTGAACGAAAACAAACTTAACGCGATACTGATTTTGCAAGATTTAGGCGCGCGAGTCGGCATACCGCAAAACGCAGGCGACCTAGCGAAAATGACCGACAAACAACTCTTTTCAACGGGCAAAACAATAATCACCGCCTATATCGACACCCTAACCGACTCCCAGAAATCCACCCTAAAAGACAAATTCAAATCCGCAATTTCAGGCTAACCCGCCCAACCGATACGCAGACGAAACGGCGATTTCGGACTTCATTTTAGTTTTTTGATTGCGCTTTGCGTTTTTACCGTCTATTTTTCAACGGAGAGAAATATTCTTTTCGTGTAGGGCGGGCGGAGATATGCAAGGCGCAATTTTGCGTTCGACCGAAAGTGTCTTTTTTCTTGTTCCGCCGTCAAGAATTGCAACGGGCTAAATATAGTGGCGCGCAAAAAAGTGTTTTGATTTTATTGAAAAATTTTGCGGGGGATGATAATATTGTAGCAAATTATCATTGTGGAGAAGATATGAAGAAGGTTCTTTGCCCTATTTGTGGAAACGTTATTCGATTTGAGGACGGTGCGACTTCGGTTACCTGTCCCGTTTGCCACTCTCTCATAAAAATCAAAATTCAAAAAGCGGACGATACTATGCTTTACGGCGGGTACGGGATGCCCACCGAGCAGTTGTTTTCGGAAGACGAAGTCATCATAGCGGAACTTGATAGCAGTGCGCCTCAATTCGAGAAGACGGAAGGTGCGTCCTTGAAACAGGAAAAAGCGATACCCCCTCATCTCGGCGTAAGAAAGGAAAAAGTGGAAACGCCCGTCCTTGCGCACGGCAAGGAAACGAGCGTAACCGCGAACATAATTCACGTCAATCTTGAAGAAGTCAAGGACGATAAGGCGGACGAAAAGAAAGCCGAAAAGACGGTCGAAAAAGAACAAGTCAAGGAAGTCGTCAAGCCTGAAACCGCACGCGAAAAGAAGGGTGCGGAAAAGGAAATCGAATGGGTGAATTGGGACAATATCGAATGTGAGTCCGAACTTCTCGAAGACGAAGAATTGACTTCTCCCGCCGACGTTGCCAAGGGCAAAAAGCGTTTGCGCGTGCCGACGGACTATCGTCTTGCATATTTGCCGATTTACTCAATCGTTGGGTTTATCAGTGCAATATTGATGTTTTATGCCCCTGTTTTGTCAATTAACGGCGTATCTATCGGCGCGGGTATCGGCGCAAAATTCATCGGCGCGGTCTTGTCGGGCGGTGCGTCGATTTGGACGATTGGATATGCGGTGCTCGAAGTTTTGTTCTTCGGAGTGTCGGTGTCCTATGCCTATTTCACTTTCAAACATTTCGGAGAATACGACCGTCATACGCTCACCGTATCCGTAATTCATTCGGTCTTGCAGACGGTGCTTGCGTGCGCCTATCTTGCGGGCAGTTTATACTACGCATTCACGACCGTTTCCGTGTCGTCCATTTGGACGAGTGCTTTCGTGGTTTTCGTTTTGCAAGCGTATTCCTTCATCTCAAACGTGGACAAACTCCCCAAGTATAACGAGTCGAAGAGAGTGTTGCTCTCCCCGAAAAGCTCCCAAAAGAAAGCGTACGTTTTGCTTGGATTGTCCTATTTCTGCGTGTGGCTTATGGTCATCAAAGTCGCACTTTCGCTTGCGGGTAACGTAGCGTTTTCCGTTGGCGGAAGAATGGGCGCGACTGCGGAATATCTCGACAAAGTTTCCACGCTTTCGGTGGGCATATTCGGCGCACTTTACCGCCTTATTCTCACGGACGCAAGCAGTGTTGATTTCGTATTCGGCGTGAGAGAAGGGTTCGCGCTCTACTCATATATCGACTACGCATCGTCTGTTGCTCTCGTCGCGCTCATCGTGATATACGCAAGACACGCATCCAAGACTTCGTCGATATTCCTTGAAGAAATCAGACCGAAAGGCAACGATAATCTCTTCCTTGCCGAAGAAGAAAAAGAGAAAAACCTTGCAAAATTCCTCAAAAAGTCGGGCACGGTTACTTTCTTGATTTATGCGGTTGTTACCACTCTCAACGTTGCAAGTTACGCGGTGCTTTATAGGGGCGCGGGGCAGATTTATCTTGCCGTGTTTACGATGATTTCGTTTGCGCTCGCATGCGCGGTATCTTGTTATCCTTATGCGATACTATCCCGCGAACAATATATGCGCGCGTACGTAGAGTACGAAGAAATGAGTGCGGAAATCCCGCCTATGAGCAAGAAACAAAACAAACTTCTCGAACTCATCCCGACTCTTCTTGCAATCGTCGTCAACGTGATATTCGTTGTTTTCGTGATGATTTAGGGGAAAGGTTAAAAGAATAATAAAATTAAATATTTTTATATCCCCCGTTGACTTTAATTTGTAGGGGCGGTATAATCCTAACAGTATTAGCAATCAGGTGAATTATGGACTACTATTCCGTACAGGACGAAATCAGAGCGCTCTGCAAAACCAGCAAGTGGAAACAACTTGTGGACCTTATCGACGACGGCTCGAAGGGTATGTTTCTCATTTTGCGTATTCTTGCGGATAGCGACGGGGACGTAGTGGCGGGCGACCTTGCGAAAATCATGTGCGTGTCCACCGCGCGTATCGCAAGCGCACTCAATACCCTTGAAAAGAAAGGCTACGTCAGGCGCGAAAGCGAAAAAACGGATGCAAGAAAAGTGGTCATTCGCTTGACGGACGTCGGGAAATCCGCTCTTGACGAGCGTATGGCGGGCATCAATCAAATCGTCGCTCCCATGTTTGCAAACCTGACGGACGAGGAAATCAAAACGTTATTTTATCTCGTGAACAAATTCCTTGCGTAGTAAAAGGCAGATGAAAGTCTGCTTTTTTAGGATAAAACAACCTAATGGTGTTAGATAAACCGTTTGAGAACGAAAATAAAAATTGTGAGGTATAGATATGGATTATCAAAAGGCAGCAATCGAAAGACACGCAGTCAGAAGTTATCTCGACAAGCCCATTGCCGATGACTTCAAAGCACAACTTCAAGCAGTCGTGGACGAATGCAACAAACAAGGCGGATTGCATATCCAACTCGTATTCGACGAACCCGAAGCGTTCGATTCTATGATGGCGCACTACGGCAAGTTTTCGGGAGTGAAAAACTACGTCGCTCTCGTGTGCAAGAAAGGGGACGAAGAAAAGGCGGGTTACTACGGCGAGCATATCGCTTTGACCGCTCAAGCACTCGGACTCAATACCTGTTGGGTTGCGATGAGCTACAAGAAAGTCAAGACGGCATTCACCGTTGCGCGCGGAGAGAAATTGCACGTGGTCATCGCTCTCGGCTACGGCGCGACTCAAGGCGTACAACACAAATCGAAACCCATTGATCAGGTTATGGAAGCGCAAAATCCGCCGGTGTGGTTTTTGAACGGTGTAAATTGTGCGTTGCTCGCTCCCACCGCAATGAATCAACAAAAGTTCACGTTCACCTATTCTGACGGCAAAGTCGGCGCAAAGGCAGGAATGGGCTTTTACACGAAGACGGATTTGGGCATTGCGAAATATCACTTTGAACTCGGCTCCGGCAAAAAAGACATCGGTTGGCTCGGTTGATTTGCAACAAGTATAATAAAAAGCGTGGCGGTTTGCCACGCTTTTTTATATTGTTGTTTTCGTTAGCCTAATATCGCTTCTTTGGCGGCGGCGCAATCCTTGTATCCGTCGGGGGATGCGTCCGCTACGTCATAACTGAAAGACCAGTTGTATACGGATTCGGTGCTGAAACCAAGGAAGGATAGTCCCATTGCTTTTGCATCCCAACGCTCGCCTATTCTGATCGACTTGAAATAGCCGTTATCCCAAAGTTCAAAGTCGTATTCTATCTTGGAATAGTAAGCCTTATCGTCCATTGAGCCTTCGCGGATAGAGCCGATAACTCTTTCGGTGAGAGCGGTGTTGGAGGGATCGCAGACGAGTTTGACGGAGTAGTAGTTGCCGTCTTCGCTCTCCACATATTCTACTGAAGCGGTCGAGATTGCATCTGCGCTCAAGGTGTATGCGATGACTTCGAATATGCCGTCCTGCGTGCTATTGTAGACGGGGACTTCGCGTTGTTCTTCCTTGGAGATTTCGCTCCAATCGGCGGCGGGGGAGTCGTTCTCGTCGATATGGGAGTTTTGCACTTTTTGATAGGCGAGATAGTCCATATCCGTATTGGTGTAGAATCTCTCCGTCAAGACCATATCGAGAGAGTCCGCAAGGGCGCCTAACTTCTCTTTGAAGGGCAAATCTCTTTCAAGACGGTAGTCGATACGGAAAAATTCGTCCTGCGTTTTGATGATAGACGCGTCGATGTCAACATAGTTGAGAATGTTCATGACGTCCATTTTCATTTGGCAGGTGCAGTATGCGGCGAGAGCGGCGGCGTTTTTAGCGTTCGTACCGCCCAGCATATACAATTCGTAGGCAAATTGTTTGAGATCGTTCGCGTCGGAGGGAATTTCGTCGAAGGTCAAAGCGTCTTCGTCGGGACGGACGCCGAGAGATTGGAAGGACGTATAAGAACGCAAGGTTAGGTCGACGTCCCTGTCCGCGAGAGAGAAAATCGCGATAGACGTTGCGAAAATCGCTATGACAAGTATGGATACGAAGATACCTTCGAATGCTTTTGTTTTGTCACTGGTATGCATCAATAGTCCTCCTTGTCGAGATAGTATTCATCCACTCTGTCGTACTTGTAGATGAAGCGGTTGAGTTCGTACACCAAGTAGAACGAGATGAGAATGATGAGTGCCATACACACGTAGTAGACGGGTTTATAGGCGGAAGATGCCAACCAATCGGGGTGAGTGGTTGCCCAAACGTTGATTTCGGGGTTCCAAACGTTGTTGAAGATGGTGCCTTCGAGAAGACGGACGGTGTAGATTTCGCTATCGTAGCCGATGAGATACTTCGCGATGAACGCCCAACCCACGAATACCGCAGAACCAAGGGGCAGTTGCCACGCGATTTTTTTGTCGAATTTGAAGTTGCCCATCATGATGAGAGAGCAAAGGAAGAGTGCGTCGTGGATGAGCAGGTTGAGAAGGAGCCACAATTCGCTTCTACGCAACGAGATGAACGTTTCCTGCCCGATGAAGAAGAACAGGTTGAACATAACTCCCGACATAAACGCCGCATATGCAACGAAAGGATAGGCGACGTGCTTCTTGTCCGCGAACACGACTATGGGCAAAACGATACAGGTAAGCGTGCTAAATTCAACGGGGTAGTGACCTCCGCCGGTCGTGACTCCGTAGTACACAAACTGAATGACCTTCACCGCAAGCATGAGTATGGAAAGAAGAAGCAACAATCTGTTTGCAATCAAAATGCGACCGCGCATTAGATAAATGCCCAACGTGAACACGCAAAGGAACAAAACGGTTACGCAACCTAAAATGAGCATGGTACTCCCCCTAATTTTTTCTTGACACGATTATATAACAATAAGAGTTTTAGCGCAACCGAATTGAGAGGCGCTTTTGTATTTTATTATACAAAATATGTCGAATGTGTCGTTAAACCGTCGGGATAAATCCGTAGAGCAAAACGCCCAAGACGGCGGATATGATTATGATGATAATCGGACTGAGTTTTTTCGGTGTTTGGATCTTCGTTTTGAAGCGGATATTCGCAAGCACCATCAAAAACGCGAACAGTCCTATCCCGATATAATCCACTTCGACTCCGCTTTCCCACACCGACGAAATGCCGAAAAGGACGGTCAAAAGGAGAGTCAGGAATACGGACAACAGAAGTCCCGAAACGGATGAGCGCACACCTGTGAAAACCTCTTGCACAGCGGGTTTTTGCATGTGTTTCGCGAAGAGTTTCACGATGAGAATGATGATGATAATTGACGGCAAAACCACGCCGAGCGTTGCGCAAATTCCGCCGAAAATAGAGCCTGCAATTCCGCCTATTCCGTTGCCTACCGTCGTACCGACGTAGGTTGCGATATTGACCGCAAACGGGCCCGGTGTGCTTTCGGAAATCGCAATGAAGTCAAGGAGTATATCTTGCGAAATTCCCCACTCCGTGCGCGCCACGACGTCTTGCATGATAAGGGGTATCATTGCGTGCCCGCCGCCTATGGTGAAAAGTCCTATTTTGAAAAACGTCCAGAAGAGAAGAAGATAGGTCATTTGTTCTCCTCCTTTTCGCTTTCCGCGCGACGTTTTTCATATTCTTCGACGAGTTTTCTTTGGTATTCGTCGGGATTGTCGATGATACCGAGTTTTTTCTTGCGTTGGTTTTTGATCGCAATCGCGATTATGCAGACGAGCATAGTGCCGAGAATGATATACACCACGCTGACGTCGGTGAGAAACGCTATCAAAAACGCCCCGATCATGAACACGAAGTCATACCAATCTTTGCGCATATCTCTGAAAAAGGATGCGACCGCCTTTGAAATCAAAACCAATACGCCCACTCTCACACCTTTGAATAGGCAAGCCACCCAGAAGTTGTCCTTGACCAAGTCGATGATGAAGGACAGGGCGAATATGATGAGAAAGGACGGCAAAACTACGCCGAGAGTCGTGAAAATTCCGCCGAGCACTCCCGCCTGTTTCGTCCCGACGAAAGTTGCGGTGTTGATTGCGACTGCGCCCGGGGTGCTTTCCGCGATTGCGAAAACGTCCATAAGTTCGGAATGAGTGAGATAACCGCGCTTTTCCACTACTTCTTTCTCGATGAGTACGAACATAGCGTATCCGCCACCGAACGAGAAAAGCCCTATCTTGAAGAAGATAGCAAATAGGGTGAGAGCGTCTTTGAGTTTTTCTTTGAGAGATTTTTTCATTTTTTCTCCGTATTTCCGCGCCTATTATAGTACAAATTTTGCCTTTACACAATTATTTTATCGTGGTAATATATTTTTATGGAAACCTATCAAATCATTCTTATCGTTATTGCATGCGTCGTCGTATTCACTCTTCTCCTGCTTGCTATCGCGGGACTAGCGTTTTTCCTTGGAATTTTCAAGCGCAAACCATATAGCGAACTGGGCGAAAGACGACACGAAACCGAAATGCGCAAATTCGTCAAAGAAGAGCGCAGAAAAGCGATTGCACACGCTCGTACGCTCTCCCCGGAATGCCTTGAAATCAAGTCTTTCGACGGACTGACTCTCAAAGGCAAACTCTACAAAACAAGCGGGCAGAACATTGAAAAACGCCTTATTATCTGCGTTCATGGTTTCACTTCGCACTCCATGAGAGAATGCTCCGCCTATATCCC
The DNA here is from genome assembly GCA_964550635.1 of uncultured Bacteroidaceae bacterium. Taxonomy (GTDB): domain Bacteria; phylum Bacillota; class Clostridia; order Christensenellales; family CAG-917; genus RGIG4097. The sequence goes on from CAZJZV010000011.1 coordinate 10,869, forward strand.
CGTTTTCGACGAATTGGGCATTGACGCACTCCTTGTCGACGACCGCGCGCACGGCGAAAGCGAAGGAAAATACACCAGTTTTTCAGTCCTTGACAGAGTGGACGTCAAGGGGTGGATTGACCTTATGAAACCGCGCTACGACAAGATTTATCTTCTCGGCATATCTATGGGCGCGGCAACTGTCGCTATGGTCGCGGGTGAAAACCCCGACGACGTGGAAGGTGTGATTTTCGACTGCGGATTCACTTCCCCCGAAGAAGAGTTCGAAGCAATGGCGAAAAAGCATTGTCCGCATATCTCGTGCAAACCTATATTCTTCTTCGGAAGTTTGTGGTGCAGACTGATACTAGGCTTTGATTTCAGAAAGGTCAGTGCGCTCGAAAAAATCAAAAACGCAAAGTGTCCGTTCTTGTTCATTCAAGGCGACAACGATCCGACCGTCCCGAAATTTATGTCGGATAAGATGTTCGAGGCTTGCGGTAGCAAGGTCAAACGTCAAGAGATTTTCCCGGGCGCAGAGCACGTTTCCTGCTTCTACGTCGACAATCCCCGCTACGTAAAACTGCTCGAAGAATTTTTTGATGAAACAAAATCAATTTAGTACTATACAAACCGAAACGTTTGTGCTATCATATTATAAACGAAAATAAACAAGGAGATTATGACAATGGCAAGAGTTATCAGTGACGAATGTGCAATGTGCGGAGCGTGCGCAGACGTATGTCCCGTCGGAGCAATCAGCGAAGGCGATGGCAAATACGTAATTGACGCAGGTGCATGTGTAGATTGCGGAGCATGTGAAGAAGGCTGCCCCGTCGGAGCAATCAGCGAAGAATAAGCATCAACCAAATACAAGCAAAACTCTCCCAAGCGGAGAGTTTTTCTTTTGCCGAAATCAATAAGCAATCAAAATCATCACTTTTGCGCCTATTGCGTTTTATGCTTGAAAAGGGGGAGAAGGTGTTGTATAATGGGGATAGGTGAAATATGAAAACGAGAATTAAGAAATTGAGTGATAGAGCAATCGTGCCCACTTACGGGACGGAGTTTTCCGCGGGGGCGGATTTGTATGCGTGCGTCGATAGCGACGTGAAAATCGGCGCGGGGGAAACGGTCTTTATCCCGACGGGTATCGCAATGGAAATCCCCGTGGGTTACGTTGGACTCATCTATGCGCGTAGCGGACTCGCCTCTAAAAAGGGACTTGCGCCCGCAAACAAAGTGGGAGTGGTGGATAGCGACTATCGCGGAGAAGTCATCGTTGCGCTTTACAATCAATCCCAAGAAGAAAGGGTTGTTTCATACGGTGAGAGAATTGCGCAAATGGTGATAGCGCCTTTCGTGCAAGTGGAATTTGAACAAAGCGATACGCTTGACGACACCGCACGCGGTGGCGGTGGTTTCGGTAGCACCGGAAATTAAAAAAACAAAGCGCGCCACCTTGAAAGTGGCGTGTTTTTTTATAGCCTTTTCGTCGCTTGTGCGTTATCGAATTGTTGATTGTACGTTATTGGATTGTTGTCCTATTTGAAAGCACGTTTGAAAATATTATCTTCTGAAAGAGAGAAGAAGTTGTTTGTCGTCGGGGGTTGCTCTGAAACTGTCCCGACACTTGCAAATCGCTTTATTCACGATGAAATTGTTTGCGGTGGTGTTGGCGAAAAAGGATAGAGTTTCTTCCCTGTGTTTTATAAAACACTCTGCAACAAGCCACGCTGCCGCCATATTGACGTAGTATTCGTTTTCACAAGAAAGAGTGTTTATTCTATCGAAAATGCCACTTAAACTATCCGTTTTGACGAAAGAGAACATTATGATGATTGCAAGCCGTCTTGTGAAAGGTTTGTCGCTTGCAAGGAGTTCACCCGAAAAATCCCACCAATTTTGTGCGTCTGTCTTTGTGATTTTCGGGCGGAAAGAGTCTGTCGTTGACCAGTTGTCGCAAATGTCCAAAACTTTGGGTAGGTGCTTTTTCACGACGTCGAAATCGGATATTCCGCCGAGCGTCGCAACGTAAACTACGGTGTCTTCATAGCACCTAAAATCCACATTTTCAAGGAAAGTTTCGAAGTCCCCCGCAAGCACCTGTTTTGCGATTTTGCGAAGTTCGGGAAGGGGGATTGCAAGCACGGGCATAGAAGTGTTTGCAATCCGTTTCGTCCATTCGATTTTCTCTTGAATGGACAACGACCGCATATATTGATAATATGCGGTCATTGTTTTTTCGTTTACGGTGGTGAAGTTCATCTGTTACGCACGCTTTTTCAGGACGATTTCGCCTGCGGTGTGAGTTTTGTAATCTCCCTTTTCCACGACCGCTTCGCCGTTGACGTAGACGTATTCGATACCGTCGGGGTTTGCGTCGGGGCGTTTGACGTCCACCTTTACGCCGTCGTAGTCGAAAATCGTAACGTCTGCGTAGTAGCCTTCTTTTAGATAACCGCGCTCGGGAATTTCAAATCTATCCGCCGTTGCGCCGGTCATCTTGCGGACCACGCTTTCAAGGGGTATATTATTGTTGCGCGCGCGCACAAGGAAATAGGGGAAGCATTGATAGGTGGAGCCGTTTTGCGTACCGCTTTCTTCGAGCCAAGCGTCCGTCATGAAGATGGACAAATCGTCAGTCATAAGGCGGTTGATGATTTCGTCGTTGTAGTATTTGTCGAGATAGAGTCTGCCTTGACCGTCGCTCAAATCCACGAGTTTGAGATACATATCGAAGTCCGAAAGTCCTTCTTCTTTTGCTATATCCGACACAATACGACCTTCGTATTTCTCGTATACTTTGCCGATATATGCAACCGTGAAGTCGCAGAAGTCGAGTCCGAGAAGTTTCTTGGTGAGATAGGTCATTATGCGCAGTTTGAGAAGATTGATAGGTTTCTTGCGATCCTTCTTGTCGAGAGCCATATACCAAGGGGGCATGACTATCGTAATGACGGATGCGCCGTAGGTGAATGCGTAGTTGTCGTATGCAATCTTGTAGCCTTTCTCGTTGTAGTCGTGGAATTTTTTGAGCATAGGTTCGACGCTAGGCCAAGACGCAGTGCCCGTGAAGATAAGGTGACTATATTCCATTTTGCACTTCGATTGCTCCATGATGTCGATGACTTCGTCGAGAGCGATTTCGATATGCGGTTTCGAGATTAGGGGATAGCCGAGAGCGACTTTCGAGCAGGCGCGGGGGTGCACCGTGACGATACCGTCGTACTTCGCGATTTCGGATGCGAATGCAACGAGTTCATCTTTTTTCGCGTACATACCGGGTTCGTACATGAAACCGAAACTTCCGCCGAAAGCGCCGTTTTCCATTGCTTCGTCGACGAGTTTCATTTCTTCCGCGATTTGTTGTTTTGAGAGCGGTTCGGGGTTGTAACCCGATATGCTGATTCTCGTGGTGCCGTGTCCGACAAGGGGAATCATATTGACGTAGAGTTTGCCTTTTGCCTCGTTCACGAACGCTTTGAAAGAGCCGGGGTTTTTCGCGTGGAAGAGTCCACCGCCGACCTTGTCTTTATACTTGCTATCGTCCGCAATTCCGAAAGGAGAGAACCCGCAGTTGCCTGTGATTTGGGTGGTGATACCCTGTCTGATGAAAGGCTTGTAGTAGTCTTCCGCATTCGGATAATCGTAGAAGAAGTCGTTGTGAGAGTGGGCGTCGATAAATCCCGGTGCAATGGTCAAACCTGTGCAATCAACGGTTTTATCTGCCGAAACGTCAAGATTAACTCCTATTTTTGCGATTTTGTTGCCGTCAATGAGAACGTCGCCAACGTAGGGTTTCCCGCCCGTGCCGTCAACGATGAGTCCGTTTTTGAGAAGCGTAGTCATAGTTTTTCTCCCTTAATTTATTTTATTATAAACGCGGTAACCGCGTCTTTTTCAAGCGTTGCGCGGGCGGTCGTGCCGTCCAAACTCACGTCCCCGAGGACTTGTATTATCGTGGGATTTGCACCGAATTTTGCGTTGACGTAGTCGTCGGATTTGAGAGTTGACAAGTCGAAACGCACTTTCTTTTTTCCGCCAACTTTGTTGAAGAAACACACTGCGGTCGAGCCGTCCGCAAGGGGTTTTGCAAGCATGTCCACGAAACCTTTTTTCACTCGTTTCGCTTGCTTGCCCGCCTCGTCCTGATTGATTGCGATGAGACCTTTATTCGTCACGATTTCTTTCACGTTGTCAGGCATTTTGCGCAGGTCGTTGCCGAGCACGAGCGGTGCATTCATGAAACACCACAACGCAAAGTGCGACGAGTTTTGATTGTGCGTGAGTTTGCCGTTGCCCACTTCGAGCATATCCGGGTCGTTGAAGTGCGCGGGACGAGAATACTTGTATAGTTTCACGTTATGCTCGTAGATGAGTTTTATCCATATCCATATCGGGCGTATGTCGGGGGTGGTGCGCCACATATTTCCCGCCGTCCGTCCCCATTCGTACGGTTTGTTGAATCCCCATTCGCAGATCGAGAAAAGGATAGGTTTATTTTCGGTGCCGTTTTCGTCCGCGACTTTTCTCGTTGCGACTTTTAGAGCGTTTGCCATACGGCGATAGAGAAGAATCGTGCTATCCTGTTTGTTTGCGACGGGGTTGTAGAGTTTCACCGTATTCGCGCCCTTTTTGAGATTGACGACCGTTTGGAAACGCGCGGTATAGTTGTAGTGTTTTTGAGACGGAAATTCGATTTCGTGGGTTTCGCCGTTGACTTCGACCACGAGATATTTTTCATATTGTCCCTTTTTGAAGATATTGACAGTCAAGGAATACTGTCCGTCCTTTTCCGCGACGACGTTTTGGAAGGAGAGCGCGCCTTTTCCGGCGTCGAGTCCCGAAACGTATCTTCCGCCGTCCACGTGCGAACAGTTCATAAACCTTGCAAGTCCCGAAACTATGCCGTTCGAGCAGGAATAGAAAGTGCTATCCTTGCTCCCGATCGGTGCGACGGTTATGCCGTAGACAAGGGGTGCGTAGATAGGCAAGGGGACGTTGTGGCAGAAGTCGTATTTGAAATATTCCGCGCCCCATTTTGCGATTGTGTATGCGTCGATATTTTCGCGGTTTAGGGAAGCGGGCAAATCTTCGCAAGTCAGGGTGCCGTTCGACGAGTAAAGTCCCAACTTCAAACCGAGTGCGTTGACTTTTTGAACGAGAGCGGGGATGCCCGATGCAAAATTGATATAATCCCCGACGAGATTTCCGTTTTCGTCGCGGTTGTTCGACTGCCAACAATCGTCCACGTTGACGTAGCGGTATCCTGCGTCCGCAAGACCTTTGTCCACCATTGCTTTTGCGGTGTCGTAGATAAGGTCCTCGGTGATATTCCCCCTGAAAGTATTCCAACTCGACCAACCCATAAGGGGAGTTTTTCTGACTCCGTTGTCGTAGTCGGGGATTTCGGGGACGTCCGCGACGCGTTTCGCGCCGAAGAGTGCGTTGCGGAGATAGCAGATAGGGCACATACCGTTTCTTTTCATAGCGACCTCTCGATGATTTCTAATATTATTTTACAAACTTGACGGCGGTTTGTAAAGACTGAAATTTTCAAAAAGAAAAAAGCGCCCGCGAACGGACGCCTTTTTCATAGGGATATTATTATGGAGAGAACGTTATTAATTTTGCATAAGTTGATTAACGTTAAGTTAAAAACTCACGCGTTTTTATCTTTTATTCGATGTCAATGCCGTGCTTTGCGGGTTTCTTGCGCTCTTCCTTGGGGATAGTGACCGAAAGAATACCGTTCACGTAGCTTGCTTTGATTTGGGTTTCGTCGATGTCGCCCACGTAGTAACTTCTTTGGCAGGACACGCTTCTTTCTTTGCGGATATAGTTTTGTTTGTTTTCTTTTTCAGCCTTTTCCGCTCTGATGGTTACGTATTCGTTTTCGTAGTCAAGGGAGATGTCCTTCTTGTCAAAGCCGGGGAGTTCGACTTCGAGAGTATAGTCGTTGTCGTTTTCCTTGATGTCCGTCTTCATACTGTCGAACTTCTCATCGTAGAAAAGGGGACGGAAGAAACCGTCGAGTGCGTCCGAGAAGAAATTGTCGATAGCGTTATTATTGTTGTATTTAGTGATATAAGTTTTCATAGTCATACTCCTTTGTGTCAGGGTTTTAGCACTTTTAGCGGTTGAGTGTTGGCAAATGGTCTTTTAGTCTGTTAGCACTCTCGCCCATCGACTGCTAATATAATAACACGTCTGTGGCGAATGTCAATAGTTTTTGCAAAAATTTTTGAAATATTTTTTGATTTCGTAACAAATTTTGGATTTTGTCGACTATTTCCGCCGAACCCTAGAAAATTCCTTATTTACAACTAATAAACTATGTTTTATAATATTATTATTCAAAATGTATACGAGAGGTAGATTATGAGCAAATACGTCGTCGCATACGACATTGGCACAACCGGTGTGAAAACTTGTCTTTTTGAAATCGACAAGGATATCAAAATGCTTGCCGCCGCAAGCGAAGGCTACAACCTTTACGTTCTCGACAACGGCGGAGCGGAGCAAGATCCCGACGAATGGTGGGAGGCTATGCGCTCGACAACCGCTACGATTTTCTCGAAAACCGACGTGACTCCCGACAAAGTCGAAGGCATTTCTTTCTGCTCTCAAGCACAAGGACTCGTCCTCGTCGACAAAGACGGCAACGCAATTCGTCGCGCTTTCAGTTATATGGACCAACGCGCAGTCCAAGAAATCAAAGAAGGCGTGCAATTCGGTCTTCAAATTCCGGGACTCGGCAACATTCGCAAACTTCTCCCTGCACTCATCGTTACTAGTGCGGCGCCCGTGTCCGTCAAGGACCCCGTTTGGAAGTATAATTGGGTGAAAAAACACGAACCCGACAACTTCAAAAAAGTCCACAAATGGCTCGACGTCAAGGAATATCTCATCTGCAGAATGACCGGTGAATTCGTTATGACCTACGATAGCGCGTTCGGCACTCTCATGTACGACTACAAGAATAAGCGTTTCTCCAAGACCGTTTGCAAGTCCTTCGGCGTGAACGTCGAACATATGCCCAGACTCATCTCGTCCACCGATTGCGCGGGCACTCTCACCGAAAAAGCGGCAAACGAACTCGGACTCGTCCCCGGCATCAAGGTGTACGGCGGTGGTATGGACGCAAACCTTATCGGCGTCGGCGCAGGTAGCACCGCTCTCGGCGATACCCACGTTTATAGCGGAACTTCGGGTTGGATCGGCACGATAACCGACAAACCCGCCGTTGACGTAACAACTATGATTGCGGCGGTCGTCGCGGCACAACCCGGCAAATACAACTATTTTGCGGAACTGGAAACTTCGGGCAAGTGTCTTGAATGGGTGAAAGACCATATCGCTCTCGACGAAGTCGGCATCTATATCGAAAAGAAACATATCACCGACGACATCGAAAAGAGATATCTCAACCTGTATCAATATATGACCACTATCGTAGACGACGCACCCGCGGGAAGCGGTGGTGTTATCTTCACTCCGTGGCTCCATGGCAACAGATGCCCCTTCGAAGACCCCAATGCACGCGGAATGTTCTTCAATATTTCACTTGAAACGGGCAAAACCGAACTCATTCGTGCAGTCCTCGAAGGCGTATGCTACCACAAACGTTGGATGCTCGAAGCGTCTGCGAAGAAAGTCAAACCGTCTGAAAAGATTCGTTTCGTAGGCGGTGGCGCACTTGACGATTTCACTTGCCAACTCCTTGCGGACATCACGGGACACACCGTTGAAACAGTTAACAGTCCTCAAAACGTCGGTGCAGTCGGTGCGGCGGCGTGTGCAGGTATCGGCTTGGGACTCATTCCCGACTTCGAGAAAGTCAAGGAATTTATCCCCGTGCGCAAGACCTTCACTCCCGACCTCAAAGTCAAAGCGGAAGTCTACGACAAAGGATTTGAAGTGTTCAAGAATTTGTACAAATCCAACAAGAAAAACTTTGCACTTTTGAACTCTTTGAAGTAAAAATCACCGAATTATAAAACACGCCACTCCGACCGAGTAGCGTGTTTTTTATTGCGTTAAAACCAAAAGTTAGTCGATAGAGCAGTCAAGCGATAATGCTTTTAGCAATCTCAATCGCAACAGTTTTGACAGGGCAACTATCCTATCACAAACAACTGCTTTTGACAACTCAATTATTGAAGTTTGCCGACTTTCGAGTGAAACCCACCAAAATCAAAAGACGATTTCTTTTCCTTGCAAGAAGGTGCGGATGATTCCACCCGCTTTTATATCCACTCCGTCGAATGCAGAAATCAAGTCGTTCGCAGTCGCGATTTCGTAGGCGTTGCCGCGGTAGTAGGCGGATAGGGCGGAGAGTAGTTTTTCGTCACCGAGCAGGGTGCGCAGGGTGTCGAATAGTATAACCCCTTTGACGTAGGTGAGTGCAACGTAGTCGCTTTCGTCGTGCGAATATACGTCTCTCGTCATCGAGAGAGTAGGGGCGGTCGGTTTCCATTTCGAGTAGGTTTTCCGTGCGTCCGCGACGAAGTCCGAATACAAATCGTCTCGCCCAATCAGAGAATAGAAGTACGCAGTTGAAAATTCCGTAAGCCCTTCGTCGAGCCAACTCTCTCTGACTTGGTCGTTTCCGACGACGTTATACCACCACTGATGAGCGGTTTCGTGGACAACGACGTCCGCACTTGCAATGGGGGATAGGATAGCAAACGCGCCGTATTCCATACCGCCCGAATTTATGGGCGCACTCACAATTGTATAGGAGTCATAGGGGTATCCGCCAAAGGCGGAAGAGAAGGTTTCGATAGCCTTGACTGCAACGTCGAGAAAGCGAAAATCTTCGTCCAAAGAGAAATAATTCACTTGCACTACTCCGCCCGCGGTCGTAGCGGATGAAACCTTGAAATGCGGGGAGAAGACGAGCGCGAAATCACGAATGCGCTCCGCGGTTATCACGGTTGTTTTCACTCCGTTGTCGGTCGTAGTTTCGCTACGTGCAGGGGATGCCAGCACCAAGGACGACGGATAGTCAACCACCGCGTAGTAGTCCGCGACTTCAAGACAAAAAGGGTCCCCGATAGGTGAATAACCGTCGTCGAGCCACTCGCCGTTTTTGCGTGCGCATAGGACGGGATAAAAACCCGTCAGGTTTGTTGTCAAGTCGTTTTTGCCAAACCGCGCGGTGCAGTCGGGAAGATTGACGACACCCGAAATCGACAAGTCCACGCTTTCACCTTTTGCCACCTTATGCGGTATTGACAAGATAGTATCGTCTTTGCCAGAAATCTCAAAATCGCAGTTTATCCGATTGATTTTGACCGATAAAACCGTTATTCCGCCAAAAGTTGCAACTTTGTCCCATTCTTCTTTTTTGATAGGAGCGGTTGCGCTTTGCGAAAATGCGTTTGGGTATAGGTGCAGTTTTACGTCGTCCGCGTCGTCGGGCATAGTGAAAATCACGGTCTCCGAAAACGTAACGACGTTGCCGCCGTCGTAGGATAATTGCAAGTCGTAACAGGGGATAGCCGTCGTTGAGATTTCACCGCCGTCGTTGCAGGCGGTGAGTGAAATCAGGCAAGCGCATAGGCATATTGCAAGTGAAAGTAGAAGTGCTTTTTTCATTTTGAGTTGAGAGTCAAGTCGAGAAGTTTGCCGTTTGCTCTTGCCTTTTCGACAACGTCGATTGTGACGAAGGTGTTTTTGTTTGCAATCAATTCACCCGCATAGGTTGTCAGGTCGTTTGTCAACGTCCGCCCCAAAAGGAAGTTGTAGTCCGCGATAATCCGCGGTGGAATAAATCCGCTTCCGACGCTTACGTTTATGGTTTGTGGCGGAATGACCATTCCGCCGTCGTTGTCAACCTGCGTAGGAGAAAGAGAAATACCGCCGTTTTCGTTTCCCGCTTGCGTGAAAGTGTTTGCGTTTTCGCTTTCATTTTTGGCGGGGTTGGCGGAGTCGCTGAATATGGGCGCACTCTCAATTATTCCGCTTGAATTGTAGTTCCTCATTGAGTCGCTATCCGCGGTGAGTGCGGTGACGGTTGCGTTTTCACTTGCAAGAGAAGAAAAATCAACTTTTTTCTTGCGCGGTTTTCTGTTTTCTTTCAGGACGACGGCGTCCCCGACGCCCTTGATTTCGGTCGGAGGAATTTCGCAAGAGTCCGTTTTCAAAGTTGCGATTTTGCCTTTTTCGTCGAAAACGCAGTCCGCGATTATCCCTTTCGACACTCCGAAAGGGGTGTATACGCATTTCCCAACCGCAAGAGTAAAGGTTGTCGTATCCACGTCCCCAAGGTTTTGCAGGGAAATCCTATCTTCAAGGACGACGACATCGCGGACGTATTTCACGTCGCAGGGCGGGATGAGAAAGGGCGTATCTCCGTCAGTCAAAAAATATGCAATTTTTTTGCAATATTCGTCAAAAAATACGTTTTCAATCTTGCCGACGAGAGAGCAGTCGGATTTTGCCAAAACGGTTTTGCCGTGTAGAGCGGAAAAAGAAATCATAGTTGCCACCTCTCGAAAATATATGCCCGAAAAAGTGTACGTATGAGCGGAAGTAATCGCAAACACGGTTTTAACGCTAAAAATCGGACGAAAATACGCACTTTTTTGCGCACGTGCGCTCGGATTGTATGTTTCGTTTATCCCGAAAAATTCGTGTTAATCCACAGAGTTGTCCACAAAATCCGCGAAAAATGTGGATAACTTTGTGCACAACTCTGAATTTTTATACCAAAGTGAATATATTTTCGCTTGAAACAATATTCATATTGCGATATGCATAAAATCAAGGTCGGTGAAAGGGGAATAGCGGTAATTTTGGCGGTCGTAGCGGCGGTTTTGTCCGCAGTTGCGCCCGTTTTGGTCTCGGTAAATGTGCGCAGAGCGCAGGCAAAAATCATCGTCGTAGACGCGGGACACGGCGGTGAGGACGGCGGTGTCATCGGTGCGAAAACGGGGGTTAAAGAGAGCGAAATAAATCTTTATATGTCGAAAATCGTCGGTGAGTATTTGAAGGGTATGGGTTTCGAGGTTGTGCAGACGAGAAAAAACTTCGGCGCGCTCGTCGACGGAAAGTTCAAAAAACGCTCGGATATGGAAGAAAGGCTTCGTATCGTCAAAAACGCAAATCCGCTTGCAGTCGTCAGTTTGCATATGAATACTTATTCGTCGCCGTCGCGCAGGGGCGCACAGGTTTTCTACTCAAAATCGTCGGACGAGAGCGCACTATTTGCCGCCGTCGTGCAGTCAAGACTAAACGAACAATTCAATCTTCCCGACGTGAAAAGGGAATATTCCGCTCTCACCGCAGAAAAGTATATTCTTCGAGAATCCCCCGCGCCCGCAATCATCGTGGAATGCGGATTTTTGTCCAATCCCGACGACGAGAAAAACTTCCTTGACGACGAATACCGCCACCGCTTCGCCTACGCAATCGCAAAATCCATCGCCGAATACGTCTACCAATCCCACACCGCCTGACGACTTTTGTCTACGAAAAAACTTATGCGTTGGGCATAAGTTTTTGGGTTGTTTTGATTTGTTATTTTATGTTATTGGTTTGTTTTTGACGTAGGTATTGTGTGTTTTTGTTGTGTATGGGTTGTTTTAGTGGACGTTTTTTGTGTTATCGCGGGTGGTTGATATTGGTTCTTTTGCGTGATTGTGGTTTGAGTGTTTACAGGGTGGCGAGTAGGGTGCCGTCGGCAGAGAGTAGCACGAAGTCGGCGGATTCCCCGATTTTCAGGGACGGCAGGGATAAACCGATATATTTTCTTGGGGTTTCGCTTGCCATGTAGGTGGCTTCGGGGAGAGGTATTCCGTTTTTGACGAGAAGTTTTACGCTGTCGGCAAGGGAGATAACGCTCCCTGCAAGACCGCTTTTATCCGCGCGATAGCATGCTTTGCCGTTTGTGTAGACGTCGTCGTCGCCGAGTTTGTAGACTCCTTCTTTCATGCCCGCGCAGGATAGACTGTCGGACACGAGCATTACGTTGTGGTAACCTTTGCATTTAAGGACGAATTTGATTAGGTCGACGGATAGATGAATGCCGTCCGCGATGACTTCGACGAAAAGGTCGGTTGAAAGAGCGGTTTCGACGACGCCGAGAGTTCTGACGAAATCGGAATTTCTTTCCGCGCCCGAGCAACCGCAGTAGATATGCGTAACACCGTCGAGACCTTCTTCGACGAGCGGGATGATTTGGTCGTAGTTGGCATCCGAGTGCCCGACCTGTGTTTTTATGCCGAGAGAAGTGCAAAGGGCGGTGAGTTTATCCGTACCTTTGACGGCGGGGCATAGGGTGACTATGCCGATTTTGTCCGCGTTTTCGGTGAAGAATTTTTCATCGTCCGCTTTGTATTCGTCGTAGATATTTCTTTCGGGTTGCGCGCCCTTGAAACGCTTCGAGATATACGGCCCTTCGAGATGCGCGGGGAGCACGGTGGCATCGTCTTCGGTGTAGGAGTAGAGAGTGGAGAGTTGAGCGTCGAGAGTAGACAGGGGAGTCGCGACGAAGGTAGGGGAAAAGTGGGTAACGCCGTGTGCGCGATACCAATCGGTCATCTCATCGAAGTCCGCTTTCGAGCAGGACGAGAAGTCGTGCCCGCTATTGCCGTGGGTGTGCAGGTCTACAAACCCGGGGGCAAGATAACCGCTTGCGACTTTTTCGCTTGATAGTTTGACGTCGGTGATGATTCCGTCCGCGACCGCGACGTCGTACAAATCCGCGCTTGCGCGTCCGCCGAGAAGAAGGGATACACCTTGATAAAATGCTGTTTTCATACGCTACTCTCGATTTTGGCGGTATACCGCCGAATGATAAGTTTAGTATACGCTTTTGCCCCGATAAAGTCAACAGTGCGGTTTTTGCGATTATTTTGAATTTCGCGAATAATAATCTTGAAAAGATTAAGAAAATAGTATAAGATAGTTTTAGGAGGCTATTATGAGCAGTTTCAAAGATTTACGTATCGTAATTTCTATCAAACTTCGGCGTTTTTCCCGATGCCTACAATTCTTATTTCCACTCTTGCCGAGGACGGCACGACGACGGTGGGCGCATACTCACTTTGTTTCCCGTACTACATTGCGGGCAAGGACTACTATGCGATGATTTTGGAGTGTCGCAACTCGTCGAACACCGCGCAGAATATTCTTCGCACGGGCAAATGCGCGCTCAACTTCCTTGAAGACAATCGTGCGGATTTCAAAGAAACGGTGCGTTTAGGCTTCCCCGGTGAAACCCCCGCGGAGAAGATGAAAAATTGCAAGTTCGACTTTGAAAAAGGTATCGCGGACACGGCGGACGGAGAAAGACCGCTCGTGATTAGCAAGGCATATCAAGTGTTTGAATGCACGTGGGACGACTCCCTTGAAAACGCCTACGAAGACAAGGCGCGCGCGGGCATTCTCGACGGAGTCGAACCGCCTTATAGAAACTTCAACGGCATAACTTCCAAATTCGGATGCCACTTCATTTTGAAAGTGGACAAGATTCTCATGAAAGAGAAATTCTACAACACGATAATAAACGGCGTATCGGCGGGCGGATTCCCGAAAGTCCCCGTGGACTACGGCTACCGCGACAGTACGAATTTCTGGTATACGCGCTTCCGCAGACCTATCGCGGAGAAGATCCCCGCAGGCAAAGAAGCGGATATAAACAGTGTCAAATATGCGGCAAACCGCATTGACGACGTGGTCAAATTCAGCGACGACGCTTGTCAAACTCTCGTCAAAGTGCCGAGAGTGTTCTTGAAAGTCGTCCTGCAGGGTTGCGTGGAATGGGCAAAAGAAAACAACTGCACTCTCATCACCGCAAAGGAAATGCAAATCATCAACGACAAGAGAAAACAAGAAAAACAAAAACGATAGGATTATGAAAAAGAAAATCACCCTTTCCAAAATCGTAAATTTTTTCGTTGCGCTCGCACAAAAGACGGGCGGTGAAATTCTCGGCGAGAAAGACTCGTCCCCTATCCTTGTGGAAAAGGCGCGCGCGCTTGCGGGGGAAGGTATCGTACTTCTCAAAAACGACGGAGTTTTACCCCTTGAAAAAGACGACGTCGTCTCCGTTTTCGGCAGAGTGCAAAACGACTATTTCTACGTGGGTTACGGCTCGGGCGGGGACGTCAAAGCACCTTACAAAGTCAATCTTATGGACGGACTCCGCGGTGCAAACGTGACTCTCAACGAAAAACTTGCTACGGTTTATGCGGATTGGTGTGAGAAAAATCCGACGGACGAAGGATTTTGGGGGCATTGGCCACTCTGCTATGAAGAAATGCCGATGACCGACTCTTTCGTCGAAAAACAGGCGGAAAATTCCACGGTCGCAATCGTCGTAATCGGCAGGGCGGCGGGTGAAGATAGAGAACAAAAACTTGTCAAGGGCGGTTATCTCATCACCGACGACGAAAAAATTATGCTCAATCTCGTCACCGCAAGATTCAAAAAAGTGGTCGTGGTCATCGACGCGGGCAACGTGATGGATATGTCGTGGGTGAAAGAGTACGGCGACAGACTCTCGGCAATCGTCTATGCGTGGCAGGGCGGTATGGAAAGCGGAAACGCAGTCGCGGACGTGTTGACGGGAAAGGTCAATCCGTCTGGTAAACTCACGGACACCGTCGCAATGCGCTATATCGACTATCCGTCGGCGAGCAATTTCGGCAGAAGAAAGGCAAACAACTATGTTGAAGATATATACGTCGGCTACCGCTATTTTTCGACTTTCGGGAATATTCCGGTGATCTTTCCGTTTGGTTACGGACTGTCCTACACGACCTTTGAGAAGTCCTCCGAACTTGAATGCGAAAACGGCGAATTTACCCTGACGACAACCGTCAAAAACGTCGGGGACAAAGACGGAAAAGAAGTGGTTTTGCTCTACGTCAATCCGCCTCAAGGGAAACTCGGCAAGCCGTTCAGAAATCTCGTTGCGTTCAAAAAGACGGGACTTATCAAGAGCGGTGAAAGCGAAACCGTCACAATCAAATTCCGCGAAAAAGATATAGCGTCTTATGACGATAGCGGACGGACGGGCAACAAGAATTGTTTCGTCTTGGAAGGGGGAGAATACACCTTCTACGTTGGCGGTGATTATATCTCTGCGGAAGAAATAAAGAAGATTGAAATAGATAGCAAAGTCATCGAAAAATGCGAAGAAGCGTGCGCTCCGAAAGTGGCGTTTGACGTGACTCATCCCCATGTGTCGAAGAGCGGAACGGTGTCGAAAAAGTATCATCAAGTCGCAACCGAAAGCGTGTCCGTCAAGGATAGAATTTTGGAGCGACTCCCGAACGAAACTCCGCAGAACAAGGACTTAATCTGCACGTTTGACGATGTTAAAGCGGGGAATTTGTCGGTTGAAGAGTTTGTTTCGACACTCACGGACGAAGAACTCGAAGTGCTTGTTCGCGGGCATTTCAGAATGAACAGTCCGCTTGGCACGGAGGGCAACGCTGGCGCATTCGGCGGTACGGAACAGAGTCTGCAAGACCGCGGAATACCCGCAGTCATAACTACGGACGGACCGTCGGGGATAAGACTTGCGCACTATGCGTCTTTGCTTCCTTGCGGTACTGCTATCGCATCGTCTATGAACGAAGAATTGATCAAGGAAACCTATGCCGAAGTCGGCAAGGAAATGATCGCGAAAGGCTCGGACGTCTTGCTCGCTCCCGGAATGAATATCCACAGAGATCCCCTTTGCGGGCGCAACTTTGAATACTTCTCCGAAGATCCCGTCGTGGCGGGGAAAATCGCGGCGGCAGTCGTTCAAGGCGTGCAGTCGGCGGGGGTGTCCGCTTGCCCCAAGCACTTCGCTTGCAACAATCAGGAAACCAACCGCAATCACAACGATACGAGAGTGTCCCAACGCGCGTTGAGAGAAATCTATTTGCGCGGGTTTGAAATATGCGTGAAAGAAGGGGAACCCCTTTGTATGATGACGTCGTACAACAAAATCAACGGCGTTTTCTCCTACTACAACTACGACCTTGCAACAACTATCTTGCGCAAGGAATGGGGATATAAAGGTATGCTCGTGACCGACTGGTGGACGGTTGCGGAGAAGTCGCCCGATTGGAATAAACTCACTCACCACGGCTACCGCGTGCGCGCTCAAGTGGACGTAGTCATGCCCGGCGGGGATAGGATAAGGGGAAAATACGACGGCACCGCACTGAAAGGATTGAAAGACGGAGTTTTGACTCGTGCGGAATTGCAAAGGAGCGCATGCAACGTTTTGAATTTCATCCTTGCAAACGAAAGCACGAGAAAGCGAATACAGTGACAAAACGCTCCGTCTTGATTGCGCAAAGCGGAAAAACTCTTTGCGGACGCGCTTGCGGCGAGCGGAACGGGATATTATCACGGCAAGGAACATGCGCGCAAAGAGGCGCAAAAGCAAGAAAGCAAGCGATTCAACGAGTTTAACACCCTTGCTATGCAGTGGGCGCATTCGGATAAAACGCAAGTCGGTGAACGAACAATAAGATATCGTTTCGATAATGCGATTATAATAGAAAAAACGAATGACGGTTTTATTGAAGTCCGTGAAATAAAGATGGGGCATAAAGCCGACATTTCAAGTGTATGCAAAGAGATAGGAGAACATAATGCAAGATTACATGAGACTCTTCATCAAAGTATTGATGAGTATGAATATTCCGGAAGAAACGATTCACTTTATAGCAGAGTTGATGTGGGAGAATCGCGAAATGACGGACGAGATGGTCGAGTTTATCAAGAACAATCAGAACGCAACGGAAACGGAACTTATCAACAAAGCATTGGAAATCAATCAGAAATAAAAGAATCCCGTCGCGGATACGCAGGGCGCAATCCTTCGGACGTAACCGAACAGGAATACAATCATCATTATTGGGCGGTTGCAAACGACGTGCTATCCACGAGGGAGAGTGGAGCGCTACGCGAGGCGGTCGGCAAAATCAATCAAGGGGAATACTATCCTAAAACTGCAGACGGCAAATATATGGTAGCCGTTGGCGAAAACGGTGTTCTCAACAAGATAGTCTTCACGGACGGCGGACAAGAGTCTTATTCGGTTGAAAAAGTTATTAAAATCAATCTTGACAACGAAACGGATTTAGATTACGAAAGGGGTAACATATATTATGCAGAATCAATCGGCGTATTATCAGAAACTTCAAGCACTCGCATTATCGAAGTCTACAATGGAAACGATTATGCGTTCGACGACTTCGCAAGAAAACGTTCGCAAAATAGGCGAAATAGTTATGTCGAGCGAGACGGAAGAAGAAGTGGTGCAGAGACTGAAAACCGAACTGGAAACGAAGTAAAGTATTCTTTACGTGGCAATGGTTACGTTGGACGCTCCATGTCTGTTAATGCGTATAACGCATACAACAGAGAGGAAATGCCACTGTCGAAGTGGACTAAAACGGCAATAGAAGATTCTATTTCTGCAATAAATCCTGATATAGACGTATCAAAAGTTCGTCTATCAGTCTTGCAAGAAGAATTTTTGAAGTATGAAGGCTGGCATCACACTGGCGAGTTTTATAATGTCACGGACTTTTATGGTATCAACGAAGAAAAGGTCGAAAAACTCACACAGAGCGACGTCGACGAACTTGCTTTGCAACAGCCCAAAACAAACCAAAATAAAAACGCACCACAAAAAAATAGCGATGCAATAAGACTATCCGAAGATACGTACGAAAAAATATCTATCATCGTAGATTCGGGCATTTTGAAAACAGAAAATGGTGTGCTTAAAAGAGTGTTGTCCGGAAAGAATATAGATTCGGATTATAGAAAAGCGCTTGAAACCATCAAAGCCGATAATACAAACAAGGTTGAACAATGGAGAAAACTACCGCCAGAGCATTACTTGCACAATGCGGTCAATCTTTACGATACGGATATTGAGGCTTTTGCGAAATACGTTCACCCCGTAAAACAACTGAATAAAAACTCAAACATTTTCAAGCAATTATACAATTACTATAATGGCAATTCCGATATCCGCTACTCTCTCCGTGACGTAGACGGAGAAAAGGTTGTAGTTGTCGATACCGATCAAAGTTTGTTCGAGGGTTTGAATAAGAACGAATATGTCGAAATTGCGCGCGAATATATGAAAGAAAAGTATCGCGGACAAACAATAGACGGAATCAAGTTCACCCGCCGTTCGGAGAATGAGTACACCTTCTCCGATGCGACACAAATGTTGAACAAACATGAGCCCGAAACATACAAGAAGAAAATGCGCGCCGTGACGGAACTCATCAACTTTATTAAAGTGGGTAAGTTCATAGCGCACGAAGAGGCAAAGCATCCGAAAGGATTTAATGTTGGTGGATACAACAGATATTCCGTTGATTTTATAGTAGACGGAAAGCGTTTTAACGGTGAACTTCTTGTTGCAATAGATGCAAACGGAATGGGAATATTTTACGATATCGTAAATATAAAAGAGAACGGTTCCACAATCGGGGTTTATTCCGAAGGCATGGAAACCGTCTCTAATAATAGTATATCCCAAAATTCCGAAAAGTTAACGGGTGATGACAAAATTAAGTATTCTTTGCGTCTGACTCCTGCAAAGAGCATCGAGAATATCGTCAATTGGAAAATGGATAGACGGTCAATCATTCATGATGAGCGAGAGTATTATGTTTCCGTGCCGAAAGCGTCTGCACTTTTTGCGGATAAGCAATCCAAGCAATTTTTAAGTCAGATGATGCACATGGCAAACGATAGCAGTGAGCCCAACAGAGCGAAGTTTGCGGATGAATTTGCAAGAGAGCAGTATAATATTATACGTCGATACATGCATATGCGGTTTTGTGCGTGTTCAAAAGAAAAACGCGATTGCTATCGCGTTTATTCGTAGTAGACTTGTTGGAGCATAAGTCCTTCGGGGGGAAGTGTTTTTCCCATTTTCGTGCGGTCCTTGTTTTTCAGAGCGTCTTTCACGTCGTCAACGGTGAGTTTTCCCATACCTACGTAGACGAGAGTGCCTGCGATTATGCGCACCATATTATACAAAAATCCGTTTCCGCAGACGGTGATAGTGATTTCCTTTGGTTGAAAGGCAAGTTTTTCGGGGAAGGGTATATCCTTTTCATCGACGACGACGGAGTAGAGAGTGCGGACGGTGGATTTCACGACGGACCCGCTTGCTTCAAAGCATTTGAAATCGTGCTCGCCTTCAAGGACGGCGGCGGTTTTTTTCATCTCGTCGATGTCGAGCGGACTCGTGATATGTGCGTGCGTTGCATTCAATACGGGTATGCGGTGGGGGGATGAGTAGATTTTGTAGACGTACGTTTTTCTCTTTGCCGAAAAGCGCGCGTTGAAATCGTCCGTCGTCTCTTCGCAGTAGAGCATAGACACGTCGTCGGGCAGGGCGGTGTTGACCGCATACGGAATTTTCTCGGTGGGGATTGACGTTTCCGCATCGAAGTGCACGACTTGTCCGAATGCATGTACTCCCGCATCCGTGCGACCGCTTGCGGTGCAGGCGGTTTTTGAATTGAAAATTTTTGTGAGAGCGTTTTCGAGCACTTCTTGCACGCTCAAACCGTTGAGTTGTCTTTGCCAACCCACGTAGTTTTTGCCGTCGTAGGAAATTATCGCGGAGTATCTCATAGCAGTCCTCCGAGCACGAGCGTATCGACGTAACCGCACCAGTAGTAGCGGTCGAGAAGAATGACGACGAAATACGCTACGATGATGAGTCCCGCGACAAAGTCGCCGACTCCCACTCTCGACACTTTCATTTTCGTGCGGTTGGGGGTGGCGTTGTAGCACCTTGCGTCCATAGCGAATGCAAGTTCGTCCGCACGTTTGAACGAGTTGACGAACAGGGGAATAAGGACGGGGACGAGTGCTTTTGCACGAGCGAAAAGACCGCCCGTATCGAAACTTGCGCCCCTTGCTTTTTGAGCGGAAATTATCTTGTTGGTTTCTTCAAAAAGGGTGGGAATGAAACGGAGCGCAATGGACATAATCATCGCAATATCGTGGACGGGAACCTTGATTTTTTTCAAGGGAGAAAGCAAGCCTTCAAGCCCGTCTGCAAGCGCGACAGGAGTGGTCGTGAGCGAAAGCAAAGATGCGCCCGAAATCAACAAAACGAGCCTTAAAATCATCTTTATGGTGGTATGAACGCCCGATTTGGTGATTTTCAACACCCACGCAGACCACAGAATTTCACTGCCGTCTCGACTGCCGAAGAAGAGATTTATCACGGCGGTGAAAAGCACGATGAAGAGTATTCCCCTCACCGATTTCAAGACGGACATCATGGGAAGTTTCGCAATCAAAACGATGAGCACAAGCACCACTGCGGTGAGCAAAAATCCGAAGTACGAATTGACGAAAAATATCGCTACGACAAAGAGCAGAGTGAGAAGAAGTTTCACTCTTGCATCCAAGCGATGCACGGGGGAATCCGCGGGGTAGTATTGTCCGAAAGATATATCTCTAAACATCCGCCCGTCCCCCTTTCAAAAGTTTGAGCGCGGCGGACAAATGCTCGCGCTTGATGATACCGCTAGGAAGCACGATACCCTTCGATTCGAGATTGTCTCTCGTCGTTGCGGGGAAGGGCAGGTCGAGCCCTATATCTTCGATGAGTTTTCTATCCTTGAAGATTTCGCCGGGCATACCGTCCGCGACGAGTTTTCCGTCTTGAAGCGCGATGATTCTGTCCGCGATTTCCGCCACCGCATCCATACTGTGCGACACCATGATGATAGTCGGGCAGACGGTGCGTTGCAGATTGACGATGAGAGAAGTCACGTCCTTGATACCCGCGGGGTCTAGTCCTGCAAACGGCTCGTCGAGAATGAGAATTTTCGGATCCATAGCGATGACGCCGGCGATTGCCGCTCTGCGTTTTTCGCCGCCGCTCAATTCGAAGGGGCTGCGCTCGGCAAACTTGTCGTAGGGCAAACCCACAAGGTCCATAGCCTTGCGGACTCTCTCATTGACTTCGTCCGCGGAGAGTTTCATGTTTTTCGGACCGAAAGCGACGTCCTTTGCGACCGTATCTTCAAAGAGTTGATATTCGGGATATTGGAAAACCATACCCACGGTGTAGCGCAAATTCTTGAGATTTTTCTTTTCTTTTGCGGACTTGCCGTAGATTTTGACTTCACCGCTCTGGCATTTGATGAGTCCGTTGAGATGTTGGATAAAGGTGGACTTACCGCTTCCGGTTTTGCCGATGAGAGCGACAAACTCGCCTTCGTTTATCGTGAGATTGACGTTGTCGAGAGCGACTTTTTCGGACGGTGTTTTCTTGGAGTAGACGAAAGAGAGATTTTCGATTTCCACCGCCTTGACGCTTTGTTTCGGGGCGGGGGAAGGTATATCGAAATCCACCTGTTTTTGACCTACGTTTTCAAGGATTCCGTCCGTCAATTCGTCGATAGTAACCACGACGTCGTCGAAAGAATAGCCGTAATTTTTCGCGGTCAACGCGGTTTCGGTAGGCGCGGGGAGAGAGAGTCCGTAGACGGACAAATCCCCTTTGCCGAAAACTTCTTTCGGGGTGCCGTCCAAAACGATTTGCCCTTTGCTCATCACGATGATTCTATCCGCAAGGGACGCTTCGTCCATATTGTGGGTGATATTGATGACGGTGATGCCCTTGTCGTGCAGGGATTTTGCGATTGCCATAATCTCTTTGCGACCGACGGGGTCGAGCATAGCGGTGCTTTCGTCGAAAACGACCACTTCGGGACGCATTGCAAGCACGCCCGCTATTGCGACTCTCTGTTTTTGACCGCCCGAAAGTTTGCTGACGGGGCGGTTGCGATATTCGGACATACCCACGGCGTCGAGAGCGGAAGACACTCTTTCGATGATTTCATCGCGGGGCACGCCGATATTTTCGGGACCGAAAGCGACGTCGTCTTCGACCATAGTTGCGACCGTCTGATTGTCGGGGTTTTGGAAGACCATACCCACTTTTTTTCTGATTTCAAAGGTGAATTTTTCGTCCGCGGTTGACATACCGTCAACGACGACTTCCCCCGACGAGGGCAAAAATAAACCGTTGAGAAGTTTGGCAAGAGTGCTTTTCCCGCTGCCGTTTTTCCCGACCAACGCGATAAAGCTGCCTTTTTCAACGGAGAAAGACAGGTTTTTGAGGGCTTTTAGACTGTGGCCCTCCCCTAATGGATAAGAATAACTTACCCCTTTGAGGCTTATATACGACATAACGCGGTGATTATAACACGACTTCGGGATAAATGCAAAACAATTTGTGCACAATGGATTTTTTATGGTTTTACGGCACTCGAATCCACTATTATGATTTTTGCCGTTGACAAAGATAGATAAAAGCATTAAAATCATAATACTATGTTAACGCTCGCGTACGCACAAGATAACACGCTCACGGACGCATACGCAGTCCTTGATTTAGACCTTCCCCCCGTCGGATGCAATTTTTTGTTTCTCGACGACGGACGAGTGGTCGGACTGATAAGACTACGCTTCGACGACTGCGCGGTTATCGACCTTGTCAAATTCAAGGACGGAGTGGAATCGGGGGATAAGACCTTTTTCATCCACGCAATCTTCTACAAACTCAAAATCGGCGCGCCCGTCCGCCTTGCGATAAAAGGACTGCACGACGAGTTGAAACCGTATGGTTTCGTTGAGGACGGAGAGGGTATGAGCGTTATGACGAACGAAATCAATCTGCACGGCAGTTGTAAAGGAATATGCTAATGGAAGAAATCACTTCAAGAAACTTTATCGAAGACATCATCGACGAAGAGTTGGCGGCGGGGAAGATGAACAAAATCATCACCAGATTCCCCCCTGAACCCAACGGCTATCTCCATATCGGACACGCAAAGGCTCTTTGCATCAACTTCGGTATGAAAGAGAAATATAACGGCGAATGCAATCTGCGCTTCGACGACACCAATCCCGCAAAGGAAGACGTCGAGTATATGGAGTCCATCAAGGAAGACATCGCATGGCTCGGCTTCAAGTGGGACAGAGTGTTGAATGCGTCCGACTATTTCGGCAAAATGTACGAATGTGCGTTGAAACTCATCCGCGACGGAAAGGCGTACGTATGCGACTTGACCGCGGAAGAAATCCGTCAAACGAGAGGCACTCTCACCGAAGCGGGCAAGGAAAGTCCTTATCGCAATCGTTCGGTGGAAGAAAATCTCGACTTGTTCGAGCGTATGAAAGCGGGCGAATTCGAGGACGGTGCAAGAGTTTTGCGTGCGAAAATAGATATGGCTTCCCCCAATATCAATATGCGCGACCCCGTTATATATCGTATATGCCACGCGGAGCATCCGCACACGGGTAGCGAATGGGTTATCTATCCTATGTACGACTTCGCGCACCCCATCGAAGACGCGGTCGAAGGGATTACGCACTCCCTTTGCTCCCTTGAATTTGAAAACCACAGACCCCTTTACGACTGGGTTACCGAGAATTGCGGATTCCCCGCGCCTCGTCCCCGCCAGATAGAGTTTGCAAGACTCAACCTGACTCACACCGTCATGAGCAAACGTTTCATCAAACGTCTTGTTGACGAAGGTATCGTGTGGGGTTGGAACGACCCGCGTCTTTCCACTTTGAGCGGTATCAGAGAAAGGGGCTATCCCCCCGAAGCAGTCAGAGATTTCTGCTCTCGTATAGGCGTGTCGAAAGCGGATAGCGAAGTGGATATTGCCATTCTCGAACACTGCGTGAGAGAAAATCTCAACCAAAACGCAACGAGAGCAATGGTCGTCACGAAACCCTTGAAACTCATCGTCGACAACTATCCCGACGGAAAGACGGAAGATTGTTTCATCGAAAATAACCCCCAACAAGAAGGCGCAGGCAATCACGTCGCGACCTTCTCGAAGGAACTTTATATCGAAGAAAGCGACTTCGAACTCAATCCGCCCCCGAAATTCTTCAGACTCAAACCCGACGGAATCGTGCGACTCAAAGGCGCGTACGTCGTGAAGTATAAGAGTTGCGACCTTGACGAAAACGGAAACGTCGTCGCGGTGCACGTGGAATATCTCGAAGGTACGAAGTCGGGTGAAGAAGGCGCGAATATCAAGGTCAAAGGCACCATACATTGGGTGAATGCAAACGACTCTATCGACGTCAAACTCAATATGTTCGATTATCTTATAATCGACGGTCCCGAAGACTATATGGACAGAGTCAATCCCAACTCTCTCACCGTGCTCAACGGCAAGGCGGAAAGTTTCTTGAAGGACGCAAAGGCGGGAGATAGATTCCAATTCTTGAGAGAAGGCTACTTCATCAAGAGAAACGTGGACGGCGAAGAATATAATTCAATCGTCGGACTGAAAGACAGTTACAAAGCAAAATAACCGCTTATGCGGAAATGAGGATATTATGTTCACTTGTAAAATTTGCGGAAGCGAAGTGGTCCCCGGACAAGCATTCTGCACCACTTGCGGTGCGGACGTAGCGGACAACTACGAAAGCGAATGCCCGTCTTGCGGAACGAAAAACAGCGCAGGCAGTCGTTATTGTGCCAAGTGCGGTAACATACTCGGCGTACTGGCGAAGCCGGTCTGCGTAATTTGCGGTGCGAAAAATCTCCCGGGCGCGAAATTCTGCGTATCTTGCGGTGCGCCGTTGCAACGCAACGAAGAAACCCACGACAGCCTTGACGTCATCGAGATGAGAAAGACGAAGATGAAACTCGACCTTCTCGTCAAAGAGAGAATGAAGGGTATCGACAAGGAAATCGCGGACAAGCGCGCAAAAATGCTCGACGACAAGGCGAAGAGCATTCAAGAAGTCGACGACTACCGCGAGCGCACCAATCAGGAACTCTCCAAACAAGCGAGAATCCTTGACGCATATCGTGAGAAAATCGACGAAATGGGATCCGAAGACATAGCGAAACTTCGCAAGGCGGCGGTCAATCTCAAAGAACTCGTCGGCTATTATTCGGATCCGTACTCCGAAATCGACGAGGACGAAATCGAAAGCGAAACCTACGTTTGCCCCGCTTGCGGAACCATAAATCCGCTCACCGTAACCGCGTGTTTACATTGCGGTCGCAACCGCGCGAGAGCGACTTTGCTCCTAGCAAAAGGCAAAATCAAGCAATCTCCGCCCGTGAAACGCAAGGCGAAGAAAATCCACGTTGACGAAATCAATCTCGAAACCCCCAAGACTCCCACTTTCGACGAGTTTGCGGGCAAAGAGTTTGAAAAGGCGCAAACCAAGACCATAGAGAAACCCAAGGCGGAAGAACAAAACAACTTCACGCAACCCAACCAATTCCCGAACGGTTATCCCTATGCTCCCTATCCCGCGTATCCGTCCCAACCGTACGCCGCGCCCCAATATCCTTACGCACCCCCCGTGCTATACAACAAGGAAACCGGAGAGCCTTATCAAATGCCTCCCATCGTGCAACCCGTAGCGTTCGTGCCTTACGTGACGCAGGATCAACCCCTTATGCAATACACCCCGGCGGACGTCCCCGTGACACCCGTCGCGAAACCCGTGCAGACTTCACCTGCAAAATCGGATAAGAAGATTTAGTATGGAAAAATCCAAGGCAAAAAAAGTCGATGATATGGGAATTAGGCTTGCGCCGACTCCCATGCGCGGAAACGACGTGAATCAACTGCCGTCGGTTAGGCAGGATTTCGTGTTGCGCCCGTCCCTTGAAATCGACGAACCGCAAGACGTGAGTCAAGATTATTCCACCGTCGACGACTTCCAACCGAAAGCAAAGGACGTCGGAAAAACGTGGAAACGTCGCAAACGCGGTAAAAATTTCATATGCGGAATCCTGATGCTTTTGACCGAGGCAATCGTCGTTTTGCCGTATTTGTTTGCGGTATTCGGCGTGAAAATCGACTTCTTGCCCTTCAAGTACGTGCTTGACGACTACAATGCGATAGGGCATATCGTTGATTTTGCGACAAACGGCGGGAATTTCGCACTCATAGTCCCCGACCTTATTCTTGCGGTCGGACTGCTTTTCATTCTCGTCAATATCGTGAAATCGTTGACGGGCATTTGCGGTGCGGTGAAAGTGAGAAAATACGCGACGTGTTCGGTGTTGTATTTCATTTTCGTCGCGATACTTTTCGTGATTGCGCTGGTCGGTGCGGACTCTCTCGGAGTCGGCAAAATCGACTTTATGCAAGACGTAATTCACGGCTATGCAACGAGCGAATGGTTCACTCTGTTTGCGACCGCGGTATTCGGAATAATAATGAGCGTCATCTGCTCTTTCATCAACCCCGACAAGTCGGGATATACACGTTGAGTTTAAGGAGAAACTTATGGCTAAAAAAGATAACGTGCAAAAATTCACCCCAGAGGTAGAAAAAAATCTTCAACCCGAAGAAGTAATGTATGAAAGCGAAGCGTACGGCTCTCCTCAGCCCGACGCAGGTATGGAAACTACGGTTATGAAACCCGTCGGAATGGGCGGTCCCGTGCCTATCGTCGCACCGAAACACAACACCGTACAACTTCAACCCATAATCGTGCCTCTTGCGGTCGTGCCTTATATGACGCAGGATAGCGATGTCTTGCGCACCGACGGCGCAAAACCCCAAAACGACTTCTACGGCGACAACGTATCGGATATGGAAGAAACGCGTGCGCACGCTACGGATAAAGCGAAATCGGGCAAGGGCAAGGCAAGAGTCGCGTCTTTGTTCTTGCTCATCTTCTCCGCACTTGCCGTCGTATGCTTCTTGCTTGCGCACTTCAAACCGGTAGTGTTCGGATTTGATTTCTCCGACTTCGACGTCATCGGAATTATCTCCGCTTGGGTGGGCGGGACTGCTCCGCAAAACCTTGCAATCGCACTTCTTTATATCATCGGTGCGTGCTTCTCCGCAATATGCGTGATTGTTACTCTCATCTCTCTCTTTGCGGGGAAACTTCCGTCCGCGTTTGCGACGGTATTGTTCCTTTGCTCTGCGGCGACGGTCGATGCGGGACTCATCTATCGCATTATCGCAAACGACTTCGTGCTTGCGCAGGATAAGGGTGCAATCGTCGTATGCGGTCTCGCAACGATAGGATTCATTCTTTCCGTCATCATCGCGATTGCTCTCGGCAAGTCGGACAAGAAACAATCGAAATCAAAGTCAGTCGGCTACTACAACGATATGATTTAATCGACCGCGCCCACAAGGGCGCGCGTCTTTTTAACGATAGATTAAACTTCAAAAGGTAAGTTTACTTCAACGGTAACAATGGGAATAAAAATCTTGCCTATTGCTAGCGGTAGCAAGGGCAATTCAACACTCATCATGACGGACAACACGGCAATTCTCTGCGATGCGGGGGTGTCGTGCGCGCGTATTAAAGAAGGTTTGCGCACGGTGGGACTGACTCTCGGCGATTTGAGCGGAGTCGTCGTAACCCACGAGCATAGCGACCACATTTACGCTATCCCGAAAATCAATCCCGTCGTCCCGCTCTACGCACACGGCGAAACCGTCAAGGCGATATATAAAAAGCAGGGAGAAGTCAAAAACTATCGTAGCGTGGATTTCTACGAAAACGGTTTTTCGATAGGTGACATATCCGTCACACCCTTCCGCATACCGCACGACGCGGCGTACCCCTTGGGATACACCTTCTCAAACGGCGGACGGAGCGTGAGCGTCGCAACGGATATGGGCATTCCCATTAGGGGAGTGTTGAACAACATCAAAAACAGCGAAGTCGTGTTGCTCGAATCAAATTACGACGTCGATATGCTCAAAAACGGAAGTTACGCTCCCGCACTCAAAAAGCGTATTCTCGGCAATCTCGGACATTTGAGCAACGATTCTTCCGCGATTATGGCGGAAAACCTGATAGGCACGAAAGTGCAAACCCTAATTCTCGGGCATATCAGCGAGAATAACAATCTACCCGAACTTGCGCTCGGAGCGGTCAAGGGCAAACTCGACTCTCACGGCGCGGATATTTGCGTGAAAATCGCACTTCAACACGAAATAGGAGAACTTGTCGAAGCGGAATGAGAAATAGACTTAATGCAAACGAAAGCGGAGCGTCCTATCTTATAGCAGTGTGCGGAGCGTCCTTGCTCTCCACTGTTTTCTACTATATTCTCAACGGTAGGGCAGGTACGTTTGCGGGAGTTGATACTGCGAATTGGGTGAACTATTTCGTCATGGAACTTGCTTTCGTCGGCATATCCGTCGTGTATTGCCACGTGCGAAAGGCGGATTTTGTGTCGGTTGTGAAGTTGAAACCTTCCAAAAATCCTTATCAATATCTCTTGCTTTTCCCGATAGCGTTTTGCACCATTCTCGTGTTTTATCCGCTCGCATTGCTATTCTTGCAATTCTTGGCGGTCATAGGCTATCCCGTGACGAGCGTGATAACCATCAATTTCACGTCCGTCGGCGTATATTTCCTTGCGCTTCTCTGCATGGCGATTTTGCCCGCAATAGGGGAAGAAATCGTGTGTAGGGGTATGCTTCTCGGCGGTGGTCTAAATACGAGAGACGTCACTTTCGGCATATTCATTTCCGCACTCTTGTTCAGTCTTATGCACGCAAATCCCATGCAGACCGTGCACCAATTCGGACTGGGTGTCGTGCTTGCTACATTGTTCATTTTGTCAGGCTCGATCGTGCCGTGTATGATAGTGCATTTTCTCAACAACTTCATCACGCTCACCGTGACCGCATATATTCCCAAAGTTGATCAAATCGTAGCGGATTTAGGCTATTGGAATTTCCTGACCGGGACGGTCAGCGTAGTGGTCGGACTCTTCCTTCTTGCGATATTGCTCTATGCATATTACAGGCTCGGCAAGGGCAAAAACGCGGAGTTCAGTTTGTATGAAAACAAGGTGGACTGCGGGGACTACACCATCACGGTAACCTACGACGCACCCACGAAAAAGAAATCGAATTTCGTGCTTGACTGCGCGCGTTTCATCCGCTCGTTGTTCACGAAATACGGTTGGAAAAAAGTCTACTACACCCTTTATGAATCGGCGGGAGTCGAGTGCCTTGGCAAGGCGCAACGTATGCCTAACGTGTGGATTTCAATCGGTTTTGCCGCGTTCTATTGGGTGTTGAATTTCCTTTTGAATTTGCTATGACGAGAACGCTTTCAAGACGGACGGCCGGGGAAATAACCTACCTTATAGTCATCGTATGCACCCTGTTGTTAAGGGTGGCGATAGGCGAAAATCTGCCCGAAAAAATGGGCGCGGACAGTAGCGTTTTCTTCACCTGTATCGTGCAACTTATATGCTTTGGCGTTGTGCCTTTCTCACTCTGGTATTTTCTTCGTTCAAAACCCGCAAATCACACAATCGGCACTTTATTCTACGAATTTAACTTCAAGAAACCGTCTTTTCGCGATATGTTGCGTTCTTTCGGCATAGGCGTTGCGATGATATATCTTGCGACAATGCTCTCGGTTTTTTGGTCTATGGTGCTTCGAGAGATCGGGTTCGTCTATTCGTCGAGTCAGACTGAATATACGTCCGTCGGGGTGCTTCTATCCGAACTTGCGTTGACGGCTCTGCTCCCCGCGGTCTTTGAAGAGTTTACGCACAGGGGACTTCTCTTTGCGTGCTACCGCGACAGTGGTTGGAAGGTGGTTTTGTTGTCCGCCTTGCTCTTTTCTCTCATGCACCAAAATATCCGCCAAACAGGGTACACCTTTTTCGACGGACTTGTGATTGCGCTCATCGTCTATTACAGCGGTTCGATTTTCCCCGCTATCTTCGTTCACTTTCTCAACAACGCAGTTTCGGTGCTCTGGGGATACGGCGACTACACGGGCGGTTGGCTCTCGTTTATGGGGAAGATTTCGGACTGGTTGTACGGCTCTCTTCTCGGCTACGTCGTGGGTGCAATTCTTGCGGTCGTAGCGGTGGGGGTTATGGTGTTGTTGTTTTACCGTATGCGTAAAGACGCGGTCGCGGAAGGCAGACTCGAAGACACCATTTTCGCAGGTGGGGACGTCGGCGCGCGTCCTATATATAAAAGCGCGCTATTCTATATCACGGTTGCGGTCGGCGTAGCGGCGACTGCGTTCACTTTTGCGTGGGGGCTTATGCGATGAAAATCAATCTTATTGCAATCGGCAAAATCAAAGAAGACTACTTTTCAAACGCGGTCAAAGAGTATGCAAAACGCATTTCGAGATTTGCGGATTTTAACGTCGTGGAAATTCCCGACGCACCGCAGTCGAAATCGGCGGAAGAGCAGAGCCGTATCGAAGGAGAAAAACTCCTTGAAAAGGCAAAGGGTTATATCATTCTCTTGGACGGTAGGGGGAAGGAATTGTCAAGCGAAGGACTTGCGTCTCTCATCGACAAGAAGTGCATTGACGGTGAATGTGAGTTCAGTTTTCTCATCGGAGGCAGTCACGGACACAACGACGAAACGAGAAAAAAAGCGGATTTCATCCTGTCTTTCGGCAAGATGACTTTCCCTCATCAAATGTTCAGGGTTATGGCAAGCGAGCAGATTTATAGGGCACTCACCATAAACGCGGGTTTGCCCTATCACAAGTGAGGTCGTATGGAAGAAAAATTTATGTTGAGAGCGATTGAACTGGCAAAGCGCAGTGCGGATGCGGACGAAGTCCCCGTCGGCGCGGTCGTCGTCAAGGACGGAGTGATAGTCGCGGAAAGTGAAAACAGAAAGGAAAGAGATAACTCTGCAACTTCCCACGCGGAAATGCTCGCTTTGAAAAAGGCAAGCGAAACGGTCGGGAATTGGTGGCTTGAAGACTGCGACGTCTACGTAACTCTCGAACCTTGTGCAATGTGCGCTATGGCAATGGTGTTGTCAAGGGTGCGCGCGGTCTATTTCGGCGCATACGACGAAAAAACCGGTGCGTGCGGGAGCAAAATCAATATCTTCCAAGACGGACTTTTCAATCATACCGTTGAAGTCGAAGGGGGAGTTTTGCAAGAAGAATGCTCCGCTATCGTTAGCGACTTTTTCAAGAGAATGCGCGCTCGCAAAAAATCGGGTAACGACTGAAAAGTAACAAAACGTTACGTAACAAAATGCAACTTTTTGTAACAAAATGAAACGTAATGCGAAACAAGTCTTTCGTGACGTAATTCAATGAAGATAATTTTTCAAAAAACCGAAACAAAGGAAATGCGATAATTCTTTTGAGAAAAAGGATAGAATGAAAAACAAAATAATCCTTTCGTGATAAATCAAGAAGACAACGAAAAACGCGGTGGAAAATTCCACCGCGTTTTTCTGCCGCAAAGATCAGTTCTGTCCGTGCGCTTCGTCGGATACGTCTACGACGTATGCATCGTCGGGAAGTACTCCGTCAAAATCGACGTCTATCCCGAATACGCAGCCCAGAACGGTTGCAAGAACAGTCAAAAAAGATACCAAAGTGCATACGATTTTCTTTTTGCTCATAGACATTCTCCTTTACGGTTTATTTGCCCGCATCGGACAGCCTGCGACGATGAGAGAATAGCACGGCGGAGAGTTGAAATTCAAGGATTTGTGCCAAAAACTTTGCAACTTTTCTTATCTCACCGCATACGATGAGATATGTTGGATTTTTTCGTGATAATCAAAAAAGGCAAATTCGAGAATAAAATTCTCGGCAGAAAAACGGCGGAGTATTTAGACCGCGAATTTCCGTCTGCGAACAGAGTTGCGGATGAAAATTTTTCGCCTGCAGATATACCCGCCGACAAAACCGTCGTCGTGCTAAACACGGATATGCCCCTTGTCCGCATAGACGATATAAAACGGCTAATTGGCGCGATGAAACGAAAGGGCGTGCGTACTCTCAATTTCGGAGACGGGGACGAAGGAATATATACGGCGGGCGGTGGCGGAAAGACGGAAATCGTATATTCCGACGTTTTTTCAAAACTCGGTAGTGCAAAATCTTATAATATAGTGTATAATACACTAAAAGGGCGGATAATCGACGGACTGCTAAACCGCGGAGTATTCATTCCGTCCCCCGAAACCACTTTCATCGACGACACCGCACAACTTGCACAAGGAAGCGTAGTGTTGCCGTTTTCTCGTATAATCGGGGAGTGCGAAATTCACGGCACGGTTGAAGGCTCGTATTTTGAAAACAGCGTCCTTCTCGAAGACGGAATATGTTCTTATTCCCACGTCGTCGGCTCGCGCATAGGCGCGCGCACGTCGGTAGGCCCTTTCGCAAGACTCAGAAATGCGGTCGTAGGGGACGGATGTAGGATAGGGGACTTCGTCGAAGTCAAGTCGTCGTCGATAGGGGACGGGACGAAAAGCGCACACTTGACCTATATCGGTGATGCGGAAATCGGTAAGGGTACCAACGTCGGTTGCGGGACGGTGTTTTGCAACTACGACGGCAAAAACAAGCACCGCACCACAGTCGGCGACGGATGCTTCATCGGTGCAAATGTAAATCTCGTTGCGCCACTTAATATAGGCAACTACGCTTTCATCGCGGCGGGCACTACCGTCAGTGAGAGCGTGGATGACAATACGTTCACGATAGGGCGCACGCGCGCCACTTCCAAAAAGAGGGAATGACCTCAAAGGAGAAATATGTATCTCATCGTAGGACTCGGGAACCCCGGGGCAAAGTACAAAAGCACCTATCACAATATCGGATTCATGGCGGTTGACGCAGTCGCGAAAAAACTCGGCGTGAAATTCGTCAAGCAAAAAGCCACGGAATCGCACGTTGCGGAAGGAGTAATCGACGGCGTGAAATTCGTGCTTGCAAAACCCGATACGTATATGAATTTGTCGGGGAATGCAGTGCATGCACTCGTCAAAAAATACAAAGTCGACGTCAAAGAAGAACTCGTAGTCGTCTATGACGACGCCGACCTGCCCGTCGGAAAAACGCGTATGAGAGAAGAAGGAAGCGCGGGCACTCACAACGGAATGAGAAACATAGTAGGCCGTCTCGAACGCACCGATTTCAAGCGTATGCGCATAGGCATCAAGAACGGCGAACTAGCACAAAAGGACGTTCAACTGATTGATTTGGTGCTTTCAAAGGTCGATTATGCAGACAAACCCGCCCTTGACGAAGGTATCGCACTCGTCGCGGACGGTATCATCGACCTACTCAAAGGCAAAGACGTTCAACGCATTGAAGAAGTCTTGAACAGAAAGAAATGATTCCCGAACATTTGACGCTACCACACCTTGGCGGAAAACTTTCTTGTCTTTCCGCACTTGGCGACAAACGGCTACCCGACGGCAAACTTTCATCTACCGCCGTGTTGCGACTGACCGAGGGCGCAAAAGCGCACCTTGGTTTTGCCATACCTGCCGTCAAACTCTACGTCACCGCGGACGCATTGTCCGCAACCAGCATTTTCAAAAAACTCGACTCTTACGAAAAGGGTGAAACCATATATTTTCCTCACCGCGACGACGTGTTATTCCATAGGGGCGGAGTGGGGAACAAACTTTCCCGCGACCGCATAGTCGCGCTTTCGTCTTTCGTTGCGGGAAGTGCGGAAACTCTCGTCGTGTCCGCGGACGCACTCGTCCAAAAACTTCCCAATCCCGAGCTTTTCGACAAGTATTCTTTCACCGTTGCCAAGGAAGATATAATCGAGCCACAGGCGGTTGCCGAAAAACTCGTAAATTCCGGTTACGTCCGTCAAGACGTGATTGCGGAAATCGGCGACTTCTCTCTGAAAGGGGATATTATCGACGTCTACGCAGTGGACGGAAAGGCATATCGAATTGACTTTTTCGATGAACTCGTCGAAGAAATCAAGCAAATCGACGTGGAAGAAATGCGCTCCGTATGCGAAGTGGACAGGGTATTGATTTCACCCGCAGGGGAGATAATCTTCGATGAAGACGACGTCGAGAAGATAAAGAAAAAACTGTCCGCATATCCCGAAAACGACAACGCAATGAAGTTTGTGGACTCCTTGCACGCAGGCGCAAGCGAGCCGTCTGCCGTGTGGGCTATGCCCTTTTCGGACAAGTCGTATTCCGTGTTCGATTATATCGACTACGCAGCGAAAAAGTCGGGCAGACAATCCGTCGTGATTTTCGACGAGCCAAAGGCAATCAACGAAAAATTGGCAGTACTAGGCAAGGAATTTGCGGGCAGAATAAACGTCCTTGCAGAGAGCGGAGACGTGCTTCCCGAACATAACAAGGCGGTGTATTCCTATCACGAATTCAAGCGCGCGATTTTGCTTCGCAGAAAGGTGAGTTTCACTTCCCTTGCACTCTCGAATCCCATCTTCGAGCCGACCTTGACTCTTGAGCCTAAATGCCTTCCCGTCAGCAAATATTATCTCGACGCGGGGAGCATATATAACGACCTTCGCGGATTCCGTCAAAGTGGATATAAAGTGGTGCTTGCGTGCGGTAGCGCGGAGAAAGCGAAAGCCATCGCAAGAAGCCTAAACGAAGAAGAAGTTTTCGCACGATTTAGCGAAGACGGCAACGCAACCGGGAAAGACGGAGAAGGCGTGCTCGTCACTCCTTTGGAGATTGAAAGCGGATTCTGTTATCCGCATTTGAGAATACTCGTAGTCGGCGTGTCGGAGTGCATCGGCAAACGTCACGGCGAAAGCGTCATTTCACACAAAACGCAGTTTATCGCACCAAAACAGGGTGATTATGTGGTGCATCGTGTTCACGGCATAGGTATTTGCGAAGGTACGCAAATGGTCAAAACGGGTGAATTCGAGAAAGAATTTATCGTGCTTAAATACCGTGACGGCGACACCCTTTACGTGTCTACAGATCAGACGGATAGCCTGCAAAAATTCGTCGGCGAAGAGCATCCGCGGCTCAACAAACTCGGCGGTAAAGAGTTTGAAAGAGAGAAAGAAAAGGTGCGCTCTTCCGTCAAAAAACTTGCCGTCAATCTCCTTGAACTTTACGCTATCCGTGAGAAAAAATTGGGGTTCAAATACTCCGAAGATACCGTTTGGCAAAAGGAGTTTGAAGACGATTTCCCCTATGAAGAAACCGTCGACCAACTCAAAGCAATCGACGATATAAAAAAGGATATGGAGAGCGGAAAAATCATGGACCGCGTCGTCATAGGCGACGTCGGTTTCGGCAAGACGGAAGTCGCTTTCCGCGCCATGTTTAAGACCATTATCGACGCAAAACAGGCGGTGTTGCTCGCGCCTACGACCATTCTTGCAAGACAACACTACGAAGCGTTGAAACCCCGTCTTGAAAAATTCGATATAGACTGCGCTTTG
Source organism: uncultured Bacteroidaceae bacterium (assembly GCA_964550635.1). Taxonomy (GTDB): domain Bacteria; phylum Bacillota; class Clostridia; order Christensenellales; family CAG-917; genus RGIG4097. The sequence continues at coordinate 46,051 of CAZJZV010000011.1, forward strand.
CTCACTCGTTTGCAGTCCACGAAAGAAAACAACGAAACCTTGAAACGCCTTGAAGACGGCACGTTGCACGTCGTGATTGCGACTCACAAAGTGCTTTCGAGCAAAGTCAAATTCAACGATCTCGGACTTCTCGTCCTCGACGAAGAACAACGTTTCGGGGTTGACCACAAGGAAAAACTCAAAGAGAAATATCCGCAGGTCAACGTGCTAACTCTGTCCGCGACTCCCATTCCCAGAACGCTAAATATGGCACTGTCGGGGATAAGGGATATATCCATGCTCGAAACCGCGCCGAGAGGTAGGCTCCCCGTGCAGACCTACGTCACTCACTATTCGGATGCGCTCGTGAAAGACGCGGTCGCAAGAGAGTGCGCAAGGGGCGGACAGGTGCTGATACTCTTGAACGATGTGGACGGGCTCGATCTATACGCTCAAAAACTCCACTCGATACTCGACGGCGGAGTGCGCATAATCACCGCTCACGGACAGATGAATCCCGTCGAACTCGAAAAGCGGATGAGTGCGTTTTACGACAAGCAGTACGACGTACTCGTCTCGACGACTATCATTGAAAACGGCATAGACTTGCCCGATGCAAACACCCTTATCGTGCTTGACGCGGGGCATTTCGGGCTTGCGCAACTCTATCAACTGCGCGGAAGGGTGGGACGGCGCGGAGTTTTGGCGCACGCATACTTCACGATACCCGAAAACGGCACTCTCTCCGAACTTGCCGAAAAACGACTTCAAGCTTTGCTTGACAACGTGGAAATCGGCAGTGGATTCAAGGTTGCGCTCAGCGATTTGAGCATACGCGGAGCGGGCAATATGCTCGGCGCGGAGCAACACGGTCACGTTGAAAAGGTCGGCTACGAAATGTATATCGAACTTCTCAACGAAACCATTGAAGAACTTCGCACCGGCACTGCGAAAAAGGAAGTCAAAGACGTCGTTATGCGTGTCGACGCTCCCGCCTATATCCGAGAAGGCTACGTGTCGGGTAGGGATAAAATGCGGATATACAAGGAAATCGCGACGGTGCAATCACTGTCGTCAAGGGACGCGCTCGTCGAAAAACTCACCGACGTTTACGGCGCACCCGACAAACCGCTACTCAATCTCATCAACGTATCCCTGCTCAAAAATACCGCCAAAAACTTCGACGTTTCCAAAATAACCATTGACAGAAGGGGAGCGGGCGCAAGTTTCTACGATACGGAAGTTTTCAAAAACGAAGGACTTATGCGAGCGGTCGCAACCCACGCGACAGACACCGTTTTGACGTCCACGATACCCCCGACTCTCGTCTTCGACGTGAACGGATTGTCCCCCGAAGAGCGGATAGAAAAGGTGTTGAATTTCTTCCTTTCCGCGCTCGATTGAGCCTGAAATGCGCGCAACCTTGAAAAAACGCTTGCGTATGCGCGCTCTTGCGTGTATAATGTCTATACTATTGTAAAATTATATCCGCATACGGAGATAAATTATGAAAAAAAGACTAATCCTTGCACTCGTATTCGTACTCACGATTTCCTTCATAGTCGGCACCCTCGTCGGCTGTGATGAGATTTTCAAGAAAAACGACGAAAGAGATGCAAATCAAATCGTAGCCACCGTCACTTACGGAAATCAGACCGCAACGGTGTCCAAAGGTGAATTGACCGCAAGTTTCAACAGCTATGCCTACACTTACGTGAACTACTACGGCATGTCCTATCAAGAAACTGCGGACTATATCGTGAAGTCCCTTGCGCAACGCGAACTTCTCGTTTTGTTTGCAAAAGACGAAATCACCAAGGCGTACGTCGCCGCAGGCAAACTCCCTGCAGGCTCCGTCCCCGAACTTGTTTCTTTCGAGCAACTTCTCACGAAGAGCGAGATTTCCAAGGCTATCGACGAAACGAACGCCGATATGAATTCTTCCCTTGCGACGCTCATCGAAAACCTCGTCCTTGACGACAGTTACAACAACGCCGAAGAGGAAGAAGTCGAAGAAACCGTCGAAGTCACCGATCCCGTCAAGGTCAGATACGAATCTTTGGGCGGTAGCGACGTCGAAACCGTCACCATCCAAAAAGGTCAAAAAACCACCGCTCCCACCGCTCCTACTTATAGCGGTTATGCGTTCTACGGTTGGTTCACCAAAAACGGCTCCGCCGACGGCGATTGGGGTACGAAGTTCGATTTCGACAACACCGCAATCGACAAGTCCGTCACCCTTTACGCAAAATGGGTTAAGAGCTTGACCGCAAGAGCAACTATGCCCGAAGAAGAAGAGAAAGACGACTACGATCCCGATAGCGAAGACGTCACCGTCAGCGAAAGATTCTTCGACAAGGACTTCAACGCAAACGAATCCTACGTCGCAAAAATCAAATCCAAAGAAATCGAACTCGATATCGAAACCGAAATCAAGGACGAAGATTTCGCAACCTACGTTGATAGAGGTATTGCGGAACTCAAAAAGAATATCAAATCCAACTTCCGCGATTACGACTACTATCTCACTGCCGAGATGAAGACCGTTCTCATCACGAAACTCGAACGCTATATCGGCAACGAAGTCAACGTGTCCGAATCCGAAGTCAACGCAAGATTTGCAAAACTCGTCAAGGACAACAAGGAAACCTTCAATGCAAGCGAATCTTCTTATAGCTCCGCACTCACAAGCTCCCTTTCCACCACCTACTTCCACAAGTTCACCGTGGACGAGAACAATAGCGGTTACGGCTTCGTGCAAAATATCCTTCTCAAGCTCAGCCAAGAAGACACCGATTATCTCGTCAATCTCGTGAAAGAAGGAACTTTGCCCAAAGAGAACATTCTCACTCTCCGTGACCAAAAACTCTCCGCAATCAAAGTGAACGTGTCCAACCCCGAATACGATCCCGAAGCCGAAATCAACTACGGCGAAGGCGTCACCATCGTCGATCCTATGACCGACCCCGCCAACCCCTACAACGATTACACCGCGGACGGCAAAGGCACCAAAACCCCCGACGCGACTTATCAAAAGGAAGGCGGAAACAACTATGCGAATATTCTTTCCTTTGGAAAGGATGCGGACGGCAACTTTGCAATCACCTACAACGTCAGCGAATGTCCTTCGATGCCTTATATGATTGAAACGGTTTCCGCACTCGGCACGAACGGTATCGTTGAACAAATCTACAACAGTTTTGAATCCGTCAAAGCGTTCGTCACCGCAGGCGAACTCACCTACGGTCAAGGCATCTACTGGCTCAACAAAGTCGCAACCGCTTGGGTATATCTCGTGGGCGACGACGGCGGTATGACTTCTACCGATAGCAACAACGGCGGTCTCGGTTATCTCATCACCCCCGATGGCGAAGATAGCAGTTATCTCTCCGAATTTACCGACCTTGCTCGCGGTCTTATCAAGAAAGGCGCAGGCACCTACTCCGTGGACGGCACCGCAACTCAAGGCAACTTCTATTGCTTTGCAGACTCCTTCATCGAAAGCGGTTCGACTTCCAACGCGTATGCGGGCATCTTCATCTTGATGTGCTCCTACAAAGCGTGGGATAAGGACGCGTACAACGCTTGCACCGGCAACGTTTTGACCGCAGATGTAGACGGCAGCGGTGTCCTTCCCAGCGACTATATCCTGTCCTACGGCGCAACCGCGGATGACAACGTAACCGTCGGCGAGCAAGTCGAAAACGACCTTACCGAAGGCAAACAATCCGACCTTTACAACCAAAGAGCCAACAACATGGGACTCAAATATGCGGATACCATCCAATATCATGAGAAGGTGTATAAGTCCCTTTGGAAAGACTTAGACTAAAACCGCGCTATTTGGCGCATAACATAAAAGCACTCTACAAAGAGTGCTTTTTATGTTGCTGTCGCTTTCTTTGAAAGCGAAATAAAGTGAGTGCTTGCACCCTAATCACCATTCCCCCTTCCTCACGTGTTTCCCCTATTGCCGTTCCCCCTTAAAAGGGAACCCACG